>DZAY01000031.1 GCA_022729735.1 Helicobacter cetorum
CGGTAAATGCCGCTTATCTTGCTATGCAAATTTTAGCTATTACAGATAAAGAATTGGCAGTAAAATTAAAAGAAGATAGAATTGTGAAAGAGAAGAAAGTAATCAGTGACAGTAAAGAAATTGAGGTTTTGTTGTGATAAATTTCAGTCAATTACTCTTGAAACTT
Organism: Helicobacter cetorum; assembly: GCA_022729735.1. Lineage (GTDB taxonomy): Bacteria > Campylobacterota > Campylobacteria > Campylobacterales > DZAY01 > DZAY01. Next base: position 167 of record DZAY01000031.1, read on the forward strand.
CAAGAGTTTTGGGCGTCTCATGGTTGTAATATCGTTCAGCCTTATGATATAGTGGCTGGAGCTGGTACATTCCATCCGGCTACACTCTTAAGAAGTCTTGATAGTACACCTTGGAGTACTGCTTATGTAGCTCCTTCAAGAAGACCAACAGATGGAAGATATGGAGAAAATCCAAATAGACTCGGGAGTTATTATCAATTTCAAGTTTTGATAAAACCTAGCCCAGACAATATTCAAGATTTGTATCTTCAGAGCTTGGAATATCTTGGGCTTGATTTGAAAAAACATGATATTAGGTTCATTGAAGACAACTGGGAATCGCCAACACTTGGAGCTTGGGGACTTGGTTGGGAAGTTTGGCTTGATGGAATGGAAGTTACACAATTTACATATTTTCAACAAGTTGGAGGAGTTGTGTGCAATCCATCAGCTGTTGAAATTACTTATGGCACAGAACGACTTGCTATGGCACTTCAAAATGTTAATTCAGTATTTGATATTGTTTGGAATAGCAAAGATGGCGAAAACACTTATTATAAAGATGTCCATTTTGAGAGTGAATATGAGTTTAGCAGATATAATTTTGAAGTGGCTAATGTGGATATGCTATTTCGTTGGTTTGAAGATGCAAGGGGTGAAGCAAAAAGAGCATTAGAAGCAAAACTACCACTTCCAGCTTATGATTTTGTAATTTTGGCAAGTCATATTTTCAATACTCTTGATGCAAGAAAGGCAATATCAGTTACAGAGAGAGCAAACTATATTCTTAAGATTAGAGAGTTAGCAAAAGATACTGCTATGCTTTATAAAGAGCAAGAAGATGAGCGAAATAGCCGAAGGGAGCGAGTTTGAGACTCTATGAGATATATGAGTATTTAGATAGCATTAGTCCATTTGAACTACAAGAAGAGTGGGATAACAGTGGAATAAATATTGGAAATTTAGAAACTAATATAAAAACAGTTTATGTTATGCTTGAGGTGAGTTTTGAAAGTTTGCGACAAGTTGAGCCAAACTCTCTAATTATTACTCACCATCCACTACTATTTAAATCTTCTAAAAGTTTTATTACAAATGTTTATCCATATAATGTTGTAAGTGAGATGTTAAAACGAAATATTTCATTAATTAGTATGCACACAAATTATGATAAAACACATTTGAATAGTTTTGTTGCAAAAGAGGTTTTGGGATTTTTTGATGTCCAAAGGGATGAATATATCTGCTATTTTAATTTTAATGCTCCATTTTCAGAGCTTTTAGAGCTGTGTATTAATAAATTAAATCTTAAATCAAAAAAGTTTATTAAAACTAAAAATTTTATAAATAGAGTTGGAATTACAACAGGAGCTGGTGGCTCATTTATTCCAAAAGTTAAAGCAGATGCTTTTTTGAGTGGAGATATAAAACATCACGATGGATTATTAGCAAAAGAGCTTGGTTTATCGCTTATTGATATAAACCATTTTGAAAGTGAAAAATATTTTGCTACTTCTCTTCAAAAGGAGTTGAAAAACTTACTATTAAAGGTTATAATTACAGATTGTTTTGACCCATTTAGTTACAATTAGAAAGGAATTTAATGAATAAAGATTTAAAACAGTTAATAGAGTTGTCTCAAATTGACATAAAGATAAACTCGTTTGAGCCAAAAATTGCAAATGCAAATAAGAAATTGATAGAAATTGAAACTCAAAAAAGTGATATTTCAAATAAATTAGAAAGTGTTAATGAGCAGATAAAAGATGCTAAACTCTCAAAAAGTAAAAATGAGAACCATTTAGCAGAGTTGTCAAAACGGTTAGAATTGATTGCAAAAAAGAGTGCAAATGTCAAAACAGAGCGAGAAGCTAAATCTTTGAATGTAGAAGAAGAGTTAGCAAAAGAGCAAATAGGTCATGCAAATGAAGAAATTGAAAGATTAGATAAAGTTGTAGCTTCTAAAAACTTAGATAGATTAGAGTTGGAAAAGTCATTAGCAGATTTAGAGCTAACTGTAAGTAGTATTAGAGATAGTATCAAAGGTGATATTGATATAATTGAAAAAGAGAGAGTTGTAATTTTTGGTCAAAAAGAGAAACTGATTTCAGAAATGGAACAAAAAGTTGTTATCTTTTATGAAAAAATTAAAAGATGGGCAAAAGAAAGCACGGTTGTGCCAATTAAAAAACAAGCTTGTTATGGATGTTTTATGAAAATAAGCGATAAGATTTATGCTGAAATAGTTAGAGGTGAAGAGATAGTTACTTGCCCTCATTGTGGAAGAATAATCTATATAGAAGGGCAAGAGTAGTTGCTCTTCGCTCTTTTTTACTACATATTAGCACTGATTTTATACATAATTTCATTCCCATTTTTACTATATTTACCACTTAAAGAAAAATATAAACTTTCAATAAAAGCAAGATTTTTTTTATATAAAAATGGAAGATTTCCAAATTCTAATATACATTTTCATGCTTGCTCACTTGGCGAAGTTAAATCTCTTAAACCAATATTAGATAAATTAGATAAAGTGAATATATCTGTAATTACAGAAACTGGTTATTTGGAAGCAAAAAAGTTTGATGCAGATGTCAGATTTTTGCCATTTGAAATTTTCTTACCATTTTGGTTAAAAAGAGCATCTTGTTTAGTTGTAACAGAAGCAGAATTATGGTTTTTACTCTTTTTTATAGCTAAGAAAAAAGGGGCAAAAACTATACTTTTAAATGCAAGAATTAGTGATAAATCTTATAATAGTTATAAGAGATTTAAATTTTTTTACAAAAAAATTTTTGAAAATATAGATGTTGTTTTTGCTCAAAGCAGTGTAGATAAATATAGATTATTGGAGTTGGGTGCAAAAGATGTGAGACTGTTTGGAAATATAAAACTCTTAAATAGTATTCAAATTACAAAAGAGTTTATAAAACCAAATAGAGTTTTAATTTGTGCAGGTAGCACTCACAGTGGTGAAGAAGAGATAGTATTAAAAGCTTTTAAAGAGCTAAATTATAGTGCTACTTTGGTAATAGTGCCTCGACATCCAGAGCGATTTCTTGATGTAAATAGCATAATTTTAGAGTTTATAAAAGATACAAATTTTTCATATCACAAATTTTCAACAAATGAGAGTTTCAATTCTGATATAGTTTTAGTCGATAAATTGGGTGAGTTAAACAATATTTATGCAATTTCGGATATTGTAATTTTGGGTGGTGCATTTGCTCCCATTGGAGGACATAATCCAGTAGAACCCGCTTATTTTGGTTGTAAAATTATTAGTGGCAAGAATATTTTTAATCAAAAAGCACTATTTGAGCGAGTTTTAAATGTTATATTTATTGAAGAGTTTGAGTTAAAAGATACATTACAAAATCATGAGTTAATTCAAAATTCAAAGCTTATTCAAGGTTTAGAATTAGATGATATTTTAAAAGAGTTACATGTGGTATGAAATAAGAGATAATTATATATATTTATATATAAAAGCTCAACCAAACTCTTCAAAAACGGAGTTTAGAGAAATTTTAGAAGATTGTGTTAAACTCAAAATAAATGCACAAGCGATTGAGGGTGAAGCAAATAGAGAGTTAATTAAATTTTTGGCAAAACTATTTAAAGTTTCAAAAAGTGAAGTGGAAATTATTAGTGGAGAAATTTCTAAACGAAAAAAGGTTAAACTTCCACTAAATATTAAAATAGAAAATTTTATAAAGGAAAAACATGGAGAAGGCTTATAAGCTTTTAGCAATTCAGTTAGATATATCAAACTCTCAAGCAAAAGATTTAATCGATAGAGGCTTGGTTTCAGTTAAAGGAAAAAAACTGACAATAGCAAGAGGCGAATTACCAAAAACAACAGTTTTTAAAGTTCAAGAACAGCCAAAAATAGAAAAAATATTTGAAGATGATAATATTTTAGCTCTTAATAAACCAGCATATATGACTTCAGAAGATGTCCAAAAACAGTATCCAAGTGCGACTCTACTTCATAGACTTGATAAAGAGACAAGTGGTGTTTTATTGCTTGTAAAAAATGAAGAGTTTAGATTAAAAGCTATTTCTGAATTTAAACATAAAAGAGTTTATAAAGAGTATATTGCTTTAGTTGATGGTGTAATTGCAGAACCAATAACAATTGATAGTAAAATTGAGGTTAAAAAAGGAAAAGTAGCAAAATCTATGGTTTCTAAAAATGGAAAAGATGCTCTAACTATGGTTGAACCACTTGAACTTTATGGCAAAAGAACAAAAGTAAAAGTTGTAATTACGACAGGTTTGACTCATCAAATAAGAGTTCATTTAAGCTCAATAGGTTATCCAATTTTTGGTGATACATTATATGGTGGCAAAGAAGCAAGTCGTGTTATGTTACATTCTCATAAAATAGAGCTATTTAATTATAAATTTAGTGCATCTCTACCTAAAGAGTTTGCTTTTTATTGCAATTAAAGCAACTTTGAGATAGCATTCGCCTTTTAAAATATTTTAGGAGTCCTTTTTGTTTGATAGTTTAATTGACTCTTTTAAAAACTCAATTAATAAAATAAGATTTAGTGATGATGAGAAATCTCTCCAAAAAGCACTTGTTGAGTTAAAAAAATCACTTTTAAAGTCAGATGTTCATCATAAAACCGTAAAAGAGCTTTTAACTAATGTAGAAGTTCAGACACGACAAAATGGCATCGGTAAAGAGAGCTTTTTAAATGCTTTAAAAGATAACTTAAATAGCATTTTAACTGCTAATGGAAGTTATGGTTTTAATTTTGATAAAAAGCCTCCGACTGTTGTGTTAATGGTTGGTTTGCAGGGAAGTGGAAAAACCACAACTGCTGGAAAATTGGCAAATTATCTAAAGCAAAAAGGTAAAAAAGTTCTATTATCTGCTTGTGATTTACAAAGAATGGCAGCAGTTGAGCAATTAAAACAGATTGCTCAAAAAATAGAAGTTGATATCTATTTTGAAGATGATAATAAAGATGCAGTAGCTATTGCAAAAAACTCTCTCAAAAAAGCTCAAACTGGGCTTTATGATGTATTAATTGTAGATAGTGCTGGAAGACTTGCTATTGATGAAGCTTTAATGGATGAGTTGGTTGCTGTTAAATCTGCAATTAATCCATTTGAAACATTTTATGTAGCAGATAGTTTAACTGGTCAAGATGCTCTTAGAAGTGCAACAACATTTAAAGAAAAAATTGGACTAACAGGTGCAATTTTGACAAAATTTGATGGTGATAGTAAAGGTGGTATTGCCTTATCTATCGCACATCAAACAGATATTCCACTTAGATTTATTGGAACTGGTGAAAAAATTCCAGATTTAGAACTTTTTATTCCATCAAGAATTACAAATAGACTTATGGGTGCTGGAGATATTGAATCTTTAGCAGAAAAAACAGCTAATGTAATTGATGAGAAAAAAGCAAAAGATTTAACTAAAAAAATCAAAAAAGGTAGTTTTAACTTTAATGATTTTTTAGAACAGTTAGAAAATATGAAAAAGCTTGGAAGTTTAAAATCTATTGTTTCAATGATTCCTGGGCTTGGAAATTTGGGGAATAGTCTAAAAGATATAGACCTTGATAACTCTGAAGAGATTAAAAAAATTCGTGCTATGATTAGCTCTATGACAAAAAAAGAGCGAGAAGAGCCTGAACTTTTGAATAACTCACGAAAAAAGAGAATAGCTCAAGGTGCGGGATTAGATATAGTTGAAGTAAATAAAGTTATTAAACAGTTTAATAATGCTTCTAAAATGGCAAAGAAATTTGCTGGAAAAAGTGGAATGAAAGATTTAATGAATATGCTTTCAAAACAAAATATACCAAGATAAACAAAGGAGAAATTTATGGCAACAGTTATTAGACTTACAAGAATGGGAAGAACAAAAAGACCATTTTATAGAATAGTGGTTACAGATAGTAGAAATAAAAGAGATGGAACAGTTATTGAGTCAATTGGTAACTACAATCCATTAAATGAACCAGCAATAGTTAATATAGACAGAGATAGATTAAACTATTGGGTTGGAGTTGGTGCAAAAATGAGTGATAGAGTTGCTACTTTAGCTAAACAAAGCTAATTTATGATTGAAAAATTTGTAGAAGAGTATGTAAAGCTTATATCAGCAGACAGTGAAAAAGTTAGAGTTGAAAGAGTTGATATAAGTGAATCATTTTCTGAATTAACCGTATATGCAAGTAGCAGTGATACAGGCAAAATTATTGGAAAAGATGGAAAAATGATAAATGCAATTAAAACTCTCATATCTGGTTGCAAAGCTAAAGATGGTAGAACATATAAAGTTGTGGTAGCTACTGTTTAATGAGAGTAGAAGTTGCTAAACTTGGGAAAACAGTTGGAGTAAAAGGTGAATTAAAACTATTTATTTTGACTGATTTTCCAGAAATTATAAAGGTGGGTGCCACTTTCTACTTGGATAGTGGCGAAGTTTTGGAAATTCAAACTTTAAAAAATTCAAAATCAGTAATAAAATTTATCAATATTAATACTCCAGAAGATGCAAAAAGATTGGTTAGTCAAACTTTATACTCTACAATTGAGCAAACAAGAAAAGAGTGTAAATTATCTAAAAATGAGTATTTTTACTTTGATATTATTGGATGTAGTATAGTTGAAAATGATTTAATATTAGGTATCGTTGTAGATATTGAAAAAATTGGACAAACAGACTACTTCCTTGTAAATACAAACAGCAATTTAATAGCTCAAAAAATGGCACAAAGTTTTTTAATACCTTATATAGACAGATATATAAGTTCTATTGATTTAGAAAAAAAAGCTATATTTACAATTGATTGTTTGGATATATTAAAGAGCAGTTAGTGAAATTTATTTTTGTTACACTTTTTCCAGAACTCATAAGTGGTTATTTTATTAACTCTATTTTAAAAAATGCAATAGATAATAAATTGATAGATATAGAGTTTATAAATCCTCGTGACTACTCCACAGATAAATATAAAAAAGTTGATGATTATTTAATTGGTGGTGGTGCTGGACTCTTGATTAGAGCAGATGTGATGTATAGCTGTTTAAAAGAGTTAAAAGAGAGATATAAAAAAGCACATTTTGTATTTCCAACACCAGTTGGTAAGCCATTTATAGATAGTGATGCTTCACGGTTGTCAAACCTTGAAACTCTTATATTTGTATGTGGAAGATATGAAGGAATTGATGAAAGAGTAATTGAGATATTTGGAGATGAAGTTTTTAGTATTGGTGATTTTATTTTAACGGGTGGAGAGTTAGCATCACTTGTAATGGTTGATTCTATTAGTAGATATGTTGATGGTGTGCTTGGGAATAGTAACTCATTAAATATGGAAAGTTTTAGTAATGAAATTTTGGAAGCTCCATCATTTACAAAACCAGAGCTATTTATGGAGATAAAAGCCCCTTCAGAGTTATCAAAGGGAAATCATAGTAAAATCTCGGCTTTACAAAATGAGTTAGCACTACTCAAAACAAAATATTTTAGACCAGATTTATATATTAAATATCAAATAAGGAAAAAAAATGCGAAATAAGTATATAGAAGCTTTTGAACAAGCTCAAATTGGAGACAAAAAAGTTCCAGAATTTAGAGCTGGTGATAGCTTAAGTTTGTCAATTAGAATTAAAGAAGGTGATAAAACAAGAGTTCAGATATTTGAGGGTGTCTGTATAGCAGTTAGAGGAACTGGCACAGGTAAAACAATTACTGTTAGAAAAGTGGGTGCAAATGGTGTTGGAGTTGAGAGAATATTCCCTATATATTCTGATAGCTTAGAAGAGATAAAAGTTATTAGAAGAGGTAGAGTAAGAAGAGCAAAACTATTCTATTTAAGAGATAGAAGTGGTAAATCTGCAAGAATTAAAGAGCTTAAATAGTCTTTATTTAGAGGTTTTCAGAAGCCTCTAAAACTTTTTTTATAAACTCACTGCGAATAAATGGTTTAGAAACATAAGTAACTTTTAAATTATTCAACTCTTTCAAATAGTCATCATCACTATAAGCAGTTAATACAACTATTGGTATAATAGTAGTCGAAGATTTTAACTCTTTTATTATAGAAATGCCACACCGTTTATAAACATCAATATCTATTAGTATCATATCAATTAAACTCTTTTGTAATATATCTATTCCATCACAAATATCATTAGCTAAAAATAGCTGTTTAAATAGATGAGTAAGCATATAATTCATCTCTTCAAAAGCTATATCATCAAATCTACTAATAAACAAGATAGTTATATCTTTTAATTTTTCACTCATTTAAATATCCAATATTTTTTTGGTATTATAAACTTTTAATGTTTTTTTAAAGTGTTGATAAAATTAAATATTTATTAATTATGAAATAAGTTTATAGCCAATATTGTGATAATTGACAATAGTAATACCATTTAATTTTTTTCTTAATCTACTAATATGAGATTTTATGGCATTTTTGTTAATCTCATTTTTAATTGAAATAGAGTTTTCTATTTGATTATAAGTCAATACACCATCTCGATTTTGTATTAAAAGTTCTATTAAATGAGCTTCTATATTTGTTAAAATTATAGTTTCATTCTTTGAAAATATAGATTTTTGAATAGGACTATAAAATAGATTAGAGCCTATGTGTATATTTTCACTACTTATAAACTTGTTAATAACTTTATTTAACATTGATTCTATTTTTTTAAATGTTATTGGTTTTAATATAAAATCATCTAAATTTAGTTTTAAAGCTCTAAGTAAATAGTCATCTTTGCTATATCCACTTAATATGAATATAGATATTTTAGAATCTTTAGTTCTTATATATTCTATGAAATCAAGACCATTTAATTTATCTTTCATGACAATATCAACAATTAATATATCAGTTTTTTGTGTATCATAAATTTTCAGAGCTTCATCTATATTTGTTGCAATAAAAACTTTTTCAACACTATCTTCTAAAACATACTTAATATTATTAGAAACCATGTAATCATCTTCTACTAAAAGAATTGAAAAATTTTTTAAAATTGATTGAAACTTATTCAATAAAAACTCCATATTATTAAAATTATCTGAAATATTAGAGAGATTAAAAGTTTTTGTCAAGATAGTTTTTTATATTAATCATAATTTAAGATTATTAACACGATATTTTTACAATTTTATATTAATATAGCAAACAATTTATCACTTACAAGGGGTATTATGGATTTAGAGCAAAAATTGGATAAAAAAGAGTTTTTTGTTGTTGGAATAGGAGCTTCTGCTGGAGGATTAGAAGCATTACAACAGTTTTTAGAGTTTGTTCCTATTAGAGATGATATTGCTTACATAATTGCTCAACACTTAAGTCCAACACACAAAAGTTTGCTAACAAATCTACTATCTAAATATTCAAAGCTCGATACAATTGAAGCAGAAAATGGAATGGAAATAAAAGGTGGAACTCTATATGTAACTCCACCAAATAAAGATATAAAATTAATAGAAAATATAATTAGACTTTCAACACCATCAGGAGAAAGTTACTCTGCAAAACCAAGTGTAGATATGTTTTTTACCTCAATTGCACAAAATAGTGGAATAAAACCGATTGGAATACTTCTATCTGGAACGGGTAGTGATGGCACAAGAGGACTTTTAGAAATAAAAGCAAATGATGGAATAACAATAGTTCAAGAGCCAAATACAGCTAAATATGATGGAATGCCAAACTCTGCAATTATTGCAAGAGCTGCTGATATTATTGTTCCACCAGAGCGAATGGGTGAAGAAATTTTGGCAATTATAAACAATATGAAAAATGGTAGTTTTGGTAAAATTGAACATAAAAAAGAGATAAATTTACTTGATGAACTACTATTTTTGATAGATGAAAAGATAGGTGTTGATTTTACAGGGTATAAACAGACTACAATCAAACGACGAATTGAGCGAAGAATGTCAGCTCTAAAAGTTACATCACTATCAAAATATTTAGATATAGCAAAATCAAATGATGATGAAGTAAAAGCACTATTTCAAGACATTATGATAGGTGTTACATCATTTTTTAGAGATAATGAAGCTTTTGATGAGTTTAAAGATGAGTTAGAAGAGATTATTAGAGCTAAAGAAGACTCTTCTACAACTATACGGATTTGGGATGTTGGATGCTCAACAGGTGAGGAGACATACTCTATTGCAATAATTATTAGTGATTTATTGAGAAAATTAAATAAAGCTTATAATATACAAATATTTGCAACAGATATTGATACAAGAGCAATTGAGAAAGCAAGAAAAGGTGAATACTCTTTATCAATGATAGAAGAGTTGCCAAAAAATTTGATTGAAAAAAGCTTTGATATAAAAAATGATAAAGTAATTGTCAAAAAACATATTAGGGATATGATAGTTTTTTCAATTCATAATGTAATATCAGACCCACCATTTATAAAACTTGATGCTATTGTTTGCAGAAATTTATTAATATATTTTGGAGCGGAGTTGCAAAAAAGTGTAATGCAATTATTTCATTATGCTCTAAATATGCCAAGTATTCTATTTCTTGGAAAATCTGAAGGTGTTGGTGAATATCAAGGAATATTTTCTCAAATATCAAGAAATAATAAAATATTCAGAAAAGAACCAGCTTCAATAAATCTATCAAAAGTTCCATATCTTTATAAATCAAACTATATTGATGAACCTAAAAAAAAGGGAAATCAACAATCGCAAAAATCTATGCAAGAGATGATGGTTGAAACTATTGGTAGCTATTTTATGCCAAACTCTATTATAATAAATGAAGGTGATGAGATTATATATTTAAGAGAACAGATTAAATATTTAAAACTTTCATCAGGACATGTTAGCTTAAATATTTTTAAAGTAATTCATCCAGATTTATCATTAGATTTAAGAGCTTTACTATTTAAAGCTAAAAAAGAGGGAGTTCAACAAGTTGGAACTTTTCATAGAATAGAGCTTGAAGATAATAAATTTTCGGTTGTAAAACTGTCTGTATTACCTATGATGAATAGAGTTAGTGACCATACAAAGCTATATATTATAAATTTTCAAGATGAACTTAGTGAAATATTTAGCAAAGTTTCAAATATAGATACAAGACAATTAGATGAATTAAGTGAGTTAAAAGAGGAGTTATCAAGAACTAAAATGCATCTTCAAGCTGTAATTGAAGAGTTAGAAACAAGTAATGAAGAGTTGCAATCTACAAATGAAGAACTCCAATCAAGTAATGAAGAGTTACAATCAACTAATGAAGAGCTTGAAACTACAAATGAAGAACTCCAAAGCACAAATGAAGAGTTACAAACCACTTATGCTGAATTAAAAGCGATAGCAAATGAGACTGCAATTCAAAAATCATTAGCAGAAGATAGTTTAGAAGAGCTAAGTAGAGTTTATAAAGTATTACAAAAACATGAAGAGTTAAATAATAATGTTATGGAAGCATCATTAAATGGAATTGCTGTATTAAAAGCTATTAGAGATGGTGGAAAAATAGTGGATTTTGAGTGTCAAATTATGAATAAAAAAGCAAAAACTATTATAAAAGTAGATGATGTTATTGGTAAAAAAATGTCTCAACTTATAGATGGTTTTTTAGATGATATTCTGTTTCAAAAGTTTATAGAAACTATTGAAAGTGAAAAAGCTTTTGAATTTGAACATGAGTTTAATCATGGTAAAGTAAAAGGTTGGTATCACTCAACTGCTGTAAAATTTGGTGATGGTGTTGTATCTACATTTTTTGATATTACAGAAAAAAAGTTAGTTGAAAATGAGTTATTAATAAGTAAAGAGCGATTAAATTTAGCATTAATGTCTGGAAACATAGGCACTTGGGAACTTGATTTGGAAAGCCATAAACTTATTTGGGATGATATGATGTTTAAAATATATGGTGTTTCAAAAATAGAGTTTTCAAACCATTATGACTGTTTTAAAAAAGCTTTATTTAATGAAGATGTAACAAGAGTTCAAAAAGAGGTTGAATTAGCTATTAATAACTCTAAACCACTGAAAACAACATTTAGAATTAAATGGAAAAGTGGGGAAGTGAGATATATACATGCTCAAGCAGAAAGAGTTATTATAAATGGAAGAGCCGTATTAATAGGAATTAATCAAGATATTACAGAACAAGTTAGTATTGAAAAAGAGAGAGAATTAATTGAAGATACAAGAAGAAAATCTATTCAAGATTTATTATCAAATATTGCACATCATTGGCGACAACCTCTAAATGCTATCTCATTAATGGCACAAGATATAAATGAAACAGTAAAAGAGTATAAAAAAGATGAAAATATCATAAACCATTTAGACAATGTAACTGATAAAATCACAAAAGAGATACAATATTTATCAGATATTATTAGCCTATTTGATAACACACATCGCAAAGGAGTAGAAAATAATATGTTAGTTAAGTTGAGTGATTCTTTACAAAATTCTATAAATATATTTAAGCCTGTATTTAAAGCTCATCATATAGTTGTCAATATAGATAGTGATGATAGTATCAAAATTAAAAGTTCCAATAATCAAAATATTATTGAAATATTTACAAATATATTTTTGAATATTTTAGATATAGTTAAAGAGAGAAATTTAGATAAAGCAATAATCAATGTTACTACAAAAATTATCTCAAATGAGTGTATAATTGAATTGAGTGATGATTGTGGAGGAATAAACTCTATACTTTTACCAGATAAACTATTTGAGCCATATATTACAACAAATTTTAGAAGTCGTAATAAAGGTTTAGGGCTTTATATTGTTAAACATATTGTTATAGATATATTAAATGGTGCTATATCAGCAAGGAATAGTTCTGATGGTGCAATATTTATAATAAAACTACCATATAGTGGTGAAGAAAATGGAGATAACAACCAAAACATCATATTTGATAACTGATGATGGAATCATTATTAAAACAAGTATTAATTGGGATATATTTGCCAACTTGAATGATGGAAATAGTGCTACAACTAATAATGTAATAGGCAAATCCATCTACTCATTTATATATGATAAAGAGACAATAAATTGGCTTAAAAAAATAATTTTGTTGGTAAAAACATATCATGAACCAATTATCAAAATTTATAGATGCGATTCTCCAAATTTAAAAAGATTTATGGAGATGTCAGTTTCTAATATTGATAAAAATATAATAGTTGTTTATCATAGAGTTTTAAGAGTTGAAAATATAGAAAAAGTTATATATTTTGAAACAACAGATAGTTTAAATAGCAGTGTAAAAAGGTGTAGTATTTGTAATAAATTAAGAATTAATCATAAATGGTATGAAATTGAAAATATTCCAAATAGTTTTTTTGATAATCTAAAGGAGTTGAAATTGAAAGTATTTTATGGAGTATGTTCTAAATGTCGAGGTGAAAGTTGAAAATTAAAGCTTTGGTCATTGATTGTAATCGAGTAGCTTGTGAATATATTAAATCATCTATAAAAAGATTTGATATTGAGTGTGATATATCACTAAATGCAGAAGATGCCTACCAACTATATAATACAAAATCTTACAATATTCTTTTTGTAGATATTTTATTACCCAATATGAGTGGGATTGAGTTTATTGAAAAAATTAGAGTTTTAAATAGTAAAATTTTGATATGTATCATAGCTGAATACTCAATCTCAAAATATTTTACAAAACTAATTAACTTAAATATATCTGAATATATACTAAAACCAATCACTAAAAGAAAAATAGATTTAGCTCTTAATCAATCTATTTCTAAAATCTTAATAGCTGAAAATATCCATTTTGGAGATGATTATATATACTCTTATGGTGAAAAGTGTATATATAAAAATGGAAAAAGAGAACATTTAACACATTTTGAAATAACATTAGTTGAGTTAATTCTCACTCATAAAGATAAAATTTTAACTTATGATTTAATAGAAAGGAGTTTGTATAATGGTGAAACTTCAAGAAATAGTATCAAATTATTAATGTGCAGAATTAGAAGAAAATTATCAATTGTAAATATAAAAGCTATTAGAGATATTGGTTATCAAATAAAATGGTAAGTTTTGTCTTTATAATTCTTATAATATTTATATTAATTGTTTTATTTGTTTTTATAAAAAACCGAAAAAAATATCAAGAGTTACAATGCAAATCTATAAGCGATATTGTAAATTTTATAGCTCACCAATGGCGACAACCTCTAAATAAAATTTCATCTCTTCTATTATCAATTAGAAAAGATATATCAACTCTAACTACACAAAAAAAAGATATTATAAATGGTAAGTTAGATATTTGTGAAGATACTCTCGAACATCTCTCAAGCACGATGGAAAATTTTAAAAACTTTTATGAAAATGATAGTTGTCAAAACTTTTTAATAAGTGATGCAATATATGATACTTTGGAAATTATTAGATACAACATAGATTTACACTCTATTAATATTAATTTAAAACTTGATAGTAATATTTATATAAATGGTAAAAAAAGTAATTTAATGCACTCTCTTTTATCAATTTTAACAAACTCTATTGAGATAATTGATGAGCGAAAAATCCAAAAACCAGAAATAACAATTTCTCTATTTACACAAAATAATAATAAAATAATAAAAATATCAGATAATGCGGGTGGAATAGATAAAGATATACTTCCAAAAATATTTGATAAATTGCAAACCACAAAAAAAAGTGGCACAGGAATGGGATTATATATATCTCAAATCATTGTCAAAGAAAAATTTAATGGAAAAATATTTGCACAAAACATAGAAGATGGAGCAGAATTTATAATAACTTTTAAAAAATAAATTAGATTCCGAAACAAGTTCGGAATGACTATTTATGTGAGTTTTTGTCGCGCCTTGAACTTGTTTCAGGGTCTAAGTTTCGCAAAAAGTCTAATCTTTTAAACAACACTTTTTGTATTTTTTTCCACTTCCACAAGGACATGGTTCATTTCTTCCGTCCATAAAAATCTATTAATATCTATTAAAATAGATTTGTTGTTGTTTCATCAACAAAATACTGTCTCCACAACCGTTTTGAGTGTCGCCTGAACCTATCGCCACTTTCAAATTATTTAATGAACTTGTTTTTTGCTCAATTTGAAATGTAAATTTACCTAAAAAAAACTTATAATAAAATATAAGATTTGAATATTTTTTAATACTTTTCATTTAACTGTTTCTATCTTCAATCATATTTTTAAAAATTTTTTGAAACATTTGTCGTTTTTCACTAATTACCATTGGTTTTTCTCTTACTTCTTTTAATCCCATTTGAATTTCAATATTTTCATAATCACCAACATAATCAATATCAACACTATCTTCATCAAAACATTTTTTAATGAGTGGCATATATTGTGTAAGTTTTAAATCAACACACATACTTATAATGCTTGAAATCACTATCTCATTTTTAGAATTTTTCAAAATATACTCTACTAACTCACTAAATTTTGAAATATTAAGTTCATCTGTTTTTACCATATCTTTTAAAACACTGATATATTCTGCTCTAACCCATTCATTACAATCTTCAGATTTAGTATTATCAATAAAATATTGATACATATCTTTGCGATAAGGTTTTATTAATTTAAAAAATGAGTCCAAAATCCACTCATCTATATCATCCTCATCTGTTTCTTCCATAAATTTTATAAAAATATCTTTTGCTTCTGGAACTTTTAATTGACTCAAAACATGCCAAGCATGAATTACTCCATAAAATTCTAAACCTTCATCATCATTAAAATCACTATAATCAAAATTATAAATATCCTCATCATTTGCTAATAGTAAAAGTTGTTCAACATCATCTTCGCAAAATCCAAACTTTTCTATATAATTTATCTCTTCTTGCTCAACAAGTATTAGCCCTCTATCTCCAATTAATAGTAATTTTGCTACTTTATCACTGTATTTTTTTGCAAACTCTTTAAGCTCTTTTTCCTTAAGTTTTTTAGACATTCACTTTTTCCTTTTATAAAAACTAATAAATATATTTTACAGCAAATATTCATAAAATAAAACAACTTGTCGATAATCTATTTAAATCTACAAGGAGGTGGGCAATGAATGCTTTAAATTCAAACAATTGGAATTTAAATCTAAAGTTAAATGAGTTTTATAGTTATCAGCAGTTAAAAGGGGATTTTAAAATTGGTGATAAAAAATTTAGTGGTATAGTTGAAGTTGAGAGTTACACATTTGAATTTTCATTAGAAGTTGGTAAAAATTCAAAATCAAATTTTAAAGAGCAAAATGAAGTTTTTGATTTATCAAAAATAGGTTATACAGGTAAAAAAATAAAAGATTTAACTCAAGATGAAGCAAAAGAACTTGTTGGTGAAAATGGATTTTTTGGAATTAAACAGACTTCACAACGAGTTGCAGATTTTGTAATCAAAGGTGCAGGTGGTGATGCCGAACTTCTAAAAGCTGGTAGAGAAGGAATACTCAAAGGATTTAAAGAAGCTGAAGAAATGTGGGGAAGTAAATTATTTGATATTAGTTATGATACATTAAAAGAGACTCTTAGAATAATTGATGAAGAGTTTGGAAAGCTTGGAATTCCGTTACTTGATACAAAAAGTTAAAAGCCCGAAGTTGGGCTTTTAATCATAGTGCTTGAAGTAAGACTCTATTTACTCTTTGAATATACTCACTCATATCGCTTAATTTACTACCTTCTGCCATTTTAGCTCCATCAAATAAGAGCTTTATACCATCTTCAAATATCTTATCATTTGTCAATAGTTTTTTGATAATTGGGTGTTCAATATTTATTTCAAAAATTGGTTTAGCATCTGGCACTGCTTGTCCCATCTGTTTTAATATCTTATTCATAGCATTTGATGGGTCACTATCATCATATACAAGACAACTTGGAGAGTTTTTGAGTCTATTTGTAACTTTTACATCTTTTATATCATCTTTTAATATCTCTTTTACTCTATTTACAAAATCCTCATAACCCATCAAAGCTTCTGCTGAAGTTACACTACTTACAGATTTTAAATCAATCTCTTTATATTTATTCACCATTGGCATAACTATATTATCCACTTCTGTATCAAGAATTAAAACTTCAATTCCATCTTCATTAAACTTTTCTAATAGTGGAGAGTTTTTGAGTAGTTTTTCATCTTCACCCAAAATATAATATATTGCATCTTGTCCTTCTTTCATAGCTTCTTTATATTCTGCTAATGAAACTAAACCTTCTCTTTTGCTTGATTTAAATAGCATAAGCTCTAATAGATTTTCTCTATTTTCAAAATCTGAATAGAGTCCTTCTTTTAAAACTCTTCCAAATTCACCAAAAAACTCTACATATCTTGCTCTATCATTTTTAGAAATTTTTTCTAACTCTGATAAAATCTTTTTAGTTGAATTTGTCTTAATTTTTTGAAGAATTGCATTTTGTTGTAAAATTTCTCGACTTACATTTAGTGGTAAATCTTCACTATCAATTACACCTCGTAAAAATCTTAAATATGTAGGAATTAACTCTTTATCATCATCTGTAATAAATACTCTCTTAATATATAGCTTAATTCCAGATGTATAATCTACTCTATAAAGGTCAAATGGAGCTTTTTTAGGAATATAAAATAGAGTTGTGTATTCCAAAGTTCCTTCTGCTTTGTGATGAAAATATGCAAATGGGTCTTGTGAATCGTGTGCTATTGATTTATAAAAATCTTTATAATCTTCATCTTTCAATTCACTTTTTGACATTCTCCATAATGCACTTGCTTTGTTTATTTGCTCTAATTTGTCATCTTTTTCTAAGAAAATTTTGAATGGAATATGGTTTGAATATTTTTTTATAATGCTCTCTAATCTATAACTTTCCAAAAACTCATCTTCTTCATCTCTTAAATATAGTGTTACATCTGTGCCAAAGCTATCTTTATCTGCTAAAACTATGTCATATTCACCATCGCCCTCACTACTCCAAGCATAAGCTATCTCTTCTCCTGCTTTTTTAGTTACTACTTTTACACTTTTTGCAACCATAAAAGATGCATAAAATCCAACACCAAATTGTCCAATTAAATTTGAATCTTTTTTAGCATCTCCACTTAAATTTTTTAGAAACGATTTTGTTCCACTTTTTGCAATTGTGCCTAAATGTTCAACCAAATCCTCATCACTCATTCCAATTCCATTATCACTAATGGTGATAGATTTCTCATCTTTATTGATTTTTATCTCAATTTTTGGCTCAAAGCTAAGAGCTTTATACTTCTCTTCGCTAATAGTTAAATAGTTTAACTTATCAAGAGCATCTGAAGAGTTTGAAATTAACTCTCTCAAAAATATCTCTTTATTTGAATAAAGTGAGTGTATCATTAATTGAAGTAGTTGATTTACTTCTGTTTGAAACTGATGTTTTGCCATTTTTTTCTCCTTAATTTTTTTCTTGAAATTATAAAAACTATTTTATTAAATAAATTTTAAGATTAACAACATTTTTCACACTTTTCAATATTTAAAACTATTTCTAATGATGAAATAGCTTTAGTTGTTAATGGTTTCAACTCATTTATAATAGCTATATATTTTTGATTGTCAAAAATATCTTGAATACTACCACAATTTTTACAAACTATATGTAGATGAGGTTCAATATTTAAATCATACTTAACTTTATTGCTATTTATTTCTAATACAATATTTTGCTCTCTCAACATATTTAAATTTTTATAAACTGTGGCAAGTGATATTGATGGAAATTTAATTTTTACATTTTCGTATATCTCATCAATAGATGGGTGAGTTTTATTATCTAAAAACTTCAAAATTTCTTCTCTTTGAGGTGTAATTTTTAATCTTTTGTCTCTTAAAACACTCTTTATACTACTCATAATTAATACTCCACTTAACTCTAAATTATCTGAAATATTAAAGATATTAATAGTTTTTGTCAAGAGTTATCAATCTTTTTTTAAACTAAATTTAACTTTATAAACTTCAATAATCTCTTCTACATTTTTTCTTAAACTCACATCATCTAAACTACTTTTTTCGCACAATCCATATCTATTAATCGCTTGAGGTGGTAGTTGTGATTTATCTTTTGATGGATTTTTTGCAAAATCTATCATCGCAATTTTTATTTTTTCATGAGAGCCAAATTTTAATAAATATCTAAAATAGATAGTTTTCAAATTTGGAGCATTATCTACATGACATCTATTACAATCATTTGCAAATAGATTTAAACAACAAATAGTTACAAAAAATATTTTTACCATGACAGTATAAACTCACTTCCTTCGTTTAGTTTTGAATGTAATTCAATTTTGATATTAAACTCATAAGCGATTTTTGAAACCAAATCAAGTCCAATTCCAAAACCCCCACCAAATTCACTAACTCTTTTAAATCTTTCAAAAATCAACTTCTGTTTATTTTCATCAATCCCTATTCCACTATCTTTGATTGATAAGTTATTATCTCTTAAGCAAATTTTTATAAATCCACCATTTTTATTATATTTAATTGCATTTGATAATAAATTATCAACAACTCTTACAAATTTTTCTTTATCAATTTCTAAAAAAACATCTCCTAAATCAAGCTCTATTGAGATATTTTTAAGCTCTAAATGTTGTTCAAAATATTGAACTCTTTGAGTTATAATATTTTTTAAATCTATTTTTTCTATTTTTGCATCTAAATTTGAGTAAAATGAGATAAAAATCAAATCTTGATAAAGACTATTTAAAGTTTTTGCACCAATTAAAATTCGCTTTAATGCCCTTTTTTGCTTCTCATTTAGATTGGATTTATCAAAATATTCACAACTTGCACTAATTGTGCTAATTGGAGTATTTAACTCATGAACTGTATTTTTGATAAACTCATCAATTTTATTATTAAACTCAATATAAGGTTTTATTACAAGTTTTGAGAGATAAATTGCAACAATTGAGATAAAAAATATCGCAAAACTAAAGACAAAAAAGATATTTTTGATAATTTCTATTTTGATTTGATTTGAAATTTCAGCTCTAAATGCAACATATTTAACACCCAAAAAGTAGTTTTTAAGCTCCAAAATGGCAAAGATAAAACCATCTTTATAATAAAAACTTTTAGAAAAATCGATACTATTTTCAAATTCAGAAAATATTTTTACTTTATCGCTATCAAATAAATTGACCTCATAAACTGTATCAATTTTTACATTTGAGTTAAAATCTTGATGATTGATTTTTAAAAACTCTTCAAACTTTTTTAAATCTTGTTGCATATCTCTAACAGTTAAATTTACAAAACTTTGAATTTGATTTTTGTAATACATAAATGAAATAACACCAAAAAGTGCAACAAATGTGATTAAATATATGATTAAAAAGTTCCATTTGGCACTTTTTGCTAATCTATTTGAGTCTATAACCAACCCCTTTTATATTTTCTGTCATATTTTATCCTATTTTTAACTGCTCATAAAAATAAAATTTTCAGTAGTATATCAAACGATATAACGATTTGCAAAGTTTTATTGGTTTAGATTAGATGTTGTATAATATTACACTTATAAGTTAGTATTTTTTATTTTTACATATTAAAATATTAATATGATGAAATAAAATCTTTCAAGATGTGAGAATCAAAAATCCGAATAATCCTGTTCAGTTGATGGATTGGAAGTTGTTGGTGTTTAAAATATAAAAAGGAAAAATATTATGGACTTTTCAAAAAGTAAAATTAAGCATTTAATCATTCATGAAATAGGCAATAAGCTTCGAGATGAAAAAATATTTCTTTCATCAAAGATACAAATAATAGATGAAGATTTAGAAAAAATACTCTTAAATTATTTTTTAAAATCATTTAGAACTAATCAAGAAACATTGAATTTTTATCATAATTCAAGCTTGAATTTAAATGAAGTTTATTCTTACTCAAAGAATTTATTTAGTAAAAATAATGAAATTTCATTTATTGAAAACTCTCAAAATATTGCAAAGCATTTATATGAATATACACTTCATCCAAAAATAATAAAAGGTGAATTACTTATTGTTAAAATTGAAAATATAGTTTTTAATGATGAAATGATTAACTTATTGGGTATATTTAAGTCAGAAAATAAAGACTCGTTTTTGAAAATCATAAGAAGTAAAGATTTTATAAATCTTAAAAATGATAAAGGTATCAATCTCACAAAAATAGAAAAAGGATGTTTAATCCTTAATGTAGATTCTAATAATGGATTTGTAGTATTTAACATAGATAACAACAGTCAGCATACTGAATATTGGATAAATAAATTTTTAAATATAAAACCAATAGATAATAATCGTCATAAAACTAAAGAGATTATGAAAATATGTAAAAATTTTGCTGATGAAGTATTATCAAAAAAATATGATACAGATGCAGAGTTTACTTTTAAAAATGAGTATATTAATTATTTCGAGGATACTAAATCTTTTGATTTTGGTTCTTTTAACGAAACAATTTTTAAAAATGAAGATATAAAAAAAGATTTTTATGAATATCAAGAATTAAATAAAGATTCTTTTGAATTTAATTTCAACGACAAATTTGATGTCTCATTGGACGATGTCAAAAAAGAGAAGAAAAAAATCAAGAATGTAATTAAGTTAGATACCAAGCTAGAGCTAAAGATTTTACTAGATAAAGAAAATGGAACAAAAAATATCGAAAAAGGTTTCGATACAGAACGAGGAATGTCTTACTATAAGATATATTTTAATGAAGAGATAAATTAAAAAAAGGATATTAAATGGGCGAAAAATCAAAAAGTAGCGGTGAATTAGGTGAAAATTATGTTTCTAATTTCTTAAAATTAATTGGATGGAATAATACACAATCTAACGAATCAATCACATGTTGTGAATCGAAAAAACATAATACAAATAATTCTAATGATGGTAGAAAAACACATGGTATAGATGAACTATATACATATGAATCACCTATGGACTCAAATACACTAACCCATACCGTTATTTCAGTAAAGCATACTGATAACAAATATCCAACTTCACCCAATATAAAATTTAAAGAATATGTTACAGAATTAGCATATACAATAGAATGTTTTAAAGAATCTGAATTAATAAATCAAAATCGTGAAAATACAACAAGAAATAGTGAGGAAATTATTGGTATTTTAATTTGGTTGAGTAGTGCAGAAGATAGAAAAACTTCATTGATAGATAAACTAGATAATCCAGCACTAAAAGATGACTTACTTTATGAGAGAATACATATCCTTGATAATAATAAAGTTGAATTTATAATAAAAAGTATTAGTTTAATTAAAGAAAATTTTAATCAGTATAGATATAGTTTTTATTACATAGATACTCCAAACAATCTAGCAGATAGCAACAAAACATATAATGGAAATATTTTGCCAATTGAAATGTTGAGTAGCGACATTCAAGTTTTTAAATTAGAAAAGGAAAAAGAAATCATTTTAGTAATTGTGATGAAAGATGAATTTAATAAAGATTCATTAAAAAGAATTTTAGGATTAGTTCATAGAATTTCAAATAACTTAACAAGCAATGTGCAAATATTTTTTCCATTTTTTGAACATGCCAAACAAGAAAATATAAATGCTGTTAATACAGTTAAAAATCAATTTAAAGAAAAAAAGTTTATTGAGACAGTTGTTATTACTGGATATGATATTGGCTTTAAGGATGTAGGCTCAAATAGCAATATTAATACATCACCAATACCAAATGAAAAAATTGATGAACCCATAATTGATACAGGGTTGATATTACCGTATGGCGAACATTTAAGGGGTTTACTTCAAAATTCACTTATTACCGAATCGCAATTAAGAACTTTATTAAGAGAAAAGGGAATTTATTTTTGTGAGTCAATTAAAGAAAAAATGGTTCCAGTTCTTTCATCCTTGCTGTTAAGTCCAAAAGAATTTGATATTTTAAAAGAGCATCAAAAAACAAAAGAAGATAAAGAAAAAAGACACGAATCAAGGTTTAAGACAGAATCGCAAGCAACCATAAAAAGTCTGAAACAAGTACTTAAAAGCTTTAATTTAAATGACTTGGATACAAATAAATTTAGAAACTATAAATATAAGACTCCGAATATTACTTTTGAAGAAGATGAAGATAAAAATCAGCTATCTGTAGCTTATGAGATAGAAAGATATCAGAGAAATAAATCGCTTAGTGAGCAAATAGAGTTTTTTAAAGGAACAGTTATACTAGATTGTAATGGAAATAATTTTGAAATAATTATAAAAAATATATCTACCGCAAAAGAGACACTGAATATCAATAGAAATATAATCAATCATATAAAAATTACACTGATTAAGAATAATATTCTTTCCTCAACAACAAAAGAAGAAAAAATACTAATGAGTGATATGAGTAATGAAGAAATCATTCAATTTCTATTGGCTTTCACTGATAATACAAAATTAAAAAATATTGTATTTGAAGATGTTAAAAGCATTGATATTGAGATAGATAGCTCAATCTCTTTACCTGAAAAAAGTGATATAAAATGGATGGAAAGTAAAATAAATAAGCTAAAGCTTGATGGTAAAAAAATTGAAGAAATTAAATTGCTAACAGAAAATACTAATCATAAATATTTAAAATGTTGGGGATTAGTCGCTGTATTTAAATATGACAATACAATTGGTAAAGGTGATTCAATAGTTGAATTCAGGTTTAACACAACAAATAAAAATGAATTTTTTATCCAGATAAATTCATCTAAATTTGATAAAAAACTTTACAAAGAAAAAAGTATTGAGGATATGATTTTATCTGATATTGACAATGTAAAATATCAAAAGCATAAAGAAATTATGAAAAACAAGAATGATTCAAAATAAATCAACTTATAAAACCATAGACCTATTCTGTGGAATAGGTGGAATTAGAAGAGGTTTTGAATTAACAAAATATTTTCAAAACATTTTATCTGCTGAAATAGATAAATATGCTTGTATCACTTATGAACATTTATATGGTGAAAATCCATATAATGATGTAACAAGCGAAGAATTTAAAGAAAAAGTACGAAAAATTAACTATGATGTTTTGTTGGCTGGTTTTCCTTGTCAATCATTTTCAATAGCAGGAGATAAAAAAGGTTTCAAAGATACTACACGAGGAACACTATTTTTTCATATTGCAGATATCCTCAAAGAGACTAAACCTAAAGCTTTTTTACTTGAAAATGTCGAGGGTTTATTTAGACATGACAAAGGTAAAACATTTAAAATCATTATTGATACATTAGTCAAAGAATTGAATTATAAAATTGTTGGAGTTGATGAGGTTGATAATGGTGAACTCAAATATAATTCTGAATCATTTTTGCGAAAAACTATTGATTTTGGATTACCACAAAAAAGAGTTAGAACTTATATTGTTGGATTTTCAAAAGATATTATTTCACAAAATTTTAATTTAAAAGCTTTACCAACTAAAAGTAATAAAACCATTTTTAAAAATTTAAATGATTTATTGGAAAAAGATGTATCAGCAAAATATTATTTATCAGAACAATATATAAAAACTCTTGAAAAACATAAAGAAAATCATAAAATAAAAGGTAATGGTTTTGGTTTTAAAATTGTAAACATAGATGAAAACTCTATTGCAAATACTATTTTGGCAACTGGTGGAAGTGGAAAAGAGAGAAATTTAGTTTTACAAGAAAAGCCCGAATATTATGGAAAAATGTTTGGAAGTAAGCAAACTCCAATAAATAATCAAGGTATAAGAGTTATGACACCAATTGAATGGGCTAGGCTTCAAGGATTTAAAGATTATGCTTTTGTAAAAAATGGAATAGATACTTTTTCATTTCCTCAAACAATAAGTGAAACACAGCAGTATAAGCAATTAGGAAATAGTGTTTCAATACCAGTAATTGAAGAACTTGCACATTATATTTATAAAATATTAGAGGAGACTAAAGATGGGATTTAATAAAGGTGAATGGTCAGAATTATATACATTTTTATATTTATTAGAAAATTCTAATTTAGTTATAGTAGATGAGAATTTAGAAATTATAGAGAAAAATTTATTTAAATTATTAGAAATTATCTTAGCTGATAAAAAATATAAAACTGAAGAAAAATATATAACTAAATTATCTGATAACAAAAAGATAAAAGAGTATAGTATTGGTTATTTATCTGAACAAAATAAAATATTATTATCAAAAATATTAGCTCATAAAAGTGCAAAAGGCTCATTTGATATTAATGAAATTCAACCTTTAATTGATGATTTGTTTGATGGACAAAAACCAAAAGGTGCTTCAAATGTAAAAGGAGATTTAACTGCTAATGTTTTGGATAATAAGTTTAATAAAATTGTAAATTTAAAATACAATATTAAATCAAGTTTAGGAAGTCCAGCTACACTTTTAAATGCTTCTAATAATACAAATTTTATTTATGAAGTAGTAGGTATAGACGATACAATTATGAATCAATCAAATAACATAAATACTTCAAAAAAACTATTAGATAGATGTCAATTTTTGAATTCTTGTAGGGTAAATATAAATTTTATCAAAGTAGAGAGTACTATTTTTGAATATAATTTGAAATTAATAGATTCAAATTTAGATAAATTTTTAGCTAACATGCTTTACACATCCTATGAAAAAAATACAAAAGATATAAAAGAACTTATCTCTATAATTTCAAAAAATGAAGATGAAATAAATTTTTACAACAAGAAAATTAGTGATTTTGCAAATGCTGTAACATTTGGTATGAGAGCTGGTGAAAAATGGAATGGAATAAATGAAGTGAATGGTGGAATTATACTTGTAACAGAAAATGGAGCAGTTTATCTACTTGATTTAATATATTTTAAAGATATTGTTGATAAATATTTAATTGATAATATTAAATTAGATAGTCCTAGTTCTAGTCGATATAAAATGTTTGACATTTACAAAGAAAATGGAAAATATTTTTTTAAATTGAATTTGCAAATTAGATTTAAATAAATTAACTTAATAAAGAAATATGGGAAACACTTGATAAAGATATTTTTTCAATAGCAATTTAGAGAAATATTTTGAGTCTATAACCAATCCCTTTTATATTTTCTCTCATATTTTATCCTATTTTTAACTGCTCCTAAAAATAAAATTTTCAGTAGTATATCAAACGATATAACGATTTGCAAAGTTTTATTGGCTTAGATTAGATGTTTAGAGTTGGTATTGTATAATTTCATATTCATAAAAGTAAGGGTTATTAGTGACTATTATTATGAAGCAACAATTAAATAATAAGCAAAAAATTAGTGATTTTCACAATTTTTCAGTCGTTGAGCTTTTTGCTGGTGCTGGTGGTTTGGCTTTAGGGTTAGAAATGGCTGGATTTGATACTGCTTTGGTCATTGAAAATAATAAGTGGGCTTGTGAAACACTTCGTAAAAATAGACCAAATTGGAATATTTTAGAAGATGATATTGTAAAAATTGCCGAAATTGGAATAAAAAACTATTTAACATCTGATATTGATTTATTATCTGGTGGCTATCCTTGCCAAGCATTTAGTTATGCGGGTAAAAAATTGGGGCTTGAAGATACAAGAGGAACACTTTTTTATAGTTATGCAGAAATATTAAAAGAGCTAAAGCCAAAAATGTTTTTAGCTGAAAATGTAAGAGGTTTAGTAAGCCATGATGGTGGTAAAACTTTTAAAACCATGATAGATGTTTTTAGTGATGTTGGATATGTAGTCTATTATAAAGTTTTAAATGCGATTAATTATGAAGTAGCTCAAAAGCGAGAGCGAATAGTTATTGTTGGAGTTAGAGAAGATATTAGAGAAAAAGTTGGAATTGATTATGCTTTTCCACAACCAATAGATAAAAAACTAACTTTGGGAGATGTTTTACAAAATGTTCCATCTTCACTTTGTGCAACTTATAATGATAAAAAAAGAGAAATTTTTGCTTTGGTTCCAGCTGGTGGATGTTGGAGAGATTTGCCTGAAAATATTGCAAAAGAGTATTTAGGTGGAAGTTATTATTTAGGTGGTGGAAAAACTGGAATAGCAAGAAAAATGTCATGGGATGAAGCTGGATTAACTGTGCTTTGTTCTCCTGCTCAAAAACAAACAGATAGATGCCATCCTGTTGAGCTTCGTCCATTTAGTGTAAGAGAAAATGCAAGAATTCAAAGCTTTCCTGATGATTGGGAATTTATTGGTTCAATGGCAGAACAGTATAAACAAGTTGGAAATGCTGTACCTGTTAATTTAGCTTATCACATAGGGCTATCAATAAAAAATTATCTTGAAG
>DZAY01000059.1 GCA_022729735.1 Helicobacter cetorum
AATGAACCCACTTCACAGACGACTTTTAAAAGTCACAATCGAAGATGCAATTAGGGCAAATGATACTTTTAACCTATTTATGGGTGATGAAGTTGAGCCTAGACGAGCTTATATTGAAGAGAATGCTAAAAATGTGCGAGTTTTGGATGTTTAAAAAACAACTTCCAACCCATCAAAATATCTCTCTTTTTTGCCCTCAAAATAAGACATTTTTAGCAAATTCATCTTTGGAACTTTTTTTAAATCTCTAAAAATTTGAAAAAATTTAATTTTTGTATATGCCGAAATTTGGTTATCTTTACAAAAAATTATATAACTTTCATAAAGTTTTGATGTTTGAAGTCTCGCATTTTTACTATGAATTACACAATTTTTTATAAAATATTCAGTTGTTTTTTCTTCGATTTTTTGGGACTTTTTATAATCAAAATTTGGAATTAATTTTGCATAAAAATTCTTTACAACTCCTCTGCCATAAAGTTCCTCAAGTTTATTCATAACTCCAGCATTAAAGAGATATTTTAAATCAAAATTTTTATTGTTTTCATCAATTAAATTTATAATTGCTTCGATTTTTGGAGCGAAATTTTGGCTCACAAAAAGTTGATTTTCTTGCACAAATTTTTTATCATAACTATCACTTTTAATTATATTTACATCAGGTTTGCAAACAACTAAATTACACAAAATATCCTCTCCGCCTTTTGACTTTGGCAAAATATGGTCGATGTGAAAGTGAGTTTTACTTAGATTTTCGCCAGAATAGTAACATTTTCCATCAAATGCAATAAAAAAAGCTTCTCTGATTTTTGTGTCGCTTAAATTTACTTTTGTGCGATTGAGATTTGAAAGATTTTGAATAAATTCTCGCATTTTGAAAAATTCTTTGACAAGTGTAATCTTAAATTTTCTAACGATTTCGCTATTTTTTAAATAGGTTAAAAGCAAGGTTGCTTGTTGTTCGTTTAGGAAGTAAATTTTTGATGGTCTTCCATTACCAAATGCCGTAGTTGTGGTTTTTGTCATTTCAAATGACAACTGTCCAAACTCTTCAAAATCACTTTTATAATTGTCTATAAGTTTTCTAATAGAAATAACATCATTATCTGAATATTCAGCAATTACAGTATGTTTTACCAACAATTCATCATTTTTTAATTCAACTATTTGAGAGTTCATTTTTTATCCTTTTAATGAATTTTTATTTGCATAACGAATATTTTATTATATAAATAAATTTTTGTCAAGTTATTTTTATGTATAATTAAAATTAAAAAAGGTTTTGTTTGATAGATAGAGATATAAAAAAAATTTTTGAATTAGGTCATACAACAATATACGAGTGGAAAAAAGAAAAAAAGAATAAAAAAGGCAGAAAAATTCTTTATGAAGTTTTAAAAGCTTTGCCAATTGAATTTGTTGAAGGTGTCAAAAAAAAGCTTGAAGAGGAAGAAAAACTAAAGGAGAGTTTGAAAAAAGATGACTAAAATATTAAAATTAAAAGATAAATTTGAAATATCACAAAGAAGATATTTAGGTAATAAAAATTCTATTCTCTATTTTATAGAAGATATTATAAATAGTGAAATAGGCGAATTTAACTCATTATGTGATTTATTTTCAGGCACTGGAGTAGTTGGAAGTTATTTTAATTCTGAAGATAAAAAGATAATTTCTAATGATTTATTGTATAGCAATTACATATCTCTTTATGCTTTTTTGAGCGATGATAAATTTAATGAAAAAAAAGTTTTAAAGTTGATTAATGAATTTAATAATTTAGAATCTAAAAAAGATAACTATTTTTCAATAAATTTTGGTAATAGATATTTTTCACTTGAAAATGCTAAAAAAATAGGCGAAATTAGAGAAGCAATAAACGATAAATATCTCAAAAATGAAATTAATTTCAAAGAAAAAGCAATTTTATTAACTTCACTTCTCTATGCTATGGATAGAATAGCAAATACAGTCGGACACTATGATGCATATATCAAAAAAGCAATACCTCAAAAAAAGTTAAAGCTTAAAATGTTAGATACAGAGGTAGAAAAAAATAAAAATAATAAAATTTATGATTTAGATGCAAATATTTTAATTAGAGAGATAGAGAGTGATATTTTATATATTGACCCACCTTATAACTCTCGTCAATATTGTGATGCATATCATTTGCTTGAAAATTTAATCAAATGGGATAAACCAAATGTTTTTGGAGTCGCAAAAAAGTTTGATAGAACTCATTTAAAAAGTGAATATAACAAAGCAAATGCTACAAAAGCTTTTGCTGATTTGATAGATAATGCAAAAGTAAAATATATTCTATTTTCATATAACAATATGGCAGATAAAGGAAATAGTAGAAGTAATGCAAGAATCAAAGATGAAGATATAAAAGAGATTTTAAGTAAAAAGGGTAAAATTAAAATCTTTGAAAAAGAGTATAAAGAGTTTAACACAGGTAAGAGTAAAAGAGGTGATAATAAAGAGAGGGTGTTTTTTGTGGAGGTAAATAAATGATACTTGCATTAGAATTGAGACATTTTAAAACATATAATGGAAAACAGTACATACCAATTAGTAGTTTGGTGCAAAAGTTTTCAACATTTATAGGAGATAATGGAATAGGAAAAAGCTCAATTTTAGAAGCTTTAGATGTTTTATTTAATAATAGGGAATGGAATATTAATTTAGAAGCTAAAAATAAAGGAGGACTTAGCGAAGGAACTAGAAATCAACCATATATTTGTGGATTATTTTTAATTGAAAAAGAAAGAATTACAAATATTAAATTAAAAGATATATGTAATGATATAACACAACTATTAATAGATAAAAATATTGAAAAAAATACATTTTTTAATGAAATTGATGAATTTAAAAACTCTGATTTAAAAGAGACTCATTTTTTAATATTGAATGGAAAACAATTTAATAATAATAAAATTGATATACCTTATTTTGGTTCATTAGATAGAAATATAAAGGAAATTATTCAAAATTCTTCTAATGTTAATCAAGAAAATTTAGAAAAACAGGATAAAAGAAATCAAGGAAAATTAGAAAGAAAATATGAATCTTACTTTAATGATATAAAAAAATTATATTCATATATATACATACCAACTGAAGTCAGTATTTCTGAATTTACAAAAATTGAAAAAGATGATATTCAAAAATTAACAGGTAAAAATATTTTTGATGAAATAAGTAAAATAATTTCACCAAAAAAGCTTGATGAGATTAATAAAAATTTAAACACATTGGTCGAGAAGATTTCTACTCAATTAAATGAGTATGAGTTTAAAACTTCTCAACATAGAAATAAAAATATTCAAATGCAATCGTTAATATCAAAAATTATAGAAGAGTTCTTTTCATTAAGAGTTTTGACAAAAAAATCAAATAGAGATGAAGATATATATGTAGAGTATTTGAGTTCAGGTGAAAAAAGAAAAGCCTTGATTGAATTATCAAAAGCATTTTTAATGACACAAAAAAAAGATGATAAATATATCATTTTTGCTTTTGATGAGCCTGAAGCATCGCTAAATAGAAAAGCTCGTTTCAAACAATTTGAAGAGTTAAAACAGATAAAAAATATATCTGAAAATATACAATTATTAATAGCTACACATTGGTATGGACATTTATCTATAATAAATAATGGTATTTCACATTTATTACATATAAAAAATAATGATTTTCAAGTAGATTCTTATAGTTTATTTAATGCAAGGGAGATAATTAATCAAACTAAAAATAAAAATTATAAAGATTTGCCTAACGATGTGACTTTAAAAAGTGTAAATGATTTAACACAATCTATAGTTACTTCTTTACAAGCAGAAGAACCATATAATTGGTTAATTTGCGAGGGAAGTTCTGAAAAAATATATTTTGATTTTTATTTTAAAGATATGATAGAAAAAAATCATTTAATAATTTTACCAGTTGGCAGTTTTAAAGAAGTAAAACGAATATTTGAATATTTAGAATTGCCTTTTAGAGATTATAAAGAATCGATAAAAGGAAAAGTATATTGTTTAATTGATACAGATAAGCAAAGATTAGATTTTGCTCCAATTATCGACGAAAAATCAAAATTAATTTTTCATAGATTACTAAATGATAATAATAAAACTAACTTAGTAAAAAATGACGATGATAAAAATACTGAAACAGAAATAGAAGATTCTTTAAATTCTAATATATTTATTGAAACATTAAAGTCTTTTAAAGATGAAAATATAAATAAAATATTAGAAGATAATAAGAGTATAAAAAAAGATGAAAGTTTAAATTCATATTATCGTTTTGACATAAGGAATACAGATAGAGAATTAATAAAAGATTTTTTTGATAAAAATAATGGATATAGAAAAATAGAATTTGCTAAAAAATATGTAGAATTAGCTAAAGATACTAGACTTCTTGCAAAACTAAAAAAATTAAAGTGGTTTACAAATAAAATACACTTAAACTTGTTAGACTATCAATATCATTTAAATGAGTTTTGCAAGAAGTCTACTGATAATATACCCGAATGGATAAATGAGATAAAAAATTTTTTCATTGACTCTGTAAAGGCTAAAAGCTAAAAATGAAAAACCAACATATAAATGAAATAAAAACTATATTATCTGATAAAGGAAAATTATCTCAAACAGAAATTAATAATTTAGCACAAAAATATAATTGTACATATCAAGATATAAAAAATATTATTGCTAAATCTTCTGAAGAATTTAAAAGTCAAGAAATGAAAAAACAAGATATAGATAAAATAAAATTTCAAAGTTACTCTTGGTCTTATGGAACAACAAGTTTTAGAGTTTCAGAATTAAAATATAAGATAGAGAAACAACTTATTAGATTAAATGAACTTTGGGATAAATATCAAAGTGATAATTGGATAGATATTCAAGATATATATTTTGAAATGTTGGTGGAAGAGAATTTATCTCAATCTAGTGCAAAAGATAAAAATAAAGATGCAAGACAAAAAACATCATCATTAAAAGATTTAGGGCTTATAACAGAAGATAGAAAAGTTACAGAAGTTGGAAAAGAAATTTATAGAATAAATAAAAAAAATAGTTTTGATTATGATAATATTTTTTTTATTAGAAATGATAGTTTTATATATTTTAAACAACTTCTCAAAATAGAGTTTTCAGAATTTTCTAATTCAAGAAGTTATTCAGAGTTTAAAATAAATCCTTTTCTAGCAATTATATATGCAATTATAGAGTTAAAATTTATTACAAAAGATGAATTAACATATATATTTCCCTTGGTAAAAAACAATAATGAATTAAAATTTATAGTTAGTGAATTAAAAACTAAAAGAGATATAGATTTATTTTTAATTATAAAAAACCAAATATCTCAAATGGAAAATTATCAATTTGCATTAAAATATTTTTTAGAGTATGAAGACTCTTTAGAAAACTTTGAAATAATCTTAATGGATAGAAAGAGTAAAGAAAATACAAAAGCTTATTTTGAACTCTACAAAAATTTATTGCTATATTTTGAAAATAAAAATAGCTACAATGATTCTCAAAAAATTAATCAAATTGAAAAAATAATAGAATCTATAACTAAAGTTCCAATTAAAAATAGAGTGAAGTATTATAAATTATTCTTTGATGTAACTAAAAAAACTACTAATAATTTTAATATTGATTTTTTTGAAAATGAAACATTGATAAATTCAAAAAATATAGAAGTTTTTTATGAAGAGATATTTTATTTAATTCACTCTATAAAATGGCATACAAATTTAGAAGAGTATTATGATTTAAATAGAAGATTTTTAGAGTTAAGTGATGTTTTTATATTTGAAGAAGAAAAGATTTTTTTAGATGATATTGTTTTAACATTTATGGATGATAAAATTGATAAATTACTAAATGAATCTCTATCTAATTCAAAAGATGAATATAATAATAAATTAGTAAATAATAGTAACTTAGAAGATATATCTATAATTTTAAAGCCTAATGAAACTGAACTATTACAAAAATTAAAATATAAGTTTAAAACATTAAAAGATGTTGATAATTTAAAAGTAGCAATCTCAAATATTAAAGAAAAATCAAAAATTGAAAGATTTAATAAATTAATTGATAATTATTTTTCAAATAACAATTTAATAAAACTATTTGAACAGATAAAAAAGAGAGAAGATTCTTCAATAAAATCTTATATTGATTGGGAGTGTGATGTTCCAACTATTTTTGAGTATTTAATTGGCATAACTTGGTATAAAATTAGTGAGCATAAAGGTAATTTAAGCAAATTTCTTAATATGAGTTTAGATGCTAATTTATTACCTAGAAGATTTGCAAGTGGTGGAAAAGCTGATATAGTTTATGAATATGATTCTCATCATCTAATTATTGAAGTAACACTTTCAGATAAAACCACTCAAAGAAAAATGGAACTAGAACCTGTAAGCAGACATTTAGGTAGGTACTTACTTGAAAATAGAGGTAATCATTATGCTTTGTTTATAGCACCATATTTAGACCCTAATGTTTTAGTTGGTTTTCGTTCATATCATAAATTGAGATATTATGATTCTAGTAATATTCAAAATTATGTAGAAAATTTAAAAATTATTCCTTTAGATATTGATGATATTATAAAAATTTTAGAAAATAGTGTTACTTATGAAAAATTTTTTAATGTAAGTGAAAAAGCATTTGAAGATATAGAAAAAGATGGATTTATTTGGTATCAAAATGTATTACAAAATAAGTTAGATAGCATATATGAATCATAATAAAATTTTACAAGGCGACTGCATAGAAATTTTAGAAAAAATAGAAAAAGAAACAATTCAATTAATTTTTGCTGACCCTCCATATAATTTATCAGGAAATGCCCTTAAGTGGCAAGGAAATAAAACTGGTGGTGATTGGTATATGGTTAATGAAGATTGGGATAAAATGGATGAAATTGATTATATAAACTTTACAAATAATTGGATAAAAGCTTGTAAAAATGTATTAAAACCAAATGGCTCAATTTTTATAGCTTGTAGTTATCATAATATTGGTGAAGCTACTATGAGTTTAAAAGCTAACGAATTTGAGATTAAAAATATTATAACTTGGCAAAAATCTAATCCTATGCCAAATATGACAAAAAGAGTTTTAACTCATTCATCAGAGTTTATTATTTGGGCAGTAAAAGGTAAAAAATGGATATTTAATTATGAAACATTAAAAAATATAAATCCTGAAAAACAAAAAGATGGAGCGGATAAACAAATGCGAGATATTTGGATGTTTCCACTTGTTCAAGGAAAAGAGAGAGTAAAAGGAGAAGATGGTAAAGCAATTCATCCAACTCAAAAACCAAAAGAGATGCTAAAAAGAATTATTTTAGGGTTTTCAAATGAGGGTGATGTTGTTTTAGACCCATTTTGTGGAAGTGGAACAACTTGTTTAGTTGCAAAAGAAAATAAAAGAAAATTTATAGGAATTGAAAAAGAATATAAATATATTGAAGTTACTCAAAAAAGATTGGATAGTATTTAAATATTTTTTTGGGGAAATTCAAATTACCAATGTTTGAAGCAAATGAGTATCCTGAATTTCCAAACATAG
>DZAY01000011.1 GCA_022729735.1 Helicobacter cetorum
GCAGGACACCATACGACACTTATGCACTCCAATTTTACACTATTAATTAGTGGTGTAAGTCGCCATTTGATATGGAGACTGTTGCACTCTCATCCACATTATAATAGTGAGCAGATAAGTCAGCGATATGCAAAAATGAAAAGTGATAGTTTTTATTATCCAATAGATGGTGATAAATTTGAGTGGGAAGAGTATTACAGTAGAGTTTTTAAAAGTTATGAATATTTAATAGAAAAATTAACTCCAATATGTGAAGCAAGACTTCCAAAATTTAAAATCAAAGAAGCTAAAAAAAAGGCTCAAGAGATAGCAAGATATATACTTCCTCAAGGAATTTGTGCATATATGTATCACACTGTAAATCTACTCACAATCCTTAGATATATTTCAAGTGTAAAAGCTTTGCAAGAAGCAAAAACGGAAGCTTTAGAGTTTGCTAATAAGTTAGAAGAGCTTTTATTAAAAATGGATAGCTCACTAAAACCTTTAATTGATTATGCAAAAATTAGTGATGTTAAATTTTTTGAATTCGACATGGAGAGCTTTAAAGAAAATAATAATATAAATTCAAATATTCATATTTTTGATGTAGTAAAACCACTTGATTTTGAATTTAATAGCAACTACTTTTCTATTCTAAAAAATTCACAAATGTTACTTGATGGCTCAAATTTAGGAGGATTTAGTAGTTATATGAAACTCTCCCTTAGTGCTGATGCTCAAAATCAAAGACATCGAAAAAGTGTAGCAATTCGTCCAACTATATCTACAAAAAGGGATTTTTATATTCCAAATATTATAAAAAATAGTGAGTTTTTGCAATTTTATTTAGATGAAATGAATTATATTTATAACTTTTTTGATACTCAAATAGATAAAATTGGGCTTAGTAGTGCTGTATATGCTCTACCAAACTCCCATAATATCGAAATTATTGAACGAAATGATTTTAATTCATTTTTTCATAAAGCTCAAATGAGATTATGTTTTAATGCTCAAGAAGAGATTTATGATTTGATTTATGAGCAAGTAAAAATATTAAAAAGTTTAAATATCTTACATAGTGATAAACTACTTCCACCTTGTAGCTTACGATTTCAAAATGAAGTTTTTCCAATATGTCCTGAAGGTGTTAGATTTTGTGGTGTGAAAGTTTGGAAATTAGATTTTGAAACCTACAAAAGAGAGCTTTAAAATTGTGAGTATAGAGAATATAGATGAAAAATTTATAAAAAAAACTATTTTTAGAAGATATTCCATTTTAAAAATCACAACTTAAAAAACTCTATTGCTCTTTTAGATTCTATTTTATGATTAACTATTGGTTGTGGATAGTTTGCAATCTTATATTTTAGTAGATAATTTTCATCAAAAAGTAGTTTTGAGGGAGTTTTTTCTAACTCTTTTATATGCTTTTTAATATA
The DNA here is from genome assembly GCA_022729735.1 of Helicobacter cetorum. Taxonomy (GTDB): domain Bacteria; phylum Campylobacterota; class Campylobacteria; order Campylobacterales; family DZAY01; genus DZAY01. The sequence continues at coordinate 1,425 of DZAY01000011.1, forward strand.
AACTCCATCACAATCAAACTTTTGAGCTTGAAGATATGGGTTAAAAACTCTAAAGTATGGTTGTGCATCAACCCCAACACTACTACACCACTGCCACGATAAGATATTAGAAGAAGCATCATAATCTAAAAGTTTTTTAGCAAAATACTCTTCACCTTTTTGCCAATTTATATGTAAATCTTTTGTAAGAAAAGAAGCAACTATCATTCTAACTCGATTGTGCATAAGTCCACTACTATTTAATTCTCGCATTCCAGCATCAACAATTGGCACTCCTGTTTCTCCATTGCACCATTTAATGAAATGCTCTTCATTATCTAACCATTTTGGAGAGATATTTAAAAAATTAATATTTTGCAAGTTTGGATTAAAATATAAAATGTATGCAAAAAATTCTCTCCACAAAAGCTCTTGTAAAAACTTCATTATATTTAAACCAAAATTAACATTCCAATCTCTTATTTCCCTTAAAATATGACGAATTGAGATAGTTCCAAATCTAATATGTATGCTTAAATTTGATGTGCCAATTTTACTTGGAAAATCTCTGTCAATCTCATAATTTGTAATTTTTTCTTTAAAATCATTTAGTAACTCTTTTGGAGGTTTAATATTTAAATGTTGCTTTATAAATCCTATTGAATTTAACTCTAAATTTAAATATTTAATATCACCATTTATTGAAAGGATTTGATTAAAATTGAAATTTTTTAGTTTAAAAGAGTTAGTTTTGTATTGAATATAGTGTGAGTTTTCTAAAACAGAGATAGCTTTTTTACTAAAAGGTGTATAAATTTTATAAAAGCTACCATCATCTTTTAAAAGCTCATTTGGCTCAAATATATAACAATCATTAAGTTTTTCAAACTCTAAAATTTCACTTATTGTTTTATCTCTATTGATTGCATGCTCATCATAATCAATTGAAGCAAAAACTTTTGTTGCACCTAAACTTTTTAGATACAAAAAAATATCTTTTGGATAACCAAAAAATATGGCTAAATCTAAACCTAAAGATTTTAAATTAACTTTTAGTTCTATAACTTTTTCAAATATAAAACTAACTCTTTTATCATCTTTATCTAATGAATTTAATATATTTTTATCAAAAATAAAGATAGGCAAAACATCATCTAATTTCAAACTTAAAAGTTTATTATCATCAACTCTTAAATCTCGTCTAAACCATAATATATTCAATCTTCTGTCGCCCTTATTCTTAAATAAATATAGAGAGCTTCTATCTCTTTGAGTGTTAAATAGTATTGAGGCATTACACTTTTTTTATTAAATCCCCAAACTCTTTCTTTAAATTTTGTAAATGGTATTGAGTTTATTGCTGGAGCTTTTAAAAAAATATCCCTATTTTTATGTTTATATTCTGTAATTAAAAATCCTTCACCTATTGTTCCATGACACTTAATACATGGAATTCCTCTTGTATTTTCATATATCATTTTTCCATACTCATAATCTGTAATAAATGACTCGCTAAATAGAAATAGTGGAAAAAATATGATAAAAAATCGCATAAAAACCTCTTAAACAAATACAAATAGTTATTTTGTTATGATAGCAAAAATTTATTAAAAGCTATATGAGGATATAAATGGTTATTTTAGATGGAAAAAGTTATGCAAATGAGATAAGAGAGTCTATCAAAAAAGAGGTTATAGAGCTAAAACATCAAGGTGTAACAGCTGGTTTAGCAGTTATATTAGTAGGAAATGATGTAGCAAGTCAAACTTATGTAAATATGAAATCAAAAGCTTGTAAAGAGGCTGGAATTTACTCAATAGTTCATGAATTTCCAGATGATATATCAGAAGATAAGATATTAGAAACTATCAAAATGATAAATGTAAATCCAAATATTGATGGGGTTTTAGTTCAACTTCCACTCCCAAAACATATAAATCAGACAAAAATTCTTGAAGCAATCTACCCTTTAAAAGATGTAGATGGGTTTCATCCATACAATTTTGGAAGAGTTTTTGCAAACTTAGACTCATTTATTCCTGCTACTCCTTATGGAGTTATTAAACTTTTAAAAAAATATAAAATCAAATTAGAAGGTGCTAACTGTGTAGTAGTTGGAGCAAGTAATATTGTTGGCAAACCAATGGCTTCACTACTATTAAATGAGAATGCTACCGTTGAAATTTGTCATATTTATACCAAAAATTTAAAAGAGCATACTTTAAGAGCTGATATTTTAGTTGTTGGTGTTGGAAAGGCTCATTTAATTACAGAAGATATGGTAAAAGATGGAGCTGTTGTGATTGATATTGGTATTAATAAGTTAAATGATAAGTTAGTTGGCGATGTAGATTTTGATAAAGTTGCTCTAAAATGCTCATTTATTACTCCAGTGCCAGGTGGAGTTGGCCCTATGACAATTGCAATGCTATTAGAAAATACTATCAAATCTGCAAAATTGAGAGTAAATAATGAAAGATAAATTAATAAAACTGTATAACTTTTCAAATAGCTGGACGGGAACTATTATTATAGTTCTGCTTGTTATATTTTTTGTAGCACAAGCATTTGTAATTCCAAGTGGTTCTATGAAAAATACACTTCTAATTGGTGACCATCTATTTGTAAAAAAATTTGTTTATGGTATTCCAATTCCAAGAATTCCGTGGATTGAGTTACCAATTATGCCCGATTTCAATAATAATGGACATTTGATTGAAGGTGAGCGACCAAAAAGAGGAGATATTGTTATATTTAGATACCCTGAAGATGAAAAAATACATTATGTCAAAAGGTGTGTTGCAGTTGGTGGTGATATGGTTGGAGTGTGGAATAAAAATCTAATTTTAAGACCACATGAGGGAGATGAGTATATCAAAGCAAACTATCCAAAAGAGTCTATTATTGTAGATGAGAGTGGAAAACTTTGGGTTATAAATCCATATAGAGAAGCACATAGAGGTATCCATAATGATGATACAGCGATGTTTCCTCCTCAAATTATAAATTTTCCACCTGTAAAAGTTGATGAGGATAGTTTCTTTATGGTTGGGGATAATCGTGACCACTCAAATGATAGTAGATTTTGGGGACAAGTTCCTTATAAATATATTATAGGAACACCTTGGTTTATATATTTTAGTTGGGATGATGATTATAAAATCAGATGGGATAGAGTTGGAAAAAGTGTAGAAGAGTTAGAAGCAAAAGAGTTAAAAGCTAAATAATGGAATTTGGTAAAATTATTGAGATAGTTGCTATTGTTATAGCTCTTTTAGTTGCTATTATTGGTCATGAAATAATGCACGGATATGTAGCATATAAATTAGGAGACGATACAGCAAAAAATGAAGGCAGACTTAGCATAAATCCAATAGTTCATATTGACCCAATTGGAACTATTGTTGTTCCAATTATGTTACTACTTGCTGGAAGTCCATTTATGTTCGGTTGGGCAAAACCTGTTCCTATAAATATTCACACAGTTATAAATAGAGGTGGATTTAATGGTGCTATTTTAGTAGCATTAGCTGGAGTTTTATATAATTTATTAGTGGCAATTTTTGCTTCAACTCTATTAGATGTGTTTGATGATACAACTCTAAGTGGAGCAATTGCTCTCATTGTATTACAATACTTAATTGTTTATAATATAGTTTTAGCAGTTTTTAATTTGTGGCCAATTCCTCCACTTGATGGCTCAAAAGCACTTTTATATCTATTTTTGAAATATAAAGCTTACTCTTTAGCAAACTTTATTCAAAAGATGGAAAGCTATGGCATGATAATTTTAATAATTGTTTTAGTTACTCCTCTTAAAGATATATTTTTTACTCCAGCACTAAAACTTATGCAGATTTTGTTATAATAAACTTAAAAAAAGGAACTTTATGAACTGTTTTATTGCAACAGACCATGCTGGTTATGATGTGAAAGATTTTGTAAAAGATTTACTTATAAAAAAGGGTTTTGAAGTAATCGACCTTGGTTGCAACTCAACTGATAGAGTTGATTATCCAGACTTTGCACATAAATTGTGTAAAGAAGTTTTGGCAAATAGTGGTAGTTTTGGTGTTTTAATTTGTGGAACTGGAATTGGTATGAGTATAACTGCCAATAGACATAAAGGTATTAGAGCAGCTTTGTGTCATGATGAATATACTGCATTTATTACAAAAGCTCATAATGATGCAAATGTTTTATGTTTTGGTTCAAGAGTTGTAGGGCTTGGAGTGATTGAGTCTATTATTGATGGATGGTGTAGAGGTGTTTTTGAAGGTGGAAGACATAGTGATAGAGTTAAAAAAATTGAATTAGAGAGCTGATTATGGATTTGATTATGAATTGGCTCTTTTTAACATCTGTAATAATATTTATAATCTACATATTTGCGAGGATGTTTTTTTATAAAAGCTTAGCTTTTAAAGAAGAAAAAAATAACTCAATTATGAAGCTAACTCTTCAAGAAGCTGAAATTTTGATTAGAAAATATCAAATTCAACTCCAAAGGTCGCTTGGAAATATAGATATTCTTACAGAAGAGCTATCAAAAATTAGAAATGAGATTAAGGTTTTAAAAACAAGAAATACACAATATAGAATAGATAATGAACGACTTAGGTCAAAAATTAAAGAGTTAGAAAACAAAATTGAAGCACTTTTATAGGAGTATGTTATGGAGTTACAAGAGATTTTACTTAAATCAATTAGAGATATTAAAGATTTCCCAAAAGCAGGAATAGTTTTTAAAGATATTACAACTTTACTAAATGATAAAGTTGCATTTAATATGTTGATGGAGCATTTAGAAGAGCGATACATAAATCAAAATATAGATTTTATTGCTGGGATTGAGAGTCGTGGATTTATATTTGGTTCAGCTCTTGCTACAAGACTTGGAGTTGGGTTTGTTCCTGTGCGAAAAAAAGGAAAACTTCCATTTACAACAGTTGCTGAAAAATACTCTTTAGAATATGGATTTGATGAGGTTGAAATTCATATTGATGCTTTTAGAGAAAAAGATAATGCAAGAGTTGTATTAATTGATGATTTAATTGCAACAGGTGGAACTGCACTTGCATCAATTAATTTGATTAAAAGTTTAAAAGTTGATTGTGTAGAAGCATGTTTTATCATGAATTTAAGCTTTTTAAAAGGTGAAGAGAGAATTAAAGAGATAGCACCATTTTATTCAGTTTTGGAGATATGATGTATATTCCAAAAGCGACAAAATTTGACCCAAATAGCAATGGACACTTTGGTATTTTTGGTGGTAGATATGTGCCAGAAACTCTTATGCCAATTCTCTTAGAGTTAGATGAGAGTTATAAAAAGATTAGATTTGATGAAGAGTTTTGGAGTGAAGTTGATTACTATTTTAAAGAGTATGTAGGGAGACCATCAAATCTGTATTTTGCTAAAAATTTATCAAATGAACTTGGTGCAAAAATTTATCTAAAAAGAGAAGATTTAAACCACACAGGAGCTCACAAAGTAAATAATACAATAGTTCAAGGATTGATTGCAAAAAAACTTGGCAAAAAAAAGGTAATTGCAGAAACAGGAGCAGGACAACACGGAGTAGCTACTGCTACAATATCAGCACTTTTAGGATTGGAATGCACAATTTTTATGGGTGCGAAAGATGTGGAGCGACAAGAGTTAAATGTATTTAGAATGAAACTACTTGGAGCAAAAGTTATAGCCGTTCAGAGTGGTTCAAAAACTTTAAAAGATGCTATGAATGATGCAATTAGATATTGGGTAACTAATGCAGATGATACATTTTATATAATTGGAACAGTAGCAGGACCTCATCCATACCCATTAATTGTAAGAGATGCACAATCTATAATTGGAGTTGAAGCAAGAGAGCAGATTTTAGCAAAAGAGGGAAGATTAGCAGATTTTGTTGTGGCTTGTATTGGTGGTGGAAGTAATGCAATTGGAATTTTTCACCCATTTTTGGAAGACAAAGATGTAACTTGTATTGGAATAGAAGCTGGTGGGCTTGGAATTGAGACCAATATGCATGGAGCATCTTTGGCAAAAGGAAGTGCTGGAGTATTGCATGGACAGATGAGTTATTTATTGCAAGATGAAGATGGACAAATTTTAGAAGCTCACTCTATTTCAGCAGGACTTGATTACCCAGGGATTGGACCAGAACATTCATATTTAAAAGATTTGGGAGTTGTAAAATACTCAAATATTAGAGATGATGAAGCAATTGATGCTTTTGTTTGGTTATCTCAAAAAGAGGGAATTGTTCCAGCATTTGAAAGCTCTCATGCTATTGCATATCTTAAAAAGATAGAAAATATAAAAGATAAGCTTGTAATTGTAAATTTATCAGGACGAGGTGATAAAGATATGGTTCAAGCAAAAAATATATTAGAACTTTAAGGTTTATTGTGGAAGAGCTATTTATTGGTTGGCTAAAAGAGTATGGTTATATAGTTCTATTTTTTTGGAGTATTTTAGAAGGAGAAATGGGACTTATTATGGCAGGATTGCTATGCCATACTGGTGATATGAATGTAGCTATAGCAATTTTTGTTGCAGGGCTTGGTGGATTTGTGGGAGACCAGATATATTTTTATATAGGTAGATATAATAAAGGTTTTATTGAGCAAAAACTACATACTCAAAGACGAAAATTCGCATTGGCTCATCTACTTCTCAAAAAATATGGCTGGCCAATAATATTTGCTCAACGATATATGTATGGACTTAGAACAGTTATTCCTATGTCAATAGGCTTAACTCGATATAGTGCTAAAATGTTTGCTTTTATAAATTTAATTAGTGCATTTTTTTGGGCAGGAGTTACAATTATTCCAACCTACTTTTTAGGTGAATATATTTTGGAGTTATTAAAAATAGTTAAAGAGCATTGGTATTTTGCAATTCCATTAGCAGTTGGTTTTATCTCATTTGTACTATATTATCTAAATAAACTCTCAAGTAAAAGTTTAGAAAAAAGGGAAAGAAAAAATGAAAATAGAGTTCAGTAATAAAAACTTAAATAAAGTTGTTGCAGATTGTGAAGTTGTATTTGTTGTAAAAAAAAATTTAGAGCATAAATTTGTAACAGACAAAGTTGCATTAGATGCTTTAAAGTTTAAAGGCGAAGATGGTGAAACTCAATATTTATTGGAAAGTAAAAAACTTTATGTTGGAGTTGAGTCTCTAAATCACGAAGATATTAGAATAGGTTCTGCTAAAGCAATTAGAGTTGCGAAAAAGCTGGAATTTAAATCTCTAAAAGTTGGATTATATATCGATAATTGCGAAGGTAGAGGTGTTAAAGGATTGGTTGAAGGTTTTATATTGGGTAATTACTCATTTTCAAAATATAAGAGCAAACCAAGTCTAAATACAGTAGAGGAGATTATCATTTGCAAAGATGAATATAGCGATAAAAAAATCGATGCAAAAGCGATAAAAGAGCATATAAAGGTTGCAGAAGTTATAGCGAACTCTACAAATCTAACAAGAGAAATAGTCAATACTGCTCCATTTGATATGACTCCAATTAAATTGGCAAAAAAAGCAGAAGAAGTTGCAAAAGAGTGTGGATTATCTTGCCAAATCTTTGATGAAAAATATCTACAAGAGAATAATTTTGGAGCATTTTATGCAGTTAGCAAAGGTAGTGATGAACCAGCAAGATTAATACATTTAAGTTATAAACCTACAAAAAAATCGCTTGGCAAAATAGCAATTGTTGGAAAAGGTTTGACTTATGATAGTGGTGGTTTGAGTATCAAAGGTAGTGAGCATATGGTAACTATGAAAGCTGATAAAAGTGGTGGTAGTGCTGTAATTGGAATTATGAGTGCCATTGCAAAACTTAATTTACCATTTGAAGTTGAAGGAGTTATTGGAGCGACCGAAAATATGTCAAATGGGAAAGCTTATAAACCAGATGATGTATTACTTAGCAGAAGTGGAAAAACTATTGAAGTTAGAAATACAGATGCGGAAGGGCGATTGGTTTTAGCAGATTGTTTAGATTATGCACAAGATTTAAAACCAAATTATATTATAGATTTAGCAACACTAACAGGTGCTTGTGTAGTGGCAGTTGGTGAATATAGTATCGGAGTTATGGGAAATTCAAAAGATTTAAAACATACTATTTTAGAAGCAAGTGATGGAAGTGGAGAGCTTTGTGTAGAACTTCCAGCAAATCGATATTTAAGAAAGCTATTAAAAAGCGAAGTAGCAGATATTTGTAATATTAGCTCAAGCAGATATGGTGGAGCAATTACTGCTTCTATATTTTTAGATGAGTTTATAAGAGAAGAGTATAAAGATAAATGGATACATTTAGATATAGCAGGTCCAGCTTATGTAGAAAAAGAGTGGGGTTATAATCCATTTGGTGCAAGTGGAGCTGGAGTTAGACTTGTGATTAAATGGTTACAACAGTTGGAAAAAAGAAGTATATAAAATGCACATTTCAAATAGAGATGATGATAGAGAATTTGGTATCAAAGATGTAGTTAGGCAATATATTGGTGTATTATTGCCTATTGCATTTTTGGGAATGGTTGGAGAGTGGATAAATGAGTTAGCAGTTGATGCTGATGTTATTAAAATATTTAATTTATATCTTCTCATGGTATTTGTATTTTATGTATTGCTTAGAGTTTTAAAAAGTGATGATATTGAGCGAACCATGAAGGCAATTTTTAATGCAGTTACATCATCTCTAATTGTATCTTTTTTACTATTTAACTATATTTTTAGTATTGATATTCAATCTACATTTGTGCTTTTTAAAGCTATTCTTTTATCGTCTCTATTTGGTTTTTTTGGAGCAATTTTGATGGAGCTTTTCTCATAATAAATCTAAAATATCTCTAAATTGATAATGAGAGGAAAGCTCTTTTATTTTTTCAAATAGCTCCATTTCGTCTCTGTCTAACTCATATTGAGAAATTTCATTGATTATATCTTTTATAGCTTTTGCCCTATTTTTTGATAAAGGTTCTCTCAACTCTTCCAATTTTTTATGAAAACTATCTCTATCCATTTTTGCAACTTTATCTTTATCATCTTTGACCAAATTACTCTCTAAATCAGTAATTACAACTTTTAATTCATTTAAGAAAATATTTAAATTTTCTTCACTCATGTTTGCTTCTGTTAAAGTTGCAATATCGTGCAGTTTAATTGCTCCAATATTTTTACTAAGTCCTTTTATAGTATGCACAACTCTATTATCACATTTATCGATATTTAAATCTTTGTAATTCTCCAAAAATCCAAATAAAAGTTTTAAATATAATGGTTTATTATCTGCAATAAATGATAATCCAATTGAGCTATCTATTACACTAAATTTAGGAATAGTTACACTATTTTTAGTATTTTCTTTTAGCTCAACTGTTTTTAATATCTCTTTTGGTTTTATAAATTTTAAAATTGCATTATATAATTTTATAACTTCAATAGGTTTGCTTAAATGTTCATTAATGCCAACTGTTTTTGTTTTTTGAATATCATCAACCATTGCATTTGCAGATAGTGCAATAATTGGAGTTATACTGTTAAACTCTCTAATTAATTTTGTAGCTTCATATCCATCCAAATTTGGCATTTGAATATCCATCATAATTAAATCATAATTGGACTCTTTTGCCATTTTTACAGCAATTAAACCATCATCAGCTACATTAATTGTTATTGGAATATCATCTAAAAGATTTCTTATAATGTCTTGATTTAACTGATTATCTTCAACCAATAAAATTTTTGCTCCATTTAAAGTTTTTAATCTTGTTTTTAAATCTAAAATATCATCTTTATTATTATTTAAAGTAATATCTTCTACATCTGCTAATGGCAATTCAAATATAAATTCACTTCCTACTCCTACACTACTAATTAACCAAATTTTTCCACCCATTAAATCAACTAAATGTCTGCTTATAGCAAGTCCTAAACCTGTTCCACCAAACTTTCTTGTAGTCGAGCTATCTGCTTGTGAAAATGGTTTAAAAAGTTTTGATTGCTCTCCTTCTTCTAATCCTATACCACTATCTTTTACACTAAATCTTATTAAATTATTTACTCTTTTAATAGTTAATCTAACTCCACCAATATTAGTAAATTTAATACCATTGCCTATTAAATTTATCAAAACTTGTTCAATTCTAAGAGGGTCTCCCAAAATAGTTTTAATAGAGCTATCTAAATCTATATCAAAATAGAGATTTTTATCTTGAGCTTTTATTTCAAATAGAGATTTTATATTTAAAACAACTCTATTTATATCAAATGGGATTTTTTCAATTTGCAATTTCCCAGCTTCTATCTTGCTAAAATCAAGAATATCATTAATAATTACAAGTAGTGATTTTGATGCAACATCAATTTTTGTCAAATAATCTTTCTGTTTTGAAGTTAGTGAAGTTTGCAACAGTAGATATGTCATATTTATAATTGCATTCATTGGTGTTCTAATTTCATGAGACATGTTTGCTAAAAAATTTGATTTTGCTTTTGTTGCTTCTTCTGCTTTTTGTTTTGCAATTTCAAGTCTTTTACTATATTTTGATATTTTAATATTCCAAATAAGTGCAATTAAGAGTAAAAATAGAGCAACTCCTATTACTTGATATATTAAATTGTAATTTACACCATCTTCATATTTTATAGCTATCCATCTATTCAAAATCTCCTGTTTTTGCTCACTTGATAAACTATTTACAGCTTTTTGAAATATATTAAATAACTCTAACTCATCATTTCTAACTCCAACACTAAGTTCCCATTTTTCATCAAATTTACCAGCAATTTTTAAACTATTGCTAAACTCTCTTTGAAATATATAACTAACTGTTGGCAATGTTTCAATTGCTCCAAATACAGCTCCTCTATCTGTTAGCTCTAATGCTTCTAATAGTGAATTCGTTTCAATAATATTTAAATTTGGATAACGACCTTTTAAAATTTCTACAAAAGCATAACCTTTTACCATAGCTATTTTTTGATTTGCAATCGCTTCTATATCATTTACAAAAGATACACTATTTTTAGTTACAATAATTAAAGGAAATGAGAGATACGGAGTTGTAAAATTCATATATTTTGACCTATCTGGAGTCTTCATAGCAAGGGAAAATATATCACATTTTCTACTCTTTGCAAATTCTACTGATTCACTCCAACTCACACTTTTAACAAGCTCAATTGGAATTCCTATTGTTTTTTGAAAAATATCCATAAAATCTTTTGTCATTCCAATATGTTTGCCATCTTCAATCTTTTCAAATGGCATCCAATCAGGGTCAATACACATTTTTATAAACTTTTTTTTATTTAAATACTCTATTTCTGATTTATTAAAAAGTGATTGATTTAAATCAAATTCATCTATTTTTGAAGTTGAGACTTCATTTCCAAACCACTTAACATTTAAATTATCAAGCTCTTGAAAAGTGAGTGATTCCAAAGCTTTATTAATGATTGATACAAGTGGTGCTAAATTTGGATTAATTGCAAAGTAGTGTTTATTATCTCTATAACTGTCAAACTCTCTCGCCCAAGCACCCAATTTTAACTCTGTTATTAACTCTTTTTGCACTGCATATTTAAATGAGTATGGATTATCAAACATTGCATCAGCTCTCTTTTTTAATACAGCTTCTCGCATTTCTGGCTTTGATGACACTGATAATATATTTATTTTTGGATGTTTTTCTCTTAAATATTCTTCATGAGACCAATTTTTACCAACTACAACAGTTTTTCCATATAGTTCGGAAATATCATTTATATCAGAAGAATCTATATGTGTTACAAAGTGATTTTTTAGTTTAAAATATGGTTTTGAAAATATAGAAAACTCTTCTCTTTTGGGAGTTTTATTAATAGATTGCAATACATCTATTTTTCCATCTTTAAATAAATTTATAAGCTCATCCCAACTATATCCATTGACAAACTCTACATTAATTCCCAACTTTTTTGATAAAAGCTTTATTAAATCTATTGTATAACCAGTTGGAGTATCACCTATCATAAAATCAAAAGGAGCATAGTCTATCTCATTACTAAATCTAATTACAGATAAATTTTCTAAAAACTTTTCTTCTTCTTCAGTTAAATTTATCTCTCTTTTTGCATATTTTTTTAGATATATTGTAACTATTCCAACTGTTCTATCTTTTATAACAATATCTGAAGCATAACTATCTTTATCATCTTTCAAACTATTTGGAACAGAGTCTTTGAGTTTTGAAATAAGACTCTCTTTATCTTGATAAATTGAAAATACATACTCTTTTAGAGTTGTGTCATATAGCTCTATTCCAATAATTTTGCTATTTTTATCCATATAACTTTTTAAAATCGTATCTAATTGCTTGTAATCCAAATTATAAAATGGGTTTGCTACAATATTTGATAGCTCTTTTACAAGTTTATCTTGTGCATGAATTGCTGTAAAAAATATAATAATTGTTATTATTAATCTAATCATGTCAGCTAATTAGTATAATATTTTGAAATAATATTTTTGTATTTATCACTCTTTTTAAACTCATCAAGTGCATTTTGCCAAATTTTTATTTCATTATCATCTGTATCTTTTGAAAATGCAAAATAGAGTTCAATTTCTCTCATAATAAACACCTCTTTTATTTTCACTCCACGAATTTTAGAGTTAAAATATGCACCTATTGCACCAGTTGCCCATAAATCAATTCGCTTTTTATCAAGTTTATGAATATTTAAAAAATCGTCATAAACAGAATCTATATTTCTAACTCCATTTGATTTTAAAAATATTTCACATCCATCATCACTGTATGTGCCAATTTTGTAATTTTGACTCTTTAAATCTTCTAAACTACCAATTTTTATATTTTCATCATATCTTGTAAAAATGGACCACCTATTTGTAGCAAATGGACCAACCCATTTAAATAGCTCTTCTCGTTCTTTCAATCTTACAGTTGGAAAAAGTATTATATTTGAACTCTTTTGAGCCATTATATAACCTCTACTCCAAGGCATCATTTCAATATTATCTTTATGATTTAAAATTTTTAGTAACTCTTTTGTAATCTCAATTGAGATACCTTCCAATTTTCCATCTTTATTTGTGTAGTTAAATGGTATTGACTCTTCTGATATAAGTTTAAATTTTTCAATTTCTTGAGAGTATCCAATAAGATATATTGATAATATTAATAATATTTTATACATGGTAACTCTTTTTTATATATTAAATTGCAAAATTATACTATATTGTTGGAATTTTTAAGCTTAGTATTATTAATCAATTCTGAAGCAGTTTTTGTATATAATTTCTGTTAAAATTAAGCTTATATAAAGGAATTTTTGTTGGAAAAAATTGTAGATATTATTGAATCTTTAGCTTGCGAAAAGGGGCTTGGAGAAGATGAAATTAAAGATGCTTTAAGAGAAGCTGTAATTGATACTGCAAAAAAATCGATAGATAAAGATTGTGATTATGATGTTGAGATTGATGGAGTTAAAAAAAGATTAAAACTATTTCAAAAAGTTATGGTAGTAAGAGACGAAAGTCCAAAGTTAATTGAACCAAAAAGATATATAAAACTTAGTGATGCTATTTTAATTAATGGTGAAGTTGAAATTGGTGATGAGTTGAGATATGAGCTAAGTTTTGAAAAACTTGGTAGAACTGGAGCATCTATACTTCAAAATGAGTTAGAAGCAAAAATTCAAATTTTAATAGAAAACGAGCTATTTAGAAAATATAAATCTAAAGTAAATAAAATTGCTTCAGGAAATGTAATTAGAGTAGATAAAGATGATAATACATATATTGAAATAGATGAGATAAGAGCAGTTTTACCTAAAAAAAATCGAATAAAAGGCGAAGTTTTTAAGGTTGGAAATGTTGTAAAAGTGCTAATTAAGAAAGTTGATATAAGTAGAAAAGATGGAATAACTATGGAGTTATCAAGAACTGCTCCAAAATTTTTAGAAGAGTTATTAACTTTAGAAGTTCCAGAAATAAAAGATGGTTCAATAAAAATTATGAAATCTGCAAGAATTCCAGGAGATAGAGCAAAAGTAGCACTTTTGTCAAATAGTCCTAAAATAGATGCTGTTGGAGCTACTGTTGGAGTTAAAGGTGTTAGAATTAATGCTGTTAGCAAAGAGTTAAAAAATGAAAATATAGATTGTGTTGAGTATTCAGATACAGCAGAAATATTTGTTATGAGAGCTTTAAGTCCAGCAATTGTAAGTGGTGTAAAAATTGAAGATACAAAAGCTATCGTAACTATACCTTCAGACCAAAAACCAAAAGCAATAGGTAAAGGTGGAGTAAATATCAGACTTGCAAATATGCTAACAGGTTTTACTATCGAAATTGTAGAAAATGATGATTTATCTATTTCAAGTATGGGAAGAGGTGAGAAAAAACGAGATGTTTCAGCATTAGCATCACTTTTCAAAGAGTAGAAAAGCTACTCTTTTTTTGCTTTTAAATCTATCTCTCCAAATATTGTAGCACTCAAACTCTTATCAAAAAGTCTAAACATTTCTAAAAGTTTTATATCCAAAAGCTCATCAAATGATTCTAAAAAAAAACTATTTTGCATCTCTTCATCTAAAACCCATAAAAAACTATCATCTCTTCTTTTGGCAATTGTAGCTCGTCTATCATCACCCTTGCCAATATACCAAAAGATATAGTTGTTTGAAAATGATAAATTTAACATATCAAATAGGTGTTCTACATCTTCTCTATTTTTTACAGAATCCAAATTTGGATATATGGATTTAATCAGATATATTGGCACAATAGGTCTTAATCGCTTTGGACGATTTATGCTATTTATAATATATTTTCCAAACCACTCTCTATCAGTATCAGTTACAAGTATGATTGAAGTTCCACTAAGCAGGTAATTTAAGCAGTTGCTAACCAGAGGAACCCATTCAAATTTTCGCTCCTCTAACCAGCTATTTATTCCTTTGTCGTTCCTAATTGTCTCTATAGTCCATTTTAGGAACTCATCCATTATTTATCTAACTCATAAACTTCATGCAACACTCTTACAGCTAATTCGCCATATTTTTTATCAATAACCATAGATATTTTTATCTCACTTGTGCTAATCATCATAATATTAATATTATCTTTTGCCATAGCACTAAATGCTTTTGAAGCGACTCCACTATGAGATTTCATACCAACACCAACTATTGATACTTTGCAAATATTATTATCAAAATCTACTCTTTGAGCATTTTTTTCAAAATTTTGCATAACAATTTTTGCTCTCTCTAATTCACTTTGAGGAACTGTAAAATCTAAATTTGTCTTGCCATCATGTCCTATAGTTTGAACAATCATATCTACATTAATGTTTTCATCTGCTAAAGAGTTAAAAATTTCAGAGGCAATTCCAGGTCTATCCTCAACTCCAACCATACTAACTCTTGCTTGATTTTTATCTAAAGCAACACCACTAACAATTGGTTTTTCCATAATATTCTCTTCCTTTGTAATTAAAGTTCCATCATTATTATTAAATGAGTTTCTTGTAACTAAATTTACATTTAACTTTTTAGCTAACTCAACTGACCTATTTTGCAGAACTTTTGCACCAAGTGAAGCAAGTTCTAACATCTCATCATAACTAATTTTTTCTAACTTCTTAGCTTTTGGCTCAATTCGTGGGTCTGTTGTATATACTCCATCTACATCTGTATAAATTTCGCATAAATCAGCATTTAAAGCTCCAGCAATTGCAACTGCACTCAAATCACTTCCACCTCTTCCAAGTGTTGTTACATTCCCATCTTCACTCACACCTTGAAATCCAGCTACAACTACAATATAACCATCATCTAAATATTTTTTAATATTTTCACCATTTATACTATTAATTCTTGCACCAGTATGAACAGTATCAGTAACAATTCCAGCACCTCTACCAGTTAATCCAATAGCTTTATATCCAAGACTTTGAATTGCAATAGAAGTTAGTGCTGTCGTAATTCGCTCACCAGAGCTTAATAGCAAATCCATATCTTTTTTTGATGGAGTTTTACTAAAATATTCAGCATACTCTATTAGTTTATTAGTTTCTCCACTCATAGCAGAAACCACAACAACTACATCAGCACCACTCTTTTTTGCTTCAACTACTCTGTTTGCAACATTTTGAATTCTCTCCAAATTACCAACACTTGTGCCACCATACTTTTGAACAATTAGCATTAAATATACCCCTCTTTTTTGAAGTAATCAAGAACTTTCTTATACACAGGTCGCTTAAAATATGTGATATAGTCAAAAATTTTATCAGATGGAACAAATTTAAATTCTGAAAACTCTGGATGTTTTGTATTTAAATTTATATTTGCACCATATTTTAATTTTACTAAATAGTATTTTTGTATCTGCCCATCATATGGATACATTTTTTTAGCTATCGAATCTGGAAAATCATAGCTAACCCATTTAGGATACTCTTTTAAAATATCCACCTTATCTGTTCCTATCTCCTCTTTTAACTCTCTAAATAGAGCATCTTTGGGAGTTTCGCCCTCGTCGATACCACCTTGAGGAAATTGCCAAGCATCTTTTATATCACTTCTACAAGCAATAAACAATTCACACTTCTCTGGATATTTTGATGAGAGAATGATTGCTGCAACATTAGGTCTGTATCTTTTCTCCTTTGTATCTGTCATAAAATTCTCTTTGAATATTTTGGTAGAATACTACACTAACTCTATTTAAACAAGGATAAAAACAGTGCTGTATATACATATCCCCTTTTGCGATAGTAAATGTTTTTACTGCTCGTTCAACTCATATAGTGATAGCAATCACTTAATTGAAAGTTATTTAGAAGCTCTCAAAAAAGATTTAATCAATAGTCTAAAAAATAGAAATATAACTTTTAATTCAATATTTATTGGTGGAGGAACTCCATCAGTTATAAATGCAAAAGAGTATGAAGAGCTATTTTTAATTTTGAAACCATTTATAGATGATAAAACTGAAATAACTATTGAAGCAAATCCAAATAGTGCAACTTATGAATGGTTGAGTTTTATGAAAAATTTTGTAAATAGAATTAGTTTTGGCATTCAAAGTTTTGATGATAAAAAGCTAAAATTTTTGGGAAGAGTTCATAATAAAGAGATTGCTATGAAAGCTTTACAATTTGCAAAAGAGTTAAATTATCAAAATATATCAATTGATTTAATTTATGGATGTTTAGGAGATAATTTAGATTTACTTTTTAATGATTTAAAAATAGCAAAGAGCTTTGATATACAACATATCAGTGCATATTCACTAACTATTGAAGAAAATACAAAATTTTTTGGCAAAAATGTAGCTTTTGAAGATATAGATTTAGCAAAAAGTTTTTGTCAAAAAATAGAAGAGTTTGGATTTAAACAGTATGAAATTTCAAATTTTGGAATAAAGTCAAAACATAATTATGGATATTGGGAAGGTAGAGATTATATTGGTGTTGGTTGTGGTGCTGTTGGATTTGCTAAAAATATGAGATTTTATACAAATAACAGTATTTTTGAATATATAAAAGAGCCAACTTTTAGAAATATAGAAGAGTTAAATGAAAAAGCTTTAAAATTAGAAAAGATTTTTTTAGGATTTAGGTCAGATTTAGGAGTGGCTTTAGATATTTTTTCACAAAAAGAGTTGGATAAGATAAATATATTAGAAAGAGAGTCAAAAGTTAGTGTAAAAAATGGAAAAGTTTATAATTTGGAGCTATTCTTAGCAGATGAACTTACTATTTTTATAACAGAAGTTTTATAAAAATTTAGATAACATTATGTAAATTATTAATATAAGGAGTAGGCTTTGAGTTTGAGAGAGGATATAAGTGAAATCAAAAATGAACTCACAGCTCAAGAAAAGTTTTTAGAGAGCATTATAAAATTAGAAGGGTTTTATAAAAAAAATAGAAAAATTTTAGTGGGAGTTATTGTAGTTTTAGTAGTTGTTGGTATTGGTGTTGTAATCAAAAATAGTATAGAAGAGCAAAAAATTATCAACTCTAATATAGCTTATATGACTCTAAAAGATAAACCAGAAGATAAAGAAGCTTTAGAAACTTTAGCAAAAAATGAGTCTTTATACAATGTTTATCTATTTGAAGAAGCACTCAAAAGTGGAAATATAGATAAATTAAATGAGTTAGCAAATAAAAATATTCCTATTTTATCTGATATAGCAAAGTATCAAATGGTTTCGCTTAAAAAAGATGAAAAACTGTTTGCAGAATACTCTACAAAACAAGGTGCAATATTGAAAGATTTAGCAACTCTTCAAGAAGTTTATCTATTAATTCAAAATGGTAATTTAGTAAGAGCCAAAGAAAAACTCTCATTTATTGGTTTTGATTCACCAGTTAGAAATATAGCAACATTTATGGAACACTATCTAATTGATAGTAAAAAGAATTAAAAATGTTTAAATATATAATTATTCCAGCAATTCTATTTTTTGTTGGCTGTTCGCAAAAAGAGTATTTCAAACCAGAAAATGTAAAAGGCACACTATATTTTGATGGCAAGTTATCATCTGAAATCAAATATGTATCAAAAGATGGTGCAACTTTAAGTGATTTAAAAGTTATTAACTCAAATTTAGTTGCAGAAGATGGCTTTAAATTTTTAAGTGAAACTGATGGTATTGGACTTTTTGCAGATTGTTGTGGAAAGTTAAAAGTTGGTGATTTGGTTTTAGAGTTTGAAAAAACGGTTTTAAGTGCAACTTTAAAAGGTAATAATTTAGCTGTAATATTGTCTAACAATACTTTTATACTATTTGATTTAAATAGTAAAACCACAATTTTTAAAGACAAAAGAGTTAATGTAACTTCAATTGATACAAGAGTTGCAAAACCAATATTTTTAGATGATTTACTGCTATATCCTACACTTGATGGAAAAATTGTAGTTTTAGATTTGAATAAAAGAGAAATCATAAAAGATATAGCTGTTGATTCTAACCAATTCTTTTCAAATCTCATATTTTTAGAAGTAGATGGAGAAAAATTAATTGGAGCAACAAAAGAGAGAGCAATTATTGTAGATGCAAATGGTGTTGAGTCTAAACAGTTCAATATAAAAGAGATAGCTTTTGCAAAAGATATGTTATATATCTTAACAAAAGAGGGAAAAGTATTTGAAGTTGATATGCTTTTAAATATTAAAAAAGAGTTAAAATTTCCATTTGCAAATTTTGTAGGAATTATCGTAAAAGAGGATAAGTTATATCTTTTTGAGCGAGAAGGGTATATGATAATTTTAGAAAAAGATTTCAAAGAGTATTCAATCTACAAATTAAACAGTGGTAGAATGGAAGCTAAAAGTTTTATTATGGGTGATAAGTTTTATTATCATGACACTGTTTTGACTATTAAATAATTGGAGAGTTTTTAGTGCTACTTTGTGATATTGGAAATAGTTATTTCCACTTTTATAGAAAAGGGGCTATTTGGAAAGAGCCATCAAATAGATACCCAAAAGAGCTTAATGAAAATATCGTATATTATATAAGTGTAAATGAAAAAGCAACAGAGAAACTATTAGGAATGTATCCAGATGCTATTGATTTAGATGAATATTTATATTTAGATACAAGTTATAGAGGGCTTGGAATTGATAGAAAAGCAAGTTGTTTAGCCGTAGTAGATGGTGTAGTTGTAGATGCAGGAAGTGCAATTACAGTTGATATTATGGAAAATTCTGTCCATTTAGGTGGTTATATTTTACCAGGGTTTGGAATTTATCAAAAACTTTTTAAATCTATATCTAAAAAATTGGATTTAAATCTCAATTTTGGTGTAGCCATAGATACACTTCCTCAAAATACTGCTGATGCTATGAGTTATGGAGTTTTACGACCAATTTATGAAATTATCAGAAATAGTTGCAAAAATAAAAGATTATACTTTACAGGTGGTGATGGAAAGTTTCTATCAAAATTTTTTGAAGACTCTATATATGATGAATCGATTGTATTTAAAGGTATGTTAAAAGCAATTGATAATTTAAAATAAAAGGAAATTTATGCTAACAATTGCTCTTCCAAAAGGTAGGGTAGCAGATAGTGCTATTTTGATATTTCAGAAAGTTTTAAACAAAGAGTTTGCATTTGAAAATAGAAAACTTATTTTAGATGTAGATGAATTTAGATTTTTACTTGTCAGAAATCAAGATGTGCCAACATATGTGGCTCACCAAGCTGCTGACTTAGGTATTGTTGGGCTTGATGTTTTAGAAGAAAAAGAGATGGATTTAATCAAACTTTTAAATTTAGGTATTGGCAAATGTAGAGTTATTGTTGGAATAAAAGAAGATGAGGCTCTTGATTACTCTAAACCAGAAATTAAAATTGCTACAAAAATGGTAAATATTGCAAAAAACTACTTTGCAAAAAAAGCAATGGCTGTTGATATTATAAAATTATATGGCTCTATTGAACTTGCTCCACTTGTGGGGTTAGCTGATGCAATAGTTGATATAGAAGAAACAGGTGCCACACTAAGACAAAATAATTTAAAAGTAGCAGAAGTAATAATGGAATCAACCGCCCATTTAGTTGCAAATCCAAATAGTTTTTACTCCAAAAAAGATGATATTTTAAATCTCTCAAAAAAGATAAAAGAGTTTATATAAGGATTAATATGGAAGATGGAGTTAAACTACTAATTGTAGATGATTTAGAAGATAATAGAGTTGTTTTAAAAAAAGTTTTAAGAAAAATAAAACATGTAAAACTTTTTGAAGCAGAAGATGGAGATATAGCAGTTGATTTTGTAAAGGCAAACAGACCAGAAATTGTGATTATGGATATTATGATGCCAAATAAAAATGGTATAGATGCTACAAAAGAGATAAAAGAGTTATATCCAGAAACAATTGTTGTGGTTGTGACAGCACTTCAAGATGCTAATTTAGAATCAAAACTTATTAGTGTTGGTGCTACTGCATATATTAGAAAACCTTTTGATAGAGAAATAATTCAGCTCAAAATCCAAAATTTAGTAGATTTGGTTATGTCTCAAAAAAATAGCTATCAATTCCAAAGTAAAAAAAGCAGTATAAACCCATTTTCTACAGATATAAGAAGTATGCAGATATATTATCATATAAATAATATAGAAGATATGATGGATTTTGGATTGTGGTTACTTGATTATTATCACTCAAAAGCTACAAGTGGAACATTTAAATTTAATATTATATTAGAGTTTTTATATACTATTTTAAAAACAGTTATCAACTCAAAACATAATAGTATAGTTGTGATTGAAGAGGGTACAAGTGAAATTTATATCAATTTACAAACTCTCAAAGAGAGTAATTTAAGCTTAAGTATTGAAAAATTTTCGAGCGAACTTGGCGAAGATATGTTAATTAAAGGTGATTTTATACATTTAAAAGTTAGCTTTGAAGATTTAACACTCAAAACAAAAAAAGAGGTTAGAAAATTAGAAAATATTGAAGTAGATGTTTTACGAAAATCTTATAGTGAAAAAATTGATGCTATTAGCTTTGCAAAAACAGTTGAAGGTTATATTATTGATGAAATTGATGATTTAAAAGATATTGAAGCTGATTGGGATAATGCTGTATTGGATTTTGAGAAAGAGCATAATTTTAGTAATTTGAAAAAACTCTCCAACTTAATATATCAATATTCAACTGTAATTAATAATATGTATGAGTTTGCTTCACTTGCTTATGCAATATCTTCTTTATCAGTATTTTTGAATAATACAAAAGAAGAGATAATACAAGATAAAACAAACTCAAAAAAGATTGTAGTTTTATTAAATGCCGTTATGCATGATTTAATAGAGTGGAGAAAAACTGTTTTTGAATACAAAGAAGCAAAAGATATTCACTATTTAGATAGCTCTCTTTTTAGCTCATGTCTTCAAATAGAGTTGATTTTAAATAAATAGTGCTATTGAAAGTGATAGCAGTGATGAAGGTTTGGAACTGTTTTAATAATAGACAAAAAGTCTATTATTAACTATTTTTATTTTTTATTATCGAATGTATAAGTGCTGATATAATAAATCCTAAACCAATTGTGCCTGTAATAAATTCACTTATATGAAAAAACATCTTTAAAAACATAATTGTAGCCAAAGCACCAATTGCCCATAAAGCACCATGCTCTAAATATACAAATAGTTTTAGTGTCTTTTTTTCTACAAAATAGATTGTCATACTTCTAACATACATAGCTCCAATTCCAAGTCCAATCATAATAATAAAAATATCACTACTCAAAGCAAATGCTCCAATAACTCCATCAAATGAGAATGATGCATCTAAAACTTCAAGATATAATAGTCCTCCAACACCACTTTTTACACTATCAGCAGAAAACAAATCATCAATAGAGCTTAATAGTGAGTGTAACAATACACCAAGAAAATATGCAAAAGTTACACTATTATTATCTATAATATGGCTTATAACAAGTCCTACTGATATTGCAACTATCAATTCAATATTTGCAACACCTGATAATTTATTTGTAAGTTTAGAATCTTCAATTAGTTTAATCCACTTCTCTTCTCTATCTTCATCAAAAAAGAAATCCAAAAATACCATTAATAAAAATGCTCCACCAAATGCAAAAATTAACTTTTCATTTTCTAATAGCTTTTGATGATAAACTTCGGGTGAATTTAGAGCTAAATCAAAAGTTTCAAAAAATCCTAAACCTGCACTAATTGCAACAATTATAATTGGAAATAAAAACCTCATTCCAAATACAGCGATTGGAATTCCAACCCAAATAAATGCTTTTTGATACTCTGGAGCCATTGTTGATAAAACTTTAGCATTTACAACTGCATTATCAAATGAGATAGAGACTTCTAAGATTACAAGCAAAATTGCAATATAAAAACCTTGCCAACCACCATAAAAATATGCTATTGTAAGACCAATAGCAGTGATAATATACGAACCAAAAAAGTATTTCACATAAACCTCCAAAAATTAAGTTTGGAATTTTATCTTAATTAATTTTTGTAGAGTTTAAAATAGTAGCACCTGCTTGAATAATAGAATATGGAGCAATATTTATATATTGTTTGAACACTGAATTACTCCCAATAAATGAGTGTTCTCCAATTACAACTCCACCATTTATACAAGCACCAGTTGAAATATGACAAAAGTCACCAATACTAACATCATGTTCAATCAATGCTTTTGAATTTATAATACAATTTTTACCAATTTTTGCAGAAGCATTTACAATCACACCATGCATAATAATAGTTCCTTCATCAATTTTCGCATATTTTGAAACTATTGCATGTTTTGATTTTATTATCGGAAATTTAAAATCAAACTCTTTTAATATGTTAAATAGTTTAACTCTTATAGATGATGTTTTAATTTGCCCAACTGTAATTAAAATATTTTCAACTTCACATCTTAAATTTTTTAATTCACTCTCATCACCCAAAAATTTATATCCAAAAAGCTCTTTTCCTTTAAGTTCTAAATTACTATCAATAATCCCAATAATTTCAAACTCACCACCACTCTCAATCACATCAATACACGATTTACAATGACCACCACCACCAATTAATATAATTTTTTTACACATTATAAATATTAGCCTTGTATTTTTCTAAATTTTTAGGATTACAGAACCACTCAATAGTTTTAGTTAATCCATCTTTTATAGAGTATTTTGGTTTGAAACCTGTGAGTTTATAAATCTTAGAGTTATCACACCATAATCTAAAGACTTCAGAATTTTCAGGTCTAATCCTACTATTATCAGTAATAAACTCTACATCAGAATTCATAATCTCTTTTATTAATTTAAGTGTATCTTGAATACTTATCTCATAGTTTGAGCCAATATTTATGACTTCTCCAATAGTTTTATCACTTTTTGCTATTTCAATAAATCCTCTACAACTATCTAATACATAATTAAAATCTCTCGTAGGAGTTGTATCACCCAATTTTATCTCTTTATATCCATTTGCAATTTGAGTAATAATTGTCGGAATAACTGCTCTATTACTTTGTCTCTCTCCATAAGTATTAAACGGCCTTACAATAGTTAAAGGAAGCTTAAATGAGTTATAATAACTCATAGCAATACTATCAGCTCCTATTTTACTCGCACTATATGGACTTTGAGGTTGTAATGGATGATTTTCATCAATAGGAACATATTTTGCACTTCCATAAACTTCACTTGTTGATGTTACAAGAACTCTATTAACTTCATTATCTAAACAGCTTTGCACTATATTTAAAGTGCCAACTACATTTGTATCTATATAACTTTGAGGAGCAATATATGAGTATGGAATAGCTATTAAAGCGGCTAAGTGAAATACTATATCTATATCTTTTGTAATTTTTTTACATAAAAATGGGTCTCTCACATCACCACTAATAATTTCTATATCATTTTTACACGAAATATCTTCTAACCAACCCCAATAGTTAAATGAGTTATAATAACTCAAAGCCCTAACTTTAGCACCTTCATGATATAACATTTCAACTAAATGAGAACCGATAAACCCATCAGCACCAGTTACTAAAACTCTTTTATTTTTTAAACTCATTTTTATCCTTAATCAATACAATTTTTTAACATGCTAACAGAAATATTTTATGAAATAGATGAAATTTGTAATATAATATCCAAATAATTCATTGGCAAATAGTCAAATTGTTTGTTAAATTTGTTAAAAAGGTAAATTTTGATATTAGTAGAAGATTTAACAAAAATATATACGAATGGTTTTAAAGCTATTAGTGAAGTTAATTTTAATATTAATGAAAGTGGAATTTATACACTAAATGGAATTAGTGGAAGTGGAAAAAGCACAATTTTAACACTTTTGGCTGGATTTGATAAACCAACTTTTGGAAAAATAGAAATTTTAGGAGAGTTTATATCTAAGCTTCCAGAACATCATATTTCAAAATTTAGATTACAAAACATAGGTTTTATATTTCAATCATTCAATCTATTTCAAGATTTATCGGTTTATGATAATTTGCTAATACCTTTAATTCCTCTTAAATTAAAAAAATCAAAAGAGAAAGAGCTGATTTTTGAACTATTAACTAAATATAATTTAATTTCAAAAAGTGAGCAGTTTATCAAAAATTTATCAGGTGGAGAACAGCAAAGAGTTGCAATAATTAGAGCTTTTATAAATAGACCCAAAATTATATTAGCAGATGAGCCAACTGCTAATTTAGATTATAGTAATAAACTAATTTTTCTTGAAATGATAGAAGAGTTAAAAGAAGATAGAGTTATTTTGATTTCAACACATGATGATATTTTTCAAAAAATAGATAAAGTTAGGAGTTTTAAAATAGAAAATGGAAAATTACAAACTATCAACTGAACTTGAGATAGAGCAAATTAGGACTATTTTATTACAAAAATATAATAATCCAAAGACAGAGCTTGTTTATAAAAACCTTTATGAGCTTATAGTTTCTGTGATTTTATCTGCTCAATGCACAGATAAAAGAGTAAATTTAATTACACCAAAACTCTTCAAAGAGTATCCAAAAATAGAAGATTTAGCAAATGCTAATTTAGACAGTGTAAAAGAGTTAATTAAAAGCTGTTCATATTTTAATAATAAAGCAAAAAATATTATTGAAATGGCAAAATCGGTTATAAATAGTTACGGTGGCAAAATACCACTTGAACAAAAAGAGTTAATAAAATTAGCTGGAGTTGGTATTAAAACTGCTAATGTTGTATTAATTGAGTATGACAATAGAAACTTAATGGCAGTTGATACTCATGTTTTTAGAGTTTCTCATAGATTGGGATTAACAAAAGCTAAAAATGTAAAAGATACTCAAAATGATTTAAGCGAAAAATTTAAAAGCGATTTAGCAAACTTACATCAGGCATTTGTACTATTTGGAAGATATATTTGCAAAGCTAAAAATCCAAGTTGTAATGACTGTTTTTTGGTAGAGTTTTGTAAAAGCAAAGGAAGTTTTAAGGCTTAACCTTTTCCAATTTCATTTGCTCTAATTGTCGCACATTCTACAGCCTTTATAAATGAAGACCTAATTGCAGAGTTTTCAAGTTCATAAATTGCTTTTGAAGTTGTTCCAGCAGGACTCATAACTTTTTCTTTTATAAATGTTGGGTGAATTTCATCTATTAATGGAGCAAAACTACTAAAAAGACCTTTAACTAAACTCATACTATCATCTCTCTTTAGTCCCATTAATACTCCACCATCACATAGTGCTTCAGCCACAAGAGCTATCATTGCAGGACCACTACCAGCAATTGCTGTTGCAATATCTATCTCTTTTTCACTTTTTAAAATAACAGTTTTTCCAATATGATTAAATATCTCTTTTGATATATCTTCTGATTGGATACTATCAGCTACAATAGCAGTTGTAGATTTTTGATAAATTGCAGATAAGTTTGGCATAGCTCTTGCATAATTTATTGATTTTATAATTTGCAATTTTTCTAATTTAACTCCAGCAAGTATAGAAATTAAGGTATTTGCACACCCTTTTAACTCTTTTGCAACATCACTTAGTGCAAATGGTTTTACACATAATAGAATATTTTTATTATCTATATTAAAACCATTTAAAAGATAGTGTTTTATTTTAAACTCATCTGATATTGTTTGTAGTCTGCTTAAATCTCTTCCAACAACTTCTAATTCGTAATCTTTATAAAGCCCATTTATAATGGCTTTTGCCATCTCTCCATTTCCAATGATTGTAACTTTCACTAAATCACTTTTTTATAAATTCAGAGATTGGTTCTGTAATTCCAAAATCAGGATATTGAGAACTATCAAGCACTATTTGACCACAAATATTTTTATCTATATTAAATATAACAGGTGCTATGAAATTCACAGTAGAGTTTTCAATTGGTTTATGGACAATCATAATATTAAACACCAATACATTTGAACCTTCTTCTAAATCTAACATAGTTTTTGCAAATATAGGAATATCAAAACTATACTCTCTCAACACATAAGGATTAATAAGTGTAAATGATATATTTGCATCATTTATAACCTCTAATTTCATAAATACATCATCAATTTTAACAAGTCTTACATTTTGAATATTTTCAAAACCCAAAATAGGAAGTTTTACTTCAAATTCCATATAAATCCCTTTTTATCACAAAATAGTTGGGTGATTTTACCATCTATAAGCTAAAAAAGCAACTTTTTAAAGAACTTAGTGTAAAATTAAGCTATCTTAAAAAAGAATTAACTAAGGATTGTCTATGCAAAAAATTGTGCTTTTTTTGATAACTCTTTTTTTTATTGGATGTGCCGAAAAAGAGTTAGAATATAATAAACCTGCAATCTATTGGTATCAAAAAATTATAAAAGAGTGTGAAGGTGGCGATTTGGAAATGGCGGATGACTATTTTGTATCACTAAAAAGTGAGCATATAAACTCTCCATTGATTAAAGAAGCGATGCTTATTTTAGCACAAGCTCATATGCAAGAAGAAGAGTATCTTTTAGCAAATTTCTACTTAGATGAGTTTATAAAAAGATATGGAGATAGTCAAAATATAGAGTTTGCAAAATTTTTAAAAATAAGGGCAAATTTTTTATCTTTTAAACTTCCATATAGAGACCAATTATTATTAAGTGATACAATAAAAGAAGCGAGAGAGTTTATAAATTTATATCCAAATTCAAATTATCGCCAATTAGTTGATACAATACTTACAAAAATGGAGCTTTCACAAGTTCTATTTAATAAAGAGATAGCAAGACTTTATAATAAATTGGATAAGAGTTATGCAAGTGAATATTATATGTCAAAAATTGATAGCTATTGGAGTGAAATAGAGATAGTTCCACCATCTGTTGGAATTGTTAGAAATTTATTTGAATAGAGGAATTTATTGTGAATATTAAAAGAAGAGCTATAACTCTAATGATGGTTATTATTGCATCAATTAGTGTTATATTTGGATATTTTCATATTGAACACTCTCATAAAGGGTTGATTGATGATATTGAATATAAAAAAGATATTTTGAGAAGATTTTTTATAGAGTTAGAGAGTGAAAATAGAAAAAAGCTCACTGTATTTGCTGATGATATATTATTAAATAGTGATGTTATCAATAGTTTTGCAACTGGTGATAGAGAAAATTTATATGAGATATTAAGTCCAATTTATAAAAATAATTTAAATAATGGAATAGAGTTAATATCATTTATAAATAGTGATGGTTCGCATTTTTTGAGAGTTCATGCCAAAGATAGATTTGGTGATAATATATCACAACTTAGAACAATAATTGATTACTCAATAAAAAAAAGAGAAATTGTAAGTGCTTATGATGTAACACTTTATGATATAAGTTATCTCATAATGTATCCTGTTTATGATGGTGAAAACTTCCTTGGAATACTGCAAATTGGAAGTAAAGTTACACATTTAATTGATACTATTTACTCTATGCTAAATATAAAAAGTGCCATATTTTTTAAGCAACATTTAACAAATAGATTACTTGCTAAACATAAAACTATTGTAGTTGATGGATATGAGCTTGTAAATTCTAATGATGAGTTTTTTAATAATCTTCCAAAAGATTTTTCAATAGATACAAAAGAGTATGAAAAAAATGGTCAAACTTTTATGTTTGATAGTTTTAATATCAAAGATTACAAAGGTGAAATAATTGCAAAAATACTATTTGCAACAGATATAAGTGAATATGTAGAAGAGTTAAATGATGATGTTATAAAAATAGTGGCTACACTTTTAATTGCACTTATTATTATATATTTTGTATTAAATATTAGCTTTAATAGACTTCTATTATATATTACACAAAAGAGTGAAGAGCTAAGAGAGAGTCAAGAGCGATATAAACAGCTGTTTGAAAATAATCAATCTATAAGTTTATTAATAGATAAAAATTTAAATATTATTGATGCTAATTACTCTGCTTGTAGATTTTATGGTTATTCAAAAGCAGAACTTTTAAAAATAGGATTTGATAAATTACTGAAAAACAGAGATGATTTTGAAAATAAGCGATGGTTATCTGAATATGAAATAGAGCAAATTCTCAAAAATGGAGAAGATAGAGATGTGGAAATTTATAGTGGATTGATAGAAATAAATCAAACTATGTGTGATTTCTTGATAATTCATGATATTACAGATAAAAATATTGCAAAAAAGATAGCTCTTGATAAACAGATGGAGATAGAGTCGCTTCTCAAAAAAGAGCGATATATTATGAGAATTCTTAGAACTGTTGCAGATGTAAATGAGTATTTAATTGTTTCAAAAACTGTTGATGAATTGGTAAAAAATAGTTGTGATAGAATTGTAGAACATGGTGATTATGTATTTTGTTGGATTGGGACAATTAATAGTGGTGGTGATTTAGAAGTTCTATATCAAACACATAAAGATGATTATCTCCCAACAAATATTATATCTCTAAAAGAGGGTTCAACATATTATAAAACTCCAGCAGTTCAAGCAATAATTCATAATGAACCAATTCTTTTAGAAGACCTCGATGAAGATTTTTATACTCCATTAGATAAAAATATCAAAGATAAATTTAAATCTATAATTTCTCTTCCACTTCGAGCTAATAATTTTGAAAAACCATTTGGAGTTTTAGTTATATATTCAGAAAATGATTCTGGTTTTAGCACTCAAGAGATTGTAATGCTTAGAGAGTTGGCTGGTGATATAGGATTTGCAGCAGATTCTTATAAACAAAAAGAGCAACTATTTAAATTAGAAGAAGAAAAAATCAAAAACTATGCTAATTTAGTTGATACATTTGTAGATTTTATTGAAAGACGAGATACTTATACAGCAGGACATACAAGAAGAGTTGCAAATTATTGCGAAATGATAGCTTTGAAAATGGGTTATTCACAAGATGATATAAGAAAATTAAAACTCGCTTCAAATCTTCATGATATTGGAAAAATTGTAACACCAGATTCTATTCTTTTAAAACCTGGGACATTAAATGAAGTTGAGTATAATCTAATTAAAATGCATGCCTTTACGGGTTATGAAATGCTTAGTCGAGTCGATATGTATAGAGACTTAGCCGAAATTATGAGAGACCATCACGAAAAATATGATGGAAGTGGTTATCCACGAGGATTAAAGGGTGATGAGATATATGAGTTATCAAGAATTATGATAGTTGCAGATGCCTTTGATGCTATGACAACAAATAGAATTTACAAAGGCAGAAAAAGTATAGATATTGCATTAGAAGAGCTGAAATCTTTGAGTGGAAGTTGGTATCATCCAGAAGTTGTAGAAGTGGCTTTAGAAGTCCTAAAAGATGTAAAACTTGATACTACAATTAGTCAAATGCCAATTTCAGAAATAGAAAATGAGAGATTTTCTTATTTTTTCAAAGACCAATTAACATCTCTATTTAATGATGATTATTTATATTTAATGTTGCAAAAAGAGGAAGTAGCTAAATATTTATATACAATTAAAATTAAAAATTTCACAAACTTCAATAAAAGTTATGGTTGGGTTGAAGGAAATAGAGTATTAAAAGAGTTTGGATTGTATCTAAAAAATATGTTAGAAGAAAATTTAATTTTTAGAATACATGGTGATGATTATTTGGTTTTAACATCAAACGAGCTTGATTTATCTAATTTGGATATTTCACATATTACAAAAGATAGTAATATATATTTAGATATAAACAGAATAGAACTCTCAAATAAAGACTTTAAACATATTGAAAAACTTGTGCAGGAGTTATAAATGTTAGATGGATTAGAGTATTTACAAAGAGTTAGAGTTTTATATGTTGATGATGATGAAACAATTTTGGGACTTTTAATAGATTTTTTAAAAACTAAAGTCAAAGAGGTCTATTATGCTAACAATGGTGAAGATGGCTTAAAACTATTTTATGATAAAAAACCAGATGTAATAATTTCAGATATTGAAATGCCTATATTAAATGGTATTGAAATGGTGAAAAAAATTAGAGAAACTAATGATAAAATTCCTGTAATATTTACAACAGCACATAATGATACAAACTATTTACTAACTGCTATTGAGCTTAGAATTAGATGTTTTATTACAAAACCAGTGAGAACCAAAAAACTATTAGAACATTTAATAGATATTTCAAAAAATATCTGTTTAGAAGAAGAGATTAAAGAAAAAAATAGTCTATTAAATGAGTATAAAAATATAATAGATATTAGTTCGGCTGTCTT
Organism: Helicobacter cetorum; assembly: GCA_022729735.1. Classification (GTDB taxonomy): domain Bacteria; phylum Campylobacterota; class Campylobacteria; order Campylobacterales; family DZAY01; genus DZAY01. Next base: position 32,726 of record DZAY01000011.1, read on the forward strand.
AAAAAGTGATAAGAGTTTTATAATTGAGTATGTAAATGATATATTTTTGGAAGTTTCAGGATATGAAAGATATGAGTGTATTGGAGCAAGATTTGAAATTTTTGTAAGTGAAAGTTATAAAACGATTTTGCAAAATATATATACAACTCTTATAAATAAAGAGATTTGGAAAGGTATTTTGGAAAATAAAACTAAAAGTGGTGATATATATTATGTAGATATCGTAACTGCTCCAATATTAAATCAATATGGTGAAATTAGTGAATTTATATTTTTGATGCATGATATTACAGAATCTGTAAAAATCAAAAAAGCTCTACAAGAAGATAGAGAAAAGTTTGAAATACTTGCCACAACTGATATGCTAACAAAAATTTTTAATAGATTTAAATTCAATCAAATTGCAGATATGGAAATGGATAAGGTTAAGCGATATGGAAACCCACTATCTTTAATTATGTTTGACATTGACCATTTTAAAATGGTCAATGATGATTATGGACATCAAGTGGGTGATTATGTATTAAAAGAGTTATCAAAAATTGTTCAAAAGTCTATTAGAAATTTTGATATTTTAGCAAGATGGGGAGGAGAAGAGTTTGTAATACTCTCACCAGAAACACACTTAGATGATGCTTATATATTAGCAGATAGAATAAGAGTTACAATTTTTGAACACCAATTTAAATATGTAAAAAATATCACTTGTAGTTTTGGAGTTACAGAATTTAAAGATGGAGATAGCTTAGATTTGCTTACCAAAAGAGCTGATATTGCACTATATAGAGCAAAAGAGCTTGGCAGAAATAGAGTTGAAAAAGAGATTTGATTGGATAAAAAAGAGGTTTATGAAATAATTGATATTTCTCTTTTTTGTGGTAGATTACTACTTCAATATGGAGCAGAAACTAAAAGTGTAGAAGATACAGTAAAAGCAATTAGCTCAAATTTAGGATTAGCAAATCCAGTAGTTGTTGTGCTTCCATACTCTATACTTATTACAATCAATTATAATGGTGAGTTTTTTACAAAAATAGATAGAGCAGAGCGACAAGAAGTAAATTTTAAAGTTTTAAGTGAAATTTACACAATTTATAAAGATATTGAAAATGGAAACAGTTTAAATAGAACAAAAATTCTTTCTCGTCTTAGACATATTCACATACTTCATAAAAGTTATCCAAAATGGTTAATGGTTTTAGCTGGTGGTTTTGCTTGTTCTGCTTTATCAATTATATTTGGAGCTAATTTTATTGAAATTTTTATCACATTTATTGCTTCAATTATAGGACTTTCTGCAAGATTTTATCTTCATACAAAACATTTAAATCCATTTTTAGTAGTTGTAATTGCATCATTTATAAGCTCTTTAATTGCTCTATATTTTGTGCAAATCACTCATAGCTCAAACATTCCAATTACAAGCTCAATTCTTTTTTTAGTTCCAGGAGTTCCACTAATAAACTCTGCTGAAGATTTAATAAAAGGACATTTTATAAATGCTCTCTCAAGAGGTATAAGAGGATTTTTAGTTACACTTGGAATTGCTATTGGAATAGTTATTAGCACATCTTTATTAAATTAAAAATTTTCCCAACTTAAAACTACTCTATTTTTACCGCTACTTTTTGCTTGATAGAGAGCCATATCAGCTTTTCTAAGTAAAGCATCAATATCAGTTACAGTTTTATCTTTTTTTGAAATACCACCACTAATTGTAAATCTTATCTCTTCATCATCTACTAACAATCTGACATTTTCTATCTTTTCTCTACAATCTTCAACTCTTTTAGCAACACTACAATCTTCTAAATTGCTACATAAAATAACAAATTCTTCACCACCAATTCTACCAAATATCGCACTATCTAAAATATTTTCACTAATTGTATTTGCAACGGCTTTTATAACCTTATCACCAACTTCATGACCATAAGTATCATTAATTTTTTTGAAATTATCAATATCAATCATGACAGCAAATAGATTTCCATCTTTATTTAAATTAAACAGAGTTGTTCCTAATTCAAAAAACTTTCTTCGGTTATAAATTCCAGTTAGTGTATCTCGTGAAGCTAAAAAATCTAAACTTTTAATAAGTCTTCTAATATTTAAATGTGTTCTAACTCTTGCAAATAGTGCTTGAGGCATAAATGGTTTTGTTACATAATCGGCTCCACCAACTTCAAAACCTCTAATAATTGAACTCTCTTCAGATTTTGCTGTTAAAAATAGCACAGGAATATCTCGATTTTTTTCCATACTTTTTATAATTTTACAAGTTTCATATCCATCAATTCCAGCCATCATAATATCAAGTAGTATCAAATCAAAATTCTCATTTTTTACCATTTCAATCGCTCTTTCTCCACTCAAAGCAACTGCTATCTCATAATCATCTCCAAGTAATTCAACTAATATATCTATATTTTGAGGACTATCATCAACTATTAAAATACTGTCTCTATTTTCCATTTAAACCCTCCAAAATATCTAAAATTTCTTTATATCTATAACTCTCTTTCAAGGAGCAAATAGTATCAAATATCTTTTTTTCTGCTTCATCTAACTTATATTTAGATAACTCTTCCATAACTGAATTCACACCTTTGGGACGATATTTTTCTAACTGCTCTTTTAAAGCTTTTAGTTTTTCTTCAAACTGAACTCTACTTAATCTCTCAACCATATTGCACTTTTCTACATTAGGCATTATACTATCTATCTCATTAATAACTATTTTTAATTCTGTATTGAATTTTTGCAATGTTGTAAAATCCCATTTTTCTTCTTCCAACTCTTTAGCTACTAAATATAGTTTTTCTGCTCTTAAATATCCACTCAAACCTTTTATATTATGAACAGTTCGTTTGTGTTCTAAATTATTTAAATCAATATTTAAATCTCTATAATCATCTGCGAATTTTTTTACCATTTTTATATATAGTTCTACTCTGTTATTAGAGTATTCTAAACCTTTTTGAGCATCAATATTCACAAAATTAAATCCAAAATTTACAATATTCTCTTTTTTTATTATATCTTTTGATAAATATTTAACTAAAACTGCATATAGCTTTTCAATTTCAATCGGTTTGCTTAAATGCTCATTCATACCAATCGACTTTGACATATTTATATCTTGTATCATAGCATTTGCTGATAATGCAACTATTGGAATAGTTTTATTAGTAGCTCTAATTATTTTTGTGGCTTCATAACCATCCATAACAGGCATTTGAATATCCATAAGAATTAAATCTATATCGTTATTTATATTAAATAGCTTAATCGCTTCTTCTCCATTATTTGCAACAATAATATCAATTCCACTATCTTCCTAAAAGCCCAATAACTATTTCTTGATTTACAATATTATCTTCAACTAATAATATTTTTGAGTTTTTTAGAGTTTTCATTTCAGATTTTAAACTACTTTTATTTACTTCACATTCACCTTCACACTTTATATCTTCTAAAAAAATTGCACTTAATATATCATTGAGAGTTGATGGATTTATCGGTTTTTGTAAAAATATATCTACTCCAAGATTTTGAGCTTCTCGCACAATACTCTCTTGTCTAAAAGAGCTAACCATAATTACAGTTGGAGGAGATTGGTCTAATAAACAGTTATGGTCAATAAAACAGCTTTCGCATCTTTGCTTAAGCTCTTTTATAGTTTCAATTCCATTCATATTTGGCATATTCCAATCCACAAGAATTAAATCATAACCATTTTGACACTGATTTAATAAATTTAGAGCTTCTTCTCCACTTTCAACTAAATCAACTTTCATTCCAAAATCATTAAGCATAGTTTTTATTATTTCTAACCACTCTCTATTATCATCTACAACTAAAGCTCTCTTATTTTCAAAAAATTTATAAATTGAAACTCTCTTATCTAATTCACCAAGCTCAACTTCAAATATAAATCTACTTCCAACACCAAATTCGCTTTCAACCCAAATAGTTCCACCCATCATTTCAACAATCTTTTTAGATATAGCAAGTCCTAATCCACTACCACCATATTTACGAGTTGTAGTTCCATCTGCTTGAGAAAATGATTTAAATAGTAACTCCATTTGCTCTTTTGTAAGTCCAATTCCACTATCTCTAACTTCAAATCTATATCTATTTTCTCTAATTCTATTTACATAAATAGCAATTGAGCCTTTATGAGTAAATTTTACAGCATTTGTCAAAAGATTTGTCATGACTTGTGAAAGTCTTAAAGAGTCTCCATAAAACTTTTTACCAACATCATTTGCATAACTTACAATTAACTCTAAATTCTTTTCATGAACCTTTAAATCAATTAAATGAATAACATTATCAACTAAATTATATAAATCAAACTCACTCTTTTCTAATGTCAATTTTCCAGCTTCAATCTTACTAAAATCCAAAATATCATTTATTATTCCAAGTAGTGATTTAGCAGAACTCTCAATCCTCTCAATATAAGCTCTCTGTTTTGGATTTAACTCTGTTTGTAGTGCCAAATGGCTCATTCCAATTATTCCATTCATTGGTGTTCTAATCTCATGAGACATATTTGCTAAAAATTCACTTTTTGTTTTTGTAGCATTTTCTGCTTTTTCTTTTGCAAACTCCAACTCTTTAGTATAACTTTTAAGTCGCTCTTCACTAAGTTTTAACTCATTAAAAACTATTTCTCTATCTTTTAAACTCTTAGATAATCTTCTATTTATAATATATATATATCCAATTATTAATCCACTAAAAAGAATAGCAAAGATTGATAAAAACAGATATGTATAATCAACTTTTATCTCTTTTTTATAAAAAAACTCATCTAATTTTGAAATATCTTTTACAAGTCCCATTTTATGATACTGTTCTGCGATATATCTCCATCTATTTGGATTACTATGTCCAATCTCTACAAAAAATGGGTCTATTAACTTTTTTATCTCTTCTGCTTCAAACTTTAAATGGTTATAACTTTTGTTTTGACTATTATACTTTTTTTCAATCAACTTAACAGTTTCATCTAAATTATTTATAGCATAACTCCAACCTTTAATAGTTGCTTCTAAAAAACTATTTACAATATCTCTATTTTTTTCTTCAAAATCTTTAGAACAAAACAGAATATCACTATAAAAATCAAGTCCATAATTTATAGGATTTAATATTGTGTATTTAATTCCCATCTCTTCTAATAAAAATGGTTCATTTGAAAGATAAGCATTCATAGCAGATATATTTCCTGCTATTAAATCTTTTGTATGTTTTGAATGGCTTGTTATTTTTAATTTTTTTATATCTATTCCCTCATTTACAAACATAGATATAAGTTCATAATCATCTGGTAAAAGCTCTAATGGCAAACTACTATTTGCTATTGATGTTGGAGTTATCTGCTCTTCTCCAACTCCCAAAAGCACACTTGGTGAGTGTTGAAAAATTGGAGCTAACATCACAATATTTGAACCATTAAAAAATTGAACAAGCACTCCAGAGTTACTTATCGCAAAATCAGCCCTACCATTTACAACCTCATCTGTTACATTTATATTAACTTCACCCTCTTTTAGTTTTACATTTAATCCAACATCTTTGTAAAACCCTTTTTCTAATGCCATATAGTAGCCCATAAATTGTGCTTGATGATACCATCTAAGTTGTAGATTTATATTTCTCATCTCTTCACCAAATAGAGAAATAGTAAAGAATATTAAAAAAATAGGTAGATATTGCAACAAATAGCCTTTTAAATTTTTATTGTAATTATACTCATAAAATAGTTAGATAATATAGATATCGTTTAAAAAGTATAGCTAAAGTTGCTAAAAATAGATAAAAGATATATTTATGAAATATTGAAATAATAGATAAAAAAATATAAGATAAAAATATATAAAGAGGTATTTCAACAGAAACGGTTTCAAATTTAGTTTTTAAAAAATCCAATGTAAAATCAAGAGTTCCACCAATATTAAAAAAATGTAAAAATAGCTCAACTGGATAAAATATAGAAAAAGCGATAGTAATTATTGGAGAAAGTAGTTGAGAAATTGCGATAATTTTAAAAAAATATACAGAATATATCAACATGGATATAAATAAAAAGATATTTAAAAATATAACTGTTTTGATTTTACTAAAATTTGGAAAGTGGTGTAAAAATAGAAATATATAAAAAACTCCAGCAACTGATAAAAATAGCGATAAAGATAGTAAAAGTTTTGGAAAAAGGGCTATTAAAAATAGAGTTACTATTAATAAATTTAGAAAAGAGACAATTTTTATCGCTCTAAAATATAAAAAAAGTCCAAAAAGAAACATAGCAAACGACCTTAAAAAAGATGGTGTAAATTCAATTAACAAAAGATATAAATAGAGCAAAACTATCGCAATAATTGATAAATCAAATTTTCTATTTCTATATGGAAATAGTTTTGTTTGAAAAAATTGGTATATTGGTTTAACTAAAAAATAAAAAAATAGGACTAAAAATCCTAAATGAAATCCACTAATTGCAACTAAATGTGATATTCCAAATATACTCATCTGCTCTCTTGTCTCTTTGCCCAAAGAGTTACCAAGAAATAGTGCTAAAAATAGCTCTTTATAAAATGGTTCAAAATGTTGATTTGCAATAAAATCTGAAATAACTGTTTTTGTAGTTGCTTCTTTTAATTTTAAATCAAATGTTGGTGCATAAAAACCTTTTACAAAATCCAAAAATTCAACATCTTTTGTAATAATTTTTATAGATATATCACGATTTTTTAAATCTTTTAAACTTTCCCAATTTGTAGTATAAAAATCAAACTTTTCACTTTTGATTTTTAATACATTATACTCTTTACCATTTTTATTTGCTTTTTTATATTGATTTAAAACTACTCCATGAGCATAAAATATGTTATAACTTTTAAATTTTATAAAATCTTTATATATTTGATAAGAGTTTAGAGTAAATGCAAAAATTATAAATATAAAAAAGTAAAACCACTCCTTTTTATTTACAAAGAGTTTATTAGAGTGTAAAAGGAGGATTTTCTATATCCTTAACTTCATCACCATTTTTGATGAATTTAGACCTTTTTATATCATCAACTGAAACACCATTATATGTAACTTCCATTGAGCTTGTAAAATCTGTAAATCTTGTCCAATTTTTTTGAAAAAGTAACTCAATAGTTCCTGTTGGTCCATTTCGCTGTTTGCCAATTATTATTTCTGCTGTTTCTTCATTTTTTTCATGAAATTGAGTTCTGTTTTTTCCTTGCTCATTTTTTGCTTTCTCTTTTTCATCTTTTAGTTTATATACATCATCTCTATATATAAAAAGTATCATATCAGCATCTTGCTCGATAGAGCCTGATTCTCTCAAATCGCTCATAATAGGTCGTCTATCAACTCTTTTTTCTAATGACCTATTTAACTGCGATAAAGCAATAATTGGAATTTTTAACTCTCTTGCTAAAATTTTTAATCCTCTACTAATTTCTCCAATAGCTAAATTTCTATCCATTGTAGAGTTTGCACTCATAATTTGTAAATAGTCAATTACAGCAAGTTTTAACTCTTTATGTTGGCTTTTAAGTTTTCTTAATTTTGTTCTTAATTGATTTATATTTAGTGAGCTATCATCATCTACGAAGAGTTTATATTTTGAGTATAAATCTGTTCCATCTGCTAATCTATGATACTCATCATCTGTCAAATTTCCAACTCTTATATTTTGAAGAGATATTGATGTTTTCATACTAAGAAGTCTCATCATTAGCTGTTCTGCTGGCATTTCAAGTGAAAAAAATGCAACCCCAAACCCATTTTTTAAAACAGCTGAAACAATATTTAGAGCAAAAGCTGTTTTTCCCATAGCTGGTCTTGCTGCTAAAATTATTAAATCACCTTCATTAAATCCTGTTGTCATTTTATTTAAATCATGAAATCCTGTATCTATTCCAACTAAATATGAGTTTCCTCTCGCTTTTTGCTCTTTTATTTGATTTAAAAGTGAAGCAATAATTTCTCCTGATTCTCTAAAACCTCTGCTATCACTTTGTTCTGTAATTTTATAAAGTTTTGATTGAATTTCATCTATTACATCTTGTGATGCTAAATCTTCTTTTGATGTTAAATCTTTTATTTCTAAAGATAGTTTATGAAGGTCTCGTTTAATTGCTCCATCTTTTACATATTTCACATAATATTTTACATCAATAATTGGATTGATGGAAACTATTTCGATTAAATACTCTTCATTAAAATCTTTGTGTTTAGATAATCGTTGAGCTATAATTTGCTCATTAATAGGTGTAGAAGTTGAATATAATATTCCCATTTCTTGAAATATCAAAGAGTGTATAGGAAGTTCAAAATCTGATGGTTTAAGAGTTGAAGCTATCTCTTCATAAATCGAAGGGTCAAAAAATATACTACTAAGTAAAGACCTCTCAATTAACAATCCATAACTCATAAAAAAGCCTTTTAATTATTTGGAAACTTTTGAAGTCTATTTGAAGTGGTGGCTAGAGACGGAATCGAACCGCCGACACGGAGATTTTCAGTCTCCTGCTCTACCGACTGAGCTATCTAGCCGTTTTGGAGCTGAAATTATATAAAAGTAACACTTAATTACTACTTAAAGTATATACAAAACTTTTAAATTTTTCACCTCTATCTTTGTAAGAGTTAAATTGGTCAAGTGATGCTGCTGATGGTGAGAGTAGAGCAACACTATCTGTTGTATGCTCACAATCAATTGCTTTAACTGCGACATCTAAAAATTTACACTCTAAAATAGGAATATCAAATTTATTAGCTAAATTTAACAGTTTTTCACTATTTGAGCCAATTGCAAAAATTTTAATATCCAAATCTTTTAAAAACTCAAACAAAGGCTCTAAATTTGCACCTTTATCATCTCCACCTAAAATTAATAAAACTCTTTTATCTATAAAGTTTTTCATAGCTTCTATGGTTGCATCCAAATTTGTAGCTTTGCTATCATCTATCCAAACTCTATTTTTATTATCAAAGAACTCTTCTATTTTGTGAGCACCGATTTTAAAACTATTTATTAAATCATAATTGATTTCATCAAACAGGACTTTAGTAACTGATAAAGCTAAAATAGCATCCAATAAAAATGGCTCTTTGAAATTTAATTTAGTTATATCAATTCCCATAAAAATTGCTAAATCTTTTGAATTTTCATAACATATTTTATATCCATTTGTCTCTACATATTGATATTTTTTTGGCAAAATTACAACTTCTCCTTCTTCCATAAGCTTTAAAGGTTTTAGTTTAGCTTCTTCATATTCGCTAAATCCACCATGCCAAGTTATATGGTCATCAGTAATCGGTAACAAAACATATATATTTGGTTTTGCTACCTTTGTGTAGTGTAGAGTAAAAGAGCTGGTTTCTAAAATCCAAATAGGAGTTTTTGGAAGTTTTGCTAAAGGTATGCCTATATTTCCACCTGCAACTCCTCCTCTATCTTTTAATAGATATTCTATCATAGCAGTTGTTGTAGTTTTGCCATTTGTGCCACTAATCCAAATAGAAAATGGAAAATCTTTATAAAAAAAGTCATATTCACTAACTAAATTTTTACAATTCTTTGCAAAACTATTATATGGTGGAATTCCTGGAGTAATAATTGATAACTCATCACTACTGAAATCTACTAAATTTGATGGAATAAGCTCATTTCCAAACTCATCAAAACTGATAGTTTCAAATTTATCGTCATAAATTTTGCAATTTTTAAATTTTTCAGCTATCGCCTTGTTTGTAATTCCATATCCAAAAAGTCTCATTTATATCTCTTTATTTACAATATGTAGCAAGTAATCCATTTTTCAAGGCTTGATAACTCTCTTCACCCGCTAATTTTTTAACAATTGCTAATCCAAAACAGATAGCAGTTCCAGGACCTCTTGAAGTCAAAATATTTTCATCTTCTACAACAGTTTCATTTACAAATTTTTCAACGCCAATCACATCTTCAACCGATGGATAACAAGTATATCTGTTTTTGATAACTCCTGCTTCTTTTAGAGCTATTGGAGCTGCACAAATTGCTCCAATATTTTTGTTTTTAGCATCAAACTCTTTTAGTAGAGATTGAACTTTTTGATTTTTTGCTAAAATCATAGTGCCACCATATCCACCAGGTAAAACTATCATATCAAACTCATCTCCATTAATATCAGAGATTAAACAATCAGCTTTTATAGAAATATCATGAGCACCTTTTAAAACATCTCGCTCAACTCCAGCGATAATAACTTCAATACCAGCTCTTCTAACTACATCAATAATAGATACTGCTTCAATCTCTTCAAACCCATCAGCCAATGGAACGACAATTTTCATAATAGCTCCTTATTTGATTTTTTCGATATATAAACCTTCTCTTGTATCAACTCTAATCATATCCCCTTCTAAAACATGAAATGGCACTTGCACAGTAGCTCCAGTTTCTAAAGTTGCAGGTTTTTTACCAGCTGAAGTTGTATCACCTTTAAAATTTGGTGGAGTTTCAACGACTTTTAACTCAACAACCATTGGAACTTCCATTGATATTGCTTTTCCATTAAAAAATAGAACATCAACTTTCATTCCATCTAAAATCCAATTAATTGCATCTCCTATTTGGTCTTCGCTAAGTCCAATTTGCTCATAACTACTATTATCCATAAATTGATAAAACTCTCCATCATTATATAGATATTGCATCTCTTTTGTTTCCAAATTTGGAACATCAGATTTATCACCTGCATGGAATGTTTTTTCAATAACTTTTCCATCTAAAAAAGATTTAATTTTTGCTCTAACAAATGCTGCACCTTTTCCAGGTTTGACATGTTGATATTCAACTATTTTATATGGAATGCCATCTAATTCAATTTTTAGACCCTTTTTTAAATCACTCATAGAGTATTGCATACTTACACCTTTTCAAAAATTTTTGTCGCATTTTATCTTTTTTGTGCTTATTTTATAATGAGTTAAAAAAAATATTTCAAACTTCATTTTTGTAATATTTTAAGATTTTTATGTTAGAATTCCACTGTCTAGATGGTGTCGAGAACCCAAAATTAGAGTCCGACATATATCTGTTTGTGAATGTTCGTAGTTGTGCTGTGTGTTCGGTGACTCTGCTTGAAGCCTCCAAGAGGTTTAGGAGCTGCCGCCTAATGTGACACTCATATCCACACCCATTAGAATTTGGGGCTACTTAATAAGGAATACGCCCATCTGGATAACCTTCATAGACTGCAAATTTTGGAGAAATAATGAATATTTTAATAGTTGGTAGTGGTGGTAGAGAGTATGCAATAGCTCTTAAACTTAAAAAAGATAGTAGAGTTAGTAATATATTTTTTGCAACAGGTAATGGAGCTACAAAAAAATTAGGTAAAAATTTAGATATTAAAGATTTTGAAGAGTTAGCAAATTTTGCGATACAAAATTGTATAGAATTAACAATCATTGGACCAGAAGAGCCTTTAGTTAATGGAATTGTAGATATTTTTAAATCAAAAGGTTTAACAATATTTGGTCCAAGCAAAAATGCTTCACAATTAGAAGGCTCAAAAGCTTTTATGAAAAATTTTTTAAAAAAACATTCTATTCCAACTGCAAAATATATAGAAACTTCAGATTTAGATGAAGCAATTAAATTTATAGATGATTTAACTACTCCAATAGTTGTAAAAGCTGATGGTTTATGTGCTGGAAAAGGTGTAATTATCGCAACTTCAAAAGATGAAGCAATAGAAGCAACTAAAGGAATGTTATCTGGTAACTCTTTTGGAAATGCTGGACTTAAAGTTGTGATTGAAGAATTTTTAGATGGATATGAGCTATCACTTTTTGTAATTTCTGATGGAGAAAATTATAAAATATTACCTCCTGCACAAGACCACAAAAGACTTTTAGATGGAGACAAAGGTGTTAATACTGGTGGAATGGGTGCATATTCACCAACTCCATTAATAAATAATGAACTTTTAGCAAAAATTGAGCAAAGAATTGTTAAACCAAGCATAGATGGAATGAAAAATGATGGAAATCCATTTGAAGGTGTGCTATTTTGTGGATTGATGATAGTAAATGGTGAGCCATTTGTATTAGAGTATAATGTAAGATTTGGCGACCCAGAGTGCGAAGTTTTGATGCCTTTAATTGAAAATCCACTTGATTTGTTTTATAAATGTGCTACTAAAGATTTAAATTCACTAAATATAACATTTGATGGAAGATTTGCAATTGGAGTTGTATTAGCAAGTAGAGATTATCCATACAAAAATAGCGAACCTGCAAAAATAGTAGTAAAAAAAGAGATAGAAAATGCACATATTTGCTATGCTGGAGTTAGTGAAATAGATGGAATATTATATGCAACTGGTGGGAGAGTTATTGTGTGTGTGGGAGTTGGTGAAAGTTTAGAAATTGCAAAACAGAGAGCATATAAATTGGTAGAAGAGGTTGAGTTTGATGGCAAACAATATAGAAGCGATATTGCAAAACAGGCACTTTAGTGAGTATTGAGGATTTAGAGAGAGAAGGTATAGAGTTAGCAAGTTTTAAAAAAAGACTTTATGCTTTTATGATTGATGATTTATTAATATCTATGCTATTTTTAGCTATTTACTTTGACACTATTACAAGTTTTGAAACCACTGAAGAGATTATACTTTTTATAAATAGCTTTTTATTGGAGATGTTACTTTTAAAAATCTTATATCAATCATTTTTTGTATATTTTTACTCTGCTACAATTGGTAAAATCATTATGAAAATCAGAGTAGTTGATGGAAAATTACTTGATAAACCAAGTCTAATTCAATCGATAAATCGTGCTATTTTTAGAGCTTTAGGAGAGTTTTTTGTCTATTTTGGATTTATAATTGCTTTTTTAAATCCAAAAAGAGAAGCACTTCATGATAAAAGTGCAAAAACTTTAGTAATAAATGTTTAAATTTTCTCTAATTCTCTCTCTCTCGTTTACTTTATTTTATGCACAAGAGTTAAATTCTGATATTACAGTTTATGCAAAAAACATTAAAAGTGATAGTTTAGATATAAATGCCACTGAAGATGTTTTAGTAATTGGAAACTCATCACTTATAAAAGCCAATAGTGCAACTTTTAATGTAACTAACTCTAATTTAATATTAGATGGCAATATTAATATATTTAAAGATACAAACATGTATCTTGCTTCACAAAATTTAAAAGCAAATTTAGAGTGTAATGAACTCTATTTAAAACCATTTTTTGCAATTGATTCTACTAATAGTTTATGGATAAAAAGTGTTGAAGGAAATTTTAGTGAGAGTAGATATGATGTTAGCTCTTCACTACTTTCAAGTTGTTCTATTTCTAATCCTGATTGGAGTATAGCTTTTAAATCTGGAACATATTATGAAAAAGAGAAAAAGTTTGAACTCTATCATACAACTCTAAATTTAGGAAAAGTTCCAATACTTTATCTTCCATATTTTACTTTTTCTACAAATAAAGAGCGAAAAAGTGGGCTTTTAAGACCAATTGTTGGGATTTCTAATGATGAAGGAATTAACTATTCACAACCAATTTATATTGCACCAGCTAAAAATTTTGATATAGAATTAGCTCCACAAGTTAGAACAAAAAGAGGCAAAGGACTTTACCAAGCTTTAAGATACAAAAACTCTCCTAACTCATATTTAGAGTTAAAAGGTGGATATTTCAAAGAAAATATAGAATATTTTGATAAATTCAATCTCAAAAATGATAAACATTATGGATATGAACTCTATTATATAAAAAATAATTTAATATCAAATAGAGTAGATTTTATTAAAAAAGATGGAATATATTTTGATGGAACATATTTAAATGATATAGAGTATTTAAATCTGAAAAATATTAGTAGTGAGCGAAATTCAAGAGATAATTTAGTAATTTCAAAACTTAACTATTACGGAAGAGATGATAAAAACTATATTGGTATGTATGGAAGATATTTTATTGATACTACAAAAGATAACAATAGAGATACTCTCCAACAACTTCCTTCAATCCAATATCATAGATTTGGAGATAAACTTTTTTATGATAACATTCTTTATTATATAGATTTAAAATCACAACGAAACTATCGAGAAGTTGGGTTAAATGCCAATCAATATGAGTTATCAATACCAATTTCTTACTACTTTTCTCTATTTTCTGATTACTTAAATGTTGGAGTTACAGAAAATTTATATTTATCAAAAATCAACTACTCAAATAGTGATATAAATATAAATGATGGACAATATATTAGAAATTATCACACAATTTCTCTCTTTAGTGATTTAGCAAAAAAATATGATAACTTTTTGCACTCAATTCTATTTGAAACAAACTATCTCATTCCAAGCTTCAATAATAAAAGAGGTGATTTTGCAGACTTTATAAATTTTAATAAACCAGATAGAAGTTTAGAATTTAAGATTTCTCAATACTTTTATAATTTAAATGGTGAAAATTTTTTAATTCATAGATTAAGACAACCTATTAATTTCGAGAATAGAGGCTATGATGAGAGTTTAGAAAATGAATTAAGATTAATACTTACAGATGAAATAGAGCTTTATAATAGTCTTTTTTATTCTCACAAAGAGAGTAGAATTTCATCTTCAACCACAAAAATAGAGTATAATAACGACAATAATAAGCTTTTTGCAAGATATTTTTTCAAAGATTTGCCACAAGATAGAGCAAGTTTTATCACTTTTGGAAATGAGTATAAGCTTGATAATCACACAATTTTTACAGAAGTTGATTATGATTATAATGGAGCATTTTTTAAAAATTGGATGGTTGGAGTAGAAAAATCTAAAAAGTGTATCGAATATAGAATATCTTATAAAGAAGAGTTAGTTCCTACTTTAACTACAATTGGCTCTGGCTCAATTATGAATAAGATAATATATTTTGAGATAAATTTAATTCCTCTTGGTGGTTTTAAGCAAAAGTTTTATAAAAATGGTTAAAAAAGGGATACTTTTATGAGAGTTGAAACGAAAGTTGGTATGTTTGTTATAGTTGGTATCAGTATGCTTTTTTTACTGACTACACAGGTTAATAAATTTCGTTTGTTTGAGCAAAAAAGTTATAAAATATATGGAAAGTTAGAAAGTGCTTCTGGAGTTGAGTTGAACTCAAAAGTTAAAATGAGTGGTGTAGATATTGGATATTTAGAAAAATTGGATTTAGATGGTATTTATGTAAAAGCTACATTAGCTATTTACGATGGGATAAAAGTTCCAACAAATAGCACTGTTTCTCTATCTCAAGATAGCTTATTAGGTGGTAAATTTATAGAAATAAAACCAAATAGAGAGTTGCAAACTCTTAGCTATTTAAATGAGTATGATGAAATTAGTAGCGATAAAGCTAAAGCTGGTTTTGATGATATGAGTAACTCAATTAATGAAGTTGCTCTTGAGCTAAGGGGATTTATTCAAGAATTAAGAACTACATTAGATGAAGAAGCTAGAACAAATCTTAGAGATAGTTTATCAAATATAAAAATTGCTGCTCAAAATATCAGCAGTGCTGGAGAAAAGTTTGGAGCAATGTCTGATGAATTTAGCAAAACTGCTCTGATTTTAAATAAAGAGATACCAATTTTAATGGATAAAGTATCTTTAACTTTAAATGAGTATAAAGTAGCAGGTGCTACAATTAACAATAAACTTCCACCACTAATGGATAGTATTTATGGGACTTCGGAAGAGTTTAAGCTCGTAGGTGAAAATATAAATTCAAAACTTCCAACAATTCTTACAAAATTTGAAAAAGTAGAAGATAATATAACCTCTTTAATAGATGGAAACACAAAAGAGTTAAATAGTGCTTTAGTTTCGATTGATAAGTTTTTTGAAAAAGGTGAAGATACTGTTAAAAAAGTGGATAAATATCTTGATGCAGTTGGTAAAAGTGAAGTTGAGCTATCTTTGAGAAATGAGTATATGTTTAGAGATGATTATTCAAAAAGTTTTATAGGTGTAAATTACAAACCAAATCCAACAAAAGCTTATATGTTAGATGTTGGATTTGCGCCAAATTATGCAACACTTAATAGTATTGGTGAAGTAGTTGAGCCAACTCGTGGTGATGATGATGAAATTTTCATTTCGGCTCAATTTGCAAAAAGATATTATGATGTAGTTTTTAGAGGGGGATTGATTGAGAGTCGTGGTGGAGTTGGAATTGATTATTATATGCTTCATGATAAACTAAAATACTCTTTTGAAGTTTTTGATTTTTCATCTAAAAATGATTTAAGAGGAGAAAATCCACAAGCAAAATTTAGTTTAAGATATACTCCATTAAAAAATATAGATACTTTTATAGGTTATAATAACTTTTTGAATTCACAAAGTTCATCACTATTTTTGGGTGCAGGACTTAGATTTGTAGATGATGATTTTAAACTACTTTTAGGAACAGTTGGAAGTAGTAGTTCATTTTTAAAATAGAGGTATCAAGTGGCAGAGGTTAGAAAACTATTTAAAGATAGAGATGATGCATTAAGAAGGGTTTTAGAAATAATTCCACAAAAAGAGATGTTAAGAGAGCCTTGGACAGTTTTGGCTATTTCTGTAAATGGTGTATATTTTGCATCAAAAATTGCAAAATCTATAAATGCGGATTTAGAGTTACTCTTTACTGAACCGATTTCTGCTCCAAATAGTGAAGATTGTGCAATTGCTGTTGTAAGTGAAACTGAAGAGATTGTAATTCATAATGAATTAATAGAAGCTTTTGGAATAAATCTGGATTATATATATGGTGAAGCAAAGCGAAATTATGAAGAGAAAATTATTAAATATATATATAAATATAGAAAAGGTGATAAAATTCTAAATCTTAAAAATCGAAATGTATTACTTGTAGATGAAGGAATTGAAACGGGACTAACTGCTATGTGTGCAATAAAAAGTGTCATTAATATGGGTGCAAAAACTGTCTCAATAGCAGTTCCTACAATGCCTTTAGATGTGGTTGAAGTTTTTAACAATGTTTTAGATGATATATATTGTCCAGTAAAAATTGAAAATTTTGTAGAAACAAGATTTTATTATGAAGTTTTTGTAGAATCAGTTTTTAGTGATATTCAAAATCTATTGAGTGGATTTGTAAAAGATAAAGATAAATTAGTAAAGGAAAGAAATGTATCATAAGTTTGAGTTTGATGTTAATAATAATTTTGAGATATATGAGAGTGGCAAAATTGCAAAACAGTGTAATGGTTCGGCACTTCTTAGAGTTGGAAATAGTGTAATTTTGGCAACTATTACAGTTGATTATGATAGTGTGGCAGATGAAGATTTTTTGCCTCTAACTGTGCAATATATAGAAAAAGCATATTCAGCTTCTAAATTTCCAGCAGGATTTGTAAAGCGAGAAGGAAAACCAAGTGATTTTGAAACTTTAACTTCAAGAATAGTTGATAGAAGTATTCGACCACTTTTTCCAAAAAGTTACAAACATCCAACACAAGTTACAATATTAGTTTTAAGTGTAGATAACAAATCAGATTTACCACTTTTAGCTCTAAATGCAACTTCAGCTGCAATTATGTTTTCAGATTTACCATTTAAGAGTGCAATTTGTGGAGTTAGAGGTGCGAAAATAGAAAATCAAATAGTTATAAATCCAACTTATGAAGATTTGAAAAAAAGCACACTTGATTTGTTTGTAGCAGGAACAAAAGAACAACTTTTAATGATTGAAATGAGAACAGTTTCATCTACTGATTTAATTCCACAACCAATTTCGCTTGACCCAATCATTGAGCCAATGAGTAGCGAATTTATAAAAGCTCACAACTCAAATAGTATGCCAGAAGATGAGTTTATAGAAATTTTAGAAATAACTTCACTTAGTATCAAAAAAGCTACAACTCTTTATGAAGAAAGCTTTTTAAAAGTTAAAAAAACTCCTATAGAGCTTCAGATAAAAGAGAGTGGTATAAATTTAGATATTTATAATTTTATAAAAGATGGTTATATTGATGAGTTAAAATTTGCTATATCTCAAATGGCAAGAAGTGAGCGACATAGTGAGTTAAAAGCTTTGGCAGATAAAATTTTTAATAAACTTACAGATGTATCACTTGATGATGTAAAATTGGCTTTGGAAAAGGTTAAAAAAGAGCTTGTTAGAAGTATGATTTTAGCAGAAAATAGAAGGGCTGATGGAAGAAATTTAAGTGAGCTTAGAAAAATAGAGATTGAAAGTAATATTTTACCAAGCACACACGGTTCAATTTTATTTACAAGAGGACAAACACAAGCACTTGTTGTAGCAACTATTGGTTCATCTCAAGATGCACAAACTTATGATTTGCTTACAGATAAAAGCTCATTAAGTGAAAAATTTATGGTGCATTATAATTTTCCAGGATTTTCAGTTGGTGAAGTTTCAAAAATTGGACCAGCAGGAAGAAGAGAATTAGGGCATGGAAATTTAGCAAAAAGAGCAATTGAGCCAACTATTGATAAAGATTTTGATTCTACAATTAGAGTTGTATCAGAAATTTTAGAATCAAATGGCTCTTCTTCAATGGCAACAGTTTGTGGTGGTTCTTTGGTTTTAAAAGCTTGTGGAATTCCAACAAGTGAGCTTGTTGCAGGAATTGCTATGGGATTAGTTATAGAAAATGGAAAATATGCTATTTTAAGTGATATTACAGGTTTAGAAGACCATGACGGAGATATGGATTTTAAAGTTGCAGGAACAAAAGATGGAATAACTGCTCTTCAAATGGATATAAAAGTTTCAGGACTTGATTTAAGAGTTTTAAAAGAAGCACTATATCAAGCAAAAGATGGAAGAGTTAAAATTTTAAATATCATGGAAGAAGCAGAAAAAGAGATTAAAATTAATGAATCAATTCTTCCAAGCTCACACACATTTGCTGTTCATCCATCTAAAATTGTAGATATTATAGGACAAGCTGGAAAAACTATAAAAGAGATTATTGAGCGATTTGGAGTAGCCATTGATTTAGATAGAGATAAAGGAAATGTGAAAATTGTTGGCGGAAACAAAGACAATGTAAAAGCTGCTATGGAGCATATTAAAACTATTACAAAATCAAACTCTTCCGAACCAGCTGTAAATTTATTAGAGTTGTATAAAGCTGGTGAAGTTTTTAGAGGAAAAGTCAAAAAAGTTGTAGATTTTGGAGCATTTGTAGAACTTCCAAGAGGACAAGATGGATTATTACATGTTTCAAAACTTTCAAATAAACGGGTAAGTGATGTGAGAGAACTTATAAAAGAGGGTGAGGAGATAGATGTAGAAGTTTTATCAGTTAGTAAAAATAGAGTAGAACTTGCAAAAGTAGAAGGTTAGAAATGATAAAAGTCGCACTCTCAAACACTATATCTAAATGTTTTGGAAAATTTGCAAATAAGCAGTTTCCAAAACCAATTCAAAAATTAATAAACAATCTATATGTGAAACTTTTGGGACTTGATATGAGTGAATTTAAATGGGCAGATGAGTATAATAGCTTAAATGCTCTATTTACAAGAGAGTTGGTTAGAAATAGAGTTTTAGCCAATGGATTTATTTCTCCAACAGATTCTATTATTACCGAATATGGAGTAATTGAAAATTTAAGAGCTTATCAGATAAAAGGCAAAAGTTATTCATTAGAAAAACTGCTCCAAAATATTTCAAAAGAAAATCTTGAAAAATTAGAAGGTGGAAATTTTATCAACTTTTATTTATCGCCAAAAGATTATCATAGATATCACTCAATTTATGATTTGCAAGTTTTAAAAGTTATCCATATTCCAGCTAAACTATATCCTGTAAATATTCCATTTTTAAACTATAAAAATGAGCTGTTTTGTGAAAATGAACGAGTTATATTGGAATGCAAACTCTTTGAAAAAATGGTTTATATTGTGTTAGTTGGAGCTTTAAATGTGGGTTCTATGAGTTTAGTATTTGAGCCAAAAGTATCAACAAATGATATAAGAGAAGTTCAAATTTTTGAGTATGAAAACCTATTTTTAAAAAAAGGTGAGTTAATTGGATATTTCAAAATGGGTTCAACTGTCTTAATATTTTCAGAAAAAGATTTAATTAATATCCAAATTAAAGATAAAAAAATAAAATTTGGAGAAAGTATTGGTTGATTTAAAGCTTGTTTTAAAGCCTTATATTTTTATAACTGATAGATACTTTTTGGGAATATATGTTTAATAGCAAAAATAAATCAATTTTATTAACAGGCTGTGCAGGTTTTATTGGAAGTAATTTTGTACCATATTTTTTAGAAAAATATGAAAATTATAATTTAATTAATTTAGATTTACTAACTTATGCGGGAAATTTAGAAAACTTAAAAGAGGTAGCAAATCATATACGATATAAGTTTATAAAAGGTGATATTTGCAATCGTGAATTAGTTGAGTTTATATTTCATGAATTTGACATAAGAGGTGTTATTAATTTTGCTGCAGAAAGCCATGTTGATAACTCTATAAAAAATCCAGAAAGTTTTATAAAAACCAATGTAAATGGAACTTTTACTTTAGTTGATGTAGCTTATAAAAAATGGATGGAAAAGCCATTTATTTATAAAGAGAAATATCAAAATTGTCGCTTTCATCATATTTCAACAGATGAAGTTTATGGTTCATTAAGCGATAACCCAAACGAACTATTTACTGAAAAAACTCCATATGCTCCAAACTCACCATATAGTTCATCTAAAGCAAGTAGTGATATGATTATCAGAGCATATCATGAGACTTATGGATTAAATACAATTATAACAAATTGTAGTAATAATTATGGAGCAAAACAGCATGATGAAAAATTAATACCTACAATTATTAGAAATGCTTTATTGGGAAATCCTATTCCAATTTATGGAGATGGCAAAAATATTAGAGACTGGCTTTATGTCTTAGACCATTGCAAAGGAATTGATTTAGTCTATCACAATGGTAAAAATGGTGAAACTTATAATATTGGTGGCAGAAACGAGCGAACAAATCTGCAAATAGTGAATACAATTTGTGAAATCTTAGATAAAATTATACCAAAAGAAAAAAGCTATAAAGAGTTAATAACATTTGTTGAAGATAGAGCAGGACATGACAAGCGATATGCAATAGATGCTACTAAAATAGAAAGTGAGCTTGGCTGGAGGGCAGATGAAAACTTCAATACAGGAATAATTAAGACTATTAAGTGGTATTTGAATAAATATAAAGGCAGTATATGATACCGTTTCACAAACCATATTTGAAAAATATTGAATTTAATTACTTACAAAAAGCAATAAAAAATTTAAAACTATCTGGTGATGGTGACTTTACAATTGAATGTCATAAATGGCTAAAAGAATATACAAAAACTAATAAAGTTTTACTAACTACATCTTGCACACATGCTCTTGAAATGAGTGCAATATTAACTAATATACAATATGGCGATGAGGTTATCATGCCAAGTTTCACATTTGTATCTACTGCAAATGCATTTGTGCTTCGAGGTGCTAAAATAATTTTTGTAGATATTAGAGCTGACACTATGAATATTGATGAAAATAAAATAGAACAAGCCATCACTTCAAAAACTAAAGCTATAGTTCCAGTTCATTATGCTGGAGTTAGTTGTGAGATGGATACAATAATGTCTATAGCGAATAAATATAATCTTTTTGTAATAGAAGATGCAGCACAAGCCATATCTTCAACTTATAAAAATAGACATTTAGGAACAATAGGGAATTTAGGAACTTATAGTTTTCATGATACAAAAAATATAACTTGTGGTGAAGGTGGTGTATTATTAATAAATGATAATAGTTTTACTGAAAGAGCTGAAATTATAAGAGAAAAAGGAACAAATCGAAGTCAATTTTTTAGAGGACAAGTAGATAAATATAGTTGGCAGGATATAGGAAGTAGTTATCTACCAAGTGAGCTTAATGCCGCAATTTTATTAGCTCAATTAGAAAAATTAAATGATATTCAAGCAAAAAGATTATTTATTTGGAATAGATATTTTGAACTTCTTTTGCCATTGCAAACTAGAAATTTATTGGAGTTGCCATATATACCTAATGAATGTAATCATAATGCACACATTTTTTATTTGAAAGTAAAAGATTTAGAAACAAGAGGGAAATTAATTGAATATTTAAAACAACATAATATTTTGTCTGTTTTTCATTATGTACCTCTTCATCGCAGTGAGGCTGGAGCAAAATTTGGTAGATTTATTGGTGAAGATAAATATACTACAAAAGAGAGTGAGAGATTATTGAGATTACCTCTATTTTTCGAGCTTGAGATGAAAGATATTGAGTATATTTGTGAAAAAATATACTCTTTTTTTAACTTAAAATAAAATTATAGTAATAGAAGAGTTAAGACTATATTTAATGTATTAGATTTTTTAAGACAATATAAAACTGAATTTTCATAGAACTATGGAGTTCAAAAAATATCACTATTTGGAAGTTATACTAAAGATACAGTTTATGACATGATCATATTAATATAGCAAGTCTAAAAAAATTTTATTAAATATTATTTTAAAAAAGTGTATAAAAAGATATTTTTAAAATTCACTTTATATTAATTATTTTGATAGTTTTAGAGATTGTTATAAACAAAAAATAGAAAGAGTGCTTATTTGTTTTCTAAAAAGAGTAAGAATTTATTATAGTTTATTGTTGATATTAGTAAACCATAATCATATAAAATATTTAACTAAAAGGATTTAATATGAAAAAAATAGCAATCTTGCAATCTAATTATATCCCTTGGAAGGGATATTTTGATTTAATTAATATTGTAGATGAATTTATTATATATGATGATATGCAATATACTAAAAATGATTGGCGAAACAGAAATAAGATAAAAACTCAACATGGTGTTCAATGGCTGACTATTCCAATAAAACAAGATAGTTTAGAACAAAAAATTAAAGATACAAAAGTAGCCGATGAATTATGGCATAAAAAACATTGGAAAACTATACAACAAAATTATATGAATGCTAAATATTTTAAAGAGTATAGAGAATTGTTTGAGAATATATACTTAAATAATAATAGTGAATTTTTAACAGATATAAATTATAAATTTATTCTAAATATAAACAAATTATTAAATATAAATACAAAAATATCATTTTCTTGGGATTATAACTTGATTAGTGGCAAAACCGAAAGATTAATAGATTTATGCAAACAGACCAAAGCGAGTGAATACATATCTGGACCTTCTGCTAAAAGTTATATTGATGAAAAATTATTTATTGAGAATAATATAAAATTAAGTTGGATAGATTACAGTGGTTATAAAGAGTATAATCAACTATATCCACCATTTGAACATGGAGTTAGTATATTAGATTTGATATTTAATGAAGGTTCTGATAGCATTTTATCAATGAAAAGTTTTAGAGAGGAATAAAATAAATGACAACAAACATAAAACAGTCTGATTTAGATAATTTACACAGTAAATTGTTTATAGGAGATTTTCCACCTGATGTAATAGTTGAAACAACTACAGCTTGTAACTATAAATGCACAATGTGCCACAACAATAGTATGACACGAAAAAGTCAAAATGTAAAACCTGAAGTTTGGGATAAAGTTATAGATGAATTATCTATTAAAAAGCCTAATACAAAATTTTGGCTAACCTTTTATGGTGAAGCTTTAATTTTATTTGATAAAGTTTTATATGGATTGCAAAAAGCTACAGATAGTGGTGTTAAAAATACATATTTAAATACAAATGGTAGTTTGATGACAAATGAAAAATTTGAAAAATTATATAATGCAGGGTTAAAACATTTAGTCTATTCTGTTGATGGATATTCAAAAGATGTTTATGAAAAGATTAGGATAGGTGGAAATAGAGATAAAGTTTATCAAAATATTATAAATACAATTGAATTAAATAAAAAACTTGGTGAGAATATTAATATTGAAGTACAAATGATAGAATTAAACGAAAACAGCTTCGAAAAAGAAGTTTTTATTGATTTTTGGAAAAAACAAGGTGTAATTGTAAAAGTTAAAAAATTTTTAAATTGGACAGAAACAAACAAAAGCTTTTCTGAATATATAAATAATTTTCAAAGAATTGGTTGTCCTTGGGCATTTCAAACATTTGTTGTATTGGCAAATGGAGATGTACCTACTTGTGGTTGTGATTATGATGCAAAGTTTATTTATGGAAATATATTTGAAGAATCTATAGAATCTTTGTGGAACAAAAGAAAAGAACATTTAAATGCACATCTTGATAAAGAATTTAATAAATTACCAAATGTATGTCAAAATTGTACTGACTGGTTTATAGCAGCTTCTGACAAAATCTAAAATATGAAAAAGATTGATGTAATTTGTTTATGTTTGAAAGGTTTTGGTAATATTTTATTAGAAACTTTATTGAAATATGAAAATGTAAATATTGTTCAGTGTTATACAAGAAAAGAAAAATATAAATTTGTTTATTATGAGTGCGAAGACATAGAAACAATTTGTCAAAATCATAATATAGAACTTATTTATATTGATGAAAAAAGTAATTGGGATATTATGAAAAATGCTAATTTAATAATATCTTCATCTTTTCATAGAATATTAAAAGATAAACATTTAAGGATGGGTGATTTTAGTATCAATATTCATCCATCACTTTTGCCTTCTTATAAAGGTTCTCTTCCAACAAACTGTTCAATATTAAATTATGAAAAAATAGTTGGAATAACTGCCCATTTTATTACTTCAGATATAGATAGTGGTGATATTATATATCAAGAGAAAATGCTAAATCCATTTCTGACTGATAAAGAACTAAGAAAAGCTTTATCATTTTTATCTATTAATGCTATTAATTATATTATTAAAGAATTTCCAAACTATTATAAAATAACGACAAATATTATTGATTCTCATTGCTTAATTAATAGAGAATTAGATTCTATAATTGATTTATCAAATTTAAAAAACATAGAAGAGTTAATTTTTCATATTAAAGCTTATACAAATTATCCTATGCCGAAACTAAAATCATCTGATAACTCTATTTTTATAATAGATTATGAGAATCCTAAAGAAATTTTTAAAATTAATATCAATAATGAAGAAATTAGCTTATTAGGATATTACGAATGCAAATTATAGAAGAAATTAATAAACTATTACCAAAATATATAGATTTGCTGTCAGAATTAATCAAATATCAATCCATTCAATATAATGAAGCAAATATACAATTTTTTATCAAATCTTTTTTAGAAAAAACATTAAAACAAAATGCTGAAATTTATTATTCAAGAGAAGACTTGCAATCTATAAATTTAGTCTCTGTTTTAAAAGGTAATAATCCAAAAAAGTATAAATCTTTGATATTAAACGCTCATAGTGATATAACTCCTGTCGATGGTGAAATATTGTGGAAATATCCACCATTTAGTGCATATATTCATAATAATTTGATATATGGTAGAGGTTCAAAAGATGATAAAGCAGGTATTGCTATAATATTGCTAGTAATTAATGTAATTAAAAATCTTAATTTAAATATTGGTGGTGATATAATAATTCAATTTCCAATAGAAGATGAAACATCTGGAAATGGAACAAAAACACTAATTTATAATGGATATTGTGCAGATGGTGCAATCATTGTAGATGGAACTTGGAATAATAGAATAATATATTCTCATATAGGGCAGATATATTTAGATATATTTATTAATAATAATCATGTGTTTCCAGCATGTAATTGTGATAGGGCAGATGATATTATATATTTAGCTTTTGAATTTATAAAAAATGTAAAAGCTTATGTTAATGCTTTAAATGAAAAATATGAGTTATTTGAGCAAAAAATAAAACCTTTTTTTGTAAATATTGGTTCATTTCATTCAGGTAAATGGCATGGAGCAACACCTTTTGATATAAAAATTGAAATGCAAATAGGTTTCTCTCATATAGATAGTTCAATTATATTTAATGAAATTAATAAAATGGCATTAAATATTTCTAAGAAAATTTATGTTAAAAAATCAACTATGGAAACAAATCAATTTATTGGAGATAAGAATAGTGACTTTATTAAACTATTACAAAATACAATTACAAAGAATTCTAATGAAATAGTAAATGTTGTTCCAGCACAAGGATATAGTGATATGAGGCATTTTAAAACAAAAAATGTATGTATGTATGGGCCGGGCAAAGGTGCTAATAATCATGCCATTGATGAATATTATGATTTAAATGATATGCCAATCGTAGCACAAAACATTATAGAATTTTGTATGAATTGGTGTAATCTAAAAAAGGATGTTAATAATGAAAAATAATTTACTATATTCTGTTGTTATTCCTGTATATAATAGTGGTAATATAGTTTCAACAACTATTGAAGAGGTTATAAATTTTTTTATAAAAGAAAAATTAAAATTTGAAATTATACTTGTAAATGATGGAAGTAAAGATAATAGCTGGGAAGTCATATCTAAAATTTCAAATACTAATTCCAATATTATTGCTATTAACTTATTAAAAAACTATGGTCAGCATAATGCGATATTTTGTGGATTAAAATACACTAATGGTGATTATATAATTACAATGGATGACGATATGCAGAATCCACCTTCTGAAATAAATCATTTAATAAATAAAGCATTAGAAGGTTATGATTTGGTTTTTGGACAATATGAACAAAAACAGCACAGCATATTTAAAAAACTGACATCGAAATTGTATAATTATGTAGTTAAAAAAATATTTGATGTTCCAGATGGTATTACAATATCAAATTTTAAAATTTTTCATAAAAGTGTAGTAAATCGAATTACATCTTACAAAACATTATATCCATATATATCTGGTTTGGGATTAATGTATGCTTCTAATATTTGTATGGTTAATGTAATTCATAACAAAAGAGAAGTTGGTTCATCAACATATACTTTATTTAAAATGTTAAAAATGATGGCAACAGTTACATTTAATTATTCTACATATCCATTAAAATTTCTAGGTTTTTTAGGTTTTTTTATATCTTTATTAAGTTTTTCAATAGGTCTTTTTTATATGATAAGAAATATAATTTATAATGATGGTTTAGTTGGTTGGACATCTTTGGTAGTATTAATATCATTTTTAGGTGGATATATGATTATGATGATAGGAATAATAGGTGATTATATAGGTAGAATTTTATTACAACAATCAACTGGTAGTACATATGAAATTAAAGAGACATTAGGATGTAAAAATGAAAGAGTGTGATGAATTAAAAGTTTTAAATAGGTTTAGCAATTATTATAAACAATATGGTTTTTCTCAATCTGGAGTTGGTTGGGAAAAAGGAAGACAAAATTTAAGATTTGAACTTCTTACTTCTGAATGGGGAGAAGACGAAAATATGCAACATTCAACTTTTCTTGATTTAGGTTGTGGTTTTGGGCATATGTATCCATTCTTAATAAAGAAATATAAAAATATTTTAAGATATAAAGGGATAGATTTAAATAGTGATTTAATTAATCAAGCAAAAGAAATGTTTCATAATGAAAAAAACATATTTTTTGAAGCTAAAAATATGCTACATATAGATTTAAATGAAAAATTCGATTATGTATTAAGCTCAGGTGCTTTTAATGTTAAATTTTCTGAAAACGAATCAAATGAAAAATTTATTTTTAAAATGTTGGAAAAATCATTTTTTATTTCTAATATTGCTGTTGCTTTTAATTTTTTATCTGATAAAGTTGATTATAAACAGGAACATGCTTTTTATGCTTCTCCAGAAAGAGTTTTAAACTTTTGTTACTCTTTAACAAGAAATTTAATACTAAAAAATACTATTTTTCCATTTGAATTTACAATTATACTTTATAAAGACCAATCCTTTGAAACAAATGATAGTATATTCAATGAATATAAAAAAGGATTATCAGAAAGTAATTATAATTATTTAGTTAAAGGAGAAATTATTATTTGAATAAAATAAGAGTAAGTATAAAATATATTAATTTTGCTTTTTTATTTTTTATTTTTTTATTTTTTATAATAAATTTAAATTTTTCATTGCCAATAGAAGCTATTCCAGATGAAGTTGCTCAATTAAAAAATATTTATGCAATGATAAATTCAAAAAGTCTATTTTTGACATATCAATCATCATATTCTGTATGGACTCACTATACATATATAATACCCACACTTATTTATTGGATATTTTTTTATATATTTTCTGATTTATTATCTATTAATGAATTAAAATTTTATATTCTTAATAACTATCAAGATGTATTGCCGTTTTTAAGACTATATACAGCTATGGTATTTTTAATCGGACTTTATTTAATAAAAATTGTAATAGATAATTTATTAAATAAAATACAAGCTTTGCTATTTTTAATTTTTATAGGTTTTAATCTATTAATTGTGATTAATGTGCATTATGCAAAACATTGGATGATGGATTATGGGCTAATATTTATAGCTTTATATTTATATTATATATATAGTATTAACAATAATAATAAGGTTATATTACTATTTAGTTTTATAACTTTTGCTATTGCTTCATTTTCAACTCAACTTTTTATTATATATTCATTTTATTTTTTATTAATTGATATTCTTTTAAAGAAAGAGTCAAAAAAAATAATATTTAATATCTTAATATTTATATCTATTTTAATAATTTTCTTTTTTATTACAAGATACTTGGGTGCTGGTGGTGTTTTTGAAGGAAAAGAAAATAAGTTATCTGAACTCTTATTTTCCAATAACTATTTTATAGATATAGTATATATATTTTATGACTATAATACAATAGTTTTTATTTTATTTATTATGTCATTAGTTTTTTTAGCTATTAAAAATAGATATTTTACTATCTTAATATCATTAATACCATTTTTATTAATGTTAGTTATTGTATCTGTTTTTTCACATTTTGAAACTCGTTATGCAATACCATTTATGATAGAATCATCATTTATAGCTACATTTTTTGCTTACTATTTATATCAATATTATAAAAAAATATTTTATGTTTTTATAATATTATATATATTTGCTAATTCTTACTTAATAATAAATTGGTTAAATATCATATCAAATAAAGATACAAGAGTTCTGACAAGAGAGTGGATATTAGAACAAGACATGACAAATAACTTTTATATTTATAATACTTTGGGATTTAACTATGTAGCTCTTACAAAACATTCGATAGATTTTATTAAGTCAAACTTCCCAAAAGCGATAGGCACAAGAGAAGAGATGCACATTAATTATAATTTAAATGATGGAAAAGATGGTCTTATTTTATGGAAATTCGACCAAGCTGGATATAATATTGTTGAGCTAATTAATAAATTAAAAGAAAATGGATATAAAATAATCTTTATAAATGAAAGGCATGGCAAAATAGCACTTCATTATCAACCATCACCAAATAGTTATGAAACATTTGTAAAGAGTTTTAATCCAACTATGATAAAAGAGTTTTTGCCATACAAAAAAGAGCCAAAAGATAGAGAGTTGATAGGAGATGTTTTATATAACTTCAACTATGTTTGGCAAACTTTGAATATTTTAGAGAGAAGTGGTCCAGTTATAAATATTTATGAAGTTAAATAGTCTTCAACAGATGTTTCGCTAACTCTAAAGCTTTACTTCTGTGAGATATTTGTAACTTTATATTTTTATCTAACTCACCTAATGTTTGTTCAAATCCTTCTGCAATAAACATTGGGTCATATCCAAAGCCACCATTTCCAATAGCCTCGTCAATAACTTTTCCATACATAAAACCGTGAGTCGTAAATACTCCTTTTTTAGTGGCAATTGCAATTGAGCTTACATAGTGAGCTTTTGACTCTTTTATATTCAGTGCTTTAAGACTATTTATCAATTTTTCTAAATTATCTTTATCACTTGCTCCTTCTCCTGCATATCTTGCACTATAAATATTTGGTTCTCCTCCAAGTGCATCTACACAAATTCCACTATCATCAGCTAATACAACTAACTCTTTATCTTCCAATTTATCAAATATAGCTTTGGCTTTTATGATAGCATTTGCCTTAAAACTATCACCATCTTCAATAATTTCAAAGCTATCCATAATATCGGTATATGGAATAATCTCAAAATCGGTTAAAAACTCTCTTATTTCTCTAACTTTACCACTATTACCAGTTGCTAAAACTATTTTTATCATTTAATTATCTTTAGAAATATTTTAATTTAAAACCGTCATGTTATAAAAAAAAATCTTAATCTTTCATTGAGTTTAAGAAAGATTTATAAATTTCATCTAACTCTTTATCTTGAGTTTCAAGCTCTTTTATATCAATCTTATTTATCAAAACATGTTCTAAAAGTGCTACTCTTTTGATTAAGTATTCAAAAATTTCTTTATCAATATCTGGCAGTTTATTGTGATTTAGTGGGGTTGTGCATCTACCTTTATTTATAACTCTTGCAGGAACTCCAACAGCAGTTGAATTTGGTGGAACAGCTTTTACAACAACAGAGTTTGCTCCGATTTTAGAGTTTTCACCTATTACAATATTTCCCAATATCTTAGCTCCAGCACCAATTACAACACCACTTTGAATAGTTGGATGTCGTTTCTCTTTTGTGAGACTTACTCCACCCAAAGTTACACCTTGATAAATTGTAACATCATCATAAATTTCAGCAGTTTCACCAATTACAACACCAAATCCATGGTCAATAAAAACTCTTCTACCAATAAAACATGCTGGATGAATATCGATATTTGTGAAAAATTGTGATAATCCCATAATAAATCTTGCTAATACTCTAAAACCTTTTTTGTAGAGCCAATTTCCAATTCTATAATTCACAACTGCCCAAACTCCTGGGTAATTGAAAAATAGCTCTAACTTTGATTTGATTGCAGGGTCTTTTTTATAAACCTCTGCAAAATCTTCGTAAATTATCTTATAAAGAGGAATTGCCTCTTTTTCATTCATCTCGTTTTCCATTTATTATCGTCCTTAAATATCCATTTTCACTCAAAAATAGATATAGTTTGCCTAAAATATCTTTCTTTTTATCATCTGGAACTAAGTTACTCTCTTCAATTCTTTGCTTAATTCGTCGCTCAATATCTTTTGTATCATAATCTAAATCATCTAAAATATCAGAAATTGATTGTGATTCTGAAATATTTACAAGCTCTGCATCATCTCCATCAAACTCAACTGTAACTTCTGTTGGATGAGTAAATAAATTATGTCTCATTCCTAAAACTTCTTGATAAGCTCCAACTAAGAAAAAGCCCAAAAAGTAATCCTCATTTTTCACATCTACATCGTGCAAAAATAGTGGATTTGCTACATTAAATCCAATTTCACCATCACTATCACAAGTTATATCCCAAATACTTGCTGACCTTGTTGGTTGCTCATTTAGTCTATCAAGTGGCATAACTGGGAAAGTTTGTCCTAATCCCCAATAATCTGGAAGACTTTGGAATACTGAAAAGTTTAGTAAATATCGCTCTTGCACACTCTCTTGAATTGCTATCAACTCTTTGTTTGTTCTGTGTTTCAAAAGTGATATAACTTTTTTGATAATCAAATGCACCAAAATTTCAGTATTACTTCTGTCTTGCAAATCTACATAACCCAAATCAAAAAGAGTTAGTAAACTTTCCATATGGTCTAATCCATCATGAAGATACTCATAAGCATTTTTTTCTGTAATTGTATTATACAAATCCAATAGCTCTTCAACTAAAGGTGGATTTTTATCTTTTAGTTTTAAACCTTTCAACTCATACTCTTGTGAAAATAGCTCTAAAACAGGAGCAACTAATACAGCATGAGAAGCTGAAATAAATCTTCCAGATTCTGTAAAAATATCAGGTTCTTTTACACCTTTTCTTGCTGCAATATCTTTTAAAAGAAACACAACATCGTTTGTAAATTCTTCTAAATTATAGTTTCGATAAAGGTTACTTTCATGTTGAGCATATTCAACAGCTAATCCTCCACCTAAATTTATAGCATGCAAATTATAAGCCCCAAGTTTTACAATTTCAGCATAAATATTTCCAGCTTCTCGCAAAGCTTTTTTAAGTGGTGCAATATCACTAATTTGTGAGCCAATGTGAAAATGTATCATAGTAAATTTATCAAGCAAATTTTCAGTTTCAAGCATTGTAACAGCTTCTAAAAGTTCAGTTGAAGTTAAACCAAATTTAGAGTTTATTCCACCACTTTTTGCCCAAATACCAATACCAGAGCTATGAAGTCTAATTCTTAATCCAACATTTGGAATTGGCTCTTTTAACTCTTTTGCCACATCCAAAATTGTTTCCAACTCATTTAAACCTTCAATTGTAATAGTTATATCATGTCCCATTCTTTTAGCAATGAAACCAAGCATAATCATTTCTCTATCTTTAAACCCATTTACAGTAATTGGTGCTCCAATTTTATTATAAGCCATAGCTATAATTAACTCTGCCTTACTACCAGCTTCTAAACCATAATTATAATCTTTTGCTATTTCTGTTAAAGGCAATACAAAGTTTGGAAATTGATTGACTTTTAGAGGAAATACAGCATTAAAATTGCCTTTATAATCAAACTCTTTTATCGCTCTATTAAAATGTGAATATGTCAAATCTATCTGTTTTTTTATTAAATGTGGAAACCTAAGTAACAGAGGACCTCTATAGCCTTTATCTCTTACACTTCTAACAATATCCACAAGTGCAGGTCTGTTTCCGTAATTTATCTTAACTTTACCATTTTCTATTATAAAGTTATCGTTTCCCCAATATCTAATGCCATAATTCTCCATACAATTCCTTTAAAAAGTAGTTAAAAAGCTATTTATATCCAAACTTAATTCCTCTTTGGATACTAAATTTTTAACCCAAATTTTACCCTCTTTAAGCTCATTTTCACCTATAAATGCACAATATTTTGCACCTATTTTATCACCATTTTTTAAAATTGTTTTTAGAGACTTTGGAGAGTAATCTACATTTACTTCTCGTTTAATTCTTATTTTTGAAGCTAAATTAAAAGCTAATCTTACTCCATCTTCATTCATAGCCCCAATAAATAGGCTATTCGGCTCATTTTGTGGTAATTCTATAAGCTCCAAAATTCGCTCAATTCCAATTGCAAATCCAATTGCAGGAGTAGCCCTTCCATCTAAAAACTCAATTAATCTATCATATCTACCACCACCAGCAATTGCATTTTGAGCACCTAAACCACTACTTACAAACTCAAAAGCAGTTTTGGTATAATAATCAAGTCCTCTAACTAAATTGCTATCAACTTCAAAATCAATGCCGTTTTCACTTAAAATTGATTTTAGTTTTTCAAAATCGCTATCACAATTTTCACATAAATTTGTAGTAATTGTTGGAGAATTTTTTAACTTCTCTTTGCAACTTTCTATTTTGCAATCAAGCACTCTAATTGGATTTGTCTTTATTCGATTTTGACAATCAAAACATAAGCCATCTTCAATATCACCCAAATGTTTAACTAACTCTTCTCTAAATTCTGGCATACACTCTTTGCAACCAAGTGAATTAAGTTTTAATTTATATTTGATACTGAAAAACTCTAAAATATCTCTAATTAATAAAATTATATTTGCATCTTCATAAACTAAACTATGCCCAAAACTCTCACATCCAAATTGATGAAAACTTCTAAATCTACCTTTTTGTGGTCGCTCATATCTAAACATAGAACCATAATAAAAAAATCGATAAACTCCACCAGCTTTATCAAACTTATTCTCAATAAAACTTCTAACAACTCCAGCAGTTCCTTCAGGTCTAAGACAAACATTATTAGAACCTTTATCGATAAACTGATACATCTCTTTATTTACAATATCACTACTCTCACCAACACTTCGCTTAAATAGTGCAGTCTCTTCTAAAATAGGAGTTTCAATATAACTAAAACCGTAATTTTTTGCTATTTTTGTAGCATTTTCTATAAAATATAGATACTTTTTTGCTACATCTCCAAAAATATCATTCATCCCTTTTAAACCATTAATCATTGACTTTCCTTTTTTAATTATTTACTAAATTTATTAAAGTAGTTATATTTAAATCTTTCGCACTATACACACCATTTTTATTTTGCAAATATTCAAAAGAGTTATAAACTTCATCAGCAACAAATATATAAACATTATGATTTCTAATTGCATTAACTTTTTCTTCAGTTAAATCAATTCCTAAAGTTATCTCAATCATAACATCAATTTTTGTCATTTGTGCAGTTTTTATAAACTGTTTATATCGTTCTCTTAATGTTCTTTTTGCACCTATTCCATAAGTTTTATTATTTAATTCAAAAAAGAAATCAAATTCAGTTGAACTATCGTTTTTATCATGTGTTTTTGATATTTTGTTTTCATCTATTCCAATAGATTTTAAAACTGATAAAATTCTATCTTCATAATTGCTACCACTATCACTTGTTATTGACTGATTTATGCTTTCACTAAACATAAGCATAAAAATTTGATTTGGCTCAACTCCTGAATTTTTTAATTTTATTGCATCTTTAGATAACTCTTTAAAAAAATCTGTCGTATCACTTGATAAAAAAACTGTATCTTTGCTTTCTAACTTGTCAAAAAATATCAGAGATAATAATGCCCCACTTACTCTAGTAGAATATGGTGTAAAGGTTGTAATTTTGTCATAAGCTAATGAAAGAGGATTAAGTAATGGTAGTTTTGAAGTGTCTAACAAATCTCTAGTTTTTGCTTCTTGCAATAATAGAGGTTTTATTGCTATAAGTTTTAATGAAAAAATAAAAAGTTCTATATCTAAATCAGTTTCTAATAAATCTAAAATATCATTTAAAAATTCAATCTTTTTTAATCCTGATTTTGTTTTTCCAAAATAGTTTTCATAATTGCTTATTAAAGCTTTTTTTAATGAAATATCTCTATTTAAAGAGTAAAGTTCTAAAATCTTTTTTATATCTTTATCATTTACAGATGATTTTAAAAGATATTTTAAAATAAAATAAAATTTTAAATTTATATCAAATATAGTTTTATCTATTTTTATTTTTTCAATTCCCATTTATCAATCCTTATAAAATATATTTTTTAATCTCTTTTGAAATTGCCTCAATTACTGGAACACAAACACTATTTCCAAACTGTTTATAAGCTTGAACATCACTAACTACAATTTTAAAATTTTCATCAAATCCTTGCAATTTTTTAGCCTCTTTTGGTGTTAATCTTCTTGGATTTTTATCTTTTTGCTCTATTAAAATTTCAGAACCATCTTTATAATATCTTGCACTAATTGTACTTGTATAATTTGAATTATTGTTAAATATTGAGTAACCAAAACCATTTCCTTTTGCTTTATGTTCTTTTTTTCTTCTTTGATGTCCTATCCAAATCTTATCTGAAATAGTATATTTTTCATCTACATTATCTTCTAAAATATCACCGACTTTTACAATATTTCCTAAAGGTTTTGGAAATTCAAACTTAATATTATGATTTAAAAATCCAATAATATAAATTCTCTCTCTATTTTGAGGAACTCCAAAATCTTTAGCATTTAAAACTTCAGCAAAAACTTTGTAACCAAGCTCTTCTAATGTTTCTTTAACTATTTTAAAAGTATTACCTTTATCATGATTTACAAATCCTTTAACATTTTCTAAAAATATAATTTTTGGTTTATGATATTTAGCAATTCTTGCTACTTCAAAAAAAAGAGTTCCTCTTGTGTCTTCAAATCCTAATCTTTTCCCAGCAATAGAAAATGCTTGACAAGGAAAACCAGCTAAAAGAATATCATGATTTGGAATATCTAATTCGCTAATTTTTGTTATATCATCATGCGGCTCTTCTCCAAAATTAGCTAAATATGTTTGTTTTGCAAACTTATCTATTTCAGAGCTAAACACAAACTCTATATTTTCTTTAAAAGTATTAGCAAATCCTAATCTTATACCACCAATTCCAGCAAAAAGGTCTATCGCTTTTATCATTGATTTTCCTTTGAATTTAATTTAGGCAACTAATTTTTTATACTCTATAACTTCAAAAATTCTTCTTTTTTCCTTAGCTTCCAAAACAATATCTTCAATCTCTTTTGATACTTCATCACTAATCCATTCAGCTCCACAAAGAGAACAAACAGTAGCAGGAACATCTCTAATAACTACAATAATATCTTTTAAATCTGCTGTAAATGTAACGGTATCACTGATTTTTTGACCTTTGCATAATGGACAATACATATATTATCTTTAGTTTTCTTTCTATTTAAAAAAAGTATAACATTATTTTCTTGAAAGCAAAAAATTTCACAAATGATTAATTTATGTTAGTAAATAAAAAAGTCAATAACTATTAAGTGCTTTTAAACTACAATTAAATATTACAAAAAATTATAAAAAATAGTCAAGGATAATTATGAAATTTACAATTTTAGTTGCTATCGATTTTTCAGAAAGTAGCTTTAGTGTTTTAAAAAAAGCCATTGAGTTTTGTAATAAAAAAGATGGTGAAATTCATGTTGTGCATATTATAGAAAAGTCTATATTTTCTTTTAAAAAAGTTAGGAATATAGATGAAATTAGCAAACATAGTTGGGAAAAATTAGAAAAAGAGTTTCCAACTCTTGAGTATAAAAATTTCCATTGCTTTAGTGGAGCAGTAAAAGATGAGATTGCAAAAGTTGCAACAATTATTAAAGCTGATATTGTAATAATTGGAAATAGTGGAGAAAATTTTGTATTAGAAGATATATTTATTGGTTCAAATACAAAAGAGATTGTAAGAAGTCTTAATATTCCAACACTTGTTTTAAAATCACAACATGAGTTAAAATATAATACAATTTTAATTCCAACAGATTTGTCAGACTACTCTGCGATACTTATAAAAAAGATAGTTGAGATTTTTCCAACTTCAAAACTAAAACTTCTAAATTTTTATATAGTTCCATTTGAAAATAGATTAAATACTTATGGCTTTGATAGTGCTGAAGTTAAAGATTTTGGATTTAGTATAAAATCAGAAAGTGAATTGGCAATGTATAAATTTGTAGAAAAACTTGAAATTAATACAAATTTGCTTGAAACTATTCTAATAAAAGGGAGTTTAAACTCAAAAACTTTTATAGATGAGGTAGAAATATTAAATGGTGATTTGGTTGCAATGCACACAACAGGAGCTATTAGTTTTTTTGCATTTGATATTTTAGAAAAGTCAAAACTTGATGTTTTAATTTATAGAGTTGATTGAGATATGTTATAATTAAGCTAAAAAAATAGGTAAAAAATGGTTAATCAAGAGATTTTTTTGTGTGCTATTTCAAATATTTCAAGTGGTAGATGTCTTGAAGATTGTAAATTTTGCACACAAAGTATAAAATACAAAAGTGATATAAATAGATATTTCAAAAAAAATATAGATTTGATTTTAAATGAGGCAAGAATTGCAAAAAGCAACGGTGCTTTGGGCTTTTGCCTTGTTACTTCTGGGCTTAGTTTAGATGATATGAAGTTAGAATTTGTAAGTGAAATTGCATACAAAATAAAAAAAGAGATAAATGGATTAAATCTAATCGCTTGTAATGGTTTGGCAACTTTGGAGCAGTTAAAGGAGTTGAAAAAAGTGGGCATTGATAGTTATAACCACAATTTAGAAAGTTCAAAAGAGTTTTATCCAAATATTTGTCAAACTCATGAGTGGGAAGCAAGATTTCAAACTTGTTTAAATGTAAAAGAAGCAAATTTAGTACTATGTAGTGGTGGAATTTTTGGAATTGGAGAGAGTGAAATTGATAGAGTTTCACTTTTTAATAGTTTAAAAGAGTTAAAACCACAAAGCTCACCAATAAATTTTTATCATCCAAATAGCTCACTGCCACTCCCAAATCAGACATTAAATGGAGATGAAGCACTATCTATTATAAAATTAGCAAGAGAAATATTAGATGATGTTATGTTAATGGTTGCTGGTGGAAGAGAAATAACTTTGGGAGAACGAGAAATTGAAATATTTAATTATGGTGCAAATGCTTTGATTATTGGAGACTATTTAACTACAAAAGGTAAAAATCCACTTGAGTTAAAAGAGATGATAGAAAAAGCAGGTTATAGTGTCGCTACAACTTGTCATAAGGAATGAAATGCTAAAAATTTATGAAGATAAACACATATATATTGAGCTTGAACCATCTGAAATTCCGTGGTTAAAAATTTTTACAAAAGTTGAATATAAAGAAATTACGGATTGTGATAAAGCCACAAAAAAAGCACTTTTTAAAGCACTTTTGATATGTGAAAAAGAGTTGAGAGACTATTTTAATCCAACAAAAATAAATATAGCATCTTTTGGAAACTATCTCCAAAGAGTCCATTTTCACATTCAAGCAAGATTTCAAGATGACCCATATTTCCCAGAATCTATGTGGGGATTGAAACAGAGAGATGCAAAATTGGAGTTGAAACCGATAGATAAATTTTGTGAAAAGTTACAAAAAGAGTTAAAAAACTAATTAAGTTTTAACTCTTTTCACCACTAAATTGCGATGCCCAAATATCTCCAATTTCTCTTCCAAACTCAATAAAATCACTAAATGGTGATAAATTCATAATAGTTCCAACAAAAAATATAAGAGATAATAAAATCGCAATTAACAGCTCTCTATTCAAAAAATTAAACTTTTTATTTTCCAAACTTTTCCAATAATTAGTTAAACATTTCCAATTAAAATAGATATGAAAAATCCCAAAAATCAAAAATAGCACCATAAAAGTTATATGCAAATGTGCATAATCTGGTTTTGTAAGCCATAAAAATTCCCAACCAGATTTTTTAGCCATCTGTCTGTGAGGTGCTAAATAGAGTATGACACCTGTAAAACTCATAACAATAAAACTTATGAACATAATATTTGATGTAATTTTTCGCATAAATACTCCAATAATTTACTAAAAATATTTTAGCAAATTATTGCAAAATATTAAAACTTAATCTCACTTATATCTTTCATTGTTGTTGTAGTTTCAATTTTTGGAA
>DZAY01000060.1 GCA_022729735.1 Helicobacter cetorum
TAGATGATTTTATAAAATTCTCAAAAACAAATTTTTATTCAATTTTTAATCAAGAATATGAAAATTTTCAACAGCAATGGGAAGTCCAAAAGATAAGATATTCATCAAATATAGAAGAGCTTATTAAGGCATTAGATGTGCGAGAAAAAGATATATTTAATTCTCAAAAAGAATTAACAATTGATGATAATTCAGATGAAATATTAAAACTTTTAAAAAAAATCAATACACTCATTACTAAAAATAATGCAAAAACAACAACTTTAGCAAAAGACCAAGAACAAGTTAGAAAAGACCTTAGATTGTCAGAAATTGCTAAATTTGTAGATGAAAATAAATACAGCGA
This sequence comes from Helicobacter cetorum, assembly GCA_022729735.1. Classification (GTDB taxonomy): domain Bacteria; phylum Campylobacterota; class Campylobacteria; order Campylobacterales; family DZAY01; genus DZAY01. Next base: position 347 of record DZAY01000060.1, read on the forward strand.
TGAAATTGAATCAATCAAAAAAGCAAAAGAAGTTTATGATAGAGCATTAAAAAAGCATAATAGATATAAAGATATATTAGATAAAAGAAGAGAAGCCAAAAGAAAATTAGAACTGCAACAGCAAGATGAAAGCAAAGGTGCTGAACAAGTTAATTTATATCTTGCAAAAATTGGTCATAGTGGATTTAAACTTATAGCAGACGGCAAAAAACCAAATATAAAATTCAAAATTATTCGAGATGAAGAAGAGGCAAAAAATTTAAGTGATGGTGAAGCAAGTCTGATTTCATTTTGCTATTTTATGGCTACTATCAAAGATAAATTGGATACTGATACAATTATTTATATTGATGACCCTATTTCAAGCCTTGATAACAATCATATCTTTTTTATGTTCAGTTTGATTGATACGGAAATTGCAAAAACTAAAAATTTTCAACAGCTTTTTATTTCAACACATAATTTAGATTTTTTAAAATATCTGAAGAGATTAACTGCAAAAGATGATGTAAAAGCTTATTATTTAGTAGAAAGGAGACGGAAAGCTTTAGAGAATAATAGCTATATTTTAAAAATGCCTGATTACTTAAAAGATTATGCTACTTAATTTAACTATTTATTTAAAGAAATATATGCTTACTACAAACCATCTCGTGGAGACAGAACACAACAGATTAATAATACATATAATACTTTTTATAATTTACCAAACAATATACGAAAATTTTTGGAATACTATCTTTTTTATAAATATCCAAATAGTAATTCTCCATTAGATAATTTAGATAAATTATTTTCTGCTGAAGTACCTTCTCTTTTAAATAGGGTGGTAAATGAACTTTCCCATTTAACACATATTGATAGAGGATGGACTCCCATTGATGTTGGTGAAGCTGAAGAGTGTGTTAAAATTGTTATAGATAAAATAAAAGAAAAAGATATTGAACAATTTAATGCATTACTACAAAGTATAGGAGAGGTAAAAAATGACTAACCAAACAACCATAAAATGCCCAAATTGTGGCACTGAAATAGATGTAAATGAGGTGTTGTATCATCAACTTGAAAACAAATACAAAAATGAACATTTGGCAGAAAAAAAGAGACTTGAAGCTGAAATAGAAGCTAAAAGAAAAGAGTACAAAACCCATCTTGATAGTTTAAAAGCAAAAGAGGAAGAACTCAAAGAGCAAAAAGAGAAGTTTGAAGAAGAAATCAAAAAAGCTACTCAAAAACAGCTAAAAGTAGAAAAAGCAAAACTTCAAGAGGTTTTAAGAAAAGAGATACTTGATGAACAAAGTGAAGCAATAGCACTTTTACAAAAACAACTTGAAGAGAAATCAAATCAAGTAAAAGAACTCAACAATGCAAAAGCTGAGATTGGAAAACTACAAAGAGAAAAAGAAGAGATGGAGTCGGCTATTATGGCAAAAGCTGAACTAATCCTAAATGAAAAATTAAAGCTTGAAAAAGAGAAAATCCAAAAAGTGACAGATGAACAAAACGAACTCAAACTTCGACAAAAAGATGAGCAACTAAGACAGCTTCAAGAACAGCTCCAAATAGCACAAAGAAAAGCAGAGCAAGGAAGTATGCAACTTCAAGGAGAAGTGCAAGAGTTAGCCATAGAAGAGTGGCTAAAAGAGAAATTTCCGCTGGATGTAATAGATGAAGTCAAAAAAGGTGCAAGAGGTGCGGACTGTATGCAAATAGTCCATACAAGAGAGGCTCAAAATTGTGGAAAAATCTATTATGAAAGTAAACGAACAAAAGATTTTCAAAAAAGTTGGATAGAAAAATTTAAAGCTGACATGAGAGAAAAAGGGGCTGATATTGGGGTGCTTGTAACTGATGTGATGCCAAGTGATATGCAAAGAATGGGGCTTTATGAGGGGATTTGGATTTGTAGTTTTGAAGAGTTCAAAGGATTAAGTGCAGTTTTAAGAGAGCAAATAATCAAAATACACCATGCTATGAGAAGTCAAGAGAATAAAACAGATAAGATGAGTTTGCTTTATGGGTTTTTGACTAGCAATGAGTTTAAAATGCAAATAGAAGCAATAGTTGAAGCATTTACAACTATGCAGAGTGATTTGGATAGTGAAAAAAGGTCAATGCAAAGAATTTGGAAATAAAGAGAAAAACAGATAGAAAAAGTGCTTGATAATACTGTAAATATGTATGGTTCAATTAGAGGAATCGCTGGAAATGCTATTGGAAATATAAAAGCACTAGAGCTTGGGTATAGTGATAGTTTGATTGAAGATGAGTAAAAATATGAGTTACATTTTAATAGTTTATACAAAAGATAATATTGCAAAAATATAGCTCATGACAATATTTAAATATACAAATCATGATATTAAGATGGTTACAAAGATTTAATAATTTCAAAAAATAAGTGTTGTTTATAGTGTTGGTTATGATATTATGATTACACTTTTTATTTTTTAAAATTAAGATTTATAAAAATAAAATACAATGGCAGAATTTAACTCACAAAAGATTGCAGAGTTAAGAGATAAGTTTTTGAAATTGGTTATCCACAAATTAATAAGTTTAGAGATTTAAGAAAATCGTATGAGATGGATAAGAAGTTTAACTCTATTCAAAGTAAAAGGGTTGGGATATTAGAAAAAAGGTTAGCTATTTAGCAAACCTTCCATTGGCGAACTTGCAGAAGCATAAGTTTTTTTTGGAATTCGTCCAGCCAAATAACTCGCTCTTCCAGCTCTAACACCATCTCTCATAGCCATTGCCATTAATATTGGATTTTTTGCTTGTGCAATAGCTGTATTTGTTAGCACTCCATCAGCACCAAGCTCCATAGCAATAGCAGAATCAGATGCACAACCAATACCAGCATCAACAATCAAAGGAACTTTTATAGCATCTTTTATAAATTCTATATTAAATCTGTTTTGAATACCAAGCCCACTACCAATTGGAGAAGCTAAAGGCATAATAGCACTCGCACCAACATCTTCTAATCTTTTAGCAATAATTGGGTCATCACTTGTATATGCCAAAATTGTGAAACCATCTTTTGCCAAAACTTCACAAGCTTTAATAGTTTCTATTACATCAGGATAGAGAGTCTTTTTTAAATCTCCTATAATTTCCAATTTTATAAAATCAATCCCAGTTGCTTCTCTTGTCAATCTAAATAGTGCAATAGCTTCTTGTGCATTTACACAACCAGCAGAGTTTGGTAAGAATTGAATATTTGAACCTTTAAAATAGTCCAATAAATTATCCTCATTCGGATTTGTAATATTTACTCTTCTCACAGCTACTGTAATTATTTCTGCTTCACTCGCAATAGTTGCTTCATAAGTTGTTTTGAAATCGCTATATTTTCCACTGCCAACAATCAATCTACTCTTAAACTCTCTATTGCCAATTTTTAGTAAATCAGACATAAATACTCCTCTTTTTTCTTAATAATATCAAATTTTTGATTTTAAAGTTTTAAAAGTTTAGTATTTATTTATAAATTTTCTTTCTTTGGTTTAATTTATTCCACATGCTAATATTATTTATTAATAAAATTTAATTTTATTAAATTAATTTATATTATTGACTAAATAGCTTACTAATTTTTACAAGCATTACCATTTCGCGACCATTCCGCGACCATTTCGTTACCAATCCGCGACCATTTCGCGACCAAAAGTTCTCCAAACCTCGTATTTTGCATACAGAGATTTTCAAAACACAAAGTGATAAATTCGTTTAAGTTGAATATTTTAATAATTTTATTTGAAAAAAAATTTCAGTTTTATGTGATATAATGATTTTATGCGATATAAAAGTGATGTAATTTTTTTTAAAAGGAGAAAAAATGAGAACAAAAATCTCATTAGTTTTAGCAAGTTTATTAGTTGGGAGTAGCAATCTATTTGCAGTCTATGACATAAGCAGTTCAAAAAAGTTATTAACAGCAATAGATGTAACAGATAGTGAATATTTTGGTGCTTCAGTATCAATGAATGGTAACTATGCAGTAGTTGGACAAAATAAAGGTTATTACGGAGGTTTATATCTATTTAATATGAATGCTACTGATATAAATGGGTCGCAAAAGAAATTAACAGCTAAAGATGATACATCTGCTAATTATTTTGGTCTTTCATCTGCATTAAGTGATAATTATCTGATAGCTGGAGCATATGGTAATAATAATAACCAAGGGAGTGTATATCTATTTGAGTTAAATGCTACTGACATAAATGCTTCTCAAAAGAAATTAACAGCCAAAGATGGAGTGGCTAATGATAAATTTGGTCATTCAGTTGCACTAAGTAGTAATCGTGCAGTAGTTGGAGCAGTGAGTGATGATAGTAACAAAGGTAGTGTATATCTATTTGAGTTAAATACTACTGATATAAACGGTTCGCAAAAGAAATTAACAGCCAAAGATGGAGTTAATAATGATTATTTTGGTAATTCAGTTGCAGTAAATGGTAATTATGTGATAGTTGGAGCATTTAGTGATGATAGTTCTATGGGAAGTGTATATATATATGAGTTAAATGCTACTGATATAAATGCTTCGCAAAAAAAATTAACAGCTAAAGATAGAGCAAACAGTGATAAATTTGGTCATTCAATAGCAGTAAATAGTAATTATTTAATAGTTGGAGCAAATCAAGATGATGGTCAGAGTGGAAGTGCATATATATTTGAGTTAAATGCTACTGATATAAATGCTTCGCAAAAAAAATTAACAGCTTTAGATAGAGCAAGTGGTGCTTATTTTGGTACTTCAGTTTCAATTTCAGATAGTTATGCAGTGGTTGGAGCATATTTAGATGATGGTATTGCAACTGATAATGATACTGCAACTGATAGTGGAAATATATATATATTTGATTTAACTACCAGTGATATAAATGGCTCTCAAAAGAAATTAAAAAATCCTGATAATGTTAAAAAATTGAGTGATTATTTTGGTTCTGCAGTTGGAACTTATGGAAACTATGTAGTGGTTGGAGCATATGGTGATGAATATGGCGAATATTATGATGAAGATTTGTATTATGACTTTGTAGATACATATACTGATAGTGGAATTGCATATATTTTTCAACTAACAGAACCAAACAATGCTCCAACTCTTACAACTGTATCAAATATAACATCATCAAAAGTCAAAGATATAGAGTATGTCATTACTTTTGATGATTTAAAAAGTGTAGCAGATGAAAATGATAGCGATGGAACAGTTGTTGGATTTATTGTAAAAGATATAAATAGCACAGGTTCGCTAAAGATTGGAGCAACTTCAGAGAGTGCTACAGCTTTTAATGCTACAAACAAAGAGATAAATGCAACTCAAAACGGTTATTGGACTCCTAATGTGGGTGGTGATGGAGTAAATGCTTTTAGAATTGTTGCAAAAGATGACAAAGGAGGAGAATCAACTACTCCTATTCAAACTTCAATAAATATAATGCCAACTATTACTGATATAAATTATAGCTCAACTCTTGATTTTACAGATACAAATCCAAATAATATTGGAATAGCCAATCTACTACTAAATGGTGGAGATATAAATGTAAGTGGAGATAGTGCTATAAAAGCAGAACTTATAAATCTTGGTATTGCCCAAAATAGTTTAATTAAGGCAAATAACACAACAATAGATTTAAATGGAACAGGTCAAAATAGTATTATAAATTATGGAACAGTCACTTCAAATAGTGGAAATGCTCTATATGTGCATAGTGGTGCTACTGTGATTGCTAATGCAGGTGTAATTAATGGCAATGTGATATTAGCAAATGATGAAGATGATACATTTGAAGTTATAAGAGAAAGTATAGTAAATGGATATGTAGATGGAGGGACAAGTGCTGGTAATAACTCACAATATTTATCAATCCACTCATCAAGTGCTACTCTAACATCAAATCAAATAGATAATCAAGATGTAGGCTCAATCACTTCTGCTCCTTGGAGTTTTGATTTATCAACAGTAGGTAGTGATAAAACTTATCGAAACTTTGAGTGGGTATATACAAATGATGAAAATGTAACATTTATAGGAAGTGGAGATATAAATGCAACATTAGAATTAGATGGTGGTGGAACTATTAAAGTAGGAGATACAAATAGCTCAAGTGCCATAGGAACAGTTATTACAAAAAGCTTAAAACTTGACCCAAGTGGTGGAACATTAGATGGAAATTCTACTATTGTATTTGATTTAAATAACTCAAATAGTTATGATAAATTAGAAGCCATTGGAGATGTTGATGTTAGTAACTCAAATTTAATTATAAATCTTTTTGAAACTTTTAGTGCAAAATTGAATGATAGCTTTGTGATTATCAAAAATGATGATACAGATACAGTTACGGGAAATTTTATAGATTTGGTTGAAAATAGTGAATTTACAAAAGGTATTTACACATTTAAAATTAGCTATGTTGGTGGAGATGGAAATGATATTGAAATCAATGTAACAGCTATTGCAAACTCTGCTCCAACAGATATAAATTTAACAAGCTATTCAATTGCTGAAAATAGTGAAATTAATACAACTATTGGAGAGCTTAATGCAACAGATAGTGATGATATAAACTTTACTTTTAGCTTTTGTGGAGATGATAATAACTTCACTATTTCAGGAAATCAACTAAAAAATTCAATAGCTTTTGATTATGAAACTACAAATAGTTATGTGACATGTATTAGAGTAACTGATGATAAAAATGCTACATTTGATAAAAATATAACTATAAATATAACAGATGTAAATGAGAATTCAAGCAGTTCAAGTTCATCATCTTCACTAAGTTCGAGTAGCTCAAGTTCATCAAGCGAATTAAGTAGCTCTTCTTTAAGTTCATCAAGCTCATCATCAGAGATTATTAATAGTTCAAGTTCTTTATCTTCAAATAGTTCAAGTGAAAGTAGTAATTCATCATCTTCATTAAGTTCTAATAGTTCAACTGAAAGTAGCAATTCTTCTAATAATTCAAGTTCAAA
>DZAY01000001.1:0-135848 GCA_022729735.1 Helicobacter cetorum
AATGTTTGTGATATTATTTTCACTTAAATTCACATCTATTAAGTTTAGTGTGAATGTTGTGAAAGTTGAGTTATTATAATCACTAAATTTCAAATGTGATAAATTTAAATCTACCGTAGAACTATAATTGCTTAATGTAACATAGTAGCTTGGTGAAGTTTCTATTTGTGTATTTGAAAAATTATAATACCAAGTTTGGTTTCTATCTGAAATTAGTTTAAGATAATAATTTCCTGCTTCACTGAAATTTATATCAATATGAGTTAAATTTTGAGTTGAATTTTGCTCATAAAAGATATTTCCCATCAAATCTATCAAAGCAATATCTGTAATATTTTTATCATTTTCAAAGAGATTAAAACTTAAATTATAATAACTTCTATTTGATAAATTTATATCTTGAACTAAATAGTTTGTCCCATTTATCTCAAAACCATTGCCAATTTTATTTGGATAAAGTTTTTTATCTACAAAATTATAATACCAATCATAAGCACCTTCAAATAATTTTATTGAAAAGTTGGTATCAAATATATTTGTAGCTTTTAGATATGAGCTATTTCCATCATGATAAATTGTATCAGTTGAATTCAAAGTATTAAAAGTTATCATAGACAAGTTAAAATCATTTAAATTAATTAAATTTAACTTAATTGGAATACCATGAACACCATTTGTAGTTTCACCCAAAATTGATACATTATACTCATATAAACCATTATCATTTGCTGAATATAACATACCATTTGATGGATGAATAGCTAAATTATAAATATTTGAAACCATTGTATTTGGCTCTTCATGTAGATTTACAAGATTAAAACTACTGTTTGATATATCAAAAACTTTTAAATTCAGCTGGTCTGCTTGAGTATCTCGTTTTATATAATTAACTGCTAATAATCCATTTGCTGATATTTGCATTTTTATATCTGTGCCAAAATATTCACTCGAAGTTGCTAAAAGAGTTGGATTTGTAATATTTGAAATATCATATAGTTTGAGGTCAAATACTCTCAAATCTGGATTTTGAACATCATTTCTCTCAACTGCTACAACTAATTTATTATCTTTATTAGCCAAAGCTATCTCATTTCCACTTCCAATATCAATAAACGATGTGATATTATGTTCTATTATAGAGTTAATATCTGTTATATCATATGCAAATATATCTTGATAAGTAGTTACAAAAAGTGAATTTCCATTACTACTTATAGTTGCATTTACAGGATAGTTTAATGGTGTTTGTTTAGAATTGATTAGTTTTAAATTTAGTGGATTTGTAGCATCAAAAAACCATATAGAGTGATTATTATATCCACCAATTAGTGCTAATTTATTATTCTTATAAGCCATTTTTAAATCTAATTGTGAAGAGTCTATTAAAGTTTGGTTCCACTCTCCCAAAACTCCAAGCGATAAGTTGTCTTCATAAAATGTTCTAACTCTAATTGTCGTTTCATAAGGCGAAACATTATAGTTTGTAACTTTTGAAGATACAAATAGATATTTCCCAGCTACAACAATGTCTTGTATATACTCATTTTCAAGCGAATAAGTAAAATCTTCTAAACTTGTAATAATTCCATTCTCAAACTTTGAACTATGAACCATTGCACTATAATTGACATCTTCACCATATCCAAATATTTTCATTCCATCATTACTAAATTTAACATTAAAATAGTTACTCAAGTTGTATGTAGATAATAATATATCACTATCTATAACAAAATTATCACCATATAAATTTATTGCCAATTCTAAACCATCATAATTTGTAAATTGAAATTCTTCTACACTTGTCATAGTTTCATATAATCTATTATCAAAAAAGTTGTACCAAAAACTTTTATTTGGAGTATTAAATTTGAGTGAAAAGTCTTGGTCTAAATTCATAATTGGAAATGAGAGATTGTTTTCTCCATTTAATAAAACATTACTTCCATTAATTACAAAATTTTCACTATTTCCATCAGCTCCAATATAATAGATTGAAGTTATATTAAATTCAGACAGATTTAAATTTTGTAAAGTCAAACTTATTGTTGGAAGAACAATTTCAATATTTGATAAATCTATAAAAGGTGCATTAGTAATAGTCTCTTTAAAATCACTACTTCCATTATTTGCAATATTTAAAGTTCCATAAAAAAAGTTATACCAATATCTTGAACCATTTGCATCAAAGATAAGAGAAAAATTAGTATCAAAACTACTGCTATAAATTTTTAAAATATTAGAACCATTTGTTACATTAAAGTCAAACATATCATTATTTTCTGCAATATATTGAACATTTGAAATATTCAACTCACTTTCATCAAAAGTTATATTTATATCAAATGGGTATGTTAAATTTCTAAGAGAAATATCTTTTGTATAATTTTGCGAATTTATCGTAGCTGTAATAGTGAAATTTGTATCAATTCCATCACTACTATATAAAATGTTATCACCATATAATATAGATGTCGCTAAGTTTGTTGAAAATATTGGAGTAGAAAAGTTATTATCTACAACTATTTTTGAGAAACTACTCACATCTTTTGAAGTATATATTTTATCACCATAAATTGTTGGAGCTGTATCTATCCAAGTTGCTCCACTTATAGTTGCATTATTTTCATTTATAGAGTAATCTCTTACAAGAGTTCCACTTCCATCGTTTAGTGGAAAATATGCAGTTAAATTTGCTTCATCACCTTTTAAGCTTGAATTCATAATTTTTTGGATTTCGGTTTGAGATAAAGTTTTGTCCCATAAAGATACTTCTGAAATCTTTCCACCAAAATAACCAGCTCCCCAAGTTGATACACCAATAGAAACAACACCATTTCCTAAATAATTTGATGATGAAATAGCCGATTTTACTAATTGACCATTTTTAAATAATTTTCTCTCATTAGTAGAAACATCATATGTTCCACTCCAAAAAATCCAACGATTTGTTAAATTTTCATCTCCAACATATTGCATATTGTTATTATAAAACCCAAAATTAAAAGTTGTATCATTTTCAAAACCAGCATGTAATCCAGAATTATTTGCACCACTACCATGGCTTAAAAATGTATCTAAACTTGAATTACCTTCACTAAAAACCCAAGCACTCCAAGAAAATGATTGATTTGCAAGGTTTATTGAAGTTGATGATTGAACCTTATCATTCACTCCATCAAAACTTAATCCATCTCCCAAAAAGTTTAATCTTGTAACATTTCCATCAATTACTCCATTATGATTATTGCTTGTAATATCTATAACTTTAGTTCCAACTCTCTCATCAAAGTTATAATAAGCGACTAAACCTGTTTCATTACCGTCAAGTTGAGTGTTCATAGAAGCATTTATTTCAGCACTACTTCTTGCTACATTCCAAATTCTAACTTCATCGAGTGAGCCTTGAAAACCACTTATAATAGTTGCTACATTTGGTATTGATGGTTCTGTTGTATTGTTACCAACGGTATATGTAAGTGTCTTTTCCTCACCATCTACATACATTTTCCAAATTCCACTAACTCTTGTAACTACTACATAATACCATCTATTTGCAACAATAGACTCATTCATAGTTCCTGCAATTTTTCCACCAGACCATAAATGAAGTCTATGGTCATTTGTAGCTTGTCTGTGAAGCATAATTCCATATCCAGCACTACTACCATTTAAAATAATTCCTTGTCCAGTTCCTGTATCGTTTCCATTCCAATTTAACCAAGTTTCAATAGTTATATTATCAAGCTGTGTTGTTACTGGAGCATTTGTAGATATTTTTCCACTTGTATCAAACTGCACTGCTCCACCGTGAGCTTTTAGTTTTATTGCAGGAGGTATAGTTCTCACACATCTATAATGGTGATTATTGGTTTTCATATCATTTCCAACACCACCAACATTGAAATTTATAGTTTTGCCTCTTGCTGTATCACTTTTATCAGTAGAAGATGTCCAATAGATATTTGATGAGGTATTTAAAAATGTAGGATTTATAGAGCTAAAAGAGTCATTATAATCTACAATGCTTTGCACTTCATTTAGATTTGGCAATCTCCAATCATCATAACCATCTAAAACTAAACCACTACAACCAACAATACTATTTTGCCAAGTTGTGCTTGTATTATTATGGTCTATATTATCTTGCCACATTAATTTTGATACATTATCTATGACTACATTTCCAACTCTTTGAAATGAGTTTAAATTATCAAAATTATTTCCTCTAACACACCTTACATTATGTCCGTGAGTTTTATCATAATATGCTACATCACCATAAGCTGTATGAATTCCCCAAGCTGATGGAGTTGGGTCTGCAAAGCTAATCTCATTAGAACTCCAATAATAACCCCCAACTTTATTTTGAAAAGTTGCATTCATAGTAACAGTTTCATTAATTTCAAGTAGTGTTCTTAACTCATAAATTGTTGGTAATCGCCAATCAGTAAATCCACCAAGAGTTAAACCTTCGCAAGTTGTATTTGCATCAATCCAAGTTGTAGATGTTGGAGTTGCAAGTGTATTATCATCTTGCCAAACCAAACCAGTTACATTATCTGTTACTACATTTAAATCAACATTTCTTGTATAACTTCTAAATATTCCATTTTGATAATATCCATCATCACCACTTTCATACATCATATTTTGTGAAGTAGCTAAATTTCCAATATTCATTGTAGCATATGCACTAACACAACCAATAGAAAGAGCTGTTAATATTTTGAATAACCTCTTCATTTTTTTACCCTTTTACTATATTCAATAACTAATTTTACAATTTTATTATTTACCAAAAATAAAATATGTTCAATTTAGATTGAGTTTTAATAGTAATAAAAGTTTAGATTACATTTTGAACTATTTTTTCAGATATTTTTGATTGATTTATATTAATTTCAATGCCAAATTTTTTTTCACCCAAAGTTTATAGGGTCAATATCTATATCACAATTTAACTCTCTAATTGAGTGGAGAGCTTTTAAAAGAGGGTTTATCTTATTTGATTTGAGTAAAATTTGAAATCTATATCGATTTAAAATTTTAGAAATAGAAGCTTCGCCATAACCAACAATTTCAACATCAAAATTTTTAATAATTTCCAAAGCTTTTTCCATCTCAATTTCACATTTTTGGATACTATTTGAGCTAAATATTGCTCTTGCAAATCTGCTAAATGGTGGATAGTTTAGAGCTTTTCGCTCATTTAACTCATCTTCTATAAATTTATCATATTTACCTATATAACTTTTAAAAAAATCTAAATTAGTAGTTTGAATAATAACTTCTCCACTTCCTTTTCTTCCACTTCTACCTGCTACTTGAGTTACAAGTGCCATAGCTCTCTCTTTTGCTCTAAAATCTGGCATAAAATATATGTAATCAATTCCCATAATAATAGAGAGTGCGACATTATGATAATTATGCCCTTTGGATAACATTTGTGTGCCAACTAATATATCTATTTTATGGTTATTAAAATCATTCAAAACTTTTTCTAATTTATTTTGAGTTGTTATTTCATCTCTGTCAAATTTTTTAATAACTACATTTTTATCTAATAGCTCTTCTAATGCACTAACAAGTTCTGCCGTTCCAAATTTATCACTACTAAATCCATTCTCACTTTCACAATTTGGACACTTTTTAGAAATATTTTGAAAATATCCACAATAGTGGCATTTAGCTATTTTATCATTTTTGTGAAGAGTTAAACTAATTGAACAGTTAGGACATTCTAATACTTTTTTACAATCAATACATGAAATATATTTAAAATTTCCTCTAACAGGAATAAATATAATTATCTGCTTTTTATTAAGTAGAGCATGTTCTATATGGTTAATAATTTTAATTGAAAGTTTTGGTTGTGAGTTTTCAAAAATTATATTTTTAGAAGTTTTAAAAAAGCTACCTTCTAATCTAAAATGTGGAATTTTGTGGTAACTATTTAGTGATGGTGTGGCACTTATTAAAACTGTCTTAATATCAAATTTATCTGATATAAAAATTGATAAATCTTTTGCATTTATTCGTGGTTTTAAGCTACTTTTGTAAGCATCATCATGCTCTTCATCAACAACAACCAAAGCTAAATTTTGCATTGGTAAAAATAGTGCAGACCTTGCTCCAGCAACAACTCTAACTTTTCCACTATTTATATCTTTTAATATCTGCTCTTTCTGTTTTGGTTTTACTTTTGAGTGCCAAATTGCAACTAAATCTCCAAAATGTATTCTTAATCTCTCTTCCATTTGTGGAGTTAATGAAATTTCAGGCATTAAAATTATTGAACTTTGAGAATTTTCTATAACCTCTTTTACATAATAAAAAAATAGTTCTGTTTTACCACTTGCTGTGTCTCCAAAAATTAGTGATGTTTTGTGTGATTTTATAAATTCTAAAGCCTCTTTTTGTGGAGCTGATAACTCTATATTAAAATTTAATAAACATATTTTTTCTAAATTTAATCTATCTTTATAAAAATAAAATAGTCCAAAAGCTTCACCAATTGAACAAACATAATAGTTTGAAATAAATTTAGCTATTTCAAAAGCTCTATTATCTAATTTATAACCACTATCTTTAAGCTCTTTGCACTCAAAATTTGGTTTAATAACCTCTTTTAAGACAATAGCACCAACTTCTCTATTTCTTAAATCTACTATGACTTTACTAAATATATCAACTTTTATATCTGATTTGTATGTAAGTGGAGAAAGAGGAGAGTCTAAAATGGCAACTTCATAAAAAAACTCCATCAGACTCTTTCTAATTTTTCAACAATCGCTTGTAACTCTTTCTTCATCTTTACAATTTCGTGCGATTTTTTAAAATAACCAAGTAGAAGATTTTTTATATCATTATCACCTTCAAGTGAAAAAACACCATCAATAGCCTCTTTTTTTAAATCTTCATACTCTTCATCTTCAAAACTAAGAGTATATAACTTATCTGCAATGGAAATAGTTAGTTTTTTCATAAATTAACTATCTACCAAGCACAGCTTCAATTCTTTTTAATATCTCTTCAAACTCCATATTTTTGATACCTAAATCTTCTTCTAACTTTCTTATATACTCATTTTTGCCTTCTTCTTGAGCTTTTAGAGTTACAACTTCTTCTCTTAAACTCTGATTTTCATTGCTCAAATTATCAACTTTTTGAACCAACTCATTCATCTTCTCATTTATTCTATCAAATAGCGATTGACTTCCATTTTCCATTTTTTACCCTTTTCAAATATTAGTTTGGGGATAATTTTAGCAATTTTTTATTAAAAGGTAGATAATGTTTAAATTAAGTAGCCCATATAGTGAAGCAGGAGACCAAAAAGAAGCAATAAATATACTTTCAAATTCAATAAATAACGGTAATAGATACCAAACTTTAATTGGTGTTACAGGAAGTGGAAAAACTTTTACAATGGCAAAAATTATTGAAAAGGTATCAAAACCAACACTAATTATGACACACAATAAAACATTAGCATCGCAACTTTATAGTGAATTTAAAAGCTTTTTTCCAAATAATCATGTTGAATATTTTATTAGCCATTTTGATTATTATCAACCAGAAGCATATATTCCAAGACAAGATTTGTTTATTGACAAAGATAGCTCAATCAACTCTGAATTAGAGCGATTAAGATTGTCTGCAACTGCATCAATTATTTCACAAAAAGATGTAATTGTTGTAGCTTCTGTATCTGCAAATTATGGTTTGGGAAATCCTTTGGAGTATAAAGAGATGGTTTTAATTTTGAATATTTCTCAAAAAATATCACAAAATAGTTTGCTTTCACGAATAGTTGATATGGGATATAGTAGAGATGATAACTTTTTTGATAGAGGAAATTTCAGACTTATTTCAGGAGATGTGATAGATATATATCCAGCTTATCTGTCTGATGAGGTTTTGAGAATTGAATTTTTTGGTGATGAGATAGAGCAACTTTATACAATAGATTATCTTACAAATAAAAAAATAAGAGATTTAAAAAACTTTACACTATTTGCAACAAATAACTTTATAGTTGGAGAAGAGAGACTAAAAGATGCTATTAAGAATATAAATTTAGAGTTAGAAGAGCGATTGGAATTCTTTAGAAATGAAGATAGAATAGTTGAATTTAATCGTCTTAAACAGCGAACAGAGTTTGATTTAGAAATGATTGAAGCAACAGGAATTTGCAAAGGAATAGAAAACTATGCAAGACATTTAACAGGTAAAAAAGCAGGAGAAACACCATACTCATTGCTTGATTATTTTGAGTTAATTCATAAAGATTATTTGATAATTATAGATGAGAGTCATGTTTCACTCCCGCAATTTAGAGGAATGTATGAAGGTGATAAAAGTCGAAAAAGTGTATTAGTTGAGTATGGATTTAGACTTCCAAGTGCTTTAGATAATCGTCCATTAAAATTTGATGAATTTATAAATAAAGCTCCAGCTTATCTATTTGTATCAGCAACTCCAGCAGAGTTTGAGATGAAAACTTCAACTATATTTGCAGAACAATTAATTCGTCCAACAGGACTATTAGACCCAGAAATTGAAATAATAGATAGCACTTATCAAGTTGAAAAACTATTTGACAAAGCAAAAGATGTAATAAATCGAGGTGAGCGAATTTTAGTAACTGTATTAACTAAAAAAATGGCAGAAGAGTTATCAAAATACTATTTAGATTTGGGTATAAAAGTTAAATATATGCACTCTGAAATTGATACAATTGAGCGAAATCAGATAATTAGAGCTTTACGAATTGGTGAATTTGATATGTTAATTGGTATAAATTTGCTTAGAGAAGGTTTAGATTTGCCAGAAGTTAGCTTAGTTGCGATTTTAGATACTGATAAAGAAGGATTTTTACGAAGTGAAACATCATTAATTCAGACAATGGGAAGAGGTGCAAGGAATGTGAATGGTAAAGTTTTACTATTTGCAAAAAAAATTACAAACTCAATGCAAAGAGCAATAGATGTTACAAATTATAGGAGAGCAAAACAGCAAGAATATAATAGAGTTCATAATATTACTCCAACAAGCACAACAAGAAAACTTGATGAAGATTTAAAACATGAAGATGAATTTAACAAATTAAAATTAAAAAAATTAAATAAAATACCAAAAAGTGAAAGAGCATCTATTATAAAAGAGCTAACTCAAAAGATGATAACTGCTTCTAAAAATCTTAATTTTGAAGATGCAATTAGATACAGAGATGAGATAGAAAAAATTAAAAACTCATAACTTATAATCTTTTATTTATAAAGTGTTATAATTTTGTATTAATTTTATGTTAAAGGATTATTATGTTTTCTAAAGAACAGAGAGCAAATACATTTAGTGGAATATGGTTTGTAGCACTTTTTGCTATGGCTTCAACATATATTTCCGAGTTCGCAATATTTCAACAAATGGGAATTAGTCCATTAATTATTGGCATATTGCTTGGAATGGCTTATGGTAACACTTTGCGAAATAGATTACCAAAAGAGTGGGTTGGTGGAATAGTTTTTTCAACTAAACAAATTTTAAGAACTGCTATTGTGCTTTTTGGCTTTAGAGTTACATTTAATCAAATTATTGATGTTGGAATTGCTGGAATTATAGTTGATGCTATTATGGTTGTAACTGTATTTGTATTTGGCTCATATATTGGAATTAAACTTCTTAAAATGGATAGAGATACAGCAATGCTTACAAGCTCTGGAGCTTCTATTTGTGGAGCTGCTGCAGTTTTGGCAACTGATAGTGTATTAAAAGCAGAGTCTCATAAAGTGGCTGTTGCTGTTGCTACTGTTGTAATTTTTGGAACAATTGCTATGTTTTTATATCCAATTATGTTTAAGATGGGATTTTTAGGATTAGATGAAAAAGCATTTGGAATATATATTGGAGCAACTGTGCATGAAGTAGCTCATGTTGTTGCATCTGGTGGAGCGATTAGTCCTGTTGTTGCTGAAAGTTCTATAATTGTAAAAATGGCAAGAGTGATGCTCATGGCTCCATTTTTAATAATATTAGGTTACTATTTATCAAAAACAGCCAATACAAATTCACAAACTAAAATATTAATTCCATGGTTTGCCGTTATGTTTGTTGTAGTTGCAGGATTTAATACACTTGATTTATTGCCAAAAGATATAATTTCAGTAATAAATCAAATTGATACATTTATGCTAACTATGGCAATGTGTGCCTTGGGAATGGAGAGTAACTTTGCTAAATTTAAAAATCTTGGAATGAAGCCATTTTATTTAGCTGGAATTCTATTTATTTGGTTATTAGTTGGTGGATATTTTATTACAACTCTATTTGTTTAATGTTTGATATTTTAAAAAACAGTAGAAATCTATTAGCATTTTCTGGTGGAGTAGATTCTACTGCTCTCTTTTTTATGCTTTTAGAAAATCAAATTCAGTTTGATATAGCAATCATAAATTACAACACAAGAGATAACTCTATTTTAGAAGTTGAGTATGCAAAAGAGTTAGCTATCAAATATAATAAAAAAGTTTTTATCAAAAGTGTAAAAGTTACAAACTCAAATTTTGAAAAAGTTGCAAGAGATATTAGATATAACTTTTTTGAAGAGATAATTTCAATCGAAAATTATCAAAACTTACTGACAGCTCATCAATTAAATGATAAATTAGAGTGGTTTTTTATGCAACTTAGTAAAGGTGCTGGAGCTGTTGAGCTATTTGGAATGGACTTTATCGAACAAAAACAAAACTACTGCATTATAAGACCTCTGCTATCTTACACAAAAGATGAGTTAATAGATTTTTTGCACTCCAAAAATATCAAATATTTTATAGATAGTAGTAATAGTGATACAAAATATTTAAGAAACTTTTTTAGAAGTGAATTTAGTGATAAATTTTTAAAAAATTATAAAGATGGTGTAAGAGAAAGCTTTGAATTTTTAAAAAAAGATATTGCTATTTTAGGTGAAAATTTGGTAGAGTTTAATTATCTCAATTTTTATATTTTAAAAATGGCAAAAGAGCCAATTTTAATTAGAAATATTGATAAGATTTGTAAGAAATTAGGAATTTTATTATCAAAAAATCAAAAATATGAGATTTTGAAAGTAAAAGATGTAGTTGTAAGTGGTAAAATAGCAATTACATTTTGGAATGAGAAAGTTTTTATTGCTCCATTTGTAAATATAAAACTCACAAAAGAGTATAAAGAGTTTTGTAGATTGCAAGGAATTCCAAAAAAAGTAAGACCATATCTTCAAAGTGTAAATTTTGAAACTAAATTAAAATAAGGATAGTTTATGAGAAAAAGGATTTTCTTTGGTAGTTTAATTTTAAGTGCCTTGTTAGTTGGTTGTAGTGGTGGTGGAGGTGGAAGTGGCTCTAGCACAACTACTCCAAAGTTAGAAAAAAGTGTAATTATTTCTGATATTTTTCCATCAGCTCCAACTGTGCCAATTAAAGGAACTGTAAAACTTGTGCCAGTAGTTACAAATTCATATAAAGAAATTATGAGTTCATCAAAATCAAATCAGATAATAGTTGAGTGGAAAAGTTTAAATGAAAAGATTGCAACTATTGATGAGTATGGAGAAGTAATTGGGGTTAGTGCAGGTAAAGTTATGATAGAAGCCACAGCAAAAATATATGCAAGTAGCACAGAAACATATCAAGATATTATTCAAATTCCAATAACTGTTATAAATAGTGTTGGAAATATTGCAGGACAAATTGCAGAAATTTATCTCTCACCTACAAGAGGAACAATTGATAGAATTGCAGGAAGTAGAGATTTTAGACTTAGTGCTGTTGGAATTGGTGGAGAGCAAACATCTCTAAGTCTTGGGGATATAAATTTTACAATGTATAATCCTCAAAAAAATCCAGAACAAATTATTAGCCAACCAACTCCACTAATTGGCACAGAAGATAAGACAAAAGTTACAATTGGGTCAGCAAATAATCGTCCAGGATATGTATTTATAGTTCCAACATATAAAGATAAAGATACAAATATAACTACAAATGGTGACCCACTTGTAATTCAAGTGCAAGATACACCAGATTCAATTCCAGATAATGAAGATTCAATTGCTGGAAAATATTTAGATATAAAAGTTCATGAAAAAGATGGTAAAAAAGAGTTGCACATTGTGCATTATGACGAGTTTAGCAAACAGTTAAAATACTCATATTTTAATGGAACTTGGAAAAATGAGAATATTACACCATCTAAAAGTAATGCAAATAGTGGAATTGGTGCAAAAATTGTGCTTTCACCATTTATAAATAATGCAAATAAACCAATTATAGTTGCATTAGAAGATAAAAATATAGAGCTTTGGTATCAAAACAACTCAAATAATTGGATTAATAAAAGAGTTAGTAATGCTGATGTTGTGAGTAGTGATTTAAATATTACATATATTAGTGATAATATATTAGATGTTGCAGTAGATGATGTGAATAAAAAAATTCATATAGCTTACTACTCACCAGTAGATAACCAAATAAATATTGCAAGTTCATCTATGAGTTCTACTGTGGATTTAGACTTTAAAAGTTCTATTAAAAAAATAAGTGTGCCAGATGGAGCTTATGTAGAATCTCTATCTTTAGCTCTAAATAGAGACAAAGGATTAAGAATAGCTTATATCATAAAATCAGAAGATGGAGTTATAGATTCTAATACAGGAGTTTTTTATAGCTCATTTGCACCAGATTTAGCAACAGAGAGAGTTAGTGGAACAAGTGGTGTTGAAAAAGGTGTAAAATTAAAACTTGATAGCACAAATACTCCAGCATTGATATATTACACAACTCTTTCAAATAGTTCTGATGAAATTATTTATAGAGTAAGACAAAGTGAGCCAGGTGGATATATTTGGAGTTCATCTACTATTAAAGATAAAAACTTTCAACAAACTTATAGAGGAATTACAAACTTAGATTTTGAGTTTGATTACTATAACTCTCCAAGAATATCTTTTAATACAAACATTATTACAGAAGATTTAGTAAATAGTGAAATAAAATATGCAAGAAGAGTTGAGAGTAATAATAATGAGTGGATTGTAGAAACTCCAGAAGAGTTACCAAGAGTTGATGGAGTTGTTGCCGAAAATATAAATTATGGAACATTTAATGCTTTAGAGTTAGATAGTGAAAATAGAGTTCATTTAGTCTATTCGACATCGGATTCTACCGAAGAAGCACAAGAGTATTGGTTTAAATATTGGAGTGAGCCAATATTTTTTGATTACAGAAGATATGAGTTAGAAAAAAGCACAATACCTAATATAGATATTGTAACAATTAGTAGATAGGAGAAAGCATGAAAAAACATATAACTTTTATAACACTTTTTTTAGCACTACTATTTATTGGTTGTAGTGGAGGTGGTGGAGGAAGTTCAGACTCTTCTGTCAAAGTAGCTCCTCAAATATTTATCGAAAAGCGAGAAATTACTCTATATGAAGGTGCAACTACATCACTAATATCTACAATAAAAGAGTCTCCAGAAGATGCAAAAGTAGATATTGTAATAAAAGATGGGGCATCTGAAGTTGTTGTTGATTTTATTGCACTTTCTAAAACAGTTGGAAATGAAAAAAATATAGAGTTGAGATTTAAAGGTTTAAGTGCAGGAGTAACAGAACTTGAAGTAATTAGCTCAAATTCAATTGGTGAGACAAAAGACACAATAAAAGTAAATGTCTTACCTATTGACAAAAATGCTGATATAGCAAATGCTGATATAAATTTATCTGCTAATAATATTAGAATTGTTGAAAATATTTTTGCTAAATTAGAAGTTAAAAGCCCATCTAATATATATATCAGTGGAACATACTTCACAATAGAAAATGGTGTAGCATCTCTATATCTAAAACTATATAAAATAAATGAGTATGGAAGTAGAGTATATATTACTTCTCTTGATAGTGCAACTGTTACAAATGAGACAACAAACTCAATAATATCTTCATCTGATATTAATGTCAGTGGAACAACTATTAAAATTAGTAACATAAAAGATTCCACAAAATATTCAATAGTTGCTAAAATTGAAGATTTGAGTATAGTTTTTGAATTCACAACCAAAAATCCAAATGGTGATAGTGATGGAGATGGGGTTTTGGACAAAGATGATATGTGTCCTAATACAGCTTCAGGATTATTAGTTGATGTAAATGGTTGTCCTATATCTATTAGCTCAAGCTCTTCAAGTTTTAGTAGTAGTTCAAGTGACAGCAATGCAAGTTCAAGTGATACTAACACAAGCTCAAGCGATAGTAATGCAAGTTCAAGTGACAGCAATACAAGTTCAAGTAACAGCAATACAAGTTCAAGTGATAGCAATGCAAGTTCAAGTAGTCAATCGACATCAACAACTTCATCTTCAAGCAGTTTGAACAGTTCAAGTGTTAGCTCATCTTCAAGCAGTTTGAGTGATGGAGATTTTGAAGCTGTTGATACACAAGCTTGTAATACAAATAATGGTTACAAAATGTTACAAAATAGTTTAAATGATAGATATGGTAGTAGCGATGATTACATATATTTTAGAGCATCTACATCATATCCTCTATATTTTTACTATCTTCCTCCAGCAAGTAGAGATATTGGTGAGCGAACAATAAATTTGAGTAAATATACAATTGCTCAAACAGGCTCTTCATTTGTATTGCATATCAAAAATTCACTTGCAACAGGTGGAAATTTTTATATAAAAGATGGCAATAGATGTTTTAGAGGTAAATTTCCAACAGCAGAGCAGATTAATGATGATAAGTTTTTTCCAGACAAAGACTTAGTATTTGTAATTCCATCAATTGGAACAGTTCCAAAATAATTCTTTATCAGAAATAATTTCTAATAAAAGATTAGGTATAATATTTTTTTTAAGTTTGCCGATTGAATTTTAATAAAACAAAGGGGGATATATGAGAAGAGGTTTAAGTTTAGCAGCAGCAGTTGCTCTAACTTCAGGTGTGCTTTTTGCAGCTAATGAGTATTCAGTTACTTTTAATAACAAGACTTGGCAATTAGTTGGTGTGCCAGGATTTTATGTATCAGGAGCAGGAACAGTAACTGATATATATAGTGATAGTATGGATAGAAACTTATCGGTTTCAGTTCAAAATGTTGGGGATTTAGATAATAATAATACAACTACACAATATGGGAACAACTCTATGGAGTATGTTGGTGTTAGATTACTAAATCCAACAGTGATTGATTCATTTGTATTAGCATTCAATGATTCAAATCTATCTACTCCACCAGATGCAAGACAGATGACTATTACATATAATGGTATTTCAGTCGCTGAAGTTACCTATGATGTAAGATATGTAGGAACTAAATTTAATTTAGAATTAAATGGAACTAGATTAGGTGGAGATGGTGCTGTAACTGACATTAAACAATTTATATTTAGTAATAGTGGTGGAACAGTATCTTTTACTGATGCAGTTACAGATGTATCTACTCAAAGAGGAGCTGCACATTTAGATTTTGATGTTAATGGTAGTAATTCTAATTTTGAAACATTTAATAATGATGATAACTTAACTATTTGGACATATTCACCATCTACAGTGTGGCAGAGATATTTCTACAATCCACTCTTAGATGCTACAACAGCTGCTGCTGTAATTGATAGCGAGTTTTCAAATAATTCTAATAAAATGAAACAAGGTAAAGCTTATTGGATTAAAACAGAAGATAATACAGAAAGAAATGATACAACTTTGACACTTAGTGAAGGTAACTTAAATCTTGCTACAAATGTATCTATGGAAGCTGATGGCTGGAATTTAGTAGCTCTTCCAACAACAAACATTATGAATGGACATAGTGGAGCATTAGTATATTGTGATGCTTCTCAAGTTGATGAAAATATTACAGCAATTACTGATATTTTTGGTCAAACTATTAATATTGGAACAGCTGGATTGAATGTATCAGATGTAAATTTATCAACTATTAATGGATTATTTAATCCTGGTAGTTCGAGTTCAACTATTAAATTAAGAGCATATCCAGCATATATAGGTGGTGTATCAGCTTCTACAACGGCTGATGGAAATGGTTCTTTATTTGTTTCTGACCAACCATTTAAAATTACATCAAGCTGTAATGTTTATACACTTTCAGGAACACCTCTTTATACAACAGCAGGAACTTCTGCTACAACAAATATAACTCCAACAGGTGAAACAAGTATAGCAATTCATATAAACACAGAAAGTTTAGAAAAAGCAAAACATGTTGGTCAAATTACTTTACAAATTCCAGGAATTACAACAACTCCTATTGATATTAATTTAACTAATACAACACAAACACAGACAGATTTTAATGCTTCTGATATTGCACCAGTTGTATCAAATAGAATAATTTCAGCACTTCAATCAACTTTAACTACTTTTGCAGCAACAGATGTAAATGTTACAGCATTTGATATTAGAGGCACTACTGCAACAGATGGTGAAGAACTATTAATTACATTTAAGTCTCCATCTCAATCAACAGCTTTATCAAATAAATATAATAGATTTGGTATTTCTGAAAACACGATGACTCTTGTATATGATACAAATCTAACTGGAAGTTTAACAGAAGCAGAGATAAGAGAATTTAATACAACAAGTAAAGCACACGAAGCAATATCAACAGCAGTAACACTATCAGCAGTACAAGCTTCAAATAGTGTTGTCTTAGACCCAAGAGCATTTGGAGATATAAATTTAACAACAAGTAGTGAAGGTAACTATACATATCTATACACAAATATTTATGCAGATATATATGAAACTGAATCTGATAATAATCTAACTTCAACTCTATTTGCTGGAACAAGTAAAACAGTTAGTGGAACTCTTGTTGAGGTAAATACAACTTTTGCAAAAGGTTTTGTTGGTGCAGTTTATCAAGTTGGAAATCTATTAGCAACAACACCAACAGCTACAACTGCTGATTTAAAAAATAACTTTGTATGGGCTGCTGGTGTGCCATCATCTGGTTTAACATATGATTTAGTTTCAGTTAAAAATGCGAAACCATTAACAATTTATACATATAAAGATTATAAATGGTTCAATATTACTCTAACAGGTGTTCAAACAGAATGGGCAAGTAAATATGACCTTTTTGCAACAAGACCAACATTTGGATATTGGGTGAAAACTAGGGCTTGGAATGCAGGAACAGATGCATTTACGGTTACAGTTCCGACAACAACGAATATAAATCCATTTGTTGTAACACATTTTGATAATAATGCAAGTAAATCATATAACGACATATATGTTGAACAAGCATTTGCTCCAAATACAGCATCGGCAACAGTTAAAGCAGCTTATGTAGAAGTAGATGGAACACCTATGGCTGGAGGATATAGTAATGATAGTTATGTATTAAAAGTTGATCCATTTAACTTTAATAGCTTTAAAGATGATGGCACTCCGAATTTAGCATCTACTGTAACTGTAAAAGATGGTTTCTCTTCAGCTTCAGCAAATATAGCTCTAAGTTACACAAAACCAACAGCACCAACACTTGCATTTAGTGATATGAATATTTCTGGAATTAGTTCATCTACTTATGTTTATGAAACATTTATTAATGAATCTGATTTAAATGATAATAATATTACAAATAGATTTAGTGGTGGTTTTATAGCTCCAAATGATTTAAATGCTACAACAGCATTAAGAGCTGTTAATAGAACATTAATTTCTGGTGGTAATGGTTATATTTATTCAGATATTGCATCTGTAAATTATGTGCCTGTATTTGGTCAAAGATGGGAAGATTTTGCAGTTGAAGATAATGTAACTTTCAAAATTTCTAAAAATGATGGAAGTGGTGAGCTTGATTACTACTATTTAGTAAATTTCATTAAGTCGGCTTCAACTACAACAAAATCAGCAACAGCTACAAAATATGCAACAAATTCTGCAACAGCTGGAACTACAATTTATAAAATGGATTCTAATGATACTAAATTTAGCACTGCTGATACAACAACAACAAATGGAGTTCAGTTAAAAACAGCAACTGCTTGTGGAACTGCTACACTTGCTTATAAACCAGTAGCACTTTATGGAAATGCTGGTGTTACAACTGACTTTATATCTGTAAGAGATAGTGCTGGTAGTGAATTAGCATTCATTGACTTTGATACAAGATATTCTCAAGAAGGTAGAAGCTGGTATCTACACTGCTCTGCAAATAATAATATTTATAGTGGAGATTTCAACTCAACAAATGGAACAGGAACAACTCCTACTCAACATGTATATGTAACTACACCAAAAGCTACAAATACAACTCAAACTTTCCCAGCTAATTAAGAGAGGTTTTCCTCTCTTATTTTTTTATCAATTTAAAATGTTTTTTACTTAAATCAAATCCAAATAGATTTTCTATTTTTGATATTAATCTATGTCTTTTTTCTCTTTTTGTTAATTTGTGATTTATATTTACTTCAAAAAGACCATCAGCTTTGATTAGCCAATCATTTAAAACTTTTGGATGACTTCCTTTGAATTCTCTTAAAATTGTGAAATCAATCTCTTTATAATCTATTGCTTTATGTGATTTATTCCAATATTTTTGAACTTTTTGACTCTTTAAATTCATTTGTGCTTCATCTCTTACCCAACCATAATGGTATATTTTTGCACCACTAACTACTGCTTTTGGATAACGACCAACTCTATTTTTATCCAATACAAGCCAAAAAAGACCATCTGGTGCATATGTTCTAATTGAATTTTTTATAATCCTAACTTCTTGGCGATACCAAGCTGGAGAATTTAGATATGTATTTGAATTTCCATAAAAGTGCAGATAATCAAAAGCAATAGCTTCAACTTCATCATCATCTTGATATTTTTGGAGTAAATTTAATATGTTAGTCAAGTCATCTTCATGAACAATTTCATCGCCTTCTAAATAAAATGCCCATTTACTTTTACAATTAAATTGAGCTATCATCTTTTGCTGACCATAGACATATCCTCTATCTCTCATATTTTCATTCCAACTTGTTTCATAAACTCTTATTTTTGGACTATTGATAGATTTAATTAAATTCAGTGTATCATCTTCGCTTTCACCTACTGCGATTACAAACTCATCTACAATAGGCAATATAGAATTAATTGATTCTATAAATGGATAACCTAATATCTCACCATTTTTTATAAATGTAAATCCACTCACTAACACAAAACATCCTTTATAAATAATATCATTTATTGTAACTTAAATTCCGTTTTTTTGATATAATAAGCTAAAAAAAAGGGGTTTATGTTATGTTAAATAAAATGTTTAAAGAGCCAGTATTATTGGATAAAAATCTACATAAAGATATGAGTGTTGCTCCACTTAAAAATTTTAATTTTGCTAAGTCTGTATTAAGTGTTCCTGTTGGTGTTGCTGAATTTGTTGGACTTTGTAAAACTTATCCTATTCTTTTTATAAAAGATAGTGCAAAAAATGAGTTTTTTCCAATTGCTCTACTTGGTGCAAAAGAGAATGAAAATCTATTTATAAATGATAAAGGTGAGTGGCAAAAAAATAGCTACATTCCAGCTCTTATTAGAGCTTATCCATTTGGTGTATCACAACAACAAGAAAACAACTTTGTAGTTGTATTTGATAAAAAATATTCTGGAATAAATGGCAAAGATGGTCAAAAAATGTTTAATGACGATGGCACAAATTCAGAGTTTTGTGATAATGTAATTAAATTTGTAAGTGATGTTTATATGAATTTAGTTCAAAGTAGAGCAGTTTTCAGAGACTATTCGGATATGTTTAAACAAGCTACTATGACAATTACAAAAGGAAAAGATAAGTTTAATATTACAGATGTTTATATAGTAGATGAAGAAAAATTGAACTCTTTATCAGATGAAAAGTTTTTAGAGCTTAGAAAAAGAGGAATATTACCACTTTTTTATGCACATTTAATCTCTTTATCAAATCAGATGCCACTATAATTGATGTTACAAACTTTAATTGTTATCTACTCAATCTATTTTTTATTAAGACTTTATATCTTGACTATGCAAATAGGATATATCACAAAAGAGCGATTAAATAGAGCTGTTATTCTCCCTCAAAAAGATTTTTTGAGGGCAGGTGATTATGCAATAAAAAAGGGAAGAGTAGAGTTAGTTGAAATGATTTTTGATTATGTTGCATTTATGGTGTGGATTAGTTTTGGAATAAAATATTTAGATTTGCTAAACATTGAAAATTTAGAGTTAAAATCTACTCTTATAATTTTGATATTTTTATTAATAAACTATCTTATATCACTTCCATTTAGTATATATTACAAATTTAAATTAGATAAAGAGTTTGGATTTAGCACAATAACACCAAAGCTTTTTATAATAGATTCTATTAAATCACTACTGCTTAGTGCCTTAGTTGGTGGTATTATAATTTATGGAGTTGTATCTATTATTAGTAATTTTTCTAATTGGTGGTTTTTTGCATTTATATTTGTTTTTTCTATAATAATTTTTATAAATGCGATTTTTCCAACTTTTATTGTTCCACTATTTAACAAACTTACTACATTAGAAAATAGTGAATTAAAAACCAAAATTGAAAACTTATTAAGTAGTGTTGGATTTGGTAGTAGTGGAGTTTTTGTAATTGATTCAAGCAAAAGAGATATGAGACTAAATGCTTATTTTGCTGGTTTTGGCAAAACTAAAAAAGTTGTGTTATATGATACATTAATAGAAAAACTAACAAACAGTGAATTAGTTGCTGTATTAGGTCATGAAATAGGACATTTTAAACATAAAGATATGTTTAAAAATATTGCTATCATGGGAGTATTATTTTTTATTATGTTTTTTATATTTGGAAATATTCCAAATCAACTATTTGAAGAGTTAAATATAACAAATTCTCCTCATGTAGTTATAATTCTATTTTTAATATTTTCATCTTTAATTAGTTTTCTATTTTTGCCACTATTTAGTCTTATAAGTCGTTCAAATGAGTATGAAGCTGATAAGTTTGGTGCAGAAATTGGTGGAAGAGAAAATTTGATTTCAGCACTTAAAAAACTTGTAAATGAGAATAAAAGTTTTCCAAAATCTCACAAACTTTATATATTTTTTTATTATACTCATCCACCTCTAATAGAAAGACTAAAAGCACTTGGTGAAAAAATAGATTAAAAGGGGTTTTATGTTTAATTTTTTAGTAGTAGATGATTCAAAAGTCGCAAGACATAGCATTCAAATAGAGATAGAAGAGCTTGGACATAAAGTAATTGGAATGGCAATAAATGGCAAAGAAGGTGTTGAGATGGCAAAATCTCTAAATCCTGATATTATTACAATGGATGTAAATATGCCTGAAATGGATGGAATATCTGCAACTAAGCTGATATTAGAAAATAATCCAAATGCAAAAGTGATAATACTTACATCAATGGATGATGATGAAATGAAAACTGATATGATTGGAATAGGTGCAATTCATTATTTAATAAAGCCATTTACAAAAGCTGATTTAGAAAGTGTTTTAAAAAAATTTCTTTGAGATAGATTTTTTCTATCTCAATAAATTGGCAATTTCTTTAGCACAACCACCTTTTAAAATATCTCTTATAGTTTTCGATTTTTTCAAAAAAACTTCTCTATTTACAGAATTATAAGCATTTAAAAGATTAGATATAGTCAAATCATTTTGAATTAACTCTAATGATATACTTTCCAATCCATTAAAATCCAAAATAATATTTGCTAATCCAATATATTTAATTTTCAGAAACATTTTAGCAATCATATAATCAATTGCTTTAGCTTTATATACAAGCACAAAAGGTGTGCCAATGATTGCTGATTCAAGTGTAGCTGTACCACTACAAATAAATGCAAATTCTGACATCATCAACCCTTTTGTAGTATCTTGCACTACTTCAAAATCTGAAATATCTCCATAAAGTTCATCTATTTCTACTTTTGTAAAACTTTTTGGAATAATTAATAACCCTTTTTTGTTTATATTTTTAATAACTTCTCTAAATAGTGGCATGAGAGCTTCTATTTCACTTTTTCTACTTCCTGCCATAAATGCCACATAATTTGAATTCTTAACCTCATCTCTATAAGTTTTTATCTCATCTAATAGAGGATTTCCAAAATATTTTGCTTTTGTATAATATTTTAACTCAAAAGGGAAAATTGCTACTATCTCATCACAATACTCTTCTATTATTTTAGCTCTATACTCTTTCCAAACCCAAACTTTTGGCAAAATATAGTAAATAATTTTTATATTTGGATTTGCTTTTTTTAAAGCTTTTGCCAATGGAATATTAAAAGCTGGTGAATCAATTAATAGTGCCACATCACACTCAAATGATAGTTTAATCATAGATTTTATAGCTTTTTTTGCAAATAAAATTTTTGGCAAAACATCTATAAAACCCATTACAGAGAACTCTTTTGAAGATATTAGTGGAACTCCAAAACTCTCATCAAAAATTCCAAAAATATGACTCATTTGCAACTCTTTTAATATCTCTTCTAAATGTAAATTAGCAGATGGTTCAAGTGCTGATATGAGAATTTTTTTCATTAAATCTCCTTTTTAATTCTAAATGAGTTTAATACAACAATTAATGAGCTAAGCGACATTGAAAGAGATGCAAATAGTGGAATTATAAATCCAGACATAGCCAAAGGAATTGTTAAAGAGTTATAAATAATTGAAATACCAATATTCTGTTTTACAAATTTATAAGTAGTTTTACCAATTAATATGGCATCTCTTAAAGCTTCTAATTTAGAATTAAGCAATACTATATCACTTATTTCAATGGCTACATCAGCACCACTTCCCATTGCAACTGCAATATCAGCTTTTGAGAGAGCAATTGAATCATTTATTCCATCTCCAGCCATAATTACAACTTTGCCACTATTTTGATAATTTTCCACAATTTGTAGTTTATCTTCTGGTTTTAGTGAGTATTTAAATGAGTTTATATTCAACTCTTTTGCCACTTCTCTAACTGCATTTTCATTATCTCCACTTAAAATTACTGTTTCAATGCCAATATCTGAAATCTTTTTTATTACCTCTTTTGCTCCAATTTTTGGTTTATCAAATAGCTCAAAAATTTCTACAACTTCGGAATTTATCGCAAATGCAAATATTGATTTATCACTAATATGTGATAAATTTATTCCATTTTCACTCATAAATTCTAAACTTCCACCAAGTAGTTCTAAATTAGCAAATTTTGCTTTTACTCCCCTTGCTTGAATAGTTTTTATATCTTCTAAATTTAACAATTTACAACTTTCTAAATACTCTTTCACTCCTAAACTTATTGGGTGTTTTGAGTTTGAAACAAGCGAATAGAGCAGATTTTTATCATAGTCCTTTAGTTTAATACTATTTATCACTTTTGGTTTTCCTTCTGTGATTGTGCCTGTTTTATCAATTAATAAAATGTCAGCTTTTGCTATTGTTTCTAAAAATTTTGCTTCTTTAAATATTATCCCTTTTTTTGTAGCGACTCCTAAACCAACTAATGTGCTAATTGGTGTAGCAAGTGCCAAAGCACAAGGACAAGCGATAATTATAACTGCCACAGCAATTATAAATGCTTCACTAAATCCACTATTTAAATACCAAAATAGAAATGTGAAAAGTGAAATTGATAGAATTGCAATTGAAAAATATTTAGATAACTCATTCGCTTTTGCTTCTATTTGAGGTTTTTTGCTCATCGCATCTTCTAAGATATTCATAATTTTTGATAGTGTAGAGTTAGAAAAAGAGTGAGTCGCCTTGTATCTTATAGTGGAGTCTAAATTGATTGAGCCACTAATAATTTTATCTTGCTCTTTTTTATAAATTGGTGTTGCTTCACCAGTTATAGAGCTTTCATCAAAACTTCCACAACCAAAAACTATTTCACCATCAATTACAACTCTCTCACCAGCTAAAAGTTCTATAATATCTCCCTCTTTTATATCATAAATTGAAACTATTTCTAAATTAGACTCTTTTAAAACTCTAACTTCTGTTGGAATTTTGCTATTTATAGTATCTAAAACATCAGAAGCACTTTTTTTGGATAACACTTCTAAAAATTTTCCAATCAAAACAAATGTAACAACCATACTTACAGAATCAAAATAGGTTTCACCTTCTCTTGTTATCATCATATAAATTGAGTAAATATATATAAGTGTAGCACCAGTTGCAACCAATGAATCCATATTTATAAATCTGTTTTTAAGCCCATAATAAGCACCTCTAAAAAATATCCAACCACTATAAAAAAGCACAGGAGTTGAAAGAATAAACTCTGCAATATGAAAAATATCTTTGATATTTGGCTCTAATCCACTAAAATATCCAATATATCTTGGAACTGCTATCCACATAATATTCATAGTTCCAAAAATTGCAACTACCATTCGATTATAATACTCTTTGCGACTCTTATTAGCTCTCTCTTCTTGAAGTGATGGGTCATAAGCATAAGCATCATAACCAATAGCTCTAATTGTATCTATAATGTTTGATAGCTTAATTTTATTCTCATCAAAAATAATTTTTGCTTTGTGAGTTGTAAAATTTATATTTGCTTCTATTATTCCATCTTTTTTGTGCAACACTTTCTCATTTAGCCAAACACAAGCCGAGCAGTGAATTCCTTCAATAATCAGTGAAATTTCACTAAATCCATCTTTTGATTTCACATATCGCTTTTTAAAGCTATCCAAATCAAACATTGAACTATCTTTTAAACTATCTTTTGGAGGAGAGAGTTTTACATTTTTTACTTTGTCGTAAAAATTTTCTAAATTAGACTCTTTTAATAGATGATAAACACCTTGACACCCTTTGCAACAGAAATATTTATTCTCTCCATCAATAGTTTCTTCTATAAAAATATCGTCTTCATACTCTAAATGGCAATGGTCACATCTTTTCATTTAAACTTTTAAATCCTTTTTTAAATAACTTTTCGCTATATTATCGAAAACAGATTTGAAACTATATAAAAAATAGTTGCAAACTTTTAATTAATGGAGATGTTAGTTTTTTGGACATTTTAGACTCTTTTTATACTTTCTAAATCTATCATATGTTTAAAGTTAGCTTGACAAAATTAGATTTATTTAACTAAAATTACAAAATATCTCTTAACTATCTCTTTTAACTTCATATCAATAAATTAACTCAAGGTAAGGAAACAAAAGGAACAATGAGCGAGCCTACAAGCACTAACAACAAACAAAAAAGCAGAACACATATACCAGTTGATGGATACAAAGTTGAGGATTTAAGAACTAAACCTTTAGATGATTTAATCAAAATTGCTCAAGAACTGGATATAGAAAACCCACAAGAGTATAAGCGACAAGATTTAATGTTTGAGATTTTAAAATCTCAAGTGAGTAAAGGTGGATTTATCCTATTTACAGGAATTTTGGAAATAACTCACGATGGATATGGATTTTTAAGAACGATTGATTCAAACTTTACAGATAGTAATAATGATGCTTATGTATCAAATACACAAATTAGAAAGTTTGCATTAAGAAATGGTGATATTGTAACAGGACAAGTTCGACCTCCAAAAGACCAAGAACGATATTATGCACTTTTAAAAATAGAAGCGATTAACTATTTACCATCAGAAGAGTGTAAAAAACGACCACTATTTGATAACTTAACACCACTATATCCGACTCATAGAATAGAGTTAGAATATGACCAAAGTAAATTAACTGGTAGAGTATTAGACCTTTTTACTCCATTAGGCAAAGGGCAAAGAGGATTAATTGTAGCACCTCCACGAACTGGAAAAACAGAGCTTATGAAAGAGTTAGCTCAAGGAATAACAAAAAATCATCCAGAAGTTGAATTGATAGTTTTATTAATTGATGAGCGACCAGAAGAAGTTACTGATATGGAGCGAAGTGTAAGAGGTGAAGTTTATAGCTCTACATTTGATTTACCAGCACAAAATCATATTAGAGTAGCAGAACTTGTAATTGAAAAAGCTAAGCGAAGAGTTGAAATGGGAAGAGATGTTGTAATTTTATTGGACTCTATTACAAGATTAGCAAGAGCTTATAATACAGCAACTCCATCAAGTGGAAAAGTTTTAAGTGGTGGTGTTGATGCAAATGCCCTTCATAAACCAAAAAGATTTTTTGGAGCAGCAAGAAATATCGAACATGGTGGCTCACTTACAATTATTGCAACAGCTTTGATTGATACAGGAAGTAGAATGGATGAGGTTATATTTGAAGAGTTTAAAGGCACGGGTAACTCTGAAATCGTCTTAAGTAGAGATATTGCAGATAGAAGAATTTATCCAGCAGTTGATATTCTAAAATCTGGAACAAGAAAAGAAGAGATTTTACTTGATGCAACAACCCTCCAAAAAGCTTGGGCATTAAGAAATGTAATGAGTAGTATGAATGAGTTAGAAGCATTGAAATTCTTATACTCTAAAATGTTAAAAACTAAAGATAATGAAGAATTTTTAAGTATTATGAATGAGTAATTATGATTGCAGGTGTTTTTGATAGTGGTGTTGGTGGATTAACTGTTTTAAAAAGTCTCTTAGAGCATAATTTATTTGAAAAAATTATCTATTTTGGAGATACTGCAAGAGTTCCTTATGGAGTTAAAGATAAAAATACAATCATAAGATATTCGCTTGAAGCTTTAGAATTTTTTCAAAATTTTGATATAGATATTTTAATTACAGCATGTAATACCGTTAGTGCTTATGCAATTAATGAGCTTAGAGATGTTGGCTTTTGTGATGTTGTTGGTGTAATTGAGTCTGGTGTGATTGCACTTGAAAATAGTCAAATAGATAAGAGTTCAAATATATTAATAATTGGCACAAAAGCTACTGTAAATAGCAAAAAATATGAGATTTTATTAAATGAGCGAGGTTATTATAATTTAACTTCAATTGCTACAACTCTTTTTGTTCCTATTGTAGAAGAAGGAATTTTTAGTGGAGATATTCTAAACTCTGCTATGGATTACTATTTCAAAGATATAAAAAAACCAGATGCAATAATTCTTGGTTGCACACATTTTCCACTAATTCAAAATGCAATATCAAACTATTTTGGACTTAATAAACTTATTCACTCTGGAGATGCTATTGTTGAGTATCTAATAAATGAGTATAAATTGGAGAAAAAATTTAAAAACACAGAAGTTTTATATTTTGCTTCTGAAAATCCAAATGGATTAAAAGAGGTTGCAAAAAGATGGTTAACTTGATTCTATCTATTTTTAAAATATTGCATTAATATTGCCATTTCTGAAATTTAATTATCTAACTCAAGTTAAAAGCAAATTAACTATTTTCAAACATATGAATTGTTATTCTAAAATCTAAAGCGACTATTTAAGACTAATATGATATTGTTATAAAAATTTCAGAAAGTGGGAGATTTGGGAGATGAAATATGGTGAGAAAAGTGTCAAAGAGTTTGATATTGAACGAGATTTGGAGATTTGGGAAAATAAAAATAAGAAAAATTATATTATAAAAGTTACATTTCCTGAATTTACAGCTCTATGTCCAAGAAGTGGTTATCCAGATTTTGCAACAATATATTTGGAATATATACCAAATGATTATGTTTTAGAGTTAAAAGGTATGAAACTTTTTATTAATAGCTTTAGAGATAAATATATTAGTCATGAAGATAGTGCAAATGAGATATTCGATATATTTTATAATAGAATAAAACCAAAATGGATGAAAGTTGTAGCAGATTTTTATCCACGAGGAAATGTGCATACAGTTATCGAGGTTGATAGCAAATTGTTAGACATCTCTTCAAAGGATTGAGAATGGCTATTTTTGGAGTAAGTAAAGCAGAATATAGTAAGCTTTTGGATGAGAATAGAGAGTTAAGGCGAGAAAGAGATGAGTTATTAAGAGAAATAGAGCAATTAAAATCTCTGAATTTAAAAAAAGAGCCTGAAAAAGAGGATATTGGAGTAGAAACACTATTTGAAGTTGAAAATAGCAATTTAAAATTTGGACTTGTAAATATTCAAGGAAATTTATCAGAATCTGTAACAAGCTCCAAAGAAATTTTGAAAGAGTCTGGTAAGATTTTGGATAATTTAGAAAATTTATCAGCAAGTATAGAAGAGATTTCTGGTAGTTTAGAAACACAAACAGAGTTATCAAATGAGACAACACATATTGTAGAATCACTCACAAGGCAAACAACTGAAATTAGCTCTATATTATCACTTATTAGAGATATAGCAGACCAAACCAATCTATTGGCACTAAATGCTGCAATTGAAGCAGCAAGAGCTGGAGAACACGGTAGAGGGTTTGCTGTTGTAGCTGATGAAGTTAGGAAATTAGCTGATAGAACTCAAAAAGCAATTAGTGAAATTAGTGTTGTTGTAAATTCAATTAATCAACAAGCAAGAGATATGGAGACACAAGCAAGTAGTGTCTTAAATAGTGTGAATTTTATTGATACAAAAGTGCAAGAGTTCAAAAGCAGTTTAAATGAAGAGATTACGATGATAAATAGAGCATTTTTGAATATTAATGCAGTTACAGATAGAGTTTTTATGTCTTTATCTAAATTAGACCATGTTATTTGGAAAGTTAATACTTATATATCAATTATTAATGCAAATAACGATTTCAAGATTGTTGACCATCATAGTTGTAGATTAGGCAAATGGTATATAGAAGGTGATGGAAAAACTCAATTTTCTTATACACCAAGCTATAAACAGTTAGATATGCCACATTCACAAGTTCATAGCTCAACTAAAAAAATAT
The DNA here is from genome assembly GCA_022729735.1 of Helicobacter cetorum. GTDB lineage: Bacteria > Campylobacterota > Campylobacteria > Campylobacterales > DZAY01 > DZAY01. Next base: position 28,882 of record DZAY01000001.1, read on the forward strand.
TGGACTTTGCAATGCAAAAAAATAAAAAAGAGTTGATAAATTCAGCAAAAGATATGGAAAACTCTTCTCATCAAGTATTTGATATATTAGACAAGATTTTGAAAGAAAAAGTTACTCACTGATTATTAATAAGAGTATCCAATAAATAGTGATATATCTGGTGTTAAATAACGAGTTAAATCTTCAGTAAAGCCAAAAGTAAAGTTTTTATATTTATATCCAAAACTTACAACAGCACTATTGGAATTTAACTCATCTCCAGCATTTTTATAAATTGGTGTTGTAAAATTAAAAGTTGTAAAAAAATTTTTATAATCCAACTCTAAATTACTTATATATCTATAATTATTTACTTCTATTCCAATATCATCTTTTTTTAGTTTAACTGCTGATAAATCAACTAAATAATCAATATTCCATATTTTTCCACTTTTTTGAATTGTAAATGAGTATTCACTCTTCTTCTGAAAATATAAATTACTTGTTAATTGAGATGGAAATCTTATACCAAATCTACCAATATAACCATTATAATCTTTTGTAGATAAATATAACTCTAAAAATGATATATGTTCGCTATTTTTTAGTAACTCTTTATTTGTTTCTAAATTAATCAAAGAGTAGTTAAATTTATTAATTGGTGCATTTTTTCTTGTATTATAATCACCACCTCCAAAACCAGTTTCAGAATGAAATTTATTTATAGGTATATCAAAAAATCCATCATGTAAATATGTATATTTAATTCTAGCACTAAGTGATAAATATTTAAAACTATGTTTAGAAAATATCGTAATCTCAGTAGCTTCAAAATCCATATTCAATTCATGTGGAATATTGTTTATTATAACTCTATTTGTATCAAAATATGATGTTTCTCTCATAAAAATTTCTACTCTATCATTTTTACCTTCTAAAACAGGCATAAAATGGTTTAAGATAAAAGGATGAGGATTTGATAAGGGTATGGCATCAGCTATTAAATTTATTAAAGATACAAACGAAGTTATAATAATCTTTTTCATATCAACTCTATTATGGATTTAACAATCTATCTTGAACTTCTTTGCTTTTATACATACTATCAATAGCTTTATTTACAAAATATGAAATTATTTCATTATCTTTCATATCTTTTACATCTTCATCAAAAATAGCACCCATTATTTTTAATTTTCGCATATTATCTTGATTAAACTCAACTCTTTTGGATATGGTTTCTAATTTACTTAAATCATTCTCACTTAAGTTTTTTACTGTATCTATCGCATTATTTTCCATAAAAACTCCTTTTTTTATTTTTTATAATTATAACACTTAAAGTTAAAAAAAATATTAATTATCATTTTTTAAAAGTTTATATTTATAAAAAATATCCTATAATATGCACCATAAAGGAGGGGGTTAATTTTTTAACCTCAACCATTTATATTGAAAAATTATATCCTATAATGTGTCATTATGAGATATAAAATAAAATTTTTAGGAAAAATAGATGAAATTATCGAGTGGTAACTTTTTAAATGATATAAAAAATTGGATAAATAGCTTTATTAATGAAAAAAAGGTTTTAGGTTCATCAAATAATACAATTATTCAATATACTCATATATTAGAGAGATTTTATGAGTATTGTGCTAAATTTGATGACATGTCAATAGATGAAATTAATAGGCAATTTATTACATCTTATATAATATATAGAGAAAATAGTTTAAAAAAAATGGCTGATAGTACAAAAAGTATAAATATTATAGTAATTAAATCATTTCTCAAATATATAACAGAAAACAATGATGAACAGATAGATTTAACTAAAAATCTTGATAAAATTAAAATAAAACTCAAAAGTAAAGAACCAAAGCATTTTACAGATAAAGAGGTTGAAAAAATCATTATATTTTTAAATTCATATGTTAAAAGCAATAAATTACTATCAAATAGAAACTCTTTAATTATAAAGATGTTTTTATATACAGGTATCAGAGCTTTTGAAATTTTGGATTTTAAAATCAGTGATTTAGACTATTTAGAAGAGTTTGATGTTTATAAGTATAAATTGATTGGGAAAGGCAATAAAGAGAGAATTGTTTATATAAAACCATCAATTATAGAGTATGAGTTAGAAAATTTAAAAAAAATGGGAATAGATAAAATAGCTATCACATCTAAAGATAGATTGATGGATAAGCGAGAAATATACTCTATTGTTGAGAGAATATTAAAAAAAGCTGGTATTAGAAAAAAAGGCTTACATATATTTAGACATACATTTGCAATGAGATTAGTCAAAAATAATGTAAATTTATCTACAATAAAAGAGTTTTTGGGGCATAGTGATATAAAAACAACAATGATATATGCAAGAACAACAGAAGAAAATAAAATTACAGCCATTAAAGATTTAGTATAAAAATATCTTATAACCTTCTTTTATTATAAAAAGATATTTTTTAGTAATATTATGTTTTAACTATTAAAGATTTAAATAATTTACGATAGTTATAGGATAATTTTTTAAAATGTTGCTTATTAAAAACTATTTTTAAATCATATTTTTTTCTTAAACTAAAGAGTGATATAATCATGTCAAACTATAGTGATGAAGGTTATGAATGCAAGATGTTCCATCAATAATAGCAATAACAAAAAAATTCTTGGTAGAAAACTTTGACCCAGAAAATTTAGATGTGAATTTTAGTGATGAAAAGTTAAAAATTTTTTTAAAAGAGTTGGAAGAATTTTACTCAATTGATGAAATTTGTGTTAGCAAAAGTGATATTAGACAAGCAATTCATGAATATTTTTCTGGACTTGGAGATGTATTTGTGTTTTTTAGAAGACTTGAAAAAGTGGTTGTTAGAGTTATTCCATTTAAACCTGAAAAAATTGATGCTTCTTATATAAATGCTTTAGATAATATTATTAGAGTTAATAAAGAGAGTATTTCAAATTCTGAAGATAATAAAAATTTGGTAGTTGTAGATGAGTATCTCTATAATATAATTTTTGAAGTTTTAAACCATTATCCACATGTAAATAAAAGAAAGATGATAATAAAAGAGGCTTTAAAAAAAGCTTTGGAGTTGAGTGATAAAGATGTAATTGTCTTTTTTAATAACAAAATAGTTATAAAACTCTATATAGATGTTAATCAAAATATAGCATCAGAGCGAAGATTTAATGGATTACCTGTTGAAGAATTAAAAATAATAAAAGATAATCTATTTCCAAAAGATGATACATTTCAATTTATTAAGAAAATTATAGATAATCTACTCAAAAGTGAGTTAGATTTTACAACAATAGATAATGAGTTTTTTGAAAAAAACTATATAAAAATTATTCAAAATGCAATTATTAAAAATTTGAGATTAAGAGCAGTTGATTATGAAAATTTTATATTGGAAGGTTTTTGTAATTACCTTTTGAGAGAACATTTTTATATAATTCATAAAATAATGGCTGAATATTTAGTAAAACTTGTTGTAGAAAAAAATATAGAAGCTATGAATTTTATAAAATATTACTCTGGTTCTACTATTATAGTTGATGGAATAAAATATACACAACCATCAATAGCTGATATGAATGATAATAAATGGAATGTAGTAACTATTCAAAGCCTTAGCACACAAAGATTAAAAGAGTTGGCTCTTCTATTTGAGCGAAGAGAAGATGTTATTAATAAATTAAAAGAGGATATTACACTTCAAGAAGATTTATTTATGGGACTTGATATACAAATTAGAGAACTTGCCACACAATATGAGTATCAAAAAAGTGAAATTGCAATATTTAGTGCAGATTTAAAAAAGAAAAAATTAATGTTTGATAGTCTAAAAAAAGAAGCAAAACATGGTGCTGAAAATTCAATTTTGGCAAGTAAAATAGATTCCATTATGGCTCAAATTAATGAAATATCAGCAAAAGAGAACGAATTAAATGACTCAAATAAAAAGCTTGAGCTTAAACTTGATGAGTTGCGAAAAAAACAACAGATAGCAAGAGATACATCAGATGGACTTAGAAAAGTTTTAGATAAAGAGTTATCCCTTTTTGATTCTTTGAAAAAACAGCAAAAAGGTTTGCTAACACAATATAGTGATATGATAGATGCAGTTGCTAAAGCTTTGACAAAGAAAAAAATAAAAGTGCAAGGATAAAAAAGCATGAATTTCTGTAAAAATTTGAATTTACTAATAGTTGATGATGATAGATTAGCACGAGAAGAGTTAAAAACTCTTTTAGAAGATGATTTTTTAAATATATATACGGCTGAAGATGCTATTGAAGGTTTGGAAATTATTGAAAATTATGAAATTGATATAGTCATTACTGATATTAATATGCCTGATATGAATGGATTGGAATTTGCAAAGGCTTTAAAAAGTATAAATCCCAATCTACCTGTAATTATATTTAGCGCTCATAATAATAAAGAGTATTTAGAAAGAGCAAGAGAGTTGAATATTGATTCATATCTACTCAAACCTCTTGATTATGATGAGTTGATGGGAGCAATTAATCGTTCTGCAAAAGGAATATTTCAAAATTTATATGATTGTAAAAATCCAATTATTGAATTTTTGATTGATGAAATTGGTGATTTTGTAGCGATATTTAGAAATGGCAAATTTAAATGTATAAATTTAGCTTTTAAAAATTATCTTGATACAGATATAATAGAAAATGATTTAGTTGAATTTTTATACACAAAAGAGTTTGAACCTCTTAAAAATATTCACGGTAAAAATTGGATTTTTGAAATTAAAAGTTTAAATGAAGTCAGAATAAAACCAAAACACAAAGAAATTTCTGAAGATATATTTAGTATAAAGTATCAAAACTTTAATGGAGTCGTTCAATTTGTAATTTTTACAAAAATATAAATTAGAGAATTAATCTCTAATTTATAAAATTTTTAGTCAATATCACTAATTCTATTAGTATTCACGATATATGGAACTAATGCCATATGTCTGCCTCTTTTGATTGCTGCTTCTATCATCTCTTGATGTTTTTTGCAATTACCTGTTAATCTTCTTGGCATAATTTTGCCTCTCTCTGATAGTGAGTGTTTTAGTAACTCAACCTCTTTATAATCAATAAAATCGATTTTTGACTCGCAATATTTGCAATGTCTTTTTGTATATTTCTTTTTATCCATAGCCATAATTTTTTTCTCCTAAAATGGTGGTTCTTCGTTAATATCTATATCTGGAACTTGCTCTTTATAAGAGCTTTTTTGTTGTTGATTAAATTTATTATTTGAGTAGCTGTTTTGATTTTGTGATGATTGAGATTGTTGCATATTTGAATATTCACTATCACCATCAACAGAACCTTTTGAATCTAACATTTGTAATGTATCAACCTGCACACTATGTTTTGACCTATTTTGTCCATTATTATCTACCCACTGCTCAAATGATAATCTACCTTCAACAAATACTTTTTTACCTTTTGCTAAGTATTGATTGGCAATCTCTGCTGTTTTTCCAAAAAATGTTATATCTACAAACATAACCTCTTCTTTGGTTTCTCCCATTTGAGTCTTATATTTTCTATTTACAGCAATTGCACTTTTCCCAATTGCTAAACCATTTTGAACATATCTAAGCTCAACATCTCTTGTCAGATTACCAATTAACAATACTTTATTATACATTTACTTTTCCTTATGATGCTTTTTTAGTTTTAGCTACCATTTCATCCCAAGCTTTAAGCTCAGTTTTATTTTCAAATTTCACACTCATAAATTTTATAACATCTTCTGTAATTGAATATACTCTTTCTAACTCTAAAATCGTTTGACTTGGTGCGCTAAAGTATATTACTACATAGTATCCTCTTTTAAATTTCTTAATATCATAACCTAACTCTCTTGTTCCCATCTCAACAGTTGATGCGATTTCTGCACCATTTTTTGTAAGAGTGTTTTGAATAAACTCTATCTTTGCAACTCTCTCTTCTTCTGTTAGAGTTGGTTTTAAGATAAAGATTGTCTCATATTTTCTTGTCACAATTTCTCCTTATGGATTTTTAGCCCTACTCATAGAGCAAGGATTAAGGGATGGAATTTTATCTAAAAAAAGTTTGTAGTTTAATTAAAAGCGATATAATAGTCGCTTTTTTATCAATTTTTGGAACAGTTTTTAGTTTTAATTCACTATCTTGAAGCAATATAAATATCTTTTCATAGCTTTTTAAGTTTAATTTAGTAGCCATTTGTGCAAATTGGGTTTCAATATTTTTTGGCATTTTATAACCCATAATATTTAAAGAGTCTGCAAAACCATTTATATTAATAAAACTATAAAATAGAAATAGTGTTGAAAAATAGTTTTGAATAGATGTAATAAACTGCACACCTTCATCATCTTCGTGAAGTAACTTAAGCAACTCTTCTTTATAATTTTCTCTATTTATAACTCTTTTAATTATATCTTGAGCATTTAATGTAGAGCTATTATATACAAGCATATCTATCTCTTTAATCCCAACTTCACTAAGTATTGATAGTTTTGATAATTCATGATATGCCAGTGTTAAATCTCCATTTAATATCATAAAAAGGTGTTGCAAACTATCAATATTTAAATCTACTTTTAGCTCCAAAGCTCTATTTTTTAAAATTTCCATCGCTTCATTTGGATAAGGATTAAAAAATCTTACATTGTGTTCAAAATTTGAAATAAAATCTTTTACATCATTACTCTTTTGCTCTTTTGAATAAAATTCAACTAACAAATAGTTGCTATCACTTTTTTGAGCTAATTCTATTAACTTTTTTATTTCTAATTTTGGAAGTTTTTTTTCTAACTTTAAAATCACAAAAGTCATCTCTCCAAATAGTGAGTTTTGTGATAGTAAGCTTTTTAAAAAGTTAAAATCGTAATCTTCGTAATAAATTATGGTTCGTTCATCTTTTGATGATTTAAGTTTTGCAATTTTTTCAGAATAGTAATTTATCAAAAAATCTGATTCACCATACAAACATAATACATTTGGAAGTGAATTTTTTTCAATTAACTTATCTAATTCGTTTTTATACATTTATTAAATCTTTTATTAATCTTCCTTTATCACTTTCACAACTTTGCCTAATATTTTTGCATTTAACATATCTGCATCAATAATTTCAACTATGACTTTATCAAAAAGTTCTAACTCTCTTGGTTTTAAAAAGACTCTAGCACCTGCTAATAAACCATCTTCAAAATTTGCAATAGGGTCTCTATCTAAATCCACAACGACTGCATTAAAAGCTTTTCCTATATTTGCTTTTGCATATCTTGCAAATTTTCTATCTTCAAAATCCCACTCAACTTTTGCACTCTCCCTCTCTAAATCTGAAATTTTAAGGCAAAGAGGTTCTATATTTCTTAAAATATAATCTCTATATTTTGTATCATCTCTTATCATTGATTTTAGTAAGCGATGGAGAGTTAAATCTGAATATCTTCTAATTGGAGATGTAAAATGTGAATACTCTTTAAATCCCAACCCAAAATGACCAATATTATCTGCACTATATTTTGCCTGTTTTTGAGATTTTATAATCATCTTATCCACATATTTAGATATATTTAACTCTTTTGCTTCTTTTTGAAGTTCAACTATTAACTCATGAATACTACCCTTATTTTTTGCTACTATTCCAATCGTTGCTAAATCTGTTAATAATTCATCAATTTTTTCAAAACTTGGCTCTTCATGAACTCTAAAAATTCCATATTTAATCATTTTTGCAGATGCCATATTTGCCAAAAGCATACAATCTTCAATCAAAGCATGTGAAGGTGTCTCTTTTTCTAAATGGCTTTCAATTATATTTTGTTTGCTATCAAGTTTTATTCTAACCTCTTCATTTGCAAAATCATAACCTTTTGATAATCTTGCTTTTTTAAGTTTAGCTGTAACTTTATACAAATCCAAAAGCCAATTTAAAATAATCTCTTCTTCATAATCTAAATTTTTAAACTCACCATCTAAAAATTCATCAACTCTACTATAAGTAAATCTTTTTTTTGAGTTAATTACAGCATCAAAAAGTTCTTCTTTTTCTACTGCCAAACTGTTTCTATTTAAAGTTATTTTAAATGTAAATGCTAATCTATCTTCATTTGGCTTCAATGAGCAGATATTTTCACTCAAAGCTCTTGGCAACATTGGAATTGATTTATGTGGAAAATAGATTGAAAACCCTCGCTCTTTTGCTTCTTTATCAATATTTGAATTTGGTGTTACATACTCACTTACATCAGCAATTGCCACATAAATTACAAAATTTTCTTTATCAAAATATATAGCATCATCAAAATCTTTGGCATCATCTGGGTCAATTGTACAAAATGGCAAATCTCTCAAATCAACTCTATCTGGATACATATCTCCATCTACAAAATCCCCAAAACTTTTGGCCTCTTCTTCGCTATCTCTACTAAAAAACTCTTTTTTATTAAATAGTGCAAGAGAAATTTTTTCATCTACCATAGGATCATCAATCACTCCCAAAACATCTTCTATCATAGCTGTATTGTTATTAACTTTTAGAATAGTCCCTTCAGGCAGTGCATTTAGTGATTTTTTTGTAGCTACTACTTCAATTGGTAAAAGTGTTTTAATATTTGAAATAACTGTGTTTTTACCCATCTTATTTACAATACAAACACTATGGCTAAATGCTCTATCTACAACTAATACAACTTTGGCAGATGGTCTTCTTCCACTTCTTAAATAAGTTTTTGCAATAACCAAATCACCTCTTGTAGCTCCATTTAAATCTTTTGCTTCGATTAATAAATCTTTATCTTCTTTACTTCCACCAATCACTTCTAAAAAGCCAATTCCACTTTTTGCAATATCAACAGTTCCAACTTTGAATTTATGATTTATAATAATATTATCTTTTATCTCATCAACTATCTTTTGTGAAAAAAGTGTTGCAACAAAATGAGCATCTTTTCGCTCAATATCTTTTCGCTTCACTCCATTTATTAGTTTCAGTAATAACTCTTTCATTTTTTATCCTCTATTTAGGTTCAATATAATTTACTATTTTTTCTTTAATACTATCTATTTCTAAGTTACTATCAATTTCTAAATAGTTTAAATTAACTCTTTTTGCAACTTCAAACATTCTATCTTGAACACTTAATAGATAATCAACTCCTCTAAGCTCTATTATGTCATTACCTTTATTTCCCAATCTCTTAGTTAATAAATCTCTATTATGTTTAAATATTATTACTTTATCTGCTTTAGTGTTTTTTAAGGCAAACATGTTTAGATTTATTAAAAAATCTATATCAAAATCGGTTGCATAAGCAATTCCTGATATAAAACCTCTATCGCTAATAATTAATTTGTCTCGATTTGGTTCTATAATATTCTTAAAATGTTCTGCTCTATCTGCTAAAAATAGAAAAAGCTCTGCTTCTTTTGAACTCCATTTGCTATTAATTACCAAGTCTCTTATTGTTTGATTAAATGGCTCTTTTGTAAAAATCGCATCTTTATAAACTGTTTTTAGTATTTCAATTTGTGTGGATTTGCCACAAGTATCAATACCTTCCAAAATTAAATACATATATTTTTCTCCAAAATCTTTTGATATACACACTCTGGTATTAGATGAGATACATCGCCACTAAATTTCAAAATTGACCTTACAACCGAAGAGCTAATAAAAGCATATTTAAGACTTGGCATAAGATAAATTGTTTCAATATTTCCATTTAATGAGCTATTTGCATAACCCATTTGTAACTCATATTCAAAATCACTTACAGCTCTAAGCCCACGAATGATAATAAATGTCTCTTTTAGTGCTAAAAAATCTACCATCAATGTATTAAAACTTTCAACACTCACACCATTAATTGACTCTGTGGCATCTTTTGCCATTGCTACTCTTAAGCTTAAATCAAACATTGGTTTTTTATCTTTGGATTCTGCAACTGCTACAATTACTTTATCAAATATCTTTTTTGCTCTTTTTATAATATCTAAATGTCCATTAGTGATTGGGTCAAAAGTCCCTGGATAAACGGCTATATTCATTACTATTCCCATCTTTTATATAGAGAGTTTTCAATTCCCAAAGAGTCAAACCATCTTCCAATTAAGAAATCCTCAACCTCATCTAAGCTTGAATGATTGGCATAATATCCTAAAATTGGTGGAGCTATAATTGCTCCAATTTGTGAAAGTTTTAACATATTTTCTAATGCGATAGAGCTTAATGGAAGCTCTCGTGGAGCAAGTAGCAGTTTTCTTTTCTCTTTTATCATAACTGATGCTACTCTTGTAGTTAAATTATCTGCAATTCCAACACTAATTTTTGCTAATGTATTCATAGAACAAGGAATAATTGCCATAGCATCGCTTTTAAATGAGCCAGAAGCAATTGATGCTCCAATATTGCTATCATCAAATAGAGTGATATTTTCTTCTAACTGCATAACAGCCTTTGCACTATCAGAAAATATCAAAAATTTTTCTATGCTTTTTGGAAGTTTTTCTACAAATTTCAATCCAAGTGAAACTCCACTCGCTCCAGTAATTGCTACAACCAACTTCATAATAAAGTTAATCTATATACAATTTTTTAATATCACTAAGTTTTCTACCCATATTAAGTAGTAACATATCAGCTATTACAATAGATGCCATAGCTTCAGCCACAATAGAACCTCTAATAGCAATACATGGGTCATGTCGTCCTTTTAATTCGCATAAGATTGGATTACCATCAATATCTACACTCTCTTGAGGTCTGAAAATTGATGGAGTTGGTTTAAAATAGACTTTTATTTCAATATCACTTCCATTGCTAATTCCACCAAGTGTGCCACCAGAGTGATTAGTTTTAAATCCATTTACACTAATTAAATCATTATTTTCTGACCCCTTAAGATGACTTGAGCTAACTCCACTCCCAATTTCAACACCTTTAACACCATTTATACTCATCATAGCATCAGCTAAAAGTGCATCAAGTTTATAATAAATTGGCTCACCCAAACCAACTGGTAAATCTTTTACTTTTACAACTACTGCTCCACCAATTGAGTCATGTTCGCTTTTTACGGTATCAATTTTTGCTTTTTGTAACTCTTCTATATCTTTATCAAGAGCAAATATTTCACTACTTTTAGCATACTCAAAATCATAATTTGTAGCAACTATATCTCCAATTTGAAACACTCCACTAACCACTTCTATTCCAAGTTCTCGTAAAATAAGTTTTGCAAAAGCTCCACCACAAACTCTCATAGCAGTTTCTCTCGCACTACTTCTACCACCACCTCTATAATCTCTAACTCCATATTTATGAAAATATGTAAAATCAGCATGTCCTGGTCTAAAAATATCTTTTATACTGTTGTAATCTTTGCTCTTTTGGTCACAATTATGAATAGTTATTCCAATTGGTGTGCCTGTTGATAACCCCTCAAATACTCCACTCAAAATTTCTAATTTGTCTTCTTCGTCTCTTTGGGTTGCAAATCTATTTTTACCTGGTTTTCTTCTATCTAATTCACTTTGAATAAAATCTAAATCTATTTTAACTCCAGCTGGATAACCATCAATTACAGCTCCAATTGCAACTCCGTGAGACTCTCCAAATGTAGTTAATATAAATCTTCTTCCAAAACTATTCATATTAATTATCCTTTGTTAAAATTTCTAATGCTATTTTTGCTGCTTTTTGTTGAGCATCTTTTTTACTTTTACCTTTAGCACGGCTTATCTCTTCATTTTGAATTAATGCCGAAACTTCAAACTCTTTTTTATGGTCTGGTCCAAAACTTTGAATTAATTTATAATCTGGAGTTACTCCAAACTTTGCTTGAGTTAGCTCTTGGAGAGTTGTCTTATAATCTCTAAATAGATTTGTTAAATCAATAATTGGATAAACTCGCTCAAGCATCTTTTGGACAATATCTTTTACAACATCTAACCCACTCTCTAAATATATAGCACCCATTATTGCTTCAAAAGCATTTGATAATAGTGAAGGTTTTTTTCTACCTTGATTATTTTCTTCAGCCACTGAAATAAATATATATTCACCTAAATTTATATCTCTTGCAAGTCGCATAAAACCTTTTTCATTTACCAAAGAAGCCCTCATTTTAGACAACTCTCCCTCTTTTGAGTCTGGGAATTTGCTAAATAGATACTCACCAACTATTAAATCTAATACAGCATCACCTAAAAACTCTAACCTTTCATTATTATAAGGCTTTTTATAGCTCTTATGTGTAAGTGCCTCGATTATCAGATTTTTGTTTTTAAACTGATAACCCAAACGCTCCTCTAACTCTTTAATTTCTCTCATATTTTTTTGATGACTTAAATCAAAATCTAATATAAAATTAGATTTTGGTTGCATCTCTCCTTTCTTAAATTTATTTCATTATAACACACATTTTTTATAAATTAAAAATCAAAGATATTATCCAAGTCTCCAACGATAATATCTTCTTGAGGTTTGATAAAACTTGAAATCATTGTAGCATTTGCAATAATTGAATTATCCAAAAAGTTTATTGCTGGAGCTCCTTCATAAAAAAGTTTTCTAATCCACATTAGCAAATCTCCATTAAATGCACGACATAACTCACCAATATCTTTTGATTTTTCAATAAATGTTTGAGAGTTGTTTTGAATATCATCTGCCAAAGTTTTTAGAGCTGATGAGATAGCAAATGTTTCTGAATAAGCTGTTAAAATTGAACCAAATTTATATATATATTGAGCTATTAATAAAACTTCATGCATTTCTAATTTTGAACTTCCAACAAGCAACATCATTGAGTTTAACTCATTTGCAAAATTTTCTAAATCTTCTAAATCTGCTGGGTCTAAGAAATGATATATCTCATAAACTTCTTCTTTTTTTGATATTACAGGAGTTTTTGTAGTTTCTACTTCTTTATGTAATATTTTTGTATCTATTTCTATATTTTTTGCACTAATTTCACTATTTTTATTGAGTGCAAATGATATTTTATCATCAGCAATTTTATAATTTGAGTTTTTGTAATTATTTGTAATTATTTTTTGCACAAGTTTTGTAAGTCCATTTTTATCCAATAAGTTCATATTATTTGCTGTAAAATAGAAGTTTTCTGCATTCTCTTCTACATAAACATTAAAGCTATATTTAAATTTAAGCTGTAATAATCCAATTCCATAAATAGTTCTAACTAAATCACTCATATCATCACTGCCATCTCTGCAATTTATTAGATAGTAATCCCAAAATTCAGATAAACTATTTTCACTATTTATAATAAATGTCATATATCTACTATATATTTTAGTATCAAACAGATTTATAGCTTTACATGAGTGTGTAATTTGTGATTTTCTACTATCAATTAATTGAAGATAACTTGTCAATCGTTTATAAAATATATACTCTGTAATTGGTTTTTGAATATAATCTTCAGCACCGTTTTTTAAAATTAGTCGCTTTTTTTCTTCATCTTCAATAGCTGATATTGCTATTATCATAGCTTTTTTATCTTTTGCTCGTATTAGTTTTGTAGCTTCTATGCCATCCATAACAGGCATCATAATATCCATAAAAATAATATCAAATTGACTATTATTTGTTAATTCAACAGCTTCAGCTCCATTTAGAGCTTCTATAATTTCAAAGTCTATATTATGCTCAAATCTATACTCATCAATCATAAGCCTTAAAATCATAATATTTGTGCTATTATCATCTACTATCAAAGTTCTATACATTTTTTTGCTCCTCTATTTTTGTAACATTTCCAACTAATCTCATATCAGCTCCACCTAATTTTTCTGAATCATATATTTTTATGTCTATTCCAAGCTCTTCACAAAGAAGTTTAACAAAATGTAATCCAATTCCAGTGCCTTTAGCAACTCTTGTCAAATCATCTTTATCTTGTTGCTCAAATAGCTCAAAAACCTTCTCTTTTTCTCTAACTCCATCACCGTTATCTTCAATATCTAACACATATTTTCCATCTTCTATGACTAAAGTAATTATAATTTTACCTTTTCCATATTTAATTGCATTTGATATAAGGTTAGATAATATCTGCTTAAATCTAAATGGGTCGCTTACAATCTCTTCATCACTATAAAAATCCAAAACTATATCGGCTTTTGCATCTTGAATAAGTGATGAAAATCGCTCTAATATCTCATTAATTGTAGCTTTTAAACTAAATTTTGTAAATGTAAAACTCATCTTTTGAGATTTTATTTTGGATAGTTCAAGAATATTTGTAACAATATCAAGCATATCAATCCCATTTTTATTTACAAGATTTAACATATTATTTATTGCATCTTGTTCGTTTTTTACTATTTGAGTTCGCTCAACTCTTCTTTTTGCAAATGATGATAAATTTATAATTGCATTTAGTGGTGTTTTTAATTCATGAGAAAATAATATTAAAAATGAATCTTTAGCTTTTGTTAATTCACATAAATGTCGTTTTTCTGCTTCAACTTTTTCTCTCTCTTTTTGTTGTAACTCTCTACCAATTTTTACAAAATCTGTTACATCAAATCTGATAGATAAAAATTCACTTATTTGATTATTTGAGTTAAAAATCGGAACAACTGTGGTTTCTACAATATAAAATCCACCATCTTTTTTCTGATTTTTTATTCTGCCTCGCCAAATTTTACCACTCAATATTGTATCCCATAACTCTTTGAAAATATCTTTTGATACTTCTGGATGTCTAACTAAATTATGAGGCATTCCAATTAACTCTTCTCGCATAAAGCCTGATATTTCACAAAATTTATCATTTACATAAGTAATTATTCCATTTTTATCAGCTTTAGAAACAATCGAACTTGCATCAAGAGCTACTTTATATTCTGACATTAGTTTCAAACTCTCTTGATAAGCCATATTTGTGCTAATCTGTTTTCTACACTTTTCTAATTCTAAGTGTAACTTTTTCAAACTAATTGGTTTTAAAATATATTTATCTACATTTAATTCAATTGCTCTCATCAAATATTTTGGTTCATCAAAAGCTGAAGTAATAATAATAGGTATGCTCTCATTCACACTTCGTATCATCTCTATCATTTTTAGCCCATCAACTCTTGGCATTCTAATATCAGTTACAATAATATCTGGCACATTTGATAAAAAAAGCTCATACCCTTCTTCACCATTTCTACCAACAAAAACTCTTTTAAACCTTTTTTTTAAAAAAAGTGTAACCTCTTCTCTAATAAAATCTTCATCTTCTACATAAAGTATAGATACATTTTCTCCAAATTTTTTCAGTGTTTCATCAGCCATCAATAGCTTCCTTTACTTTTTCTAATAACTCTTTTACAAATCTTTGATAATCACTTTTACCTCGACTTCTCTTCTCTTCTAATACTGTTGGAATGCCACTATTAAAGCTATTAGTTAAATTTATATCTACTCCAATTGGACTAAAGAGTCTCTTTTTACCAAACTTTTTAACTATTAACTCAATTGCTTCCATATGCTCTTTTATATGAGGATTTGTCATAGTTGGAAGTATAGTTATAAATGGTAATCTTTTCTTATTTCCCAAAGATGTTTGATATATTGCCCGAAACATCTGTTCAACTGCATTAACTCCTAAAATATGTGGAACAAAAGGGATAACTATAATATCTGCTACTTCAAGTGAATTTTTTAAAATTGAGTCATAAGTTGGAGGAGTATCAATAATACAGTAGTCAAAAAACTCATTTAGATGCTCTTTTTTAAAACGGTTTTCTAAAACTCCTCTTAAATTTGAATACTCATATATATCAAAAAATTCTAAGGCTGGAGAGAGAGTTAGATTATCTAATGGTGTTGAAATTAGTGTTTCACTCAAACTTTTACCTAAAAATATAGAGTGAGAGCCAAAATCTTTACCACTTTTTTGTGATAATCCAATGGTTGAGTGTCCTTGTGTATCAAAATCAATTAGTAATACTCTACTATTTTTTGCTAACTCTGCACCTAAATTAATAGCTGTTGTCGTTTTGCCTGTTCCACCTTTTCTGTTGCTAATTAAGATAGTTTTCAATTCACTTTTCCATTTTTAATTTTTATTTGTAATTTTAGCAAAAGTTAGTGAAAACAAATCAATCTATTAAATATGGATTAAATATTCCAACTGTTAATTTTATTTTTTCAATAAAGTATAACTTTTAATACAATGCTCATCTTTTGATAATCTTGTTATATCTTTGCCTTCTGCTTTTTTATCTTTTGCATAATTTACAAAACTCATAGCATAATCTAAATATGTGTCTATTCCTTTACCTTTATTTAATAGCTCTTTAAGTGTCGAATAACCATCTTTTCCATTGGCTATGTAACTATTTGTAACTATTACATAAGATTTGTCAGCTTCAAGTGGTTGCCATTTTTTTGTTTTTCTATCTTTTATTTCTAAATTATAAACTCTACTGTTTTTTTCTCTATTCATATCAATGTCATATCTTAAAGCATAAGCATAAGGGAATGAACCATCAGAACCCCTATTATCATTATAGTTTATAATCGCATCTTCAAGTAGCTGTTTTATCTCACTTCCTTTTATATCAAACTCAAATAGTGTATTTGAAAAAGGTAAAAGTGTATAAACACCACCTACATTAATCTCTCCAGCCAATAAACCTGTTCTAACACCTCCAGCATTTTGAATACAAGCATCAGCTCTAAGACTTAAATTATAAAAAGCTTCGGCAATAACGGGAGCAATTTCACTTCCAAGTGGCAATAGTGAACCATCCATATCACCATAATTTGTCATAGGAATACGAATATGTCTTAAATCTTCTTTTATAACTCCTACAACCTCTTTTGATTTCTCTTCTATCTGTTTTTTGTAGTGATTTAATTTTGATAAAATTTCTGGATTTTCTTTTGTTATTGATATGTTGCTATTTTCAATTTTCTTTAAAATTTCACTTTTTAACTCTTGATTTACCTCTTTATCATCTTGTTTAAAAGTTTCGCCAATAATTACATTTGGCCTTCCATGACAATTAATAACTTCACCTTTTGAATTAAACTCAACATTCAACTCTCCAACAACTTTAGCATATTCCCAAGCTTGAACAATACACACATTTTTATTATCTTTAGATAGAGTTTTTGTAGGGTATTCACCTACACTACTCAAACCAAACTCTTTAAAATTTCCAAGTAAAGAGTGAGAATCTCCACCCACAACAATATCTATACCAGCAATTTTTTTAACCAAATCTAAATCATTTTCATATCCAAAATGGCTTAAAAGTATAATTTTGTTTATACCTTTTTCTTGCAACTCTGATACATATTTTTGAACTCTAAAAAACTCATCAAAAAATGCTACATCTTCACTTGCTCTTGATGAACTTTTGGTTTTATGAGCAGTTTCTAATCCAATAATAGCGACTTTTTGACCTTTAATATCTTTTATAATATATGGTTTCCATCTATTTTCTAAAACACTACCTTTTAATACATCAACATTTGATGTAATAATTGGAAAATTCGCTTTATCAATAAAATCAGCTAAAACTTTATCACCTTCATCAAACTCATGATTTCCCAATGTATAAGCATCAAAACCTATCATATTCATAAGTTCAACATCAGCTTGACCTTTAAAAATTGTGTAATAAAGTGTTCCACTCATAGCATCTCCAGCATGTAAAACCAAAGGATTTATAGCTTTTGCTTTTAACTCTTTTATTTTTGTAGCAACTCGTGGAAATCCACCAAGTTCAACTTTTGTAGGAACACCATTAAAGTTTAGTTCAAAATGTTCACTATCTAAATGTGCATGATGGTCATTTAAATGTAAAATAGTCAATTTAAAACTATCATCTTTACTATTTTGTTGTGCCAAAAGATTTGTTGAGATTAATAAAGAAGATATAATACCTACTGTTGCTAATTTTTTTTGAAATTTAAAACTCATGTGTAATCCTTGTTTAGTTATGGGTAAAGCATTTTGTATTTGAGATTTTTAGTTTATGTTTTGTAATAGATGAGGTAGAAAATTTAGTAAAAGTAGTTAAAAAAGAAAAAACCTATAAATATTTATAGGTTTTAATAAGATTATTTATCTCTAATGCCAAGTTTAGTAATAAGAGCTGTATATTTATCGTAGCTAACTCTTTTTAAGTATTTCATAAGACTTCTTCTTTGACCAACTAATTTTAGTAGTCCAAGTCTTGAAGAGTGGTCTTTTTTGTGAGTTTTTAAATGTTCTGTCAATTGTGTAATTCTCTCTGTTAAAAGAGCAATTTGAACCTCTGGTGAACCTGTATCTTTCTCATTTCTGGCAAAACCTTGAATAACTTCTTGTTTTTTCGCCACATCTAAAGCCATAATCGCCTCCTGATTGGTATTTTTGGGAATGGGATTGTATCTTAGACAAGCAAAAATTTACATTAAATTTTGTAGAATATGAAAAAAATTTAAAAAAAGGCACTATTTTATGCTTTTTACTAAAGCAAGTGAGTATGCACTATTAGCACTTATTGTAATTGCACAAAGCGAAGAACCTATTGATGTTGAAAAACTTTCAAAACAGTTAAATATATCCAAAAGTTTTTTAGCAAAAATACTTCAAAATTTAGCAAAAAAGGAGATTTTGAACTCTTATAAAGGTGCAAATGGTGGTTTTTTATTATCAAAAGATTGTGGTGAGTTATCAATATTAGAAATTATTTTAGCAGTTGAAAATAGTGGTGTAAAAGTTTTTGAGTGTTCTCCTTCAATTGATTCTTGTCCAAATGATTTAGCAATTAAATGCTCTATATGGCCTCTTTTAAATAGATTACAGATTAAAATAGATAAATTTTTAGAAGATTTAAAACTAAAAGATTTATTAGAAAATTAAAACAAGGAGTCATTTTGGCAAACAGAAATGGGCTATTAGGTAGAGTAATACCTATTGTTTCATATATAAAAGGGTTAAAAGATTTAACAGTTGTTGTCTTTATTATGGCAATTCTTGCTATTATTATAGTTCCTCTTCCATCTATTATTTTAGATTTTTTACTTACAGTCTCTTTAGCTGTTGGAGTATTAATTATTCTTATATCAATATATATTCAAAGACCGACAGATTTAACAACATTTCCAACACTCTTATTAATTATTACTCTATTTAGATTATCACTAAATATTGCAACAACGAGAATGATTTTGACATACGGACATGAAGGACCAGAAAATGTGAGTGATATTATTGCAAGTTTTGGAAATTTCGTTGTTGGTGGAAATTTTGTAATTGGAACTATCGTATTTAGCATACTTGTATTAGTCAATTTTATGGTTATTACAAAAGGTTCTACAAGGGTTGCAGAAGTTGCAGCAAGATTTAGTCTTGATGCGATGCCTGGAAAACAGATGGCAATTGATGCTGATTTAAATGCAGGATTGATTGATGATAAAGAAGCAAAAACAAGAAGAGCAGAAATTTCAAGAGAAGCAGATTTTTATGGGGCAATGGATGGTTCTTCTAAGTTTGTAAAAGGTGATGCCGTTGCAGGAATTATTATCACTTTGATTAATATTATTGGTGGATTTTTAATAGGTGTTTTTCAACATGATTTAACAATGAGCGAGAGTGCAGAAACTTATACAATTTTAACAATTGGTGATGGTCTTGTATCGCAAATTCCAGCATTGATAATTTCAACAGCAACTGGTATTATTGTAACAAGAGCATCAAAAGAAGCAGATGGAAACTTTGCAGAAGGAGCAGTTAATCAGCTATTTAATGAGTATAAGACTCTATTTATTGTTGGTGCTATTATGATTTTATTTGCTTTAGTTCCAGGACTTCCTACATTTTCACTTGGATTTGTTGGAATTATTTTTATTGCAATGGCATATTTAATGAAACTATCAAAAGATGGAAAACTACTATTTTTAGCACCAACTCCAGCTATATCTACTGTTGATGAGTTTAAAAAAGATATAAAAGCTCCAAAAGATAGAGCTAAAAAAAGTAGTGAAGATATTTTAAAAGAAGAAGAAGAAGCATTAAAAGATATTTTAAAAGTTGAAGTTTTAGAACTTGCTTTGGGTTATCAGCTCATAAAACTTGCTGACCCAAATCAAAATGGAGACCTTTTGGAAAAAATTAGAGGAACGAGACGAAAAATTGCAGGAGATTATGGATTTTTATTACCTCAAGTTAGAATTAGAGATAATCTTCACATATCTCCACTTATGTATCAAATATTGCTAAAAGGTGTGGAAATTGGCTCAAGTGAAATTATGCCAGATAAGTTTTTAGCACTTAATAATGGGTTTGTAACAGATGAAATTGAAGGAATTGCAACAAAAGAACCAGCATTTGGACTCGATGCTTTGTGGATTGAATCGAGTGTAAAAGAAGATGCAATTATTGCAGGATATACAGTAGTTGACCCATCAACTATTATTTCAACTCATATGGCAGAGTTAATCAAAAAATATGCAGAAGAGTTATTAACTAAACAAGAAGTTCAATCGCTAATTGATAAGATAAAAGTTGATTATCCAATTGTTGTAGAAGATGTCTTAAGAGTTGCAAATATTGGACTTATTCAAAAAGTTTTAAAAGCTCTGTTGCATGATAGAATACCAATTAAAGATATGCTTACAATTTTGGAAACTATTTCAGATACAGCAGAGTATGTAAAAAGTGTAGATGTGATTGTGGAGCAAGTTAGAGCAAGATTAGCAAGAGTTATTACAAATATTTTCAAAAGTGATGATGGCACACTTAAGATGATGATGCTTGATTTAAAAACAGAACAGTATCTACTTGATAGAGTAAAAGAGCAACAAGGTAGTAGAAAGTTGCTATTGAGTGTTGGTGAGACAAGTGCTTTAGTTAATAGTATCAAAAATGATGCTCAAAGAGTTCTTCAAAGAGGTATCACTCCAGCAATTATAATCTTAGACCCACTACTTAGAAAACCAGTTGCAGATACATTATATAAATTTGGAATGGATGAAATAGTTGTATTATCTCATGCGGAAATTGATACAACTGCTAAATTTGAAGTTTTATCAAATATTGCTGTAAATTTTTAGATTGAAGGTTAAAATTGAATAGAGTCTATTTTAAGACATTTGGTTGTAGAACTAATATTTTTGATACACAAATCATGATAGAAAATTTGAAAGATTTTGAAGTTGTAAATAGTGAAGCTGAAGCAGATATTGTAGTTATTAACTCTTGCACTGTAACAAATAGTGCAGATAGCACTGTAAGAAACTATATCAATGGTTTATCAGATAAAAGAGTTTTTTTTACAGGTTGTGGAGTCCATTCTCAAGGCGAAGCTCTATTTAAATCCAATAAAATTTTTGGACTATTTGGACATTCGCTAAAAGAAGATATAAATAGTATATTAAAGAGTGAAAAAGCTATTTTTGAAAAAGGGAATTTAGAAACTATTGATAAAACTATTATTAAAAATTTTGTTGGTAAGAGTAGAGCATTTTTGAAAATACAAGAAGGGTGTGATTTTAGATGTAGCTACTGCATAATTCCATACTCAAGAGGAAATTCAAGAAGTGTTGAAGAGGTGCAAATTTTAGAGCAGATAAAAATATTAGTAGATGCTGGTTTTAGTGAATTTATTTTAACAGGCACAAATGTTGGAAGTTATCGTGGTGGTTTAGCAAAATTAATAAAACAGATTAGCAAAATTTCTGGAGTGATTAGAGTTAGAGTTGGAAGTCTTGAGCCAATTCAAATTGATAGTGAATTTTTAGAAATTTTAGGTGAAGATTTTATGTCAAAACATCTGCATATTGCACTTCAGCACACAAGCAAAGAGATGTTAAAAATTATGAATAGACGAAATGAGCTTGAAAGTGATTTAGCTCTATTTAATAAAATTTCAAAGTTTGGTTATGCTTTAGGAACAGATTTTATTGTAGGTCATCCGTATGAAAGTGAAGCAATTTATCAAGAAGCTTTAAAAAATATAAAAGAGTTTCCACTAACTCACATTCATCTATTTAGTTATAGCAAAAGAGATAATACACCATCAGCCTTGATGAAAGAGATTGTGAAAGGTGATATAGCAAAAGCGAGATTAAAAGAGTTACAAACTGTAATAGATGAAAAAAATTATGAGTTTAGAAAGCAAAAAAATAGTTTAAAAGTTTTAGTAGAAAAAAGCGATAAAAATAGCTTTGTTGGTTTAGATGAATATTTTAATAAGATAAAAATTAGTAGCGAAGTTGATTTAAAAGGAAAGTGGGTAGATATAAAAGATTATGAAGTCAAAAAAGATGGAAACTATGCAAAAATATAAAAAAAGTCTCTATATTATAGGAAGTAGCATCATATTACTTATAATTTTTATACTTTTTGCATATTTTAGAGAAAGAGCAGAAGTTATAAATTATGAGAAATTTTCATATTTTACAAATTCAAATCTTATCAAAAGTGGCTATTTAGATGAAAATTATTTAGTTATTAGCACAGATGTTGGAACTTTTAAGATAGCAAAAGAGTTGGTAGATTTACGAGAGTTAAAAAATATTCCAATCAAAGTTACAAATAGTAGTGAAGGTTTTAGTATAATTGACTCACTTATGATAGGATTTATGCTATTTTTATTAGTTATACTATTTACAAGAAAAGATAAAAAAGAGCAGGTAAATTTAAAAAAAGTTCCAATCAAAGAAGCTGATGAGTTTTCAAATGTTGTAACTCCAATTCTTTCAGATGTAAAATTTTCTTCTATTGCTGGAATGAGTGAAGTAAAAGAAGAGTTAGAAGAGATTATAGAGTTTTTAAGTAATCCAAATAGATTTAAAAAATTCAGTATAAAACTTCCAAAAGGTGTGCTTTTAGTAGGTCCTCCCGGAGTTGGTAAAACTATGATAGCAAAAGCTGTGGCAGGAGAAGCAAATGTTCCATTTTTTTATCAAAGTGGAGCATCTTTTGTTCAAATTTATGTTGGAATGGGTGCAAAAAGAGTAAGAGAGCTATTTAGTAAAGCAAAATCACTCTCCCCTTCAATAGTTTTTATAGATGAGATAGATGCTGTTGGCAAAGCAAGAGGTGGGCATAGAAATGATGAGAGAGAAGCTACACTAAATCAGTTATTAACTGAAATGGATGGATTTGAAGATAGTAGTGGAGTTATTGTAATTGGAGCTACAAATAAGATAGAGATGCTTGATGAAGCCTTGCTTAGGGCAGGTAGATTTGATAGAAGAATTCATTTGGGATTGCCAAATATTAGTGAGCGAGAAGCAATTATTAAGTTATATTTAAAAGATAAACCATCAAATGTAGATTGTGGAGAAGTTGCAAAACTTACAGTTGGATTAAATGGTGCAACTATTTCAAATTTGGTAAATGAGTCTGCAATAAATGCTTTACGGAGAGGCAGTGATATTATCGAGTTTGATGATTTTTTGGCTGTAAAAGATAAAGTTGTTTTAGGTAAAAAACAGAAATTAATATTAAGCAGTCATGAAAAAGAGATTTTAGCTACATATCAAAGTGCAAAAGCTTTAGTTGCTTATTGGTTTGATGTTGAGTTTGAAAAAATTTCTTTAATTGATGATGGGTTAAAAGAGAGTGATAAGTCTATCATATCAAAAACGGAAATGTTGGCAAAAATTAAACTATATTTAGCTGGAAGTGTATCTTTGGAGCTTAAATATGGGGAATCTTACTCAAATGCAAAAGATGATTTAGCTATTGCAAAAACTATCGCAACGGAAATGGTGCAAAGTTATGGTTTTGGGAGAAAGCTATTTTTAGATATAGGAGAAGTGCAAAATATTTTAGATGAGTGTAGCAGTGAATTAAAAAAACTACTATCTGCAAATATTAGAATTCAAAGAATTGAGAAAATTTTATTAGAACATGAAGTTATCTCAAAAGATGAAATTAGAGAAATTATTCATGATATATTTTGATGGTTTTGGAGTTAAAAACTCCGAAAATTTATTTGCTCATATTTTAGATAAATTTGCAAATGATTTTAGTGTTGTTGGCTTTAGTTATGGAGCTATAAAAGCCACTCAATATATAAACCAAACTAATAAAAGAGTAGATAAATTAGTTCTTATTTCACCTGCTTTTTTTTGTGATAGAGATGAAAAATTCAAGAGAGTTCAATTAATATCTTATAAAAAAGATAAAGCAAAATATATTGAAAATTTTTTGAAAAATATTGCTTTTCCTAAAGATGTCGATGTTTCTTTGTATAGTGGTGAGAGTAGAGTAGAAGAGTTAGAAGAGCTACTATATTATGGTTGGGAAAAGGAAGAAATAGAGGCTATTTTGAGTAAAGGTGTAAAGATATATACTTTTTTAGGTGAATTGGATAGAATTATAAATTCTCACAATTGTGTGAAATTTTTTTCTCAATTTAGTGAAGTTTTTTTATATAAAGATAGAGGACATATTTTATAAGGATTTGTTATGTTGGATGTTGCTGAACTAAAAAAATATAGTGTGCTTTTTATTGATGATGAAGATTTGGTTAGAGAATCTTTGGGTGCATTTTTGAGACGAAGATTTAGAGAAGTTTATTTAGCGAGAGATGGTGTGGAAGGGTTTGAAATGTATCAAAAATTCAATCCAGATTGTGTTGTGAGTGATATTGAAATGCCACGAATGAATGGAGTTAAGCTGATTGAAGCTATAAAACAAGTAAAACCTGATAGTTGTTGTATTGTTGTAACTGCTTATAAAGATGAAGCTCATAGAAGTCCATTAGCAACTCATACACTATTTAAACCAGTTAAAAAAGATGATTTACTTAATCTATTATTGGAGTGTTTAGAAAAAAGGTTTCCCAAAAATGATTGAATTTAAGTTTGAAGATATTTTTGATAACTCTGCAATAGGTATGTTTGTTTTAGATTTTGATGGAAAATTGTTAAAAATAAATCCAATTTTTAAAAATCATATTAACTTGCATTCAAACTCTTTAATTTATCTTAAAGATATAATTCATGTAGATGATTTAAAACAATTTTCTGACTATTTTAATGCAATTATAGAAGGTTTTATAGAGTTTTATCAGTTTGAAATTAGACTTACTTGCCAAAAAAAGGGTGGATTTATATTGACAAATATGACACTAAGTTTAATTAGAGATAGCTCAAATAAACCACTATATTTGCTTGGAATTGCTGATAATATTACAGAAAAAAAAGAGTTAGAAAAAAAACAAAAAGCACAAGAGCATTTATTAATCCAACAGAGCAAACTTGCATCTATTGGAGAAATGATAGCATCAATTTCACATCAATGGCGACAACCATTAAATAGCCTTAGCATACTTATTCAAGATGTGTTGGATGCTTATGATTATAAAGAGTTAGATAGAAAATATTTACAAGAAACAATAACAAAAGCTATGAGACAGATTGATTTTATGAATAAGACTATGGATGATTTTAAAAACTTTTTTTTACCAAATAAAACTAAAGAGTATTTTTCAATTTATGAAGCAATTATTGAAATAGAACAGCTCTTAGATGTGCAACTAAAACAAAAAGGTATAGATGTTCTGTTTCTAAACAAAGATAGTAATATTAAAATCTTTGGTAATAAAAATGAGTTTAAACAAGTTATTTTAAATATTTTAAACAATGCAAAAGATGCAATAGTTGCTAATTCGATTAAAAAAGGTTTGATAAAAGTAGATATACAAGATAGCGTAGATGTAACTATATCAGATAATGGTGGTGGTATTAAGAGTGAAGTTATTGAAAAAATTTTTGAACCATACTTTAGCACAAAAGGTGAGCAAGGTAGTGGAATTGGACTTTATATGAGTTTGATGATTATCGAAGATAGCTTCAAAGGCAAAATTGGTGTAAAAAATATAGATGATGGTGCAGAGTTTAAGATACACATTCCAGCTTAATTATTTAAGTTTTTTTATGCTAATCTTATATCAAAAAGTTGGAGTGTAAGAGTTTGAGTAGCAATATTGATATTTCTCAATTGTCTAAATTGAGGGTCTTGTATGTTGAAGATGACCAAGCAATTCGAGAGAGTCTATCTAATTTCTTACGAAGAAGAATAAAACATCTCTTCATTGCAAAAGATGGACAGGAGGGTTTAGAACTCTTTAGAAGTGAGCGACCAGATATAATAATTACTGATATTAGAATGCCTCATTTAGATGGGTTAGAAATGTCAGCAGAAATTAGAAAAGAGAATAAAAGTGTTCAAATAATTGTTACCACAGCACATAGTGAAACAAACTACTTTTTGGATGCTATTGATGTTGGAGTTAATCAATTTATCATAAAACCTGTAAATAAAGATAAATTTGAAAGGGCTTTGGCAAAATCTGCTGATGCTATTATTTTAGAAAAAAAAGTAAAAGAGCAATCAATATTAATCCAGCAAATTTTGGATTTTCAAGATAATATAATATTCTTATCAACAGGTAGTGAAGTAATAGAGGTTAATAAAAGCTTTTTTAATTTCTTTAATTATTCTAATTTAGAAGATTTTAGAAAAGAGCATAAGTGTGTATGTGAATTTTTTATAGAGGCAGAAGGTTATATATTTAATAAACAAAACTCTAATTGGCTTACATATTTAGTCAATAATCCAAATGAACGACATAAAGTTTTGATGCATGATACAAAAAAAGATGAAGAGCGAACATTTCTAATAAAACAGACAAAACTTCCAAATGATGAAGATATATATATTATTTCTCTCACAGATATTACAGATATTATAAATGAGTCTAAAACTTTTGAAACATTAGCAAATACAGACCCACTTACAAAAATATTTAATCGAATGAAATTTAATATATGTTTAGAAAGTGAAATAGAGAGATTTAATAGATACTCTATACCATTTTCTATGATAATGTTTGATATTGACCATTTCAAGAAAATAAATGATGTTTATGGTCATCAAGTTGGAGATAGTGTATTAGTTAATTTAGTTGAATTAATTAAAGGTCACATTAGAAAGACTGATATTTTTGCAAGATGGGGAGGAGAAGAGTTTATGATATTAGCTCCATCAACAGATATTGAAGGTGCATTTGCATCAGCTCAACATCTAAGAAGTGTAGTTGAGGAGTTTAAATTTGATGGTGTTGAGCGAGTTACAATCAGCATTGGAGTAACTGAATTTTATATAAATGATACTCTACAAGTTGATAGTATTATTAGTAGAGTTGATAATGCCCTTTATTGTGCTAAAGGTAATGGTAGAAATATTGTAAAAAAATTTACACTTAATGAACATAAAATGAGAGTAGTAAATGGGTAATAATGTAGTTGATATATCTTTAGTAGATTTAGAAGATGATGGGTATGAAAGTTTAAAAGATAATTATGAGGATATTCAAGAAGTTTTTGATAGATTAAAGAGAGATATAGAGTTCTTAATTCAAAAAGGTAGTAGTGAAATAAAAAACAGAGAGCTTCAAATTTTAGAGCAGATGTTAAAGCGAGAAATAATTCAAGAAGAGTTAGAGAGAAGTCAAAATAAGTATGAAATACTATTTAACTCCACAAGAGATGCAACTTTTATAATAAAACCAGATTGTCATCAAGAAAGATATAAAATAAGTGAAGTTAATAAATATTCACAACTACTATTAGGATTTGAAAAAGATGAGCTTGAGAGTAAATGTTTTGAAGAGATTGTAACTCATGATGAAATTGATAGACTAAAAATGAATTTACGAAAACTATCACATGAGCAAAATTCACTATTTGAAACTTCAATTTTATCAAAAGATTGTAGAGAAATTATAGTTGAAATAAATGCAACACTATTTAATTTGAAAGGGTATAAATATATCTTAGCAAATGCAAGAGATATGAGCTTTAGAAAAGAGTTAGAAAATAAACAGCGAATTCAAGAGCAGTTATTAATTCAAAAATCAAAACTTGCAGAAATGGGAGAGATGATTGGGGCAATAGCACATCAATGGCGACAACCATTAAATGCTTTAGGAATTCTAATTCAAGATATAGAAGATGCTCATAAGTTTAATTTATTAGATGATGTTTATTTGAGAGATGTCGTTGTAAATGGTATGAATTTAATAAATCATATGAGTAAAACAATAGATGATTTTAGAAACTTTTTAAAACCAAATAAAAACATGGTTAGATTTAATATCATTGAAGCTATGATAAATTTAACTTCGCTAATTAATTCTCAATTAGATAATTTGAGAGTTTATATTGAAATGAGTTATAATGAAGAGTTGATTTTAAAAGATAATAGAGTTATAAATCTTCAATATTATGATGTAGATGCTTTTGGTTATCCAAATGAGTTTAAACAAGTTGTACTAAATATTATAAATAATGCAAAAGATGCAATTATTGAAAACAGAACAAAGTATGAGTTTTATAATGGAAAAATAGATATAAAAATATCTAAAGATAGTGAATCTATAAAAATCATCATAAAAGATAATGGCACAGGAATACCAGATAAAATACTTAGTAGAATATATGAGCCATACTACTCTACAAAAGAAGAAGGACAAGGCACAGGACTTGGACTATATTTAGCAAAAGTTATAATAGAAAAAAGTATGAATGGCAGACTTTATGCTTATAATAATAGTGATATTGGAAGTAGTTTTTGTATTGAATTACGAACTTTGAAAGAACAAAATTAAGTAAAATGAAGTTTCTTTAAAACCAAAATTTGGCGGTGAATTGTGAGTATAAAAGAGTTAAAAAATAGAGTTGATGAGATTTACAGTAGTTTAATATTAAAAAAAGATTTAAGTGAAGAGAGTTTAAGATTTGAATTTTTAAAAAATTTACTTCAACTATCTTCAGAAACATTAAATAAAAGTAGTTTTGATAAACTTTTGGAAAGTGTCAATTCGCAAATGAAAGATGTAGATGCAGATAGTTTGACATTGGCAAAAGATAGTTTAGTAAATTATTCACAAACCACAAATAATATTAAAGAACTAACCGAACACAGCAGTGCAAAAATTGAAAGTCTTATACAAAGTGGTAAAAAAGAGGATTTTTTAGATGTAAAAGATGAGATAAAAAATTATCATAACTCTATCACAAAAGAGGTTGATGAAGCAGAAGCTAAAATTAAAAATCTAAAATCAAAAATAGAATATGTGGCAAATATTTCAAGAATTGACCCACTCACAAGAGTTTTAAATCAAAATGCAATGCTTTATGATTTACAAAAAGTGATAATTAGTAGAGCTGGAAGAGATTTATCTATCAATTTAATTCAAGTAAATATTGATAATTTTGATGATATAGAAATTGAATTTGGCAGAGATGCAGGAAATAAGGTGCTAATATTTTTTGGCAAACTTTTGAAATCAATTGCTACACACTCAAATAAGGTTTATAAACTAAATAAAAGCTCATTTATTATAGTTAAACTTAAATCAGATATTAAAGAAGCAAAAATTATCGCAGATACACTTTATGAATATTTACAAAATAATAAATTTATATATGATGATAAAAATTTGAAAATATCACTCTCAACAGGAATTATAAATAGCAGACCAAATGACTCTTTACAAGATTTAATTCAAAGAGCAGAAACAGCAGTTGGAATTGCAAAAACAAAAGAGAATAAATTTTTTATAATAGAGAGGTAATTTGTGGTAAAAATAGGTGTTTTAACTCTTTCAGATAGAGCAAGTAGAGGAGTTTATGAAGATATTTCAGGTAAAGCTATAATGGAAACTTTAAGTGAATATTTAATTAATGAAATAGATTTTATTTATAGAGTTATTCCAGATGAACAAAATTTAATTGAGTCTAATTTAATTGAGTTAGAAGAGCTTGGATGTTCTCTAATAGTTACGACAGGAGGCACAGGTCCAGCACTTAGAGATGTAACTCCAGAAGCTACAAAAGCAGTTTGTCAAAAAATGTTAGATGGATTTGGAGAGATGATGAGGTCTGTTAGTTTGAAATATGTGCCAACTGCAATTTTATCAAGACAGTGTGCAGGAATTAGAAATAAATCTTTAATTATAAATTTACCAGGAAAACCAAAATCAATTAGAGAATGTTTAGATGCTGTGTTTCCAGCAGTTCCATACTGTATAGATTTAATTGGTGGAGCATATTTAGAAACCAATGAGAATATTATAAAAGCTTTTAGACCAAAGAGTTAGGATTTTGAATATCTTAAAAATTGCTAAATTGGGTAATCCAATTTTGAGAAAAATAGCTTGTGAATTGAGTATTGAAGAGTTAAAAACAGATGAAATTCAACGACTAATAGATGATATGATTATTACTATGAGAGAACATAATGGAGCAGGTATATCAGCTCCACAAGTTCATCATAGTCTTAGAATTGTAATGGTCGAGCTTGATAGCGATAATAAAAGATACCCAAATCGTCCCAAAATACCACTGATAATTTTAATAAATCCAAAAATTACAATATTATCAAATGAGACAACTTATGAGTATGAAGGTTGTTTGAGTGTTGATAACTTGAGAGCTAAAGTTAGAAGAGCAAGAGAAATAAGAGTAGAAGCAATTGATAGATATGGAAATAGTTTAGATTTTATTGCAAAAGATTTTTTTGCGAAAGCAATTTTACATGAGATAGACCATTTAAATGGTGAAATATTTATTGAAAAAATTGAAGATTTTAATACTTTAAGCCATTTAGTGGAGTTTGAAAAGTTTCATGCAAACTAAAACAACAGTTTTTCCAACAAATAGAGCAATAAAAAATTATATTGATAAAAATATTCATAATAACTCAATATTACCAAATTTAATAGGTATTGAAGAGTTTTTTAGTAAAGCAAAAATAGTTGAAAATAAAAAAGAGGCTATGGCTTATCAAAGAGTTCTATTTTTAAGAGAAGCTATTAAAGATGTAGAGTTTAAGAAGCTTGGATTTAGTAGAGAGTTTTTAAAATTCATAAAAGATAGTAGATTTATATTTAAGTTTTTTGATGAGTTAAGAGGAGAACTTGTAAATTTTGATAGTATAAATTTAGCAGATACATATTCAGAATATGAGACACATATAAAAATATTAGAAAAACTATATTTAAATTACAAAGATTTACTGCACAAAAATGGATATTTCGACCAAATTACAATTGATAACTATACATTAAATTTAAACTTTTTGAAAGATAGAGATTTTTTGCTCAAAATTGATGGATATTTGACAAACTTTGAGTTGCAATTAATAGATAATATTTCAAAAGTTACAAACATTGAGATAGAAATTGATATTGATGAGCTAAATAGTAAAATGGTAGAAAAGCTTAAAAATTATGGATTTAATTTAGAAGTTGGATATAAATATTTAATAAACTTTAGCACAAAAGAGATAGTTAAATTTTCGAATTTATCAATTGATATATCAAATACAACTCTTATAAGTTTTCCAGATAGACTCTCGCAAGCTGAATATATATTTAAACTACTACACCAATTTATAGAAATTGAGCAGATAGAGCCAGAAAAAATAGCTTTAGTTTTACCAGATGATAGCTTTGTAGATATATTAAAGCTATTTGATGATAATAGAAATTTAAACTTTGCTATGGGTGAAAGTTTTATAAATAGTGAATTTTACAAAAAATTAAATACTATTTATCACTATTCAATATATAGAGATAAAAAAGATTTTGAAACTCTCAAAGTTTTAAATATTGTAGAAATTGCAAATTTATATATTAATAGATTTAGTGAAAATGGATTTTTACTATTTGAAGAGTTTTTAAATAGCATTGGAGTTAGTGATGAGATAGTTTTAAATGAGCTTTATAAACTATCAAAATTTAAAGATTATTTAAATAGCTACACTTTAAAAGAGTTGATATTTTTCTTTTTACAAAACTTAAAAGAGTTATCAATTAGTGATGTAGGTGGTGGAAGAGTTAGAGTTATTGGGGTTTTAGAAAGTAGAATGGTTGAGTTTGAGCGAGTTATTATTCCTGATTTTAATGATGGATATGTGCCAAAAATTAGCGAAAAAGAGCTATTTTTAAACTCTGAAATAAAATCAATTTCACTGCTTCCAACATCAAGTGATAGAGAAGCTTTGCAAAAACAGCTTTATAAAAAATTAATATCAAATAGTAAAAAAAGTGTGATTACATTTGTAAAATCAAATTTACAAATGGGTTCAAAATTTATAAATGAGTTAAATCTAAAAGAGATAGAAGGTGAAAAAATTTCGCTTTTTGAAGATAAAAACATAAATAGATGGGATAAAGATATAGTAGATTTAGATAGTAACTATTTAGATAAACCATTAAGTGCAACAAAATTAAAAACATTTTTGGATTGTAAGCGAAAATTTTACTTTAGATATATTAAAAATATAAAAGAAGAAAATTTTAATATCGAAAATAGTGCATTTAGTGGAGTTGTAATTCATCAAGCATTGTGCGAAATTTATCAACAAAAAGAGCATTATGAGAGTGTTGAAGAGTTAAGAGATAAATTAATAAAAGCTATTAAAAATATAAAAAAAACAAATATAGAAAGGTTTGATTTAGACCTATTTATATATAACTTTGAACCATTTTTATTAAATGAAGTTACAAGATTTAAAAAAGGATTTAAAGTTATTGGAGTCGAAAAAGAGTTTAATGTAACTCTTAGTGATATAAATTTAGTTGGAAAAATTGATAGAGTTGATAGATTAAATGGCAAACTAACTTTGATTGATTATAAATTTCAAAACAGTTTAAAAATTGATAGTGAAAAAACTTTAGAAAATAGCAAAGATTTTCAATTTGCATTTTACTATTATGGAGCAAAAGATTTATATTCTCAAGATATAGAAGAAGCACTATTTTATGATTTAAAAAACCAAAAAATTGAAATAGAGCAGACTTTAATTCAAAAAGTTGAACTTCTTAAAGTAAAAATAGAAGAGTATAAAAAGTTTGATAGAGTTTATAAAAAAGCAGAAAAGATTGATGTTTGTAGATTCTGCCCTTATAAAACTATTTGTAATAGCGGATAAAAATTTACCTTAATTCACATTCTCTCTCATAAAATTTTTCAAAACTCTCCGTATCTTTTTTATTTATTTGATAATTTGCAATAATATCTTTTATAATATATTTTGCTTTTTGTAGTGGGACTGCTTTTGCATAAATTGTTGCTTCTTTAGCTTCTTTTGTAACTTTTCCACCTAAATAGATATGAACACCATCTACACTGACACCATTTTCATCTTTTGCTCGACAACCCTCAAGCCCTATATCTGCAATACCATGAATTCCACACCCTTTTGGACATGCAGACCAATAAATTCGCACTTTAGCATCATTTAAAGGTATCTCATTTTGTAAAAAGTTAGCTAAGTTTATAGCCTCATTTTTACTATCAATCACACCGAAAGCACATCCATTTGCTCCTACACATGCTATTTGATGTCTGAAATAGATATTTTGAAAATCTTTATAAGCATGAAACACTTGACTTTGCATAACATTTGATTGATATTTTTTAGAAGTGATGATATATAAGCTTTGCTCTACACTAAGTCTTATGAAACCATCAACATTCAAAGCTAAAAGCCCAATTTGCTCTAAATCATCACCTCTTAAAAGCCCACTTGGAATTGGAAAATGTATAGCAATTCTATTTTCATCAAACTCTATTATTCCAGAATTATCTATGATAAGCTCTTTTGTGCAAAGAATTTCTCCACTTGAACTATATTCAAAATTGGTATAATTTTTTATAGCTTCTACAAAATTTTCCATGCCAACCGCTTCAAGTAAAAAGTGAAGTCTGTTTTTGTTTCGATTATCTCTAAAACCATAAGTTTTAAATAGCTCAATAATCGCTTTATAAGTAGCTATCACTTGTTCTACTCCTACAAAAAGCCCTATGTTACTTGCTTGAACTCCTACTTTACCTCCAAGATATAGATTAAATCCTATTTTGTTATCTTTTGAAGCAACTATAAAACAGCAATCATGTCCATAAACATTACAATCATTTATTCTATTTCCCAAAATTGCTGTATTAAATTTTCGAGGAAGAACTCCAATATAATCTTCTTTTGCAAAAAAAATATCTTGAAGTTCATCAATAATAGGCTTACACTCTATCAAAGAATCTTCTCCTAAACCATCAAATGGAGTTGTTACAATATTTCTAAAATTATCAATTCCTGTTTGAAAAGTGCTAATTCCAACACTTTTTAACTCTTGTAAGATAATATAAATATTTTCAAGTTCTATATGTCTTAACTCTATCTGTTGTCTTGTGGTAATATCGATATAATTTTTTCCATATTTTTTAGAAAGTTGTCCAATTTTTATTGCTTGAATTGCTGAAAGTTGTCCAGCAGGTATTCGTAATCGCAACATAAATGAACTATCTTTTTTTAAAAATATTCCAAAACATTTAAGAAAATAGTCACTATCTTCACTTTGAAGATTTTTAATTCCAGCTTTACAAATATGCTCTAATTTTTCATACACACTTAGAGGAGTTTTGAGCTGTTTGAGCTGTTCCATTTTATTTAGTTTTTTATTTCTCTCTTTTGAGAGTGTTTCTAACATTTGCATTTTTTATCCTTAATTAAAAATTTCTCTATATTTGACCACATCTCCAAAAACAAGTATCGCAGGGGTTTTCATACTATCTTTATACTTTTCAAGTTTTTCTAAAGTGCATACTTTTACCTCTTGATTTTTTCTACTCGCATTTGATACTATAGCACACAATTTATCTTGAGGGATATTTAATTTTTTTGATTCTTCTACTATCTCTTTTATTCGACTAAGCCCCATCAAAACTACTACTGTATGATTTTTTTTAGCTAGAAGTTCAACCCAATCTAAATTGAGACTATTATCTTTAAAATGAGCCGTTACTACACTAAAGCCACTTGCATATCCTCTAGCAGTTATAGGTATTAGTGCCAAAGAGCAACCACTTATAGCAGAGCTAATTCCTGATATAACTTCTGTATATATGTTTTTTTTAATCAACTCATACAACTCTTCAGCACCTCTGCCAAATACAAAAGGGTCACCACTTTTAAGTCTTGCAACACTCAATCCTTGATTTGCATAATGTAAAATAAGTGTATTTATCTCTTCTTGAGTTTTTGAGTGAAAACCTTTTTGTTTGGCTACACTTATTTTTAAAGTTTTTTTTGGAACTATCTGCATTATCTCTTCTGAAATAAGATGGTCATAAAGAATTACATCAACACTTTTTATGATGTTGTATGCTTTAATTGTAAGCAATTCAACATCTCCCAAACCACACCCCACAAGATACACTTTTGCTTTTTGTGCGAGAAGCTCTTTTTGTGTTAAAGCTACATTTATAAAGCCTTGTTCTCTTTGTGCTTTTTTTTCTTTTAAATATTTATCTATATTTTTGGGTATAAGTTTTTCGCACTCATCTCTAAAAAATTTAGCTACTGTTGGAGATGCTCCATTAGTTGAAACGGCTATTTGCAAAGGTCTATTTTTAGTCAAAGCCATAAAATAGAAGTTACAATATTTTGGTATATCTACAATATTTAGTAAAATATTGTGATTTTTTTTATACTTTAAAAGTTTTAGAGCTACCTTTTCATCTCCTGTTGCATCGATGATGATATAAAAATCTTTTATATCTTTTATTGTAAATTTTTTACAAATCCGATTTGGAATAAGTTGTATCATAGAAGAGGAAAACTCTTTTGCAATAACTACAAAATCTATGTTGTTATCACTCAATACACAAGCTTTTTGATAAGCAACTTTCCCTCCACCTATAAGGAGTATTTTTTGATTTTTTAATAATATAGGAAGTGTTTTATTTTCCATTTTTTACACTCTGTTCATAAAAAGTATAAAGATAATAACAACTGCTTCAATCAAAGCTAAAATTTTCCAAAATTTTTCTGGGTCTCTTTGAAGAAGAGGGGGAGTTGTTTTATGAAAAAATTTTTTATTTGGTTTTTCAAGGTCATATAAAAATTCACTAAATTCGGTATATCTTTTTGTTGGCTCTATGTGTAGTGCTTTTTTCAGAGTTTCATCTATCCAAATAGGATATTGAGGATAGAGTGAATTATAAGTTAATCTATTTTGCTCACTTTTTGTAGATGTTTTAGCGATATTTGTTCCATAGGGAAACTTTCCACTAAGCATCTCATAAACTATTACTGCTAAAGAAAAAAGGTCTGATTGATAAGTTCCTTCATTTCCTATAAAATATTCAGGTGCTGTGTAAAGAGCTGTTCCTTGAATATTAGATTTTTCTATAAAAGTATCAATCTCTTCTATCCCTTTTATTTTTATTGAACCAAAATCTATAATTTTTACTATACCATTTGTATCAATCATAATATTTTTTGGTCTTATATCTTGATGAATCATCTCTTGACGATGAAATGCTAAAAGCCCTTTTGCTATTTGATTAGCTATATTTCGTATATCATTTAAAGATGGTTTAGCATTATCTATCAGCCATTGAGCAAGACTAACCCCTTCGATATACTCCATAACTGTATAGAGATAGTTACTTTTTCTATTTGTATTGTATGATTTTGCTATGTGTAGATTGTTTACTCTTTTTGCTACCCACTCTTCAAGTAAAAAACTCTCAAGATATGCTTCATCATTTTGCATAGTAGTTGATGGAATTTTTATCACTACTTTGTTATTATTCTCTTCATCGTATGCTAAATAGACATGACTTCTACTACTATAACTCAAAACAGAGGTAATTTTATACCCATCAAAAACCTCACCCTCTTTTAAAATATGAGGAATAGGTCTATTATAAAGATGGTGATGTATTTCTTTAATATCTTTATTTGGGAGTGATTCTATTTTGATAAGTTGGATTGTAAGATTATCCTCACTTCCATTTTCATATGCTCTATCTATAATGATTTTTGAAGCTGTATCATACTCCTCTGGATATTTATTGAGTGTATCTTTGATAAAATCGAGTTCTATATGCTCATACACACCATCTGTTGATAATATAAAAATATCATTTTGCTCAAGACTACTTTTTGTATAGTCAATATTGACTATTGAGTCAATCCCTAAAGCTCGACTTAGATAACTTTTTTCATTTGATATCCAAGTTCTATGGTCTTGAGTTAATTGTTCAAAAATACCATTTCTAAGTTTATATATTCTTATATCACCAACATGAAAAATATGTGCTAATGTTGATTTTAGAACCATTCCACTAAAGGTAGTAACATATCCTTTATCTTTGTCTAAGTGATAAAGATTTTTTCTATTTTGAGAGTAAAGCCATGAGTTAATAGCACAAATAACTGTTGTAAGAGATTTCTCAACACTCCATGACTCTGAAGTAGCATAATAATCTTGTAAAAAATTTACAACAGCTATTTTACTTGCTTCTCCACTTACTTTGCTACTACTAATTCCATCAGCAACTGCAACTACTATTCCTTTTGTGATAAGTAAATCATTATTTGGAATGACAAGGTCGTAAAAATCTTGATTAGAAGATTTTCGACCTTTATTTGAGTATTGACCAACAACTATTTTAAGTCTATTTTTCATAAGTTGCCTTTTATTTAATTACTCTTTTTTTATCTGTTTTGACATGAGTGTAGTAAATCATAAGCCCTACAAAAAACAGTCCTCCAACTAAGTTTCCAAAAACAACAGGCAGTTCATTCCATAAAAGATAATCAGTAATTGTAAAATTTCCACCCATAATCAAAGAAAATGGAAACAAAAACATATTCACAATTGAATGCTCAAATCCCATAAAAAAGAAGAGCATAATAGGCATCCACATAGCAAGCCATTTTCCACTGACACTTGTAGATATCATAGCTCCCACAACACCCATAGAAACCATCCAGTTACAAAGCATTCCTCGCATAAAAACTGTAAGCCATCCATCGATACCATAAGTTGCATACCCTAAAGTTCTAGCTTCACCAATAGATGCTACTTTTTGTGCTATTGCTCCACCATCTGTATTAAATCCATATGTATAAACAAATGCCATCATAACGGCCACTGTAAAAGCACCTCCAAAATTTCCTAAACCAACAAGTCCCCAATTTCTTAAAATCTGCCCAATAGTCACTCCTGCTCTTTTGTCAATCCAAGCTAATGGTACCAATGTAAAAACACCTGTAAGCAAATCAAACTTCATAAAATAAAGCATAATAAATCCCACAGGAAACAACATAGCACCTACAAGTGGTGAATTTGTCTGCATAGTAACAGAAACGGCAAACACAGCTGCTAATGCTAAAATAGCTCCAGCCATATATGCTCGAATAAGTGTGTCTTTTGTTGACATATAAATTTTTTGCTCTCCAGCATCAACCATTTTGGTAGCAAATTCCGATGGTTCAATGTAAGCCATCTTTAACTCCTTTTTGTTTTTTTATAATCAAATTAAATCAAAAAAAGTGAGGGAAAAAATAGGGAAAATTAGATTTTATTCAATTACATTGTGCAAATTTTATACAACTATAGATTATTATTTTAATCAATACCATTTATAATAGTAAAAACAAAAAAGGAGTTTCTATTAAAAAATATTCTCTTTTTGGATTTTTCTTTTTTTTAATAACACTTTTTTTAGTTGCTATCTATACTGTAAATAACTCTTATAAAGCACAAGAGATGCTTTTATATGAAAGTCTTAAAAATAAAGCAGTTGCAATATTTAATCTTATAGTTGATATGAGATATTGGAATGCAAGTTTTAATGGAGTGTATGTCAAGAGTGAAACAATAGAGCCAAATCCATATCTAAATCCAAGTTATATAGAAGCAGATAATCATAAAAAACTTATTTGGATAAATCCAGCATTTATGACAAGACAAATATCAGATATTGCAAGTAAAAGAGAAGGTTTTAGTTTAAAAATAACAAGCGATAAACTTATAAATCCAAATAATGCCCCTAATAATGAAGAAAAAAAGATACTTGACTTTTTCAAAAAAAATCCTAATAATCCATATTATTGGGAAATCAAAGAGAATACTTTTTTATTTATGGGAGCTTTAAAAGTAGAAGCAGATTGCCTAAAGTGTCATCAACATCAAGGGTATAAAATAGGAGATATAAGAGGTGGCATTAGTGTTTCTTTTGATGCAACAGAAGAGTTTGGACAATTATCTATTATAAAAAATACCCAAAATAGAGCTATCTTTTTTCTTGTAATTGCTACTTTTGGAACAACTCTCTTTTTTATACTTTATTTGCGAAAAAAGATAAAAGATGAAAAAGAGATATCAAATTTAAATAAAGCTTTAAAAACTAAAGTCAAAGAGCTCGATGAATTTAATTTATCATTGAATAATAAAGTCAAAATAGAGCTAGATAAACAGAGAGAAAAAGAGAGACTTCTCATTCAACAATCAAAAATGGCAAGTATGGGAGAAATGATAGGCAATATTGCTCACCAATGGAGACAACCTATAAGTGCTGTAAGTGCAATTATTATGAATATAAAATACACAGCTATTGCTAATGGAGTAGAAAAAACTTTTTTAGATGAAAGCATACAAGAGGCAAATAAACAACTTCAATATATGTCGCAAACTATTGATGATTTTAGAAATTTTTTTAAACCAGAAAAGGAGAAAGAAAAATTTAATCTCAATTCTCAATGTCTTAAAGCATATAGAATTTTAGAAGCAACACTTCAATCTTACGATATAAAATTTGAACTTATTGCAAATAATGACTATTTTGTATATGGATATTCGAGTGAATTTTCACAAGTTATACTCAATCTTTTGTCAAATGCAAAAGATATATTTGTCAAAAATAATCAAACAGATGGAAAAATAGAGATATCTATTTATGACGATAAAGAGAATATAATATGTGAAGTAAAAGATAATGCTGGAGGAATAGAACCATCTATTATAGATAAAATTTTTGAACCATATTTTACAACCAAACAAACAAATGGAACAGGAATAGGTCTTTATATCTCAAAAGAGATTATTGAAAAGCATATGCAAGGTTTGCTAACAGTTAGAAATTGTAAAAATGGTGCAAAATTTACTATTAGCTTACAAAAAAACTAAAGGTAAAAATATGGAACAATTTGAAAAATTAAAACATAAAACAATCCTTGTAGTAGAAGATGAGATGATAATAAGAAAAAATATAGCCTCTATGTTGAAATATTTTTTTAAAGAAGTCTATACTGCAATAGATGGATTTGATGGTCTTGATAAGTATGAATTATATTTACCTGATATTGTTATGACTGATTTAAAAATGCCAAAAATGGGGGGATTTGAACTTTTAAAAGAAATAAAAAATCGTAAAAGTAGTGCATATACAGTAATAGTATCAGCACATACAGATACAAATTTTTTAATAAATGCAATTCACAATAATATAGATAGATACTTAATAAAACCACTTGATGAAGAACAACTTTTTAAAACATTTGAAGCATATTTGGAGAAAATAGAAAAAACAGTTCCACATATTATAGAACTTGAAAATATAATTATTGATTTAGATAAACATATTTTACAAATAAATAATAGGCATTATAGCCTAAGTAAAAAAGAGGTTTTATTTTTGAAACTTCTAAGTTCAAATTCAAAAAAAATTTTTTCATACAATGAAATAGAATATCAAGTATGGGGAGAAAAATCTATGAGCTTTCCAGCTTTAAGAACACTTGTAAGAGATTTACGAAATAAATTGGGTGAAGAATTTATAATAAATGTTTCTAAAATTGGTTATAGGTTTCATATATAAATTAACTTTTATTGCTATTTTTTATGAGACCTTAACACAAATTTATTTTTATACAAAATTCTCACACCCAAGCCTTTTATATTTATTAGTTTTAAAATATAATATCCACCTTTTTTGAGTCATAAATTTTTTTAAACTCCAACAAATCCTTCTAAAAATTTTTGATAAGCTCTAACTTTATCTTGTGAAAACTGAAAAATAGCACCATTATGTACTTTGTAAGCACCAATTAATTGCAATATAACAGTATGAATATCTCGACAATTTGTAAAATCAAATGTTATTATATTTGGAGAGTTAGATTTTAAAAACTCTTTTAACTCTCCAATTTCACTTTCATTTACTAAATCTTCAAAATATGCTACATTTTCTTCATATCTAATCATAATTTAATCCCATTTAGAAATTTTTTGCTATTTAAATCACTATAAGTATCAAGTAGTCCAATTGGGTCAAGAAGCATAATAATTTCACCATTTCCAAGCAAAGCACTA
Source organism: Helicobacter cetorum (assembly GCA_022729735.1). Lineage (GTDB taxonomy): Bacteria > Campylobacterota > Campylobacteria > Campylobacterales > DZAY01 > DZAY01. Next base: position 70,111 of record DZAY01000001.1, read on the forward strand.
CCACTAATAATTGGGTGAGAATTTAATAAACCATCAAGTGGTTTTTGCACAACATCTAACTGTCCAAGTAGCTCATTTACAACAACTGCTAATCTTAAATCTTTGATATTTAAAACAACAATTGAAATAATATCTTCAATTTGTGATAAATTTAACATCTGCTCAATCAATAAAATTGGGATAACTTGTCCTCTCAAATTTATAAATGGTTGATTTTGCAAATATACAATTTCATCTTTTGCTATTTTTACAGTTTCACTTACACTATCCATTGGAAAACCGTAATTTATACTATTCATTAAAACATGTAGTAAATTTGTAACTGCAACAGAAACAGGAATTGAAAGTCTTATTTTCGTTCCTCTATTTAGTTGGCTTTTTATATTTACAGTTCCACCAAAACTTTCAATAGATTTCTTAACTACATCCATACCAACTCCTCTACCACTAAACTCACTAATAGTTTCGGCAGTTGATAAACCGGGGAGCATAATTAGCTCAATTTTTTCATCTTCACTAAGTGATTCTATTTTGTCTAAACTCAAAAGCTCTTTTTCTATAACTTTTCTAATTACAATATTTGAGTCAATTCCTTTTCCATCATCTTCAATTTCAATAATAACTCTATCCGATTCTGGATATGCTCTCATTACAATTTTGCCAACTTCATCTTTGCCTTTGCTAACTCTAACACTTGGTTGCTCAACTCCGTGGTCAAGAGAGTTTCTAATAATATGAATTAAAGGGTCTGCAAGCATCTCTATCATATTTTTATCAAGTTTAGTATCTCCACCTTCTTGAATTAAATTTACTTTTTTATCTAATTTCTTAGAAATATCTCTAACTAACTTTGGGTATCTATCAAATACATAACTAATTGGTAACATTCTCATAGACATAATTAAGTCTTGAAGTTGATTTGTTAAACGATTTATAAATGAGTATTTCTCTAAAATCATTCGTCGAATTATCTCTTTTTCACTTCGCTCAACACTATCAGCTAAATATGGCAGTGAGTTTTTAGCAACTAATAACTCACCAATTATCACCATTAACATATCAATTGACTCTTGTTCTACTTTTATCAACTTTCCAATCACATCTTTTTTATCTTTTTCTACAACTTTTGGAGTAGTTTTTTCTTCTTCATGAGATATTTTTTCATTTGTAGTTTTAGTTTCTATACTCTTTTCACCTAATTCTACTTTTAAAAAATCCAATAATCCATCTCTTGTAGTTGGAGCTACTTGATTTTGTAGTTTTGAAACTTTTGAAACTATATATGCAACTCTGTTTATAGTGTTTGTATCATTAAAGTTTTCTAACTGCATTAACTGCTGTTTGTAGATTAATTTTATACTATTTAAATCTACTTCGTTTAAAATTTTAACACTATTTTTAATTTCTACATTTTGAACTTTTGGCTCTTCTTTTATTTTTCTATTTGGAGCAAGTGAATTTAAAAATTGTTCCATTTTAGATAAATCATCTTCACCAACTAAAGTTATAACTTCTACAACTCTTTTTAGTTTTGCATATATTTTTGTATCACTATTTATATTTGCAAGTGAATCTTTTATAAGTGATTTAAAACTATCAATATCAGAGTGAAGTAGCTTTATTGAACTCTCTACTAAATCATCAATAAAGCTTATCTCTTCATCTTTTCCACAATCAATTTTAAGCAGTGTAGATATATCAATTGGAGTGATTAATAAATCATCTAAAAAGTTATATAGTGCTTCTTCAATATTTGAGTAACTTGCATATACAAAAGCATCTATTTTGGTATAGAGTTTTAGGCACTGCTCATCTTCACAATCACTAAATATAATCTCTTGTGCAAAATCTTTTGAAATTTCTGCATTGATTAAAATAAGTCCATCTTTTAATAGTGATAATGTATATACTGGGTCATTTCCAAATACCATACAATCTTCATCAACATCAAAGCTAACTACATATAATCGTTCTTGGTCTAAGTTGTTCTCATTTATATTGATAGAATTGAATGGAACTTCTATTTCAAAATTTTCTAAAGCTCCTAAATTGCTATTTATAATATCTTCTAAGCTATGGTGTTTCTTAAATGGTAATCTCCAACTCACAGCTTCTTCTTTAATTCCAGCAATAGCTTTTAATCTATTAAGAATAGCACTTTCAATTTCACTATTTGCACTAACTATATCTCCACTCTCTTCCGATGCTTCTATTAAATTTAAAACCTCATCAAAAGCATCATAAAAAGCATCTATCATCTCTTTTGTAGCTACCAATTTTTTAGCTCTCAACATATCCAAAATATCTTCAGCTCTATGTGTAATATTTTTTACAGCTTCAAATCCAACAATTCCAGAACCACCTTTTAATGTATGAGCTGCTCTAAATATTGAATTTATAAGTTCATAATCATCACTTAAAAGCTTATCTAAATTCTCTTCTATAAATTTTAAGTTTTCTCTTGCTTCTATCAAAAATGATTCAAGTAGTGGGTTCATATTTTTTCCCTATTTCTATATTAAAATCTTTACGATGCTTTGTAACTCATTTGGTTTTACAGGTTTGATAAGATAAATATTTGCACCAGCTTCATAAGCTTTTATCATATCCCCTTTTTCTGCTTCCGTGCTTATCATAATAATTGGTTTAAATGGCTCTTTTTCTCTAATCTCTTTTACAAAGCTATAACCATCCATAATAGGCATATTTATATCTACCAAAAATAGCTCATAACTATTATCACAACTCTTCTCTAATGCTTCCATTCCATTTTCAGCTTCATCTACAACTAATCCACTCTCTACTAAAAGCTGTTTATGATAAGTTCTAACTGTTTTGGAATCATCTATTACAATTACTTTCATAATTTTCTCCTAAAAAAACTCTATCTCTTCTACACAATCACCATTTTTTGATAATTTTCCTTCAAATGCACACTGTCGCTCTTTTGCAATTTGGATTGACTTTTCTAACTTTGTATTTAGTTTTTTGAAATTTTCAGACATTAATGAAGAGTCTTCTTTTATAGAGTGAATATAATACTCTATATTTGTCTTAACATTATTCATAGCTTCAATTGTTGCACTTAACTGTTGAGAGATTAAGTCTTGATATTGTAAAGCTTCCAAAACATCATCAGTTGCAACTATATTTGATTTTTCAATAAAAGAGCTAATTTTTAAATTAGCCTCTTTTGATAAATCAATTACACCTTTTTCCACAGAGACAATATGCTCTATAATCTCGCTTAGAGATTCAAATAGTTTGGCTGTTTCTGACATTACTCTATTCTTAATACTCTTGTAATTGCTGCTTTTAGTTGCACTGGATTAAATGGTTTTACAATCCAACCTGTAAGTCCTAAAGCTTTTCCTTGCTGTTTTAACTCATCTTTTGTTTCAGTTGTTAGCATTAAAACTGGAGTTTTTTTAGTTGCTTCTAAATTTCTAAGCTCTTGCAAAAACTCTAATCCATTCATAATAGGCATATTCAAATCTGTAATAATTAAATCTGGTATTGCACTTTTTGATTTTATTGCATTTAGTGCATCAACAGCACTTAAATATTGACAAATTTCAATTGGCAAACCTTGTGTTGCGATTTTTGTGGAAGCTAAAGCAGTCTCTGAATCATCTACAAACATAACTAATGGCATATTTTTCCCCTTTTTATTTTTGATAAACTAAATTTGCACCAAATTTCTTTGGTTTGAAAACTGAAACTATTCTATTCATATACTCTGCATGTCCTAAAAGCACATAACCATTACTATTTAACATTTCATAAAATGTCATAGCCACATCTTTTTTACTTGCATCATCAAAATATATAAGCATGTTTCTTGAAAAAATCACATCAAATTTTCCCAAATCTCTCATATTTTTTTTATTAAATACATTTGCAACTTCAAAAGAAATAGCATCTTTTAAATCACTACTAATCTCATAATATAACCCCTTTTTATTGAAATATTTAGATTTTAAATCATTTGGAACATTATGCAATGACCTATCATTATATTGCCCTTTTTTGGCTTTTTCTATCATGATAGAATCAATATCTATTCCAATAATTTCAAAATCTCGTCTCTCAATTAAGTTTTTTTCTTCCAACAGATATATTCCAATAGAGTAAGCTTCTTCACCACTTGAACACGGAGCTGAAAGAATTCTAATAGCTCTATTTTTTGGAGTTAATCTATCTAATTCTGGCAAAATTTCTTTGACTAAAATTTCAAATTGATAATTTTCTCTAAAAAAGTAGGTCTCATTTACAGTCAAACTATTAATTAACTCTTGAAACTCTTTTTCTTCTTTATCTTCAAATCTTAAAACAAAGAAATATTTTCTAAAATTATCAATATTTAGTTTTTGACATCGAGTTTGCACCTGTTTTTGGAGTTTTTCAAAATGTTTCTCTTCTTCTAATGCAATTCCTGTTCTTCGATATATTAAATCACTTAATTTAAAAAAATTATCTTTAGAAAACTCCAATTTTAACCCTTTTTTATAGATGCTATTGCATTATCAATCGCAAACGAAGCATAATACTCGCCACTAAATCTATTTTTTATTTTCTCTAAAAGGGCTATATCTTCTAACTTACCAATTTCTGCTATATAATCAATTGCTGTCATTGCTACATTAATATCTTGCTCTTTTTCTAAAAGTTCTATTAGCATATCTCGGCTCTCTGCAAATTTCACATCACCTAAAATATTTACAGCAAAAATTCGCAAATCCCTATCATCACCAATTAAATATTTAACTATATAATATTTTATTTCGCCACTATAATCTCGTAAAATTGAAATTGCTAAATTTCTTACAAAAGCATTTTCTAATTTAAGTAGTTCCAAAATATCATCAATTGGTGCTACTTTTGGGTCAAGTTTGGCAAGTTTCGCTCCAATATAAGATAATAAATCTCTATCTTCAAGCTCTTTTAGCAATGAAACTAATCTATTTGCCCCATTTGAAAAGTTAAGCATACTGTTAATTGCATAATTTTTATCACTATTTGGTTGATAAAAGTAGTCTAAACACTCATCAAGTGTATTAAACTCTTCTCTATCTAAATTTTGCTTTTCCACTTTTACTAAGCCCATAAGCTCTCCTATTTAATAGTTGATATTCTTTGAAGTATCTTAGGAAATGGTAACACTTCACAAACTCCACCAAGATTAATTGCTGATTTTGGCATACCAAATACAGTTGCACTCTCTTCGGACTCTGCCACAGTATAACCACCAACATTTTTTATTTGAAGCATACCTTCTGCTCCATCATCTCCAATTCCTGTTAGAATAACTGCATTTATATTTTTAGCTGGAAAAATTTTGGCACAACTCAAAAACATTTCATCAACACTTGGAGTAAAAAATCGCTTTTGATTTAGCTCTTCATGTCTAATTACAATTTTGCCTGAAACTTTTTTTGCAAATGTTAAATGAGTTCCACCTTTTGCAATATAGATTGTGCCAACTCTAAGCTCTTCATTATGTTCTGACTCTTTTACTAAAAGTTTGCTCTTTTTATTTAATCGCTCTGCAAATGAGTATGTGAATTTATCTGGCATATGCTGAACTATACAGACTGGATATGGAAAATTTTCATCTAAAGAGCTACAAATTTCTTCTATCAATCTTGGAGCTCCTGTTGATGCTCCAATTGTTAATATCCCTTTAATTGGTGCAGAATTGCTATTTACTTCGCTCTTTTTTTCTATTGCTTTTAAGGCTTTTGATTTTGCAATATTTTGTAATCTACTTTTTGGTATTCTTGAAATAGCTTTCGCTTTTTCTACAATATCTTTTGAGTTATCTTGCAATCCTAAATTAAATGTCCCTGGTTTTGCAATAAAATCCACAGCTCCTGAATCTAATGCTTCAAGAGTAATTGGAGCATCACTTGTTGTAAGTGAGCTAATCATTAAAATTGGTGTAGGATTTAATTTCATAATCTCTTTAACCGCACTAACTCCATCTAATTTTGGCATATTAATATCCATAGTGATTAAATCAAAGTTATAATTTGTAGCCTTTTCAACTGCTTCTAAACCATCTTTTGCAAAATCATAATCAAATCCACCAACTTCATCTAAAAGAGTTGCCAGTTGTTTTCTAACCAAAGCTGAATCATCAACTATTAAAACTGCTTTATTTGCCACATCAAGCCCTTATATTTTCAATAAAATCATCCAATGTATCTTTTTGGATAACTCTATTTGCATCAATTTTTAGTATAACTTTTTTACCATCATTTAAGAGAATAACATCTGAAATCAGTTTGTCTCTACTCTCATTTGGAAAGATTTGAGATTTTTTGACAAACATAACTTCTGTTACATCATCAACCACAAATCCTACTTTTGAAATATCAAATTTACACACTAAAATTTTCTTCTCTTTAAGAGTTTCATAATCTCCACCAATCATCTTATCAAGTGCAATAATTGGAATAACTTGTCCTCTTAAATTTATAATTCCCATAATGAACTTTGGAGATTCTGCAATTTTAGTAATTTGTGTAAATCTAATAATTTCTTCTACATTTTCAATATTAAGTGCATACTCTTGGGAGTTTATACTAAATAGCACTAACTCTACACTCTCATCTATCACTTCAGCTGTTTTCACTTCTTTGACCTCTTTAGAATTTTCTACATCTTTGACTTTATCAACTATTAAAGATAGTGCTTTTTCATCAATAATTCTAATAATATCTCCCGCATGTCTTATAACTCCACTAATATTTTCATTATTAAATCTATTTGGGAGATACTCTATTAAATCCACTTCAAAATCTCTAATATCATTTACACTATCAACTAAAGCTCCAAATATCGAAGAGTCTGTTTTGATAATCAAAATTCTGCTATTTTCACTATTTGAAATCTGCATATTAAAATAGCTAACTAAATTTACAACAACAATTACTCTATTTCTAAGAGTTATCATTCCAAGCAAACTTTTAATAGGTTTTGAAATTTTAGTAATTGGTCTGTCTTCACATATCACTTCTCTAACCATATCTACATTTATACAAAACTTTTCACATCCCATGCTAAAAATCAGAAACTTTTGACTATTTGAACTTTTCACACTTTCACGATTTTCTCTATTTGCAAATCCACTACTACTCTCTTTGTGATATGTTGGCATCTGTATGTTTTTTAAAACTTTTTTGCATGATAATAGTTGAATAATATTGTCTTGATATTTGATAACAGCATCAATTGTATCATCTTCACTATACTCAATCATACTTGGCTCTATAAAAATATTTCCAACAACCTCATCAACCAAAAGAGCAGTAGTTTCTCTATCTAATTTAATTGTAATAAGTCTGCTTTTATCATTTTTTAAATCTACAAATCCACTACTTACTATCATCTTTACATCAATAATTGGAACAATAGCTCCTTCAATCGCACAAACTCCAACTATTGCACTATTTGTTAATGGAACTTGAGTAATTTTTGGCACTCTTTGAATTTGTAAAACATCACTACTATTTATAGAGTATGATAAACCATCTATCAAAAAAACTAAAAGCTCTTCTAAAGGCATCATAAACTATCCTTGTTGTAAATCATCTGCCATAACAACTAACTCTTCAATTCCTTCTGCCATGTTATTAATTGTTTCAATAATTAACTCACTTGCCTTTCTACTTTCCATCGCATTTGTAGCTGATAACTCTATCGCTTTTTGAATTTCTGCAATTCCATTTAAAGCATGAATTAATCCATCTAAATTCTGGTCATTTATCGCTTTTAGTCCTTGATACCTATCGAGAATATCCACTAATTGAATAGATATTTTATCAACTTCAGATATTAAATAATCAATATTTGCTTTCTCTTTCTCTTGTCCATCTAATAGTGAATTCCATTTTGCACTAACATTTTCTATCTCACTATTTACAAGCTCTATAATATCATTTATCTTTTCTGTATTTGCTTCTGAATCTTGAGCCAAACTCCTAATATCAGCACTTACAACAGCAAATCCTTTGCCAAAATCACCAGCTCTTGCTGCTTCTATACTTCCACTAATTGCAAGCATATTTAGCTGAATTATACTATTTTGGATATTTCTTACAGTTTTTTCAACACTTTTTGACTCTTTTTTGATTGTCTCAAGTTCTAATTTTGCCAAAATTCCTTCATTAATTGATTTTTCAAAATTTGTTTTAATGTTTATCAATCTCAACTTTACAGTTCCAAAACTTCTTTTAAGAATATCAAAATTTCGTCTCACAATTGAGATGATTAAATCTATATCTTTTGTAATATCTGTAGCACTTCCAACCAACTCTCTATTTGTAATTGCACTATCATTTGTGGTTTTTGAAGATTTTTCTATCTCATTTAAAGCTTTTGTAGTTCCTTCTAAACTCTTTTGTATCTCTTCAACCGAACTACTTAGAGCATCAGCTGATACTGCTATCTCTTCTGCTGATTTTATTGTATCGGTTGAGAATTTCAACTCTTCAGATAGTTGTGATAAAGTCTTAATATCATCTTCTATTTGAGAGAGTCCTCCAGCTTGCATCTCAATACTATTTAGAGTCTCTTCAACTGCTCCAGCAATTTGCGAAGAAGCAGAAGCTATATTTTCGCTACCTTTTTTAATATCATTTGATTGTCCCATAAGTGTAGTTGTATAGTTACTCGCATTTCTTGCAGCTTCCACTGAATAGTTTGTAATTTTTATAAGCTCTTCCATTGTTTGACTAAGAAGTCTTCCATCATTTCCAGTTTGCTCAATTACTGTTGTTGTAGAAGTTATACTTTTAATTATATTATCAATTCCATTTTGAATTTGATTTACTAAATCTGCTATAAATTTTGCATTTTTTTCACTATTTCCAGCTAATGCTCTTGTCTCATCAGCTACAACGGCAAACCCTTTTCCGTGTTCCTTTGCTCTACTTGCTTCAATTGCTGCATTTAGTGCTAATAGATTTGTTTGGTCTGCAATTTTTGCAATAAATCCAACAGCTTCACCAATTTTTTGAGATGAAACTTTTAACTCTTCTGATTTATTTGAGCTATCTTTTGCAATCACTACCGAATCTACCATTCGCTTAACTGTGCTATTTACTAAATCAACTGAAGAGCTTATACTCTCACCAGCATTTAGTGTGCTTGATATTGCACCCTCAATTGTATTTGCCATTCGCATAATATTTTTTGTAATATCATTTACACTTTTTAGTGCTTGCTCACTCGCCCCAGAGTTCTCTTCAGCAGCAGTTGCAATCTGCTCCATTGAGCTTTTTAACTCTTCAATAGCACTTACACTCTCTTGTGCATTATCGAGTAGATTTGTAGCAATTGAGGCAATATTTTCACTCATTTGTTGCTGTTTTGCTAATGTTCTTGTTCGCTTTTTATCACTACTATTTTGCAAAGTTAATTTTGTATTTTGACTTTTACTTGAACTTTTTATTAATGGCATAAATCTTCCTTTTACTTTAATGTTGAATATAACTCTTCAGCTTTTTTTACCTCTTCTCTTGAAGGCTTTGTTCTAATAGAGGCATAACTAATATTTCCACTTTTATCAACTCTTTTAAGCACAGTTGCAAATACCCAATAATATCCTCCACCTCTTCTTGCATTTTTTACATATCCCGTCCAAAAACCTTTTGATTGCACAGCATCCCAAAGCGATTTAAAAGCAGCTCTTGGCATATCTTCGTGTCTTACAATATTATGAGGTTGTCCTAATAGCTCTTCTAAATTATAACCTGCAACTTTACAAAACGATTGTGAAGCATATGTAATTATACCTTTTGAATCAGTTTCTGAAAGTAGATATAAATCATCATAAAAAACTTCACCATTTTCAGCAAAAGTCAAACTGTCATCTCTTTTTTGCATACTTTTCTCCCTAATTTATAAGCATAAGTCTTGGATTATATCACAAATAGATTTATAAAATCAAAAATTAATAAGAGCAAAAAAAATAGTATAATTTGATAAAAAGAGGTATTCATGAATTCAACAATTACAAAAATTACCAATATGACTAAGACTCATTTAAATAATATTATGCAGATACTTGTATTTAAATTAAATGATGGTGTTCATTATGGAATAAATGTATCAAAAATTCGCTCAATTGAGGATTTTAATAAGTTTAGATTAATTAAAAATGATATAAATAATAGTGAGCGAAATCAAATTTTAGAAGGTTATATTAAACATCAAGATAACATTATTCCTCTTTTAAATGTTGAAAAATGGCTACTTATTTACACAAAAAATAGTCTTTATAGAGAAATTTTAGTAACAGAGTTTAATCGTCATACTATTGCTTTTCCAATTAATGATGTTTTAAATATTTATAATATTCCAATTAGTGATTTAAAAACATCACATTCAAATAAAGATGTAGTTACATATTCAGCTATTATTCAAGTTGATGGTGAAGATGTTACTGTTTTGATATTAGATGTAGAAGAGCTTTTGGTTGAAGTATTTGGAATAGATGTGGATATTATTGAAAAAGTTATAATAGATAGTAACAAAAAGTTACTAATTGCAGAAGATAGTAAAAGTGCAAGACATATTATAAAGAAAATTATGGAATGCACAAATATTGAGTATGAGCTATTTGAAAATGGATATTTGATTTTGGAATATCTAAAAAAGTTAAATCAAGATGAGGTAAATGGTATCGGTTTAGTAATTACAGATTTAGAAATGCCTATTGTTGATGGTTATCAAGTTGTAAATTTTATTCAAAAAAGTGAAAAGTTTAAACACATTCCAGTGCTTATAAATAGCTCTATGTCAAATGATGGTGTTAAGAGAAAAACTAAATCATTAGGTTCTATTGGATTTATTGCAAAAACTGACCCAGTTAGTTTTATTGAAAAGATAAAAGAGAATATTTTAAAATAAAAATAGTATAGGTGATTTCATGGTTATAGCTTTTTTTGATTTTGATGGAACGATTACAAAAGAGGATAGTTTTATAAAATTTATAAAATTTGCAGTTGGAAAAAAGAGGTTTATTAAAGGTTTTATAACTTTATCTCCAATTTTAATAAGTTATAAATTGGGAATTATTTCAAACTATAGAGCTAAAGAGATAGTTTTGAGTTATTTTTTTAAAGGGTTAAGTGAAAATGAGTTTAAGAAATTGGCTAAAAACTTCTCTTTAAATGAGATAGATAAAATAACAAGAAAAAAAGCTATTGATAGATTAAATTGGCATCAAAATCAAAATCATAAAATTGTAATTGTTTCGGCATCTATTGAGTGTTGGCTAAAAGATTGGTGTGAATTACATAAATATGATTTAATATCTACCACTTTGGAAGTAAAAAATGGTCTTATTAGTGGAAAATTACTTAGTAAAAATTGTTATGGTATTGAAAAAGTTAATCGAATAAAAGATAGTTATGATTTAAGTAAATTTGATTTTATATACTCTTATGGTGATAGTGGTGGAGATAAAGAGATGTTAAAAATAGCAAATGAGAGTTTTTATAAACCATTTCACTAAATATTAATATCGTAATCCCTCTTTTAATAAAGCTTTTCTAATATCTCCCATAATTTTAGTTTTAGAATTACACCAATTTGGAGCTAAAAGTGTAGCATCTCCAGCACTAACCCTTTGAACTATAATGTCTTTTGGTAAAAGTTTTATAGCTTTTATTAGTGTATCAATATATAACTCTTTTGAAATTGGTGTGAATTTTCCTTTTAGAAATTCAACACCTAATAGAGTATTTTTCACAACATATAGTGGATGAAATTTTATTGAATTAACATTTAAATCTATCATCTTTTGAGTGCTTTTTAACATCATCTCTTGTGTTTCATTTGGAAGTCCAAATATTAAATGTGAGCAGATTTTGAGATTATACTCTTTTGTTTTTTTTATCCAAAACTCCATATTTGAGTATAAATGACCTCTATTTATTTTTTGAAGTGTCTCATCAAATATAGTTTGAACTCCATACTCAATCCAAATTTCTCTATTTTGATTGAGACTTGCCAAATAGCTCAAAATCTCTTCATTTATACAATCAGTTCTTGTGCCAATGCTAATTCCTATTACATCTTTGAATGATAGAGCTTCTTTATATAATATTTTTAAAGTTTCAAATGGTGCATAAGTATTGGTAAATGATTGAAAATAGATTATAAATTTTTTCACTCCAAACTCTTGTAATCTATTTCTGGTTTTTAAAAACTGCTCTTTTAACTCTTTTAGTTGTAAATCTAAAATAGGATTTTGGCTACTTTTGTTATTTAAGTAGAATTTAATATCTTTTCTATTTTGAATATTTGGACTAAAAGAGTCATTTAAACAGAAAGAACAGCCTCCATAAGCAACAGTTCCATCTATATTTGGACATGTAAAACCACTTAAGCTAATTGGAATTTTATATACAGTTTCACCAAACTCTTCTCTACAATATCTACCAAATGTTAAAATATCTTCCACTAATCTACCTAAACTATATATTTACCATCAAAACATGCTTTACAATAACTATTACTATCGCCTCCAACACTTCTTCCCAAACCTTCTAATGACAAATAAGCTAAGCTATCAGCTTCGATATATTGGCATGTCTCATCAATTGAAAATTTAGCACTAATCAACTCATTTTTATCAGGTGTATCAACTCCATAATAACAAGGATTTGTAGTTGGAGGAGAGCTAATTCTCATATGTATCTCTTTTGCTCCAGCTTGTCTTAGCATTCTAACAATTTGTCTGCTTGTAGTTCCTCGAACAATACTATCATCAATAACTATTATCTTTTTGTCTTTAATTAGCTCTCTAATTGGAGTTAATTTCATTTTGACTTTTAAATCTCTAATCTCTTGAGTTGGCTCAATAAATGTTCTTCCTACATAATGATTTCTGATAATTCCAAGCTCAAAAGGTATTCCACTAGCATTTGAGTATCCCAAAGCTGAAGCAATACCACTATCAGGCACAGGTATAACCATATCAGCTTCTACAGGTTTTTCTTTTGCTAACTCCATACCCATTCTCTTTCTACTCTCATAAACACTTTGTCCAAATATGAAACTATCTGGTCTTGCAAAATAGACATACTCAAATATACATCGTTTAGGCTCACTCTCAAATACTTGAATTGATTTTGGCTCTTTTCCATCTTCAAAAACTAACATTTCTCCAGGATTTATATCTCTAATAAACTCTGCACCCGTAATATCAAATGCACAACTCTCACTTGCTACAATATATCCACCGTTTAATTTTCCAAGACTAAGAGGACGAAATCCAAATCTATCTCTAACTGCAAACATCTTTTTTCGGCTTAAAAATATTAATGAATATGCACCTTCTATCTTATGAAGTGCATCTATAATCCTATCAAGCAATCTATCTTGTGAGCTTTTAGCAATTAAATGTATCAAATTTTCTGTATCCAAAAAGCTTTGAAATATTGCCCCTTTTTTGATTAACTCACTCCTAACCTCTTTTGCATTCGTTAAATTTCCATTATGAACTATTGCCATTTCGCCTAAATCATATCTTGCAAATACAGGTTGAGCATCAAGGATAGAGTCATCTCCAGCAGTTGAGTAACGATTATGCCCAACAGCAATAGAACCTTTTAATTTTGAGAGTTTATTATCATCAAAAACAGATGTAACTAAGCCTCTATCTTTAATTGTAAATAACCTATTTTTATCTGAACTACTAATTCCACTTGCTTCTTGTCCTCTATGTTGCATAGCAAATAGCGAAAGATAAGCATATTTTGATGCATTCTCTATATTAAAAACTCCAACAACAGCACACTTTTCTTGCAATCTATCCACAATTTTTCCTTTAAATACCTAAACAATCACTAATATCATATAAATTAGGCTCTTTATCAAATAACCACTTTGCAGCTTTTATAGCTCCTACAGCAAACACATTTCTATTTGTTGCAGTGTGATTTAACTCTATAAATTCACCTTCTCCATAAAATCCAACTGTATGTTTCCCAACAATATCACCACCTCTTAAAGACATAACGGCGATTTCATCTTTTGTTCGCTCTCCAATATTTCCACTTCTACCACTTATTCTAACATCATCTAAATTCAACTCTCTTGCTTTTGAAGCAGATTTTGCTAATGTCAAAGCAGTTCCACTTGGTGCATCTTTTTTATGTTTATGGTGCATTTCTACAATTTCACAATCAAAATCAATCAAAGCTTTAGAAGCAATTTCTGTGAGTTTTTTAAGTAGAGCCACACCAAACGACATATTTGTAGCATATAAGATTGGCATTTTAGAAGATGCTTCTTGTAATAAATTCATCTGATGTGCATTTAATCCTGTTGTTCCTATTATTAAAGCTTTTGGTCTATTTATTGCTATTTCTAATAGTCTTTCTGTTGCTTCTGGCATTGAGAAGTCAATTACTACATCTGATGAGTTTAATAAAGTTTCTAAATCATTAGTTACCAAAGTTGATGGAGGAAGTCCAAAATCCAACTCACTTCTAACATATACAGTTGATAATTTAGCCAAGTTATCATCTTTTAAATTTTCAACAATAAGTCTTCCAACTCTACCAGTTGTTCCAATTATCCCTATTTTTATCATTTACTATGTCCTTCTAAATATGATATTGCCGAAAGTGCAGATGTTGCACCATCTCCAGCTGCACAAACAACTTGTTTTGGAGCTGATATTCGAATATCTCCAGCAGCAAATAGCCCATCAATTGAGGTGTGCATATTTATATCCACAATCACTTCTCCACCATAGCTTATTGCACAAAGATATTCACCATTTGCTTGTTTTAAAAGCCCATTATTTACATTATAACCAATAAATACAAATAGACCAGGGACATTTAAAGTATGCTCTTCTTTGGTTTTTAAATTTTCAATTATTAAACCATCCAAACCAAAATCTCCACCAAAAGCTTTTTTTACACTACTATTATAAATAATTTCAATTTTTGAACTATTTTTAACTCGCTCCACCGTTGAAGGAGCAGCTTTGAAACTATCTCTTCTATGAATTATATAAACTTTAGAGCAAATATTTGATAAATATAGAGCTTCTTCTAATGCAGAATCTCCTCCACCAACTACGGCAACTTCTTTATTTCTATAAAAAAAGCCATCACAAGTTGCACAAGAGCTAATACCTCTACCATAAAATTGCTCTTCACCTTCAAAGCCTCCTTTTTTTGGAGTGCTTCCTGTTGCTACAATTACACTTTTTGCATCAACTTCTTTGCCACTTGATAAATAGAGTTTGAAAGTTTTATCACTATTTAAAGTTACTCTATTAACTTCATCACTCTCAATTTTTAATCCAAATCTACAACACTGCTCTGGCCATCTCTCCATAAGAGTTATTCCGCTTACTACATCTATAGCACCAGGATAGTTTTCTATTTCACTACTTTTTGTAATTTGTCCCCCAGGCATTAAACTTTCATATAAAACAACATTCTTTAAACCACCTCTTGTTGCATAAAGTCCTGCAGTAAGTCCTGCTGGTCCGCCACCAATGATTGCTAAATCAAGCATTATAACTCCTATAATTTAATTGTGATAATTTCGCTATTTTGTTTATATGAACTATTTTTCTCTCGTTTTATCTGAAAATTTGTCGGAACTTCAGATATATGAAATTTTAGTACTATTTTTAGAAGTGTATTTATTCCAGCAGTTGTAAATATCACTTTATCACTACTTTTAAATCTATTTTGATATAAATCTATTGCTAAAATCTTATTATTAGAGTTTAATTTTAAAATTTTTTCAAAACTATCTCTATTTGAACTAAAAATTATAACATCATAAACATCATCTTTTGGTGAAAAAATATCTTCTTGCTGATATAAGATAATTTCATTAAAATCTATAAATTTGAATTGAGAGAATTTGTGGTTAAAGTAGCCAAATGCAATTGCAATCATTAAAGCTCCAAAAAGTGAAGCAAATAAATAATTATGGGAGAAAATTTTTCTCCCAGATTTGCAAAGCATTATCCAATTAAGTTATTAAGCTTTTGTGCAAACACAGCTTTTGCAGCTGCTCCAATTAATTGATCAACCTGTTTGCCATCTTTAAAAAATAGTATTGTTGGAATTGACCTAATTCCAAATTTTACTGCTAAATCTTGTTCTTCATCTGTATTAACTTTACAAATTTTAGCTTTTCCATCATATTCACTTGCTAACTCTTCAATAATTGGAGAAACCATTCTACAAGGCCCACACCATGGTGCCCAAAAATCTATTAATACAACACCACTATTAACAACTTCATTAAAGTTAGAATTTGTTAATTCAATATATTTTCCCATAAATAACTCCTATCTTTTTGATTAAGTGAAAATTATACTCATTTTATCTTTAAATCAACTTTTTAAAATATTTTAAATTGTTATATTTTCTATAAATTCAATAAATTCACCATTAATAATTACAGCATCTATACAAAATTTAAGCTCTATATTTTTAGAGCTTAAATAAAAATTTACAGTTTTAATAATTTTATCCAACTTATTTTTTGTAATTGCATAATTAGAGTTTTTTCCACTTTTAACTTCAATAAAGTGCAAAGTATCATCTTTTATCGCGATAATATCAATCTCACCAAATCTGCTATAAAAATTTTTATCTAAAATTATAAAACCAAGTTGTGAAATAAATTTTGAAGCTTTCTCTTCTCCAATTAATCCAAGTTTTCTACTCACTCTCTTCTATTCTTATCATAAATGGTTTATCTTTTACATATGATAACTTTTCTATTTCGTTTAATGCTTTTTGAATACTTAACTCTTGACTTAAATGAGTTGAAAGTAGCAATGTTGCCTTATCTTTAGAGTTTCTTTGATATAGAGTCTCAATAGATATATTTAACTCTCCCAATATTTTTGCAATTCCAGCCAATACTCCTGCTCTATCTTCAACAGATATTCTAATATAGTATTTACTTATAATATTTTCTTTTTGTGATAAAGTTATTAGCTCTTTTGGTCTATTCTGAAATCCAAGCATAGGTGATACTTTACCATCTCTTGCAATTTCAACTAAATCTGAAATTACTGCAGAAGCTGTTGCATCTCCACCAGCTCCAGCACCATAATACATAGTTTCACCTACATAATTTCCAACTACACTAATTCCATTCATAACTCCATCAACTTTTGCTATCATCTCATTTTGTGGAATATATGTAGGATGAACTCTAAGCTCAACTCCACTATCCACTTTTTTAGCAATTGCTAAAAGTTTTAGTTTATATCCATACTCTTTTGCAAACTCAATATCATCTAAATTGATATTTTCAATTCCTTCAATCAAAATATCTTCTGGCTTACAATCAATTCCATAAGCGATACTTGCTAAAATTAGTAGTTTATGTGCAGCATCAAATCCGCCAATATCAAATGTAGGGTCAGCTTCGGCATAACCTAAATTTTGAGCTTCTTTTAATACTTCACTAAAATCTCTACCATACTCACTCATTTGAGTTAAAATATAGTTGCTTGTTCCATTTATAATACCTTTAATTGAAACTATCTCATTTGCACTAAGTCCATCTCTTAAAGCTTTAATAATTGGAATACCACCAGCAACAGAAGCTTCATACTCAAACTGCAACTCTCTACTTTCAGCTTCTTTTTCTAACTCATATCGATGATATGCAAGTAGAGCCTTATTTGCACTAACTACTGCTTTATCTTGACTTAATGCTTTTTTTACAACCAAATAAGCTTCTTCAACTCCACCCATTAACTCAACTACTATATCAATTTCAGGGTCATCTAATACAAAATTTACATCATCACTTAATGGAATATTTAAATCTCGTTTTTTGTTTAGATTTTTTACAACACCTTTCGTAACTACAAGTTCTTTTCCAGCTCTTGCAGATATTAGTTCAGCACTTTCTGTTAAAATCTTTACAACACTACTTCCAACAACTCCAACTCCAATAATTCCTATTTTTAACATTAAAAACCCCTATTTATGCTCTCTAAAAAACTTTTTTATATTCTTTGCAGCTTGTCTAATTCGTTTTTCGTTTTCAATCAAAGCAATTCTAACACTATCATCTCCATACTCACCAAATCCAATACCTGGACTAACTGCAACTTTTGCTTCAACTAATAGTTTTTTACTAAATTCTAAACTTCCCATAGCTTGAAACTGCTCTGGAATTTTTGCCCAAACAAACATTGAAGCTTTTGGTTTTTCTATTACCCAACCAGCTTTTGCAAAAGCATCAATTAAAACATCTCTTCTTTTTTCATATTGAACTCTGATTGCTTCAACACAAGATTGGTCATCACTCTCTAATGCAACAGTTGCTGCTACTTGAATAGGTGTAAACATTCCATAATCTATCCAACTTTTTATCTTTTGTAATGCGCCAACCATTTTTCTATTTCCAACTACAAAACCAACTCGCCAACCTGCCATATTATAACTTTTTGATAGAGTATAAGTTTCAACAGCTACATCTTTAGCACCTTCAACTTCCAAAATTGATGGGGTTTTGTAACCATCAAATGTTAAATCTGCATAAGCAATATCACTAATAATATAAAATCTCTCTTCTCTTGCTAATCCTACAAGTCTTTTATAAAACTCTGGAGTTACAGTTGCAGTTGATGGATTATGAGGAAAATTTACAACAACAAATTTTGGTTTTGGCATAGATTCATGAAGAGCTTTTTTTAGATTTTCAAAAAATTTATCTTCATCAACCTCATATTTTTCATTCATAATAAGTTCCATTCTATTCACATTTGCACCAACTAATACAAAAGCATAGTAGTGGATTGGATATGTCGGTTGTGGAACAATTGCAACATCACCTTGATTTGCTATTGCTTGAATTAAGTGGAAATAGCCCTCTTTTGAACCCATCGTAGCAACAACTTCAAGCTCTGGGTCTAAATCAACATCATATTTTCGTTTATACCATTTACACATTGATAGTCTAAGTTTATATAAACCTTTGCTTACAGAGTATCCATGGTTATCTGGTTTTTTGGCAGTTTCTATTAATTTATCTAAAATATGTTTTGGTGTTGGTCCATCTGGATTTCCCATACTAAAATCAATAACATCATCTCCTGCTCTTCTTGCTGCAAGTTTTAGCTCATTAACTGCTGCAAAAACATATTTTGGAAGTCTTTTTAACCTATCAAACTCAATCTCATCAAACATGCATACTCCTTTTTTTGTTATTATTCTAATACTACTTTTAAACCCCGTTTAATATTTCCCAAAGTGTATATGTCTGAAATTTTTATATATTTAGTTCCATTTAGGACATCTATTGAAATATTTTTTGCGCCACCATCATTTTTATAAATTTTTAAAATATTTAAATTTTTATCATAAAACACAACATAAGGATACCAACTATCTGATGGGTCGCTATAAATTTTTACTCTACTTGAATTTTCTATCTCTATCCAATAATCATTTAATGGTTTTTTAAGAGATAAATTTTGACCATTTTCAGATTTTATAGTTTCTGAAATTGTTGATTTAGATATATCAACTATATAGTCCCACTCTACATTACTTTTCTTACTAACATTTAATATTTTACTGCCATGTTTTTGTAATTCACTAATAAAATTTACAGGGTCAAGCGAATATTCTGATGTAAAATTAATTGTCCAAACAGTTCCAAGCTCATCTTTTTTGATATATTGTGTTACAAAATAGTAGTATCCAAGCTCTTTCATAGTTTCTGATATTAACTTTACAAACATTAATGTTTCTCCATCACTTCTAAGAGTAATGGTTATATTTGTTGGTTTTTTAAAAGCAAGGTTTAATAAACCATTCTCTTTTAATTTTGATAAAAGCTTAAAATCATCTAATCTATTTTGAGTATAAAACTGCTCTTTATCTTGAAATATTTTAGAAATCAGATTTTTATGCAATTTAAGAGTATCACTATCTACAAATTCTCTAATTTTATCATCTAAAACATCACCATTTGCAAAACTAAGTAGCAAAATAAATGTAATAAGAGCTTTTTTTACCAAATTTTTCCCCTATTTAAAGCTTTAAATTCATCATAAGTAATCTCTTTAATTTCACCATTTTTATAATGAAATCTAACTAAATCTCCACCAAAATACTCTTTTTTATTTCCATTAATATATATAAATAGTTGCCCATGACCTAATGCAATAATTTGTTCTCTATTTTCCTCTAATTCTATTCTATCACCAGTTGTATAATCTTTTTTTTGGAAAGTATCCAAATAAATTTTTCCAACCCAAACCCTCTTTTTTGGCTCAATATAATCAATATTTTCAACTTTTTTTGAACTTTCACTACTGCTTATGCTACTGCTACTTGAGCTTGAACTGCTATTATTAGATAAACTATTTATTGATGAATGCGAAGCTAAATTATGAGTTATGTTTAATTCACTACTAACACTATTTGAGCTAACTATTTCACTAATAACTGTAATTGGCTCTTCTTTTAGCACTTTTTCTTGAGTGTTATCTTCAATGGGTTTAACTTCTAACTCTTTAACTTCTAAAAAACTATTTTGTGTAAATTTTTCTAAATTCTGATAAACAAAATATGATAAAACACCAATTACAACAATAGTTCCAAATATATATTTACCTTTTGAACTTTTATCATAATCTCTTTCATATTTTTGTCCCTTTTGTGGCTCATTTTCTTCTATATTTGCTATATATTTTTTATACTCCGTTCTCCATTCTGATAAATCTACACTATATTCTCTCTCCAAAATTTTTACAAATCCAAGAGCTGTTGTTTTTTCAAGTTTTGTAAAATCTTTGTTAATTATAGCTTGTAACTTATTTATTGATATATGTGTTTTTTCTGCAATTTTTTTAACATCTAAATTTTTTAGTTTATTTATTCCATCTTCCATTATCTAATCCTATCAATTAATATTCCAGTTGCCACAGATACATTTAATGAATCAAATTCTCTATCCATTTTGATTGCAACTAACTTATCACACTTTTTTATGACTTTATTACTAAGCCCTTCACCTTCACTTCCAACAATTAAAGCCTTTTTAGAGTGAAAATCTGAATTCCTTACATCTAAACCATTAGCAGTAGCTCCATAAATTTTAAAATCTGCTTGTTTTAACTCATTTATTAAATCAAGAGAGTTTTTATAAACTAATATAGGCATATCAAAAATTGCTCCACTACTACTTCTAATAGTTCCTTCTAAATTAAAATTAACATCACTTATAACAACTCCATCGACTCCCAATGAGTAAGCAGTTCTAATAATCGCTCCAATATTTCCAACATCACTAATCCCAGATAGTATAACTATAAAATTAGCATTTGAAATATCAAAATTAATTGGTGTAAAATCTATTTTTAAAAAATAGCCTTGATGATTTTTGCCATTTGCTAAAGCTTGTGCCTTTTTATTATCTAACTTAATAATTTTTTTATTAAGAGATGTAATTTCTCTAAATTCATCTTTTGAAACCTCTTTTGAGAGGTATATTTCATCTATTAAATCTTTGTGATTTCTTAACACATAAAAAAATATCTGTTTCCCATAAATAATCATAATTTTATCCTAAAAACTCTTAAATTTTATTTCTCAATTAACTCGTCATAGCACTCTTTAATACTCTTTCCAGAGATTTTAGAAATCAGTTTTGCTGCTGTTTTTTTTGCTATATCCAGCTCTAAAATATCATTTTTTGTGATTTTTTCAATAATTCCAACTTCAATACTCCCTTTTATAACAACAACCCATTCACCATTTAAGTTTTGTGATTTTAACTCTTCTAATAGTTTAAAAGCAGTTCCACGAAACCTTTTTTGATGTAATTTTGTTAGCTCTTTTGTTAGGAATAGTTCTCTGTCTTTATCTATGTCTGAAATTTCACTTAAAAGTTTTAAAATTCGTTCAGGCGATTCATAAATAATAGTATTAAATTTAGAGTTTAAAATTGAGTGCAACTCTTCATTTCTTTCTTTGCCACGATTGTGCAAAAATCCAAAAAATATAAACTCTTTTTCCAAGAAACCAGATGAAGCATAAGCAAGAAGTAGTGCATTTGCTCCACTTAAAATATCATATTCAACTCCATTTTTGATACAAAAATCTACTAATTTAGCTCCAGGGTCACTAATACAAGGCATTCCAGCATCTGTTACAAATATAACATTTTGATTAAAAAAATCCACTTTTAAATTTTTTACAAAATCATCTTCATTATGTGAATGGAGTGAAATATATTTTTGAACTTTTGGTGTGATAGAAAATCTCTCTTTAAGTATTTGAAGTAGTTTTTTTGTTACTCTTGTATCTTCAGATAAAATAATTTCTGCATCTTCTAAGGCTTTTAAAGCCCTAAAAGATATATCAGAAATATTACCAATAGGTGTAGGAATAAGTATTAACAACTTATTTCATACTATATTTTCTTTTAAACTTATCTACTCTACCAGCAGAATCTAAAATTTTCTCTTCACCTGTAAAAAATGGGTGGCAAGAGCTACAAATATCTACTCTCATCTCTTTTTTATTAGACATAATAGTAAAACTATTTCCACAAGCACAACTAACTTGACAATCCACACTCTCTGGATGTATATCTTTTTTCATACAAACAACCTTTTTTTTAAAAAATTTTTGGGTGGAATGTTAGCATACTTTAGTTAATTTATAGATTAAAAATTTTTATCTAATTTAAATTGACTATTCACATTCAGCGACAACAATTCTGCAACTACTATCACCACAATTATCAAGTGCCATATTAATTGCTATCTCTTTTGTAGAACCATAACCAATTCCACTATATTTTTTAGATACTGCATATGCTCCACAAGTTTCAAACCAAGCAACAACTTCACAATTTTTATTACCTATATCTTTGCATCCTTTAAGAGCTGCTTTTTTTGCACTCTCTTTAGAAGATTCACCAGTTGCAATATAATAGCCAACTTCATCTGCTTTATAACCAACTTCATCATCTACTGCGATTGCTCCATAAGCTAATAGATAACTTGGAATTGTAATAGTCAAACTCGCAAGAATTAAAGATACCTTTTTCATGTTGTAACCTTTGGGTTTATTAACCAATATTAAAATTGGCGATGCAATTCTATTTCTGAAAACCTTAAATGTCAAATTACTATAAATTTTTAAGATTTTAGTTTATCTAAAATATTTCTTAAATCTTTATGTTCAATTACAATTGTTGCTTCTTTTTTGAGTATCTCTTTTGCACAAAAAGCCACTTTTGTATTAGCATACTTAAACATACTCAAATCATTAGCACCATCACCAACGACCAAAGTATCTTTTGGTGTTATTTCAAGTATTTGTTGAAGTCGCTTTAACATTTCACCTTTACTGAAATCAAACATCATTTCTCCACCAACTAAACCTGTTAAAGTGTGATTTTTTGAGTGAAGTATATTTGAAAAATCTGCATCATAACCCAAAATATCTTTGGCATAAGTTGTAGCATTTTTAAATCCACCACTAAAACAAGCAACTTTATAACCCATCTTTTTTAATTCTACTATAGTCTCTTTTGCCCCATTCATATATGGTAAAGAGTGACAAATATCATTTACTTTTTTTAGTGCCAACCCTTGTAGCAATCTAACTCTTGTAGTTAAACTTTCAAAAAAGTCAAGCTCACCTTGCATTGCCATTTCTGTAATTGCTGAAACCTTATCTTTTAATCCAAGCTCATTTGCTAAAAAATCGATAGTTTCACCATCCATAAGAGTAGAATCAAAATCAAAAACTGCTAATTTCATATATTCTCCTTCATTTGCTATAAATTGTAACTCTATTTCTTCCATTATGTTTTGATTCATAAAGCATTCTATCTGCTTCTGATAACATCTCTTCTATGCTATTTCTAAGCTCACACATAACACCAATTGAAATTGTAAATCTTATTTCATGTCCATAACATTTTAAAATATTATGTTCTACTTTTATTCTAATTTCATCAAATTTATTAAAAATATTATCATAAGCACAATTTACTAAGATAATAGCAAACTCTTCACCACCAAGTCTTGCTACAATATCACTATCTCTTAGAGAATCTTCTAAAGTTCTTGCAAGAAATTTTATAGCTTCATCTCCACTATCATGCCCATAAGTATCATTAATTTTTTTAAAAAAATCTATATCAACCATTGCTACAACAATATTCATATTTTTTCGTTTAGCATTACTAATCATAGTTTTACTAAACTCCATAAAATATCTTCGATTATATATTCCTGTTAAAAAATCTTTATCTGCTCTATCTTTATTAAGTTTAAATAGTTCAATTATTTCTAAGTTTGAATTAACTCTTGTATTAAACTCTTCAATAGTATATGGTTTATACAAAAAATCGTTTGCACCAAGTTTTAAAAATTTTGATGGTATATTTTTATCATCTGCTGATGAAAGTATAATAATTCCCATCTCATCTTTTTGCCACCGTTTTCTAATCTGTTTTGTAAGCTCTAATCCATCCATATTTGGCATATAATAGTCAGTCAAAACAAGTTTTATATCTGGATGTTCTTCCAATATAGTTAGTGCCTGAACTCCATCTTTTGCACTAAAAACTTGAAGATTTTGCTTTTTTAGTAGAGTTTCCAAAAAGTATAGAAATGTTTTTGAATCATCAACTGCTAAAACTTTTGTTGTTTTATTGTTTAAAATTCTCTTTAATAAAGATATTGCATATTCTATACTTTGAATATCTTCTTTAACTACATAATCTATAATATCTTTTTCAATAATCTTATTTTTCAGTTTGTCATCAATTATTCCTGTTAAAACTATTGTAGGAATATTAAAAGATGTTACAAAATCTACAATTTCTCCATTTGGTGCATCTGGTAAATTCAAATCAATTAATGCAACTTCTATTAAATTGTGATAACTATCAACCATATCAACACTTTCTTCAAAATTAGAAGCACAAAGCACATCTAACTTTATTTTTTCCTTAATCCTTCTTCCAAGAGTTTTCATAAGTGTAAAACTATCTTCAACTATTAATACATATCTATCATTCATAAAAACAAACTCCTATTAATAAAAAATATCATGACAAATATTACCAATTTAAAATTAAAAATAGAGATGATAAGAGATAATCTGATGCAAAAATCGTAATTGCTGATAATACAACAGCTTTTGTCGTAGCTTCTCCAACACCTCTTGCACCACCTTTTGTATGGTATCCAATGTATGTTCCAATTGATGAAATCAGATAACCAAAAATAAACCCTTTTACAATACCACTATAAATATCTGAATATGTCAAATATTGTTGTATCATATTTTGATAACTAATAGGATTTACATCTAAAACATATTTAGATACAAGATATGCACTAAAATTACCAACGAAATCAAATAATACTATAAGTATAGGAAGAGATATAGTTGTTGCAAAAATTCGTGGAGTCAATAAATATTTTCTTGAATCAATAGAAAGTGTATCAATTGCATCAATTTGTTCTGTAACTCTCATTGTTCCAAGCTCTGCTGCCATTGCACTAATAGAGCGACTTGTAACCATTAATGCACCAAAAACAGGCCCTAACTCTTTTGTAATAGATATAAAAATTGGATAACCCATAAAATTTTCTGCATCAAAATTTCTAAATCCTTGATATAGTTGCACAGCATATACCATTCCAGTAAACATAGCAGTCAAAAATACAACACCAAAAGAGCCAAGTCCAATAGTTGAAATTTGACGGAGTATCTCTTTTAATTTAAAAGGTGGTGAAAAAAATAGAGGCAATAGTTGTAACTGAAATATGACGAACTTTCCAAAGTTGTTAAAAATTGATACAAAACTTAGTATAAATTTACCGATAATGTAGAAGATGTTTTCAATCATCAAATTTCCTATAAGTTTTTATGTAATTCTAACCAAAAAAGGTATTATTTAAATCTTTTTTATAAACTTTTTTTGTAAAATGAAAAAAATAAAAAGGAGTGTGTGTGGCTGATGAGGCAAAAAATGCAAATGCAGAGGGTGCAGATAAAAAAGGTAAGTCAAATATTATCCTTATAGTAGTAATTGCAGTAGTTGCTCTACTTTTGATAGTTGGTGCTTTAGTAGCATTTATGATGCTTTCAGATTCTCCAAAAGAAGCTACTTCAGTAGAGAGTGGAGCTGTTCCTGTTGAGAAAAAAGTATCAAATTCTGCTAAAAAAAGTGGTTATTTAACTGTTGGTCCAATGTATCCTATGGATCAGTTTATTGTAAATTTACTATCTCAAAATGTAAAGAGATATGTAAAGTTAATGCTTAATTTAGAGTTAGAGCATGAACAGATGGTTCCAGAACTTGATTCTAAAAAAGCTGTTGTAAGAGATATTGTTATCACAATACTATCTTCAAAAACCATCGAAGAGGTATCAACTCTAAAAGGTAAAGAACGACTAAAAGAAGAGATACTTAAAAAGTTGAATGAAGAGGTTATAGTTGATGGTTCTATTAAAAATATATTTTTTACAGAGTTTGTTATTCAGTGATAGGCATTGATGTTGTAAAAATTGAGAGAATTGAGAGCTTATATAATAAGTTTGGCTCTCGTGGTCTCAAACGATTTTTAAGTGATGATGAGATAGGTTTATGTAATAGTAAAATATCTTCATTAGCTGGTCTTTGGGCAAGTAAAGAAGCAATTTCAAAAGCTCTTGGATGTGGAATTGGCTCTAAACTTTCATTTTTGGATATGCAAATATACAAAAATAAAAAAGGTAAGCCGAAAGTTAAATTTAAAAAAAAGATAATAAAAAGATTTAAAATTAAAAAAGCTTTTTTATCTATTACTCACGATGGTGGAGTTGCAATTGCTGTGGCAGTTATATTAACCACCACCAACAAAATTTAGTAATTCAACTCTGTCACCATCTTCTAAAATATATGATGCTCTATTTTCTATTTTAATAACTTCCATATTTACAGCTGATGCAACAACTTTTGAGTTAATATTTAAAAAATCTATTAACTCTTCTAAAGTTATTTTTTTATCAAATTCATAATTAATACCATTTACAATAATTTTCATAAAAATCCTTATTTGTGAATTATGAATTAATTCTAACATAACTAAAATATAATTAGAATAGTTCTAAATCATCTTCTTCATTTTTGTCATTGAATATAGATTCAATAGTTAGACAAAAACTTTCTGCTTGTTCATCAAAATAGTGAATATCTTGTGCATTTCGATACACAAAAACATGATTTTTCCAACTTTCTAAATCAACCATAAAATATTTTAGAAGTGTTGCAAATCTCTTCATGTCTGTTTTAGAACCTATATCTTCTAATGTATATTGTGTAAAAAAGTTACTTACACGATTAATTGCTGAAGAAAGTCTATAAAATTCTGCAAACATCATTAACATTGATGAATATTTTTGGAAAATTGTAGATAAATTAGAAAATAAATCTTCATCTAAAACATCTAACATATCATAAATATCTTCAGCATATTCTGTAAGTTTTACAATATCTTCAGAAAGTTCTTTAAAATACCTATCAAACTCAATTTTTTCTAAATACTCTTCAGCACTTATTTTATCACTAAATTTTGTTATAGAACAAGAAGATATTTGTTGCTTCTCATTGTTATCTACAAAACTTTCAAAATCAGAACATACAGAACTAATAAATGGTCGCCAATGAGGCTCACTATCAAGTAGTTTTGAAAGTATCTCTTTTTTTTGTTCAGAAGGTAACATTTTTGCAAACTTTTTAAAAAAATTTGATAATTTTGTTAATTCAGAATTACTTTTTACCAACATATCAAGAGTATGTTCTAAATCTTGCTGATATTTCTCAACTACCAAACTTTCAAACCTATTTTTGGATACTCTATGTAAAATTTTATATAAGCTATTTTTATCCAAAGGTTTAGCTAAAAAGCCATTTATTGAAAGAGTTATAAATAAGTTTATATTTGAATTAAAATCTTCATAAATTCCTCCAGCAGAAACTATAATGATAGGAATATCATTATCAAACTTATCTCTAATTGTTTTTGCCACATCAAAACCACTCATATTTGGCATTTGAATATCTGTAACTATTATATCTATCTCTTTTTGATTTTCTGTCCAAATTTTTATAGCCTCTTCTCCAGAATATGCGACAAATACTTTATTAAATAATCTATTTAAGTTTATTTTAAAATATTCAATAAAAGTTTCGTCATCATCAATAATCAAAATATTGAGACTCTTCGTGTATTCAAGCATACTTTTCACATCAACCATTTAATCTCCTATAAAAAAATTAGATGTGTATAATATACCCCCCCCCCTTAATTTTTGCTTAAAAAATAACTTAAAACAATAAATAAATTAATTATATTATTTAATATTCAAACTAAATATTTTATTTTTATGAAATTTGATAAGCAATATTAATAGCTATATCTTTATAACTATTTAAACTAATTAAATCATACTCTATATTATAAATAAAAGCTCTATTATTAATAATTTTAATATTTTTTATATCATCTAAATTACTTCCATAAGCCTTTATTACTGCTTCTTTTTTTGTCCAAATATCATAAAAGTTTATATAATAATTACTATTTTTATATATAATATTTAACTCATCAATAGTTAAATAGTTTCTAAAATCATTAATATCTATTTGATTATTGACAAATTCTACATCTATTCCAATGTTAAATTTATTAGAAACAGCACAAACAATGCAGTTTTTGGTATGAGATATATTAAAAAATAGTCCATCTATAATTGGTTTTCCATATCTATTTTTTTTAAGGTTTTCAATATTTAAACTATTATTACTCAATATTAACTCTTTATAAAGAGCTGATATTAAACTATTATATTTATCTTCTAAATTTATAAATTTATCAATATCTTTTACTAAGCTTATATTTTTTATATATTTTAAATTTTTTAAGTATTCACTATTTAAATAATTTAAATCTAAAGAGTTATATTGATGTAGATAGAGAGTTATATTATTAAATATTATAGTATCAAACTCAAACACATTTATTAATTATTAATTCAGATAGTTTATTAGAGTTATCAAATAGATAAAAATGTCCTCCAGAAAATTTATAAAACTCCACTATTTTAAAATAGTTTTGCCACTCTTTTAGTAAATTTAAATCTATATTGGCATCACTATCACCATAAAAAATAGAACATTTAAAATCTTTTATTACTATTTTTTCAAAATTTACACTATCTAATATCGCAAAATCGGCTCTTAAAATTGGTTCAAGAAAATCAAAAAATTCTCTATTTTCTAAAACAGTTTTACTCATTAATCCATAATTTACCATTTTATCTATCAATTTATCTTTTGAAAATGTTGCTATACTTTCTCTTTTTTGATGTGGAGGATTTATTGAGCTAATAAATAAATTTTTTACACTTTTTGATAGTTCTTTATCTATCTTTAATGCAAGTAAATAAGCTATTATGCCACCTAAACTATGCCCTAAAAAATTTATATTTGAAAATCTTTTGAACTCATTTAAGTTATTAATATAAAGATAATCTACAACATCATATATATTATCAAATAGAGGCTCTCTGTTGCCTCTACCAGATAACTCTAAAATATCAACACTAATAATACCACTACTCTCAATATCTCTTTTTATAGTTAAATATTGATGAGCAAAACCACCAGCATGTGGAAATATAAAAAGTTTGTTATTCATAGTTTAAACTATTTACAAAACTCTTCAGGACAATCATATACTCTTTCTGTTTTATATTTTGTTGGATACGAAGCAATCAAAACCAAAAGCCCAATAATTGGAGTTAATAAAAGAGAACAAAAGAAATATCCCCAATAACCAAATTTTCTATTTCTGCCAAAAAAACCAATCATAATTGCTAATGCAACATATACTAATATAGCTAATATCATTTTTCTACCTCCAGTTTTTTATATATACCATCTTGTAATACTTTAAATACAATATTAAGACTTGTTATATCCCCTTTATCATTAAAAGTATATGGTCCAGCAGGATTATTAAACTCTCCAGAGTATTTAAGTGTTGATGCTAAAAGTGATGGGTCATTTGACTTTGACCTAATAATTGTATCTTTAAGAGTCATCAAAGCATCATAACCTTGAACAGCCCAATCATCAGGCTCTTCTTTGTATTCTGCATAAAATTTTTCACTAAAACTTTTTACGGACTCATTTTCAATTTCTGGGTCAAAAAATCCAAATGTAATTAATCCATTAGCATCACTTCCAGCAATTTTTGGAATATTTGGATTATTCAAACCATCTCCACCAATAATAGGCTCTTTTATCCACATTGTTCTTGCTTGTTTTATGACTTCACCAGCTTTTACACCAGAACCAGCTAAAAATATAACATCAAATTTATCTTCCTTGATTGAAGCAATCATAGGTTTCAAATCACTGTCCCAAGTATTATACGATTTTTGCCCGACAACTTTCAAGCCATTTTTTAAAACTCTCTCTTTATAATAATTAGATAAAGCTGTTCCATAAGGTGTTCTAACACTAATAATAAATACTCTTTTATATCCTAATTTTTGAGTTAAGTCTGCTAAAGCTTTTGCACTATCTGCATCATTATTGATATTTCTAAATACAAACTGAAAATTTTTACTTGTTAGCATAGGAGTTGTAGCTCCACTTGCTAAAAATAGCATTCCATTTGTTTCATAAGTTACAGCTGCTGGAAGAGCATTTGTAGATGAACTATAACCAATTACTGCACAAATACCTAAATTATTTGCAATTTTTTTAGATAATTCACTACTTTTTTCATCATCTTCTTCATAAAATAGAATCTCCAATTTTTTGTCTAAAATCCCACCTTTACTATTTATCTCTTTTTGAGCTAACTCAATACCTTTTAAGAAACCAGCTTTATAATCGCTTTGCCAAACCACAGCTACTTTTATATCTTTTTCTTTAGTTTTTATATATTGACTTCTTTCTGTTTTTTTATCTATACTACTCTGACTATAAATAACAAGATATGAAACAAAGATAAAGATTAAAACAGCAGTAATTTTATAAACATTCATTACTTACTCTCTGTATTTAAAATTACAGGTAGTTGATTTTCACCTGAACCCATTATTACAACTTTTGAGTTTTGTGATTTTGAAATCTCTTCTGTTGCTTGAATACCTTTAAACTTTAACACCTCTTTGGTCAAAGAGCTACTAATTGTTGTGTGATAAAGTTTTATAGCTTCAGCTTCTATTTGCATTCTTTTTGCTTCTAATTCTTGCTTTTGTATCTCATATATTTTTGCTTGTGCTTGTTGTTCGAGTGTTAATTTATCTTGAATTGCATCTTGAATTTGTTCTGGCAAAACAATTTTTGTAATCATGACATCATCTACAACGATATATTTTCTATTTGTTCGCTCAATTGCTTCATTTACAATCTCTTGCATTTCAGCTTGTTTAGATGAGTATAGCTCTTCTGGTGTAAATTGTCCAACTGCTGCTCTCATTGTTGCTTCTATTTCTGGAATAACAATTTTATCTATATAATCAGGTCCAACACTCGCATGTAAAACAGCTAAAACATCATAATCTGGTTTATATCTCATTGATAAATCTATATGAACTCTTAAACCACCTTTTGCCAAAACTTCAACTTCATGCTTTTTTTGTTGAACTCTAACATTATAAATTGTCATAGTATCCCAAGGAAATATTAGATGTAATCCTTCACCATACACTTTATCTAAAACTGTTCCACCAAAAAATCTTTTATATAATACTCCACCTTCACCAGATTGTATAGTAATGACAACACTACTCCAAAATACAAGTATTAATACAGCAATTGTAAAAAAGAGGATTGATATATGGACTGCTAAATCCTCCATTTTTTCTTTTGATTGCTTGAAAAAACTCTCTTTTTTATTACTCTTTAACATTATTTTCCCTTATATTTACAATCTTGCCATACTCCATTTGAATTAACTTATCAGCTCTATAAAAATATCTATCATCATGACTTATGACAATTAATATTTTATTTAGTGATTTTAACTCATTTAATATTTGATTATAAAAATATTCTCTAAATTCTGGGTCTTGGTCAGCGGCTAATTCATCTAAAAGCATAATTTTTTTATCTTCAAGTAGAGCATTAATAAGTGCCAATCTCTTTTTTTGACCAGTTGATAAATCAATATTTGTAAATTCACCATTTATAAAATTTGTTTTATCAGCTAAACCATATTCAATCAATAGTTTATCTATATTACTATCTTCTAAATTATCTACTCCATAAATTTTTTTGAATAGATAAAAATCTGTAAATATGGTAGAGAACATATTTCGATAATCTTGATATTTATCAATAGAAATTATCTCATCATTAATAGAAATATAACCTTTGTGAGGATAGTAAAGTCCAGTTAATACTTTTGATAAAGTTGTTTTTCCACTTCCATTACCACCTGTAATAAAAACTATTTCACCACGACTTATATCTAAATTAAGTTCGCCAATCGAAAATGTTTTTTCACTATGTTTATCTTTATAACTAAAAAGAATATCTTTTAAATGTATTGTTTGAAAGTCATTTTTTAATTTTATTTTATTTTGAGTATCTTCGCTCTTATCTTGAATACTATCTAAATGCTCTTCAAATGCTAAAACTTTTTCTAAATCTAAATTTGCTCTCATAATCATTGGAACATCTTCTACAACTGAACCCAATGGTCCTAATATAAAAAGTAGCAATGGAACTAAAGCTACAATTACTTCCACTTTTGTCTTTTCAAATACAGGTACAATAAATATCATAGTTCCAATTAATACATAAAAAAACATTTGGGCAAAAACCATATTATCAGTTTCACTATGGTAAGCTGATAATCTTTTGGATTGCATTCCATCTAATGTATCAAAAAGGTCTTTATATACATGCTCTCTTTTTTTAGAATTTATTTTACACTCTTTAAAACCTTTTGTAAGTTTTTCTAATAAATCTACAAATTTATAATTTGTATTTATTTCATCATGTAATACATCATTTAGTTCAACTTGATTATATGAGTATAAAGCAACTCCTATAATTATTAAAACTATTGCAACAAGTAGAGCAGTTTGAGAGAGATAACCTAAATATAAAAATGAAAAAAGTAACATAAATCCAGCAGAAATAAGATTTGTAAAATGTCTTGCACCTTCTATTATTATAGATGAACTCTTCGATAAAATAACTAATACTTTTTCTTGTTCTATTTTCTCATATTCAGCAAAATCTGATTTACCAATCTTATCTATTAATCTATTACTTGTTTGATTTAACTTATTTATTACATTTTTTCCAGTCTGTTTGAGAGCATAAGCCCTTGTAATATAAACTGTAAATATAGACAAAAAAAATGATAAAAAGTATGGTAATGTATTGTTTGGATAATCTTGTGAAGCTTCTGTAAGAATATATGTTACTAACCAACCAGCAACACCCGAAAGTATTGCTGAAGTTATGACTTTGTATCTAATAGGTTTTGAATCTATTTTAATAAATTTTATAAAACTACTATCAAGCATAATAATATTTTAATATTTAAATTTTAAATTAGTGAAAAATACTCTATCACTATTAACAGAACCAGGCCAAGGTGCTGAATCATAACTATAAATATATGTTGGCACAAGTGAAACATTTTGAGATACCATATATTCTAATGATAAAGTTAAATCATATCTATATCTATTCTCTTCACCCTTTTCTAAATATAGAGTATCTGCTACAATTTTTTCATATTCCATACTTTTTTCGAGTTCATAAAATGCTTTTATATCTGTTGTTAATATAAACTGTTCATTTATATTCCATAAATGTGTCAAATTAACATAAGATGTATATAAACTTCTCTCATCAAATCCTAAACCATCTTTTACAAGTGGTAAATACTCTTCAGTTTGATAACCAACTGCTCCAAATATTTTGACAATATGCTCACCAGTTTCACTTGGATATACAAATCCTAAACCACCATAATTTATATATCTATTATCAATCATCATTAAGTTATCTTGTTCCCAAATATTTCCAATCTCACCATAATAATTTGTAGCCAAATCATATTGTAAAAAAGTGTTTGTAGAAATAACATTTCTATCTATAACCATTCCATCAGTTGAAACTGTATCTCTAATATCAGTAGAACCAGTAAATGCTAATGTAAATCTATCTTTTCTTCCAACTAATAAACTATTTATTTTTAGAGCATATCCATCATCATTTCCTCTTAGAGTTGCATAAGCAATACCACCTTCAGCATGAAATCTATACTCTTCTTGATTTGGATATATAAATGATGTAGCAAGCCACCACTGCTCACTCTTATAAGCTTTTTCAATGTCTTGTTTTTTTAACTCATCACTTAACTCTTTTTTACCTTCCTCTTTTATTTTATTATAAACTTCAGGATAAGAGTTTTTTATATAATTTTCATCAATTGTTGCATTTGCTAAAAGTGATGAAGCCATAATTGATGATATAAGTATTGTATTAACTATTTTCATAATATTTCTCCTATTTTTTAATATTCAGTTAATGGTATATATTTACCATTTCCAATTAATAAAGACCTTGTAAGCAGTGGAGCAGTTCCATAATATGCAGAATTAATCATAGGAAATACTGTAAAATCTAAAACAGAACCACTACTCATAGTTTTATTAGTACACATTGCAAATATTGTATCATCCTTTAAATTATATTGGACTCCACACTCATATCCATTAATTTGTCCTCTATGAGTAATATATCCATCATAAATTTCATACCAACCCATTCCATATTTCCAACCTGGTCGATAATCACCTATATAATTTAAACTTAAAGATAAATTTTTTGTATCTGGAAGTAAAAAGTCTCCTCTAACTCTTGCATCAAACCATTTAGCTAAATCTATCGCATTTGATACAACATCTCCGTTTCCAAATGCAGCTGATAAATCAAGTAATGTTGTATCCATATAGTTTGTATTTGGAACTTTATATTTAATATCAATCATTTTTGCATCTTCGCCAAGAACTGTCAAATCATAATAACCTCTAGCTAAATTTGTAATATTTTTTGTTTCTCCTGCTTTTGGAAAAGTTGTATTTTCTAAATTAAGAGGAGCAACAATCATTTCTTCCATTAAATCACTATACTCTTTACCAGTTACAATTTCTGCAATTCTTGCTAACATCACATATCCATTATTAGAATAGTGCCAACTACCAATACCATGAAGCTCATTTTCAATTTCTGTAATAAAAACATATTTAAATAGTTCATCTTTAGTATAAACTTTTTCTGGATTTATAAACATTCCATTGCCAATATCTTCATTTGTTGTGTAGTGTGCCATTCCTGCAGTGTGATTTAATAAATCCTTAATAGTTACATTTTCAAACTTCTTAAGATAGTTTTCAACCAGCTCTTCACTATTTGGCTTACCTTCACTTGCTTGAGTCAAAAACTCAACAATTTTAAGCTCATCTTTATATTTTAAAACTTTATCATCAAGATTTAATAATCCCATTTCATATAGTCTCAAAATCAGTGTCGCTGTAAAAGTTTTTGTAATACTTGCACCTTTAAACTTATGACTATTTGTCAGTGACTCATTTGTTATTAAATTTACCACACCAGCATTTGAAACATATAATTTATCTTTTGATTTAATGACTACTTGAATTGATGGTAAATCAAAATCATCACATGCTTTTTGAATTGTTCTTGTTAAAAGTTTTTCTTTCTCAACTTCTATATCAATATTATCAACCAAAACAGCTTTTGCATCGATATATTTAAAAGTCTCACTATTAGAACTCTCAACTACTTGAACGGGATTTTTTATACTTGTATCACTATCTCCACTACATCCAATAA
Source organism: Helicobacter cetorum (assembly GCA_022729735.1). Taxonomy (GTDB): domain Bacteria; phylum Campylobacterota; class Campylobacteria; order Campylobacterales; family DZAY01; genus DZAY01. Next base: position 106,057 of record DZAY01000001.1, read on the forward strand.
ACATAATTGATAGAGATGAGGCTACAACTATTGAAATATTTTTAAAACTCATAAAACTTCTCCTTCTTAAAATAATTAACTAAGATAACTCTTTAATATTATAACATTTAAATCTAAATTTTCACTTTTTAGCATATCAAAATGTTCTCCACTTCCATATCTTAACTCCATCAAGTTTGAGTATTTTTCAAATAAATTATTATAAATATTTTGATTTGAGCTAATATATTTAATATTTAAATCTAGCTTAGATATATTTTCTTTAAATAAGTTTATAAAATTTATATAACTATCTATTAAAAGTAAATTATCTTTTGAAAATTCAACATTTAACTCTTTTAAATAGTCATAAAATTCTAATTTTTCATGTTCGCTAATATTCTCATTTTTATAAATAGTATCTATTAGTATAAGTTGTTTCAAACTTGCCATTTTTGCAACATCAAAAGCTATTAAACCACCACTTGAAAAACCACAAAGATAAATTTCATCATATCTATTTTTAAGCTCATCAATTACAATTTTATATTGATTAAAATCACTCAAATACCTAAAAAATAGATAATCACTAACATCACCTAACTTGTTGCAAAGTTCCAAATATTCGCTATCCCAACTAAACATACCCAAAAGTGAAGGGAAAAATATAGTCAATTTTTTTGATTTATTATCTATTTTTTTATAAATCAAATTTTCTATATCTAAAATTGATTTAGATAGAGTTTCAACAGTTGGATATAAAAATATATCACTCCCATTTATATTGATATTTAACTCATTTTTTAATCTATTTATTAAAGCAATAGCTTTTATAGAGTTTCCACCAAATTCAAAAAAGTTATCATAAATATTTAAATTATCAACTTCTAAAACAGATTTAAAAATATTTAACAAATCTTGATTTTCAAACTCTTTTACTTTTGTATCAACTAAAACATCTTTTATCATATTTTTAAAATCAATTTTTCCATTATTATCTATTAAAATATGTTCAACTTGAATAATATTTGATGGTGTCATATAGTTTGGAAGTTTCAATGATAGATAACTTTTTAAAAATTCTATTGAAATATTTTGATTTGATACAAAAAATAGATAAATTGAACCATCTTTAAATGTAATTGCACTATCTTTTATAAACTCTTTTGGAAGCGATTTTTTTATCTCATCTAACTCAACTCTATTTCCTTGAATTTTTATCTGATTATCTCGTCTTCCATAACAGATTATATTTTCATCAATAGCTACTTTTCCAAAATCTCCACTTTTATAACATCTCCCAAAAGTAGAATGATTTATAAAACTACCACTATCAAAATTTATATAACCTCTACCAACACCAACTCCAGAAATTAAAATCTCACCAATAAAACCATTTGGCAACTCTTCCAATTTTGAATTTACTATATGAATAGCTGTATTTGGAATAGATTTTCCAATAGGTAAAACTTTGTAATCTTGATTTAAATCCACTTCAAAAATTGTGCTAATATCACTACATTCTGTTGGACCATAAATATTTGTAAGCCTTACATTGGAGCAATTTATAAACTCTCTAAAATAATCCACTTCTAAAATTTCTCCACCCAAAGAGAGTTCTCTAATTGATTGCAATTTTTTATAATTATCACTTTTTGTAACATCTAAAACCATTTTAAATGCACTTGGCACACAATTTATTATAGTTACTTTTTGGCTCTCAATCAATTCTGCCAACTCTATTGGATTAAATGGTTTGTTATAAATTACAAGTTTTGCACCTGTTAAAAATGAGCTAATAATATTTTTAATCGAAGCATCAAACATCGTAGGTATCATGAGCAGTATCACATCATTTTTAGTTATTTTATACTCATCTATATACCAATTTAGAAGATTTATTAAACTTTTATACTCAATTTCTACACCTTTTGGATTGCCTGTTGTGCCTGAAGTAAAAATCAAATATGCAAGTGAATTAAAATCAATCTCTTTTTGTCTGATTTCTATCTCCAAAACTTCATCTAAATTGATAAATTCAACATTTAAAGCTTTTAAAGTTTCACTATTTTTAGAGTTTGAAAGAACAATTTTTGGATTTGCACTATCTAAAATATATTTAACTCTCTCAATTGGAGTTTGACTCTCTATTGGCAAATAGCATAGCGAATTACTAATAGTTGCAAAAAGTGAAGCCACCATATACTCATCTCTATCAAAAAATAGTGCAACTATCGCTTCTTTATCTAAATTTTTAATAACACCATGTGCTTTTTTTGCTAAAGATGAGATATTAAACTCTTCATTTTTTGCATAATTAAATAGCTTAAAATCGGAATTTAGGTTATTTAAGCAATTTTTAATATCAAAATTAAAACTTTTCTCTTTTGTTTCTACAAGTTTAATATCTTCAATTTTTATATTTTTATGTGAATTTATGGTTTGCAAAATTTTAATAAACATATCATGAAAGGCTAAAATTTTACTCTCTTCAAATAACGAACTTGCATATCTAATATTATAATTAACTCCTTCATCATCTTCAAAAAACTCAAAAGCCAAATCACATTGTGCAATATTTTCCTGCATATCTATTGAGCTTAAGCTAAAATCTCCAAAATCTTCATCTTTGTTTGAGTGTTTCAAATATGAGATAGAGACATCGTATCCACCATTTCTGCTTGGCGATTTTTTGCTATCCATTGCTACAACTTTTTCAAACGGATAAATCTCATTTTGCAATGCTTCATAAATTGTCTCACTACAACTCTTTGCAAATTCTAAAAAGCTTTTCTCTTCTTTTATAATATCTCTAAGCAAAATAGTATTTACAAAACAGCCTATTTGAGAGTTCAACTCTTCAATAACTCTTCCACTACTTGCAGTTGCAACAACTATATCTTTTTGTTCGCTTAATTTAAAAATTAAAACTTTTATAATAGCAACTAAGAGTGCGAATTTTGAGATTTCAAAATTTGAAGAGATTAATTCAACCATTTTACTATGATTTTTAAGTTCAAAATTTACTCTTTTTCCAACAAAATCAAAAACTTCACCTCTTTGTTTATCAGTTGGTAACTCTATTTGAGTATTTAAATTTTTAAGTTTTTCAATCCAATAATTTTCAGCCTCTTTAAATTTTTCACTTGCAAAAATAGAGTGTTGCCAAAGTGAGAAATCTTTGTATTCAAACTCATCTTTTGTATCTTTATCTAAATAAGCATCTTTTAATTTTTTTGCAAAATTTGAGATAGATATTCCATCAAAAATTATGTGATGAAAGTTAAAAAGTAGCACTTTTTTATCTTCAAATTTATAAATATAGACTCTAAAAAGAGGTGAATTTTCTAAATCAAAAATAGTTTTTGCTACGATTTCTAAATTTTCATGAAGCTCATTTAGTGAATTAAACTCCAAAATTTCAAAAAAATCTCTCAACTCATCTCTTATAATTTGATACACAACACCATTTTCAATAATAAAGTTTGTTCTTAAAATCTCATTTTGATTTACAACTTTTAAAATTGCACTTTTAAACTTTTCAATATTAAATAAACCAGTAATTTCAAAAGCCATTGGCATATTATATGCAGTTGAATTTTTATTTAAATTCCAAATTGTAAAAAGCCTTGTTTGGACATTTGAAGCAATATATTTATCACTTTTTGGACTCTTTATAATTGGTATAAACTGATTATTTAGAGTTACTAGTTTTGATAAATTATGAATATTTTTTTGCACAAAAATATCTTTTATACTTAAATTTGAATTAAACTCTTTATTAATTAGTGAAATTAGTCGTAAAGCCTTAAGACTATGCCCACCTAATTCAAAGAAGTTTGCAAAAATTCCAATATTTTGTAAATTTAAAACCATTTCAAAAATTTTAGAAATTTTTAACTCAATCTCATTTGTTGGTTTTGTAGCATCTTTTGGAGAATTTGATATTTTTATCTCCAACTCTTTAAATTTTTCTATCAAATTCAAAATATTTGAAAAAATTAGAGTTTTATAGTTTAAATTAGAGCCAATTAATCTATTTTGATATTCAAATATTGTGCTATTTGATATTATAGTTTGGGCTTTTTCAACTCTTTTAAACTCCATATTTATTGTTGGTTTTGGATAGTTAAATATTTTTATATAGTTATCAATCGTTAAATTTTTATCTATTTCAAATATAATTTTTTCATCTTCAATAGTTTCACTTAAATTTAAACCTTTTGCAAACTCAAAAAATGGAGCATTTTTAGCACTTTTGATAAATGGCATTTTGATAGTTTTGCTATTATATAGCTCTGAAAGTGTTGCTAATATACTCTTTTCAACACCTTTTCCCAAAATTCTACAACTCAAAATATAGTTATCAATAATAACTGTTTTTTCATCTTTTTTTACAAACAAAACTCCACTAAGTCCATAATCTCCATACTTATCAGCCAAACTCACACAATAAATATCATAATCTTCACTTAAAAGTAGCCGTTTGCACTCCTCTTCATCTCTTCTAATTGTTGTTGAGTTAAACTGATTTGTTCTAAATGTTAATTGAGAAATTCGTGGAATATCGCTTATTGTTGGCTTATAAAAATATAACTCTAAATTAAGAGTTTCTAAAAATTCAAATAGAGTTTTTGAACTTTTTTGCACTTCGCTTCTACTCTTTTCAGCTACATACATTTTTGTTCGTTCTAAATCCTCTTTTGTAACTTTTAGCTTATCCAAAATCCATAAAGAGTCTAAAAACAAATCGATATTTTCCAACTCTTTTGATAAATGAAGTGCAAAAACTTCAGTCGCATTTTGCATAACTTCTAAAATTTCTGTCTCATTATCATCAATAAAAATAAAACTATTTAATCCCAAATTTAAAGATTTTGCTAACTCTATTAAATTTTGTGATTTTGATTGCCAATTAATTTTAAATTCAACAATATGCTCCAATTTCAAAACCATATCAGAACGACTGTTAAAAACTTCCAACACATCATTTAAATTATTTTTGCTAACCAAAGTTATCAAAAATCCTTCTTGCTGTTTGCCAATTAAAAAGTTTTGCAAAGCTATATGTTTTGGTTTTAATTTTACTCCATTAACTCCATCTTCACCAACAACACCTTCCCATAAAGTGTTATCACAATCAACTGAAATAACTTTATATGGCTCAAACATTACATTGCTAATTTTTCTTGTAATTTGAAGAGCTAAATAGCTATAAAACTCTTCAATATATGGAATATGTGCTTTAAAATCCAACTCATAATCAAATATATCTCCAAGTGAGTAGAGTTTGAAATGCTCTATTGTGTTTAATATTATGAAATTTGGCAAAGTTTCTAAAAATTTTATTAATTTTTCATTTAACTCTTTTGTGAGATTTTTTAAACTTTCATCTACCAAATATGGAGCTAAAACAAAGATAGTTTTGCTTTTTATATTTGGAAGTTTAGAGATTAATATTTCAAACTGCTCATTTAAAAACTCCTCTTTTTCACCAGCAAATCCACGAATTAAATCCACAAATCTAAATAAGATTACATTAAAATCTCTATTTTCAAAAAGCTTACTTTGTGGGTTATTCAACTCTAAAAGTAGTTGATTATAATCTCCATAAGTTGTATTTGAGATAATTTTAAATTCACTCAAACTAAAATTTAAAATATCTTCAAGTGGATTAGTTGTAAAAGTTGAAGTTATGTAATTATCTACTTTTTTATATTTTACAAGCTCATTTATAGAAATTTCTGGACTGTTTAAAACTAAATTTGTAAAGTTTATAAAATCTTTTTTATAGTTTTCTATTTTGTAATTTTGAATATTTAATGAGTTATAAATTGCTCTTATAAAAATCTTTTCATCATGTTCGCTTATTTGAGTTGTTAAATTGTAGTTATTAAACTCCCAAGCACCAACTCTTTTGATGTTAAAACTACTATCTTCAACAGTTGGAAAGTTCTCATATACAAAAATAGAATCAAATAGCTCTCCATCAACTCCTAAAGAGCTTTTAACATCTGAAAAACTTATATGATGATGTGGTTTTGACTCTATATTAAATAGATTTACAGATTTAATCAACTCAATAAATTGGCTATTGATATTTAAATTCAGTCTAAAAGGTATCATTTGAATAAAAATCCCAACAATTTTATCCACATTTTTAATTTCAGCAGGTCTTCCAGAGACAACCAAACCAAAACTAACATCTAAATTGTTATAAAGATTTGCCAAAGCTAAAAGATTTATAGCTTGAAAAAAATCACTTTTTGTAAAACTATTTTGTTTGCAAAACTCATCACATTTTATAAAAGTTTGACTATCTATCTCAAAAATAGTCTCTTTTTCTTCAAAGCTATGTTTAGACTCTGCTATAATAGACCTCTTTTTTATATCTTTTAAATTGGTTTTATAAAATTCGATTGAAGAGTTTAAATCTTGTTTTTTAAACCATCGAATATACTCTACAAATTGTGGAGCTGTTGGAAGTTCTGGCTCTTTTTGAACTTTTTTTGCTTCATAACTTTTCAAAAATTCATCAAACATAATTCCCATACACCAACCATCAATTATAATGTGATGAAATGAAAATAGTAAAAAATATAAGTTTTCATTCGCTTTTAGCAGTTTAAATCTCAAAAGTGAAGATTTGAAATCAAACCCTTTGACTCTATCATCTAAAATTATCTCATCAAACTTTTTTTCAATTTCACTTAAACTTAAATTTGATAAATCTAAAAATTCAAAATCAACACTTCTCTCTTTCAAAACAACAGCAATTGGCTCTTTTACATTTTCTGAAATAAAAATAGTTCGTAAAGCATCATGTCTATCAACTACCTTTTGCCAACCTTTTTTAAAAGCTTCAATATCGATACTATCTTCTATTTTATACCACTCTTGATGGGTATATGGAGCTTGATTTTTATCAAATGATGAGTGAAATAACATTCCTTCTTGAATATTTGAAAGATTGTAAATATTTTTTACATTTTGTTTGTTCATGATAAATTCCCTAAAAGATTATCAAGTTCATCAATGTTAAACCCATCATAATCAATATCACCAACACTAATTTCGTTCGTCTCTTTACCCAAACAGTGGTTAATTGTATTGATAATCTCTTCTTTGTAAATAGAGTTTAAATTTTTAAATATCTCTACATACTCACGAGAAACTAAAATAGTGCAACCAAAAATCCCATTTTGAATATATGAATTTATCTCAATTGGATAAAATAAAATAGCTTCTTCATCAATATTTTTACCATAATCAACTAAAGATAGTTTGAAATCGCTCTCACTATCATCAAATTCACCAAGATAGTTAAATATCACGATAGGATTTTTACTAAAATCAACTCTATTTTTTGCTTCATTTTCGCATAAATATTTCAATGGTAAAAAATCAAATCCACCATTTGGCACAGCTCTAAGTTCATCTTTTATACTTTTTATTTGGTATCCTAAATCACGATTTAAATTCAGACTTAAATGTTTATGAAAAAATGTTGTAATCCAACCAATAGTTGTATGCAAACTCACATTTTTAATCAAATCATCTCTTCCATGTTTTTCAATAGTTAAAAACATTTCAAATAAATCATCTTTTGTTTCAAACAGTTTATAAAAAGCTCTAATTAAAGCAAATATTAAAATCTCATCTACATTTGTGTTGTAACTTTCATGAATTGATTTTGTAAGTAAATTTGTTTCATGATTTGATAATTCAAAACTAAATATTGGACTATTTTTATGATTTGAAATAGGTTTTGTAATTTTTGAAACTTCACTATTTTGATTTTTATTCATCTCATTTGCCCAAAAATCAACCGTTTTCAAACACTCTTTAGAGTTTGCATAATCTCGTAGTGCAACTGCATAATCTTTTGCATTTGTAGTTTTTGGAGCAATTTCTCCACCAAGATATAGTTTAAATAGTTCATCTAAAAATATTCTCCAAGAAACTCCATCAATTGCTAAATGGTGAGCAGCAATAAAAATATAGTATAAATCTTTTGTTTGAAATATTACACATTTTAAAAGCATTGAGTTTGAAATATCAAATTTTTGAAGTCCATGACTAATTTGAGATACTCTTTTTATCGCTTCATCTTTTAATAAATCTCTAAAATCAATCAAAGAAAAATCCACAACCAACTCATCTTTACTTAATATAACTTTTTTATAACCATTCTCATCTTTTATATATCTTGCTCTTAAATTATCATGTTTAAAAGCCAACTCTTTAAATGATTTTTTGAATGTCATAACATCTAAATTATCTATTTCTAAAATTAGTGATTGATTGAAATGGTTTATATCACCTTTGAAAGTTTCAAAAAACCACATCTCAATTGGAAGCATTCCAATTTCACCATTAATCTCATCTTGCGAAAAGCTCAAAACTTCACTTGTAATACAACCTGCAAGTTCTTCTAAAATAGGATATGAAAATATATCTTTTACTTCTAAATTTAGTGAGTAGTTTTTTGATAAAAGTGAAATTATTTGAATTGCTTTTATACTATCTCCACCTATTAAGAAGTAGTTATCTTTCATTGAAATTTCTTTAAGTTTCAAAATCGCTAAACAGCACTCAAGTAGTGCTTTTTCTTTCTCATTTTTTGGCAAAACTATCTCTTTTGAAGTTAGCTCTTTTGGATTTGGAAGTGTCTTTTTATCGATTTTTCCACTAACATTTGTTGGGAAATATTCAAGCTCAATCAAGTATGATGGTATCATAAACTCTGGTAAAAGTTTTTGTAACTCTTCTCTAACTCTCTCTTTTGAAATAGCTTTTTTAACCGTATAATAAGCTATCAATTCACCATCTTTTGCCAAAACTAATGCTTGATTAATTTCAACTATTTTTGTTAATTTTGTCTCAATTTCACCAAGCTCAATTCTAAAACCTCTAATTTTTACTTGATTATCAACTCTTCCAAGAAACTCTATTTCTCCAAACTCATTTACAAATCCTAAATCACCACTTCGATAAATTCGCCCAAACTTTGGATGATTTATAAACTTTTCACTCGTTAGTGTTTCTTGATTTAAATATCCTCTTGCAACTCCATCACCACCGATACAAATTTCACCAATCACACCAATTGGAACAAGTTGTAAATCACTATTTAATATATAAACTTTGACATTAATTATCGGTTTTCCAATTGGAACTCTTTTATAAACTCTATTTGGATTTACTTTGTGAGTTGTTGCCCAAACAGTAGTTTCAGTTGGTCCATAATGGTTATAGTAGTCTCTATCTTTTGCTGTTTTAATAGCTACATCTACACTAATTGCTTCTCCTGCACTTCCTATTACTTTTAGAGTTGGAACTAAATCTAAATTTAGTGTTGATAAAAATGATGCTGAAGTTGTCATCATTGAGATTTGTTTTTGATTTATATATGAAGCAAACTCTTTTTGGTCATTGATTTTTTCTTTATCAATTATGGCTAATGTTTCACCATTTAGTAAAGTTGTAAGTATCTCATAAGCTGAAGCATCAAAAGCAATAGATGCAAATTGAAGTTTTATTGTATCTTTTGGCATAATTGCTCTTGCTTGATTTACCATATTAATTACACCACGATTTTCTACCATAACACCTTTTGGATTTCCTGTACTTCCTGATGTATAAATTATATAAGCTAACGAATTTGGAGTTATATTTCGTTTTGGATTATCAAAATTTTTAATATCAAAATTTTTAATATCAAAATTTTTAATATCGATTATATTTGGATTATCTATTTTATTTAAATATTTTGTTTCACTTATTATAACTTTTGGCAAAGCATCACTTAAAATATACTCAATTCGTTCATTTGGATAACTTGGGTCAATTGGTAAATAAGCTCCATTTGATTTTAATATTGCAAATATTGCAACTATCAAATCTTCACTTCTATCAACCATCAAAGCAATTTTATCATCTGGCATAATCTCAAAATTTTCTTTTAAATATCGTGATAAATTGTTTGCTTTTTGATTTAATTCACTAAAACTCAAAGTTAAATCATTATAAATCAGTGCCGTTTTGTTTGGATTTTGCAATACAATTTTTTCAAACTTATCTGCAATAGTTTCATCTTTTGCATAATCTAAAACATTATTATTCATCTCATCTATTATATTTAAGCTCTCATCATCTATCAAATCAAACTCATTCAAGCTTAAATAACTCTTTTCAAAAAACTCAATTGAACCATTTTTGATATGTTTTGCTATTCTATTTATAATGTTTTCGCTAAATAGTTCGCTTTTATACTCAATTTTACATTTAAACGATTTTGTATCATCTTCAATAGCTAATGTAAAATCAACTTTAGAACTCGTTGATTTTATATTTAGTGGCTCAATTTCAACTCCATTTAGATTTAAAAAACTTCTATTTTCTTGATTATAAACAATCATCAAATCAAACAGAGGATGTCTATCTATATCTCGTGGTAAATCAAGTTTATCTACAAGTTTATCAAATGGATATGATTGATGTTTGATACCATTTAACACTTTTTGATTTATATTGTATGCCAAAGTTTCAAAACTCATATTAGGAGTTGATTTAAATCTAATTGGCAACATATTAATAAAACATCCCAACTGATTATCTAATTCAAACTCTTCTCTACCAATTACAGGAGTTCCGATTATAAAATCACTCGAATTGCTCTCATATCTAATAACAGCATAAAACATAGCCAAAAGAGTTGAAAACATAGAGATATTTTGAGCTTTTGCAAACTCTTTTATCTTTTCATAACTGCTATTTTCAATCTCAAAATCTAAACTTTTACCTTCAAATGTAGCCTTTTTTTCTCTTATATTATCAATTGTTGGCAACTTTATTGGCTCATTTAACTCTTTTAACTCATCTAACCAATAGCTTAAATCATCTTTTATCTTTTGGCTTTCACTTAAAAATTTGTTATAACTATTTGCAAAATCTTTATGTTGAAAGTTTAATGGCTCTAAAGTTTCGCCATTATAAAATGCACTTATCTCTTTTGCCATAATATCCATAGATGTTATATCTGCAATTATATGGTGCATTGTAATTATTAAAATAGTTTTATTATAAATTATTGCTCGAAGTAGGGTAGGTTTGCTTAAATCAAACTCTTTAATTGATTGCTCTTTGATTAAAAAATCAATATCTAAATTTTCAACTTCTGCTATTTCAAGCTTAAAATCACTCTTTGTCTCAACAATTTGCACAACCTCATCATGAATTAATTTAAACTTTGTTCTAAGTATCTCATGACGATTAATTAATTTTAAAAAAGCTTCTTCTAATTTAGTTAAATCAATCTCACCATTTAGTCTGAAAGCTGTTGTAATATTATAAATTGTTCTATTTTTATCAATCTTATCTAAAAGCCAAAACCTCTTTTGTGTTTGAGTGCTTTCATAAAACTCTCTATTTTCTAATATTTTAATCTCTTGTTTTTTAGATTTTTGTGAATTAGAAATCAAATTTGCTAACTCTTTTATTGTTGCATTTTTAAAAAAATCACCCAATGTAATATTTACTTCAAACTCTTTAAAAATCAAAGATAATGCTTTTATAGCACTTAAAGAACTTCCACCAGCTTCAAAAAATGTCGTATCAATGCTAATTCGCTCAACTCCAATTATATTTTTCCAAATATTTAACACTTTTTTTTCAGTCTCATTTGTCGCTTCTTTAAAATTTGACTCATCAATAAATAAAAAGTTTGGTTTTGGGAGAGCTTTTTTATCAATTTTTCCATTTAAACTAAGTGGAAAAGCTTCAAGTGGAATGAAAAGTGAAGGTATCATATAGCTTGGCAACGACTCTTTTAAAAACTCTATTAACTCTTTTTTATCTATTGGCTCTTTTATTGTGTAGTAGCAAATAACTCTATCTTCATCGTTATGTTTTATAGCATTTACTAACACTTCAGAAATTTTAGAGTTTTCTAAAATTGCTTTTTCAATCTCTAATAACTCAACTCTAATTCCATTTAATTTTATCTGTCTATCAAGTCTGCCTACAAATTTTACGGTTCTATCTTCTAAATATGAGCCTAAATCACCTGTTTTATAAATAGTATCTTTTTCGCTATTTAAAGGATTTTGAATAAAAACCTCATTTGTTAAAGTTTCGTTTTTTAAATATCCCAAAGAGATAAATGGGGTTTTTATATAAATTTCACCAATTTCGCCAATTTCACAAAGTCGATTATTTTTCAGTATCAAAACAGCACTATTATTTATAGGTTTTCCAATAGGAACTATGTCGTTTGGTAAATCAAAATTTATCGCATTTTTATTAAATAGTTTTGCCAAAGTGGTTTCAGATGGACCATAAAGGTTCGTGATACCATTTTCTTTTTTTGTTAAATGTTTAAATCTTATCATATCTCGCCCATAAATGGCTTCACCAGCTAATAAAAATTCTCGAACTGTTTCTATTTTTTTAGCATCTCCAATATGTTCCAACTCTTTTAAAAGTAGTCTAAAGAGTGATGGGACTAAGTGCATAATAGTAATTTTTTTATCTTCTATCCAATTTAAAAACTTAATTGGCTCTTGTTTTGTATCTTTGTTTGGAATTACTAATGTTCCATCTGCTAAAAGTGGAGCAAAAATATCTCTTAAACTTACATCAAATGTCGAGTTTGCAATAAAACTTACTCTATCATTTTTATTTATATTAAATTCACCAACTTCCCAATGAATAAAATGGCTAAGCGATTTATGTCGTCCAACTATTCCTTTTGGCTCACCTGTGCTTCCAGATGTAAAGATTATATAACAAGCATCTTCACCACTATTTTTAAGCTCTAATATTTCATTTGAACAATCACCACTTTTAATATTTTGATTTGAAAAAAATAAAAAATCGCTATTTAAAGTAAAAACTATTTCACAACAATCAACATCATCTGTAATAGATTTTATTGCAACTTTTGGATTTGCAAGTTTTATAATTTGCGAAATTCTACTCTTTGGAAAATCGTTATTAATTGGTAAAAATATTGCCCCACTTTTCATAACAGCTAAAATAGAGATTACATACTCAATTGAGTTTTGAATAAAAATTGCTACAACATCACCATTTTTAACACCACTTTTTATAAGCCCATCTGCTAAAAGATTGCTATATTCAAAAAGCTCTTTGTAACTAATTTTTCTACTCTCATCTTCAATAGCAATATTCTCTGATGTTTGATTTAAAATTGAGTATAAAACCTTTTTATCTGTCATGAAAAGTCCTTAATTTAATGTAATTTCAGCTCGAAGCGATAATTCATAATCCAAATAGTGCGGATGTGGGTCGTTTTTTATAATATCTTCATATTCGCTTAAAGATTTCAAATATTCAAACTCTTTAGTTGGTAAAAATATATCTACACCAATATCTCTATCAAAACTTTCAAAAAATCTTTTTAACTCTTCAACTTTAAATGAAGCTTTAATAGTATTTATCAAATCATCATAAACCAAAGAGTGTGTATCTTCAAGCCTCAAAAGTAGTGCTTCAAAGTTTGTCAAATCTCTTCGATAATCAGCAAAATAGATTTTTCCACCTCGTTTTAAACTATCTAAACAGCTATTCATGAAAGTTTTTAAACTCTCATCATCAAAGTGATGAACTGCATTTTGACAAACGATTAAATCAAATTTTTCTAAACTCAAATCAAGTGTTAAAACATCAGCACACTCAAAATATAATTTTTCATGTTTAAATATATTAGTTGCATACTCTATCATGTGAGTTGAACCATCCATTCCAACAACTGCTAAAGGCTCATATTTACAAAGTTCAATCGCTAATCCTCCAGGCCCACAACAAACATCTAAAACTCTCTTACCTTTTAAATCGTATCTATAATTTATCTCTTTTGCAAACAAAATATAATCTGCATTTTGCGAATAACTTGTCCCTTTGATATATCTATCAGACTCATCAAACTCTGCAATTCCATGGTCTTCATGTTCTCTTTCATCTAAGTTCAAAACCAACTTTAGCTCTGCTATTTTTTTTAATTTTAAATCACTCATAAATTACCTTTTTATATATTTAAATATTTACTTACAGCCTCTTTTAAAATTTGCGAACGGCTTATATGTTCTGTTTTTGCTATTTTATCAACTTCATTTAATACTCTTTTTGGAAGTTTAATATTAATTGAAACTTGTTCTTCTTTTATGACAAAATCTTTTATTATCTGCTCTATACTTAAATCTTCATCTATTGAATTCCAATGAATTCCAACACCATTTGCTATAAATCTATAATCTTTTAATTGAGCTAAAGAAGCAGATTTTAGTTTTTCGCTATAACTATAAGGCACATTTATAACTTTTATATCATTTATAGTAATTTTCATAAAATCATTTTCAAATTTGATAGATGTAACTTTATTTTTTAAAATATTCATTCCAAGCCTCCATAAACTCTTTTTGTTTTTGAGTAGTTATTTCTAAAACTCTTCTTATATCTTTTTTCTTAAAATTTATAGATTGTGCAATTTCTAAATTTTCAAGATTAATTTTTATTACACCATTATCTTTTTCAACATGTATATGAATTGGTTCATGCTCATTACTATAAAAGAAAAATCTAAAACCATCATAACTATAAATTGTTGGCATTTAAAAACTGCTCCAAAAATATCTCAAATGTTAAAACAACCATTAAAAAATCTGTTTCAAATGTTTGATTTAATTTACTATTACTACTTAAATGGTGTTTTTTTATTCGCTCAATCATGTCAGGATTAAAAAATCCTTCTCTTTTAATTTTTTCATAAGACAACATATCATTTATCCATTCAATATTTTCTTTAAGCAAAAATTGACTACTTGGAGCAACAAAAGCAAACTTTTCTCTTGATGTTATTTCATGTGGCAAATATTTTTTAGAAGCCTCTTTTAAAATATACTTTTCAACTCCATTTTTTACTAGATATTTAGAATCTATATTTTTCACAAACTCTATAAACTCAATATCCAAAAATGGGTATCTTGCCTCTATTGAGTTTGCATATGAAACTCTATCACCGTGGTCTGCTAATAAATGGTCTGCTATTCGAAGTTTAAAATCACAATATGACCTTTTTTTTATATTATCAATTCCGATTAATTTCGTTGTATCTATGATTTTTTTTGTTGTTGCATCAAATTCATATAGCTTTGCTCTTAAATCATTTGAATAAATATCATCTTTTAACTCTTTGAACTCATAATAGTTTTTCTCATAAAAAAAGTTTTCATCACCAAATATTTTATTTCTTATCTCTTTTTCAAATGCTCCCTCAATGCTATCTAAATCTTCATCTCTAAGCCCTTCCATTCGATACCCAACATATCCACCAAACAGTTCATCAGAGCCTTCACCAGTTAATACAACTTTGATATTGCTACTATTTACAAGTTTTGAGAGTGCAAGTGAGCAGGTGTTATAACTCTCTTTCAAAGGGGTTTCTGCATAATAAATTGCACTTTTAAGCCTTTTTGCAATTTCATGCATATCAAATTCATACTCATGATGAGTTGAGTTTAGTTTTTCAGACATCATTCGTTGAAAATTTCGCTCATCAATATCTCTATCTTTAAATAAAATTGAAAAAGAGTCCCGTTTTGAATTTGGTGAAAGCTTTTTTATAAGTGAGCCAATTAGTGAAGAGTCTAAGCCACCACTTAAATAAAATCCAACAGGCACATCTGCTTGAAGTCTCAAATCAATAGCTTTTTTAAGCTTTTCGATAATTGCTTCTTGTAACTCAATTTCACTTAAATTTAAATCTTTTGTATTTCTATAATCCAAATCCCAATATTCGCACTCTCTCATTTCGCCATTTTTGATTTTCAAAAAATGTCCAGCTTTTAGTGAATAAATATCTTTAAACATTGTATTTGGGCTTACAATACTTGGAAATGTAAATAGTTGGTCAAGCGAATTTAAATTCACCTCTTTTTTGATATTTGGAAATTTCAAAATCGCTTTTATCTCTGAAGCAAATATCAAAAATCCATCACTGATAGTATAAAAAATTGGAGCAATTCCAACATGGTCGCGACATAACATAAACTCTTGATTTTTTTTATCATAAATTGCAAATGCAAATTGTCCATTTAAATTTTTTACAAAATCATAAGGATTTTCTTCAAAAAGATGCACCAAAACTTCAACATCACTATTTGCATTAAATTTATGCCCTCGATTTATTAAACCACTCTTTAACTCTTTATAGTTATAAATTTCACCATTACAAATAGAGACAATATCTTTAGTTTCATTGAAATGTGGCTGATTTCCACAACTTAAATCAATAATTGAGAGTCTTCTAAATCCAAAAGCAACACCTTTATCAAAGTAATATCCACAATCATCTGGTCCTCTATGAATAAGCATATCAGCCATATCTTCGATAATTTTTTTATCAATCTCTCTTTTTGCTTTTAAGTCAATAACTCCAACAATTCCACACATTAAAAATCCTCATCTAAACTATTAATTTGCTCCAAAAAGCTATTTGTTTGCTCGATTTCACTCTTATCTTTTACTATCTCTTTCAAATCTAAGATAGTTTTTTGTGGATTTTCTATTATAAATTCAAGAATTAAAGTAAGCTCTTTTATAAATTTTTCAATACTCTCTTTTTTGAAAAGTCGAACATCATATTCGATAAATCCACAAAATGGCATACTATCTACTATTTCAAAATCTAAATCAAATCTTGCAAATTGGTTCTCATTTAAATACTCACTTGCTTTAAAATTTGCAAATGAGTTAATCGCTTTTGTGTTATTATGAAATATAAACATCACATCAAAAATCGGATGTCTGCTTCTGTCTGTTTTTATATTTAAATCTTCAACAATCTTATCAAATGGATAAAAACTATTTTCAAAACTTTCAATTGTAGAATTTTTAACTCTATTTAAAAACTCTTTTATAGTTTCATGTTCTTCAATCGTATCTAATATTGGCAACATTTGAAGATAAAATCCTATTTGATTTAGAAACTCATTTTGTCTGCCTTCATTTGGCACACCTAAAACAATATTTCTTTGATAAGTTTTGAGATACAAAAATAGCTTGATTACAGTTTGAAAAAATATAGAAGTTGTAATTTCACTATCTTTTGCAAACTTTATAATTCTTTCTGATAGCTCAAAATCTATTTCAAAATCAACTTTTGCACCTAAATATTTTCTAATTTCATCTCTTGGAAAATCTGTTTTTAGATTTAACTCTTCAATATTGCTTAATTTTTCAAGCCAATAATTTTTCTCTTTTGTCAAATTTTTTAAATTTTGGGACTCAAAATAGGCATAATCTTTATATTGAAACTCTAAAGGTTTTAAATTTGGCTCTTTATCTTGGCTTAAATAACACTCTTCTAACTCTTCTAAAAATATTGTTACACTTCTACCATCACTAATAATATGGTGCATATTTACAAATAAAATTGATTCATTTGAATTTTGTATCAAAATCACTCTAATTAGTGGTGTTTGAAGTAGATTAAATGGGTTTTGAGCTTCAAAATCTAAATACTCTTTTAAATTTTCACTACTTTTCATGACTTTGAAAATTTCATCAAACTTGATACTATTTTCAATAATTTGAACAATCTCACCATTTCTAAAATCAAATCTTGTTTTAAAAATTTCATGACGATTTAACACTTCAAAAAGAGCTTTTTTGAAAATCTCTTCATCTAAAAGAGCTTCTATTTTTAAAGCACCATTCATATGATACACAGTTCTACCACCATTTAACTCTTCAATAACAAACAATCTTTTTTGAGAACTTGAAATAGGATAATAGTCCATAATAGGAGCTTTTGAGATAGTGTAACTTTTAATTTTTAACTTTTTTGCCATCTCTTTTAAGTTTGGATATGCAAAAATATCTTTGATTTGAAGTTCTAAATTATGGTTTTTTGAGAGATTATTTGATAATAAGATAGCTTTTATACTATCTCCACCAATCAAAAAGTAGTTATCAAAAATTGAAATTGTCTCATTTTTTAAAACATCTTTTAAACTATCTAACAATATTTTTTCATAACTATTAAGCGAAGTTTCTAAAATCTCTTTTTTTTCTGGTTGAATATTTAAAAGGGCATTTTTATCAATCTTTTTATTGATTGTCAAAGGAAACTCATCAACTTTTATAAAATATGTAGGAACCATATAGTTTGGAAGTTTTGATTTCAAAAACTCAAATAGTTCGGTTTCAATATTTAAATTATCACTACTTTTATAATATGCAACCAAATTAGCATCTCTCAAAAGCACAACAGCTTTTATAATTTGCTTATGTTGTTCGATTATATTTTCAATCTCTTCAAGCTCAACTCTAAAACCTCTAACTTTCACTTGAAAATCAACTCTTCCAAAAAACTCTAACTCACAAAATTCATTCCATTTCGCTTTATCGCCACTTCGATAAACTCTTCCAAATTTATGATGATTTATAAATTTTTGATTTGTTAAAGTTTGATTATTTAAATATCCCTTAGCAACTCCATCTCCACCAATATAAAGC
The DNA here is from genome assembly GCA_022729735.1 of Helicobacter cetorum. Classification (GTDB taxonomy): domain Bacteria; phylum Campylobacterota; class Campylobacteria; order Campylobacterales; family DZAY01; genus DZAY01. The sequence goes on from DZAY01000001.1 coordinate 124,576, forward strand.
TCTCCAACAGAGCCAAAAGGTAATAAATTTAAATCACTATCGAGAATATATAAAGATGTGTTGTAGTTTGGTTTTCCAATTGGAATAGTTTTGTAATTTTGATTATTAGAAACTTTGTGATAAGTAGCCGATACACTGCACTCCGTTGGTCCATAAATATTAAAAAAGTCTAACTTTTTAGCTAAAGATATTGCCTTATCTCTATTTGGAGACTCTCCACCAGAGATAATTTTTTTTAAATTTGATAATTTATCTTCATCTAATGTAGCTAAAAATGATGGAGCAATATCAACAACTGTAATTTTATATTTATCTAAAATATTATAAAAATTTTGATGTTCTAATAAATCATCTTTTGAAGCAACAACCAAAGTCGCACCAGTTGTTAGAATTGTAAATATTTCCATAATTGAAGTATCAAATGAAATAGATGCAAACTGTAAAGCAACATCATCTAATGAAATATTTGTAACATCTCTTTGAGAAATCATCATATTTATAAAAGATTTGTTTGTAACTTCCACACCTTTTGGAGTGCCACTACTTCCTGAAGTATAAATTATATATGCAACTAAATCAGAATTATGTTCATGAATTGGATTTGAAATATTATCTTCACAAATATCATGTATATTGATTAATCCATCATGATTAATTAATTTTTTATCAGTTAATATAACTTTTGCATTTGCATCTTTTAACATAAACTCTATTCTATCAGTTGGAGTTGATGGCTCAATTGGCAAATATATACCATTTAATTTCATAACTCCTATAATAGTTGCAATTAACATATCGCTTTTTTCCATACTAACGGCTACTACATCACCACTTTTTATATTTTGACTTTTTTGTAAAAAGTTTGCTATTTGGTTTGATTTTTGATTTAACTCATCATAACTAATAAATTTATCACCAAATATAAGAGCTGTTTTGTTTGGATATTTTAAAACAACTTGTTCAAATATCTCTGAAATCATAAAATCTATATTTAAATCTTTACTATTTGTTCCAATTTCAAGTAATGTTTTTGTCTCTATCTCATCTAATAAATCAAAAGAGTTTATATTTGTATCTAAATTGCTACTAACTATTTTTGTTAGAAGAGTTAAAAAGTGATTTATCAACTCTTCTATCTCAATTTCGCTAAATATTTCACAATAAAAATCTACAACACAAACTATCTCTTTTTTGGTATCTAAAAAATCAAATGATAAATCATAATCAGAGCTATTTTTGGTAAGTTTGAAATCTTTAAATGTTAAATTATCCAGCCCAAACTCTCTTATGTTTGAGCTTTCATAGTTATACATAACATTAAAAAGTGGTGTAGTTGATGTATCTTTTGCAACTTTCAAATCTTCAATTAAGCTTTCTATTGGATAATTTATAAAATCCAATATTTCAAAAAATAGTTTGCTTAAATTTAAATTTATCTCTTTTATAGATAAACTTTGTGAATAATCAAACGGAATAACAATCGTATTTGCAAACATTCCCACACATTTTTCAAATTTACTACCTCGAAGTGTAACAGGAATTCCTATATTAAAGCTTTTTGTATCACAAAATTTAGATAAAAATAGTGAAAAAATAGATAGTAACAACACATTTTCACTAATATTTAACTCTTTTGAAATTTTCCTTAAATTATTACTTTTAACCTCATCAATTTCAAAATATAAAGATTTTCCATTAGTTGTTCTAACTTTTGGATAGCTTTTATTGAAGTTTAAAAGCTCTTGAGTTTGAATTTTGCCACTCCAAAAAGCTCTATCTTCAATAAACTTTTGTGAATGTTTATAATTTTCAAACTCTTTTGAAAACTCTACATAAGATAAAACATTACTATCAAGTGCTAAATTTTGATAAGCTCTAATAAACTCTTCTATAAAAATATCAAATGACAATCCATCAAAAATAGTGTGATGAGCTTTTATAAATAGAATATGTTTTTCGTTTTCTACTTTTAAAATCGTAACTTTTATAAGTGGAGCTTTTGATAAATCAAACTGAAGATTTAAAAACTCATTGACAAAATTATCAATAGAGCCATCTTTTAACTCTACAAAATCAACTTCAAAATCTATAAAATTAGAAATTTTTTGATAAATTTCTAACCCTTCAATTTCAAAAGATGTCTTAAAAGCATCATGTCTATTTATAACTTTTTTAATCGCATAACTTAACTGTTCAATATCTAAATTTCCAAAAATTTCCCAAGCAAATGGCATATCATACAAATTTTTTGCATTTTCAAAACTACTTAAAATAAATAGCCTTTTTTGAAGTTCAGTTGATGGAAGTTTTATAAACTCATCTCTAATAAACTCTTCAAAAAATCCACCAGCTCTTAATTCAAAAATTGTCTCTTTAATCGAACTTATAATCTTTTCAATATCACTATCTGTATGAGAGCTACTTAAAAAGCATATTCGTCGCTCCCAAACATAAACACCTTTATTTATCAGTTTGTAAAAGAAAAGTTCAAGCTCAAGAGGTTGATTTATAAGCTCTTCTTTTAAATAATCAAATCTAAAAAATGAGCTAAAGTAGTTGATTTTTAGAGGAACATGTTGAGATACAAAAAATTTATTTAAAGTTGTAGCTAAATATTCTGTCTTTTTATTTACCATATTTTGTAAGTTATTATCTGCTTCTTTTAATTTTTCTAATGAAGCAATAACTGCTCTAAGTGCTAAAGGGTGTTTTACAAATGTTCCACCAAAAATTGTAATCTCATTTTTTGGATAACTTTCATCATTAAAATTAAACTCTCCACCATCTAAATAGTCTAAATATTCACTTTTTCCAGCAACAATCCCAATTGGCATTCCACCAGCAATTACTTTGCCATACACTACAATATCAGCTTTTATACCAAATAGTTTTTGAGCTCCACCATTATTTGTTCTAAACCCTGTAATAACTTCATCAAAAATAAGTGCTATGTTGTTTTGCTCTGTTATCTCTCTTAGTTTTTTAACAAAGAAAATAGGAACTAATGATGGAGTTCTACTTTGAATTGGCTCAACTAAAACTCCTGCAATTTCATCTTTTAACTCTAAGATTTTTTCAATTGAGTCAAAATTTCCATATTCAAGCTCTATTAAATCAGCAACCATTCCATAAGTTGTGCCAAGTGCTAAAGGTGAAGTTTTACCATTATCACTAAATCCTAAAACTCCATCAAATGTCCCATGATAGCTATTTTTAAATTTTACAATTTTTGTCTTTTTAGTTTTTGCTCTTGCAATTCTAACTGCTATCATATCAGCTTCTGTGCCTGTATTTGAAAATGCAACTCGCCGAACTCCAGTTAGCTCTTTTATTAATAGGGTTGCTTTGTGTGCTAAAAGTGTTTGAGGTGCCAAAACAAAACCTTTTTGTAACTCATCACTAATTGCATCTTTTAAAAATTGTGGAGTATGTCCAAAAAATACAGAGCCATAACCCATTGAAATATCGATATATTCGTTGTTATCAATATCAATAAATTTTGCTCCATTTGCACTATTTGCAACTATCATATAAAACAACTCTTTTAATATAAAAAAGTTTTTGCCATAATTTATAGAATTTATCCAATCAGCCATATCTTTGGAGCTAATTTTGAAAAACTCTTTTGATGATTTTGTTTTGTCATTAAACTCTTTTATAAAATTTTCTATAAACTCTTTTTGTGTTTCACTTAATGAATTTTTAATTTTTAACAACTCATCTTTTGAAGAAAAAATTAATCTATTTTGATATGGTGCATCTAAATTCAGACTACTTTCGATTTGATTAGTTTGATTTTTTAAGAACTCCATTTGCGATTTAAATAGATTTTCCATACTTTCAATCTGTTTTTTAAAGAGTTCGTTTGTATTAGAATTTACTGTTTGTGGAAACTCAAAAGGAGTTATTGGACTATTTGAAATAGGTGTTAAATTTTGATTTATATATTGTGCAATTTTTGATATTGTATTTAGCTCTCTATAAACTTTGGCAATAGCAATATCAATATTAAACCTTTTTTTAATCTCATCTTTTAGTTGAATTGATGAAATAGAGCTGATTCCAAGTTCAAATATATTTTTGTCTATATCTATTGCTTGAATATTTGTAAGTTTTGAAACTATATTTTTTAAATCTTCCAAACTATTAGATGTTTTTAACTCTATTTGATTACTGTTTATCACTTCTCTTTTTATTTCAAATCGCTTTTTATCAAAAACATAATTTGGCAAAGTTACTTTTTTTGCATTTTCATACAAAATTTCTAAATTCAAATCAAATCCAACTTCATAAGCTTTTGCAATAAAATTTATAAACTCATCTTTTTCACTTTTATCTTTTTTAAGACAATTTATCGCATTTTCACCTATATTTTTAATCAAATTTGTAAGCCCATTTGATGTGCCAATTTCTATAAAAATATCGATATTTAAGTTTTTTGCTTCTTTTATAGAGTTAGAAAATAACACCGTTTTTCTTAAATGATTTTTTAAATAGATACCGTTAAACTCATCTTTTAAAGAAGCAGTTAAATTTGAAATAATCTTAATTTTTGGTTTTTTATAAGTTATGCTATTTGCAAAAATTTCAAAATCTTTCAATATTTCATCTAAAAAGTTAGAGTGAAAAGCATTCATTGTATTTAATTTTATTGAGTGAATTTTTTGCTCTTTTACTAAATTAACAGCTTCAACCATTTGCAATTTATCACCAGATACAACAATATTTTCATCTCCATTTATAACCGCAATATCAAGTTTATCAAACTCTTTTATTAAATCTTCTACAATATTTAGTGGAGCTAAAAATGCTCTCATCTCTCCTATTTGAGTTAAACTATCTATCAATTTTGCTCTATTTACAACAAGTGCTAAAGCATCTTTTAAGCTTAAAACTTCCGATACACAAAGAGCAATATATTCACCTAAACTATGTCCAATTAATAAATTTGGAGTAATTCCAATTGATAAAATCAGTTGATATAAGGCATAACCAAAGCTAAAAGTTGATAATTGAACTTTTAAATTTGTATCTAAATCGCTATTTAAAATATTTATTAAATCAATATCAAAATGGTTTAAAATATCCCTGCATTCATCAATTGCTAATTTAAAAGTTTTATAATTTTCATACAGTTCCAAGCCCATGTTTTTGTATTCAAAACCTTGACCTGTGAAAATAAAAGCGATATTTTCAACTTTTTGAATAGTTTTTGGCTCTGCTTTCAAATCTTTAATATCATTTAAATCTTTGATACTACAAGCAAATCTAATATCATGATTTGGTTTTGAAAAAAGTGAAAATGAGAGATTTTTTAAGCTACTAAATTTTACTTTTTTAAACTCTTCTATGTAGTTAATTAAGCTATTTTCACTTTTGGCTGAAAAGAAAAGTGGAAAACTATCTGTTGATTTTTCTAAAATTTCATCTTTTTTAGTTTCAAAACTTTCCAAAATAATATGTGCATTTGTGCCACTAAATCCAAATGAGCTAACTCCAGCTACTTTTTTTCCACTCCAATTTATAAGCTCTCTTAATGGTTTTACATTTATACTATTCCAATTTATGTGAGAGTTTAATTTTGATATATTTATGGTTGGGACAAGTTTGGAATGCTCCATACAAAGCAATGTTTTTATAACTCCAGCAACTCCAGCACTACTTTCTAAATGTCCAATATTTGTCTTAATCGAACCAACAAAAATAGGCTCTTTTTTATTTTTAAACACATCATTTAAAGCATTTATTTCTATTGGGTCGCCAAGCTTTGTGCCTGTGCCATGAGCTTCAATATAACTAATATCATCAATACTAATATTTGAAGTTGCATTTAGTAGTAAATTTTTTTGAGAAATTCCATTTGGTGCTGTTATTCCATTACTTTTACCATCATGATTTATTGCAAACCCTTTTATCGTTGCAACTATATTGTCTCCATCTTTTAGTGCTTGAAAAAGAGGTTTTAAAACAACAATTCCACACCCTTCACCTCTTACATAGCCATTTGCATCATCACTAAATGTTTTGCATAGTCCATCACTACTAAGAGCTGATAATTTTGTAAGTCCCAAAAAGCTTTTAATAGAGTTTAATACATTAACTCCTCCAGCTAAAGCGATTTTACATTCACCATTTTGGAGTGATTTAATTGCTTCAATAATTGATACAAGCGAAGATGAACAAGCTGTATCGATACTTAGTGATGGTGCTTTGAAATCAAAAAAGTAAGAAATCCTACCACTTGCAATACTTGATATTGAGCCTGTTAGAGTGTAAGGAGTGTAGTTAGCTGTATTATCACTTAAAAACTCATTTGAGCTAATTCCTACAAAAACTCCAACATTTTTCTCTTTTTGATAATTAATATTTGCATCATCTAAAGCATTTAGTGATACTTCAAGTAGTAGTTTTTGTTGTGGGTCTAACTCCGAGCTTTCAGCTTCTGAAATATCGAAAAATTTATTATCAAAACTATCAATATCATCTAAATAACCAGCTTTTAAATACTCTTTTATCTCACTATTTTGAAATCTATTGCTCTCTCTTATGCAGTTTTTTGAATTTGTCAAAATATCCCAAAGTTCAAACTTATCTTTTGCTGTTGCAAATTTACAAGCATAACCAATAATTGCAATCTCTTCAAAATTTTTACTCTCTATTTTTTGATTGGAGTTTTCAATTTTTGAGATATATTTTGCAATTTCACTCAAAGTTGGATAATCAAAAAATGCCATAACACCAATATTTAGATTGAGTGTTTTTGAAACTCTTGCTTCTAAGGCAACTATCATAGAAGATGAAAAACCTTGCTCAATCAAAGCTTTTTTATCACTTACTGTTTTGCCTAATATATCTGTTGAGTGTTTTTTTAAAATTTCCAAAGCTTCATGATATGTTATTAAATTCTCTTCTACAAAACTATTTTCGCATTCAGCTAAAAAATCACTGAATTTTCCATCTTTGAAATCTTGAAGTAGTTTGTATCGTTGAAGTTTTCCACTTGTTGTTCGTGGAATATCTTTTACAGGTAACACATATTTTGGCTCAATTCCGATTTTTGAAACAATTAAATTTTTAATTTTTAAAGATAGGTCTAAAAACTCATCGATATTTCTACGACTCATAACAAATATAATCAAATCTTCAATTTCACCACTTTTATCTCTGTGTCCAATGGCTACAACTTTGTTTAATTCACACTCTTCCAATTCACAACATATATTTTCAATATCATGAGGATAATAATTTAAACCATTAACTATAATAATATCTTTGTATCTACCAGTAATTATCAGTTTTCCATCTCGCATAAATCCAATATCACCACTATTAAACCAACCATCATCATAAAAAATCTCTTTTGATGCTTTTTCATTTAAATAGTAACCTTTTGAAACTCCAGTGCTTTTTATCTCTATAATACCAATATAATTATCATCTAATTTGTTTCTATTTTTATCTACAACTCTAATTTCAACATTTGGCATAGCATTGCCAACTTCAGGATAAGTAATTGCATTTGGACTATCTTTTTCAACTTCAACTATTTTTTGTTCTAAATTTAATGAATTTATATCTAAATAAAATCTATCGTATGTTGTTAATCGTTTTATCATACTAACTGCAACAGTAGCTTCAGCTAATCCATAAGCTGGTGCCATTGCTTTAGTTTTTAGTTTCGTTGGTTTTAGCTTTCCCATAAATTCATCAGCTAAAGTTACAGATATTGGCTCTGCTGCATTGACAATCATCTCTATATTTGATAAATCAATTTCGCTTAAATCTATATTTTTTGCTTCTATATATTTTAGTAAATATCTATATCCAAAATTTGGAGAGCAAAGCACAGTGGCTTTGAATTTATCAGCACTCTTTATCCAAATGGTTGGATTTTTTATAAACTGTTTTGTAGGAATTAGATAGTGATTTACTCCATATAAAAGTGGATAAATATGAAAACATAAAAGTCCCATATCATGAGTTAATGGAAACCAACTAAGAGTCTTATCACTATCTCTTAAACTAATTGCACTCATATAAGATATTGCATTTTGAATTACATTTGTATGACTTAACATAACACCTTTTGGCTCACCAGTACTTCCAGAACTAAACTGAATAAATGCTAAATCTTCATTTTTACCATTTGAAATAATTGGATTAAAATTTTCATGTTTTTCAAAAACTGATACTATTTTATTTTCAATAGTTTTTAAAAGTGTTGTTTCTATATTTAGTGATGAAATTTTATCTATCAACTCTATATCTGTGGCAATGTATGGATTTTTAAGTAGTTTAAATATTGAAATTAGTTTTAATCTATGTTCATCATTATTGCCTATTGTAACTGGAACAGGAATAATTCCCCCAAATTGACAAGCCCAAAATGTAATTACAAACTCATATACACTATCTATTTGAAATATAAGTTCGCTATTTTTAAAAATTCCTTTAGAATTTAAAAGAGATAATCTCTGAAGTGCTAAGCTTTTTAATTCATCTTTTGTTAAAGATTTATGAGTTTGTGTGGTTTCAATAAATGTAAGATTGAAATTAAACTTTTTATTATCATTAAATATATCTATTAGTGAGTTATAATTCAACTCCATTTTTATAAACCTTTTTAAAAGATTAAAACTCTTATTAATTTAAAGCACTATAAGGATTTTTAAGCTACCAAGATGGTAGCTTTAGAGTTTTTATTCTCTAACAAGATGCAGATTTAGCTTTTTCTTCACCCTCTTTACAAAAGTTAGAGTAATGTTCTTTCATTTTTTTAGCATCGAAATTTAGTAATGAACCACCACTATCTAAATGAAGTGCAATAACTTTTCCAACTGCATAAGTTGTAGAACCAGCAACAACAGGCATAGCTAAAACACCAACTGTTTGACCAACAACAGGAATGATTTTTATCATACTTCCTAAAAATGTTCCAATTGGAGCAGTTAAACCACCACCAACAAGAGCTGTAATGATGTTTTTTGCTGTGTTTTCTGTAAAATTTACATCATAAATTTTGCATAAATTATAAATTAAACTTACTTGAGTTGTTGTAACACCTAAGAAATCCACCATTGGAACTGGAATTAAACCTATACCCATCGCAGTATATACATGATTTTGAATAGTTTTCTCTATTTTCTCATCTCTTGTTTCTGCATTCACATTTGTTGTTTCTGCATTGCTTGTTGCATTTTCTTCAACTTTACTCTCAACATTTTCCATGACTTGCTCCTCTTCTATTTTTTTAATTTTTTTTGAGTATCTTTTTTGAGTTACTTTTCTCAATTAAAAACCTCACTCAAATCATACACTAATTTATTTAAATTTAAACTATAAAATATATTAATAGTTGAATGGTTAAAAACAGCTTGTTGCAACTTATATTCCTTTAAAAATTTAATTAAAATAAAAAGTGTAAATAACTTCAAAAAAAATTTTAAACAACTGTAATTGTATCAAATTATTCTTAAATTATTATATTTATATGATATATTTAGTATGAATCTTTTTTTATTTCACTATAAGGCTTATTTTAATAGAATGCGATGTTTATACGATAAATATAAAATATTTTAAAATAAGAGTTTATTAAGTGAATATAAATTTTGATACTTATAATTTTATTAAAAATAAAACAGATGATTTTAATAATAATGATATTTTATTTGGTGAAATAGAGCTATACATATATAATACATTAATAAATAAAACTATAGATAAAGATTATGCACAAAAAATATCCAAAGAGTATCTTTTATCTTTTGCAAAAGAGTTAGAAAAAGAGAGTGATTTTAGTAAAATTTTTCAAAAAATAGATAGTAAAGTAGAACAAAATATTGACTCTTATTTAAATGAAAAAAATTTAATTTTAAATAGAGCATCTATTGGAAATAATGATGTAATTGAAAATCACTTGATTAATATGAGAGAAGATGTTAAAGATGATTTTCAAAAAATATTTAATAAGTTGATTAAAGAAGGTATAGATATTGAAACTGCTGAAAAATTAGCACTTGAGAGAGTTAAAAATATAGATATTATAGAAATAAAAGAGATTATAGATTTTAGTAAATTATCACCATTAGAAGCAAAAGTTATATTTAGCTCTTTATCAAAAGGTGATAATATAGATACTGCTATACAAAAATCAAAAGAGATAGTTGAAATATTAAGTAAAGTTGATGAAAATATTGAAGATTTATCAGAAATATCAAATTCTGAAAATTTTCAAAGTGCTAATAGTCAAATTTCAAATAAAGTATTGTTTCATAAACTTGCGAATGGAGATGATGTAGATTTATCTTTTAAAGTGGCAAAAGAGAGTTATGAAAATGAACAAAAAATAGTTGAAAATGAAAAAAAGAGTATAGCTAACTCTTTATCTGCTGGAGAAAATTTAGAAAATATTTCAGATGATAAAAATTTTGAACTATTTTTGAGTAGAGCTTTAAACTCTGGATTTGAGCTAAATGAAGCATTAATATTGGCAGAAAATTTTAGCAGTGAGATGAAAGTTGAGAATAATACATTAATGTCTGATTTGGCAAGTGGAAATATAGAACAACTTTCAAATATATTAAATAGTGATACAGAAAAATATTTTGGAAATCTTTTAAATAGTGGTGTAAATGTGGATAGTGCTATAAATAGGACATCTATATTAGCTAAAGAGATGACTCCTCAAGATAGTAATAAAAAAGAGATAGTAACAGTCAAACAAGATATAACAGTGGATAATAAATCTGAAAAACAGGTTATCACAATTAATGAAGTAAAAAATATTGTAGCTGAAGTCAAAGTTTCACAAACTGAAAACTTGCAAAAAGTCACACAAACAGATAAAAATAGTGAAAATAAAAGTGTAAATAAGAGTGCTGAAAAACTCGTAGAAAATATAAAAGAAGAGATGGTATCTAATGAAGATATAGAAGAAAGTGTAGAAGATGTTATTATAAATAGCACGGAAGAAATAGTATTAGCACTGAATGATCCTACTATAAATAATCAGACAACTTCTAATAACATCACAAATATTAATCATTTATTAGAAACTCAATATATTTTAATAACACAACCAAGCAATCCAACTGATACAACAACACAACCAAGTAATCCAACTGACACAACAACACAACCAAGCAATCCAACTGATACAACAACACAACCAAGCAATCCAACTGATACAACAACACAACCAAGTAATCCAACTGACACAACAACACAACCAAGCAATCCAACTGATACAACAACACAACCAAGCAATCCAA
>DZAY01000001.1:135948-191800 GCA_022729735.1 Helicobacter cetorum
CAACTGATACAACAACACAACCAAGCAATCCAACTGATACAACAACACAACCAAGCAATCCAACTGATACAACAACACAACCAAGCAATCCAGAACCAGTTAATAACCCTCCAAGTGCAATTTATTTAACAAAATACCAAACAACTCCATATAATACAAGTGCAATCTTTGTAAATAGTTTAGGTGGAGAGTTTAGATATGGAGCAAATATGTTAGATACTGAAAGTATAGATATTCCATTAAGTTTGGCATTTGGAAATGATATCAAATATAATAATAAGATATTTTCTCAAACAGATAATATAAATATTAATAAAAATGGAAAAGTTAAAATCGGTGATGAAGAGATTTCAATATTTAATGGAGATATAGATTTAACTACTTCAAAAGGTATATATTATGGTTATGACCCATTAGAAGATATGTTTGCTATTACTTGGCTTGGTGTTACAGAAAATACTACTACAACTACAACAACTGAAAATCCTCCACAAATGTTATATACAAATACATTTCAAATGGCTTTATATGATATTTCAGATGGAGATGGACTATTAGTTGATTTAAATTATCAAAATATAGAATGGGGTGGTGATACTCAAATATCAACTAACAACTCTATTAGTTGGGAAGATAGTAGTTATTTATCTATCAATGAAAATGCACAAAATGAGACAAAAATAGCTATTGCAAATGGAGAAGATAGTGAAAATAATATAATTAAATTTGAATTAATAGGAGATAATAGTGATATTTTTGAAATAGTAAATATCGATAATGAGTGGGTTTTGCAATTAAAAAATAGTGATTTATTGCAAAATCAAGGCTCTAAAGAGTTGGAATTAACTGTTGTTGCTACTGATAGTTATAATGCACAACTATCTTCACAAGCTATAATTGCAATTAATGACATAGCAATAAATAGAACACTTTATGAAAATTTAAATGATAATATTAATTTAAATTTTGATTATAATCACGATAGTGTGATTTACAATACATTAGGAGTCGTATGAGCGAAATATTAGATATAAAAAGTGGTGGATTAATGTCAAAATTCACTAAGTGGGAAAAGTTTTGGTTACTTATGCTTTTATTAATTATATTAGGATTTGCTACATCATATTTAGCAAAAGAGTTTTATATAAAAGATGATATTACAACAAGACCTAAAGTATTGTTAATTGCACCTATGAGTGGTGATATGAAATATGTTGGTGATGAAATGTTTAGAGGTGTTTCAATATATATTGAAAGCCAAAATAAGAAGGGTGGTTATAGAGATAGACTAATTGAATTAGAAGTTATTGATAGTATAAAAGAGTGGGATAATTTAGAAAAAAGAGTTAATGAAAGCTTGAGCAATCAATATATTGTAGGTGCTGTGGGTGCTGTTAGTTATCCAGAATTACATAAATTAGAGCCAATTTTTATAAATAGTAAAACACCATTAATTACACCACTATTTGCTCTAAATAGAGATAATAGAAGTGATTTTGTAAAATATTTAGGACTTAGACCAGATGACCAAGCAAGGTTTGTTGCAAATTATGCAAGAAATGTAACTCAACAAAGAATTATGTATATTATTCACGAAGATAGTCCAGAATCAAATATAGAAAAAGATAGTTTTGCATCTGTATATGAAAAATTTGGAACACCAATAAAAGGTTATTTTAAAATACCATCAAATCCAACTGAAACAGATTATAATAATTTAAAAAATGAACTTTCAAAAATTGACATAGGTGCTATATTTATAAGTAGTGACCCTTCTAATTCAGCAAATATATTAAAATCTATTAGAGAATCAAAAGCAGAGTTAGAAGTTTATGGAACAGATTTTTTAACATTAAATATTTTTCATGAGAGTTTAAAAAAACTTACTTCTGAAAAACGAAGTGAAGAAATGATAAATGGTGTAATTGCTTCAACATCTGTAATATTTGATACAGCAAATGAAGAAGCTCAAAAGTTTTTAAATATTTATAGAAATAGTTATCAAAAAGAGCCTGATTGGATTGGTGCTATGATGTTTGATGCAACTAAGATATTATTATCAAATAGTAGTAATATTGGGAATTATAAAGAAGCTGTAATTGAAACTTTATCTAAACAGCTAGAAGTTAAAGGTGTTGTAAATAGTTGGAAATTTAATGAAAATGGAACATCAGATAGTAATATTAAAATGGCTTTATATAATGGAAATAGATTAATTTCTGCACCAATCCAACTTCAGCCAATTAGTAAAGGAGCTATATCAAACTTTATAGAAGCTCTTAGAGGTGGTAGAGTTTTATATGTAAATGATAAATTTATGTATAAAACAAATGTAGTTTATAGTGGTATCAAAATTAATGATATATCAAATATTAATATGCAAGAAGAGAGTGCTGTTATTGATTTTGAAATATGGTTTAGATATAAAGGAAATTTTGCACCAGAACATATTATGTTTTTAAATGCAATAGATGAGATAAAACTTGATAAAGCTGTTGAAAAAGTTGAAAGAGATGATATAAAATATGAGCGATATAAAATAAAACATAAATTTAAACTTAATTTTTCAGAAACTGCTAGAGAATATGGAACTCACACAGTTGGTATATCTTTTAAACATAAACATTTAAACTATAATAACTTATTGTATGTTACAGATATTTTGGGTATGCCAAAAACAGATGAGATATTAGAACAGTTTAAAAAAGAGAAAGTTATTTCAAAACATGCTGGTTGGTATGCAAATAATATATGGTTTTCTCAAGAATTAATAGAAGATGATGGTGATGGAGCACCTCAATATGTGGTATTTATGGGTGAAAAACCACTATTTTCATCTATTTCACTTGATGTTTTATTAAAGCCAACAGGATTTAATATTAGAGATTACATCTCTTCTGAATATTTTATTTATTTAGCAATTTTTTCAATATTTGGAATACTTTTTGCGAGAATGATGGATTTAAAACAGCTTGGAAAATATTGGGCTTTTCAATCATGGATATTAAGATTAATATTTTTCCCAACTCTACTATTGTCTTTTGGAAATTTAATTCTTGATTACTCATTTGCTAAACTTGACATTGAAATTACAAGAGTCGTTGTATTAATATATGAAATTTCATGGTGGTTAATTCCATCACATCTAATAAACTTAGCAATAAAAAGATTTGTTTGGGAGTTGTTAGAAGCAAAAAGTGGCAAAAAAATACCAAATATTGTGAAATTATTGGTAACAATTACTATATATTTATTGGCTTTTACAGGCATCAATGCTTTTGTTTTTGGACAAACTATTACAAGTATTTTAGCAGCTTCTGGAGTTTTGGCAATGGTTGTTGGACTTGCTATAAAATCAAATATAGCAAATGTATTTTCTGGAATTATATTAAATATTGAGCGACCATTTAAAATTGGTGATAGAATAAGAGTTTTAGACAAATCTGGCTTAAGTGGTGAAGTAATTGATATTACTTGGAGAACTACGAAATTAAAAACAGGTGATGGACCAATAGTATCATTTGCAAATGGTAGAATTACAGAATCTGTTATTCAAAATGATAGCCAATGTAATGGTATAAATCAAAATACGACTATCTATTTAAATCCAGAAGTAGAACCTAAAAAAGTTATTCCTATTTTACTTGAAGCGATGAAAAATTCAGACATTATTATAAATAAAAATGATTTAATTGCAAGGTATCAAGGTGTAATATCTATTAATGGATATTGGGTTGGAGCATATTATATAGCATTTGATGTCAAAATTCCTCCACATAAAGGAAGAGCGATAGCTGAAATTTGGAACTATTTGTATGATAAATTTAAAGAAAATGATATAAAAATAGTTCCTATAGATGATGAAGAAAATATTCCAAAACTCAACAAAATATCAGTGTAAAATATGAAAAAGATTATATTTATTACATCTATAATAGGCACTCTATTTGCAAATGATGTTGAAGTTATATCTGATTTTTTAAAATCAGATTTAGAAACTCTTATTGATAAACATCCAAAAATTTTAAAGTTAAAAACACAAAGTGAAACTTCAGCAAAAACAATAGATTTAGCCAAAGCTTTACTTTTTCCAACTATTAAATTAAATGGTGATTTTGGATTTGAGAGAGTTAGTCCCCCTTTTGGAAATATTACAACAGAAAATAGAAAATCTATCGCTTTGTCTATCACTCAAAAAATTTATGATGGTGATATAACTAATAAAAAGATAGAAAATTCTAAATTACAAAATCAAATAGCAAATTTACAACTTACAAATACTATTGATGAAGTTATAAAAGAGGGAGTTAATATAATATTAGAAACTCTCAAACAAGATGCTTTATTAAAATTAAAGTATAAAGAGATTGAAAATTTAAATAAATTAAATGAATTAATGGTTCAAAAAGAGAAATCAGATAGTGTAACATCTATTGATATGTTAAACTCAAAACATGAACTATTAAAAGAGTATGAAAAATTAAATACTATTATTAGTGCTTTGGATAGTAGTAAAATTAAATATAAAAACTTTTTTAATAAAGAGTTTGATATAAAAAATATTAATTCACAAACAATTCCAAAAATTATAAATAGTAACAATGTAATAAATTTAACTAAACTTCCAACTAATTTGGAACAATTTAAATTGGATACATTAAATAAAAGTCCCAAAATTGCAATTGAAAAGTATCAAATAGATATTTCAAAAAACGATGAAGAGATGACAAAAGCTCAATATCTTCCCACATTAGAAATAGTTGGTAGATTAAGTAGTGAAAGAGATAAAGCTGGACTACTTGGTCAAAAAGATGAAAATTATATACTTATGCAATTAAATTGGGATATATTTAATGGGTTTGCCACTAAATATAGTGTAGAACAAAGTAGTCTCAAAAAATTATCTATTATGCACAATTATGAGTTGATAAAAAATGAGATAGAAAGAGATATTGAACTTGCTTATCAAAAGTTAGAAAGTCTTAAAAAAAGAGAAGAGATACTATTTGAAATAAATCAAATTACAAATAGTATTGCAGATGCTAAAAAAAGAGAAAGAGAACTTGGAAGAATTGATAAGATAGAAGAGTTAAAATTTAATAAAAATATAGTAAAAAATAGTTCAGATTTAGTTGAAATTGAATATGAGATACTAAAGGCTTCTATTAATATTTTAACTCTTTCTAAAAATTTTGAAATAAATAGCAAAAAATAGTTTAAAAAGTTAGATTTCTAACTTTTTAAATTTTTAAGACATGTTTTGAATTAAATTCATAACCTCTTTTGGAATATTATTAAGTGAAGTTATAATATCAACTCCACCAAGCTCAATTGCAACTTTTGGCATTCCAAATACAACACAACTTGCTTCATCTTGAGCTATCGTTTTGGCTCCAGCTTTGTGCATATTTAGCATTCCTTTTGCTCCATCAGCACCCATTCCCGTCATTATAACTCCAAGAGCATTAGCTCCTGCCGTTTTTGCTACCGAATTAAAAAGCACATCTACACTTGGTTTGTGTCCTGATACTTTGTCTCCATCACCAATTTCAACAAAATATCTTGCTCCACTTCGTCTTAATACCATATGATAATCTCCTGGGGCAATCAATGCTTGTCCAATAGATACAAAATCTCCATTTTCTGCTTCTTTGACATCTATTTGACAAAGTGAATTCAATCTCTGTGCAAATGCTTTTGTAAAATTCCCTGGCATATGTTGCACAATTACAATACCTGGAGAGTTTCGTGGGAATTTCATCAACACATCTTTTAGTGCTTCAGTTCCACCTGTTGAGCTTCCCATTGCAATTACTTTTTTGGTAGTTTCTGCTAATGCACTATTAAAAACTGGTTTATTTGTGATAACTTTTCGTTCTGTAACTATAATTTTTTTAGGATTTATTTTTGAAGCACTTTTTACTTTTTGGATAATTTCATCTCTTATTAAATCAATTCCATCATAAATATTGGCATGAGGTTTAGTTACAAAATCTATTGCTCCTGCTTCAAGTGCATCTATTGTAACTTTTGCACCTTTTTTTGTAAGTGAAGAAATCATAACAACTGGAGTTGGAAAATATTGCATAAGTTTTCGTAAAAATGTTATTCCATCCATTCGTGGCATTTCAACATCTAAACATACTACATCTGGCTTTAGTGCAACTACCTTATCTCTTGCAATATAGGCATCTGGAGCAACTCCTACAACATTTATATCTTTATCACTTTCTAAAATCTCTTTTAAGACTGTTCTTGCTGTTGCACTATCATCTACAATTAAAACTCTAATCATTTTTATTTACATCTCCACTATATTTTAAAAGTATTTTTCCTGTATCACTTTGCATCATAATTCTTCTACCAATTGTTCCACCAATATCTTTAGCAGTTATTTTAATTCTATATTCACTTAATAACTCTTGAGCTATTAATATATTTTTTTTACCAATCATCATAGTTTCTAAATTCGATTCATGAATATTTGCTCCACCGAATATTTTTGCTTCCATATTATTTATATGACAACCAATATTTAACATATTTTCAATCAATCGTGGAATTGAGATATTTCCAAATTTTGGACTTTGAAGTCCATTTCCATTCCATAGTGGAAGTAGATAGTGGTTCATTCCACCAATTCCTTCAACTCTATCATATAAACATACAGCGATACAAGAACCAAGCACTGTGATAATTTCTGTCGGTTTTATTCCAACATATATTTCACCTACATTTATAAATTTTCGCTGATACATTACATTTCTAACACATCATTAAAATCATCAAATAGTGTTTCATTAGCCCCAGAACTAAAATCACACCCCATAAACTCTTCATTTGCTTTTGGAATAGTTACAATAAATTCCGTTTTTCCAAATTTAGTTTTAAAGTGAATTGTGCCATTAAGTGCTTCACTAAAACCTTCAGCTACACTTAATCCGAGTCCCAAACCCGTGTGAGTTCGAGTTTTTCCACTATTATATTTTGAAAATCTATTAAATATCTCTTTTTCAAAATTTACATCAATACCTTCTCCACTATCTTCTACTTTTATATAAAAATTTTTATCATCACACTCAAAAAATACAAAAATTTTAGATGATTTAAATGAGTATTCACAAGCATTTGACAATAGATTTAATAGTATCAAATATAGTTTCCAAGCATCACTAACTACACTTTCTTTACAACTATTTTCTAACACTACTTCTAAATTTTTATCTTCTAATAGATACTTAAATGATTTAATTGCATCTTCAAAGATAGATTTTATATCAATTTTTGAGTATGAATTTGCAATCTCACCAGCTTCTATTTCTGTTGCTGCAAATATATTTTTCAAATCAAAATCAAGTCTTGAAACCTCTGCATTTAATAAATTTACAAGTTCATCAAATCTATCAACATGTCTTTTATTAATCAACATATTTGTAATATTTAAAATTGATGACATAGGATTATTAAACTCATTTTTTATAAGTGATAAAAATTCGCTTTTTATCTTCTCATTCTCTTTTGCTTCTTTATTCATATCCAAGAGTTTTTTTGTCATAAACTCCATCTCTTTTATGAGGGCATTTTTTTCATTAAACCTTTTTGCTATCTCTTTTAATAGTTCGCTATCTTCTAAATTTGACACACTTTCCATGTTTTACCTTTTTATATATATTGATGAACCAATTAAGTTAAAATCTTGTGAATTTTTTGTGAGAGATTCTGAATGTCCTATGAATAGATATGAGTTTTTGTGCATAAGTTTTGAAAAATTTTTTACCAATTTTTGTTGTGTTTCTAAATCAAAATATATCATCACATTTCGACAAAATATAATATCAAAACTATTTTTGAAAATTGAAAAATCACCATGAACTAAATTAAAATGTCTAAAAATCACCATCTCTTTTATTATATCTTTGATTTTATAAAGTGGTTGAGACTCATTTTTTAGCTTATCAAAATATTTAACTCTTAAATGTTTTGGCACACTATCAATCTCTTTTTCACTATATATTCCATTTTGAGCTCTTTTTAAAATTCCAGTTGAGATGTCTGTTGCAAGAATTTTTATATCAATGTCAACTTTTAAATGCTCTTTTAGAAATATTGCTATTGAGTATGGCTCTTGACCACTTGAACAAGCAGCCGACCAAATTCGTAGTTTGTGTGAAGGGAGTTTTGAAACAATCGTATTTATGTTATCTTTTAAAAATATCCACTGTTTCTCTTCTCTAAAAAAAAATGTAACATTTGTAGAGATTGAGTCAATTAATATTGTAAGCTCTTCTCCACTCTTATCATCTAATACAAAATTATAGTAATCTTTAAAAGTTTGAAATTTCAGCTGTTTTACCCGTTTTGCTAAACGGCTTTGCACAAGTGTTAGCTTTTGAGGAGCAAGTGAAATTCCAGCTGTATGATATATATAATCTCTAAATAACTCAAACTCTTTTTGTGTGATTTTTACCTCATTCATCAATAGAGTTCTTCAACATTTAAGATAAGTGCTATCTCTCCATTTCCCATTACAGCTCCTCCAGAAATCTCTTTCAATTTTGCTAATGATTTTCCAAGAGGTTTTATTACAACTTGTTGTCGTCCTATTAACTCATCTACCAAAATTGCAAATCTACCTTTCTCATTTTCTGCACATACAAGTGTGGATTCCCAAATATTTGGTCTTTTATCATCAAGTTCTAATGCAATATTCAACCTAACCACAGGCATTAACTCTTCTCTTAAATTTACAAATTCGCCTTTTCCTTGAACTGTATGACAAATTGCTTCACTTGGTCTAAATGACTCTACAATTGATAAAGTTGGAATAATTAAAATTTCACTTCCACTTCTAACAATCATTCCATCAATAATTGCTAAAGTCAAAGGCAGTAAAATTGTAAATTTACTTCCCTTTCCAAGTTTAGAATCTATCTCAATTTTTCCTCTAAGTGTTTCAACTGAAGTTCTAACAACATCAAGTCCAACTCCTCTACCAGATACATCACTAATCTTATCAGCAGTTGAAAATCCAGCTTGCATAATCAGTGAAAAGATTTGTTGGTCGCTTAACTCTTTATCAGCATCAACCAAGCCTCGCTCAATCGCTTTTTTTAATACCTTATCACGATTTATTCCTCTTCCATCATCACTAACTTCAATAGCAATATTTCCACCTTTGTGAAAAGCTCTTAGAATTATATTTCCATCTTTCTCTTTTCCAGCTTTTACTCTATCATTGAAATCTGACTCTATTCCGTGGTCCATTGCATTTCTAATAATATGAATTAAAGGGTCATTTAAAGCATCAACCATATTTTTATCAATTTCTGTATCTTCGCCATAAATTGTGAGTTTTACCTCTTTATTTAATTTTTTAGCCACATCTCTTACAACTCGCTTCATTCTATCAAATGTATCTCGAATTGGAACCATTCTAAGTGACATAACTCGATTTTGGATAAGTCTTGTGATTTTTGAAAGAGTTTCAATAGTTTTATTTACATTTACATCTTCTAATGCTCTAATTGCACTATTTTCTGCTAAAAAATTTTGGGCAATTACAAGCTCTCCCACGGAGTCAAATAGTTCATCTAACTTTTTTGTATCAATTTTTACAAAAGATTTTTTTTCATCATTTTGAGTAGCTTTTTTCTCACTTTTACTCTCATTCTCTTCTTCTCTATCTAATTGATGAGTTTCTACTACCTCTTTTTTTGGCTCTTCTTTGTGAATAGTAGGATTAATTACAACCTCTTCAACGGCTATCTCTTTTGATTTATCGATAGCTTCTACACTGTATTCACTCATTTCCAAAAACTCAAAAACCTCTTCAATTTCTCGTATATCTTTTGTAGTTGCAAAGTGAATTATAATTTTTGAAATATATGATTTTTGAGTATCTAAATTTGATAAATTTGGAACTTTTGATAAATCCCAACTACTATCTAAAACTCTACCAAGTTCAGCTAATAGATTTAAAAATATTGTATGGTCATAACCTCTAAAATATATATCATCATCACAAGTTAGCTCAATTTTAAGTAAATTTTCTCTATCTTTTAAATCAAAAGTTGAATTTTCACTACTTTCAAATTCTCCAAACTCGCTACTTAAATCTTTTAAATTAGCTTTTGGCTTAATAGTTTCTTCTTCTCCATTTAATAAAGATTGTATATCATTTAAACATTTTTGATAGTTTTCTGGTAAATCGCTATTGTTTTCCATTTCAAGTGTGAAAACCTCTTTTGTTACATCAACTGATTCTAAAAATACATCAATTACATGGTGAGAAATTTCATCATTTGAACTTCTATAATGGTCTAATAAATCTTCAAAACTATGAACAAATTTGCCAAGTCTTCCAAATCCAAACGAGTTTGCACTCCCTTTTAAAGTATGCACACCTCTAAAAATTTCATTTAAAAGCTCTTTATCTCTTGGATTTTCTTCAAAATTTATAATTTGAACATCAAGATTATTGATAATTTCTGTCGCTTCTTCAATAAATATCTCTTTTAATTTTTCTCTATTCATGATTTTATCCAATTAAATTTTCCAAATTTTTCCAAAGAGTAATCACTATCAAATATTGCTATTTTGATATTTGGTTTTGTGAGTTTGATACTATATAAAAGCTGTATTAGTGCTGATGAGGGGATTTGATTTTGTGGATTTGTAATACCTATTTCTTCTATATAATCAAGTCGCTCTGAAATATAACTTTTGAATTCCGAAATATCATCAAAACTCATATTTATATCAATATTTAAAACATCACCCTCTACATTAAACATAATTAATCCTTAATCTTTATCTTTTGCAAGACTCTCAATTCCAACCAACTCATCTTGACTAAATATTTTATCAAGTTCCAAAATCATAATAACCTCATCTTTAACTTTTGCCATATACTTAATAAATGTGGTATCAACTTTAGTTCCAAATTTTGGAGGTTCGCTAAATTGAGCTTCTGAAATTGATACAACTTCTTCAACTCTATCAACTACAAAGCCAATATTTGAGTTTTCAATTGTAACAATTATTATTGCTGTTTGCATTTCTGGTGCTTTTTCTGCCATTCCAAACTTTATTCGCATATCTACGACTGGAATAATATTTCCTCTTAAATTCATAACACCTTTTATGTATTTAGCAGTTTTTGGAATATGAGTTGTCTTCATAATCGCTATTATCTCTTTTACACTGCCAATCTCAATTCCATACTGCTCACCTTCCAAAAAAAATGAGAGGTATCTATCTTTAATTTTGCTTATTTTGTGATGTTTATCTTCTGACATTTTACACTCCAAGCACAAATTTAATAGATTTTACAAGCTTTTCATCACTAAATGGCTTCACCATCCAACCTGTAACACCTATTGCTTTTCCTTTTGTTTTCATATCTGCTGAACTTTCCGTAGTTAAAATAAGTATTGGTTTATTTTTGAACTTTTCGATACCTTTTAACTTTTCTGCCAAATCAAGCCCATTCATTTGTGGCATATTTATATCACTAATTAACAAATCATAATCTAATTTACCTGCCAAAGCATCTAATAAAAATTGCTCTGGATTTAAATATGAGCTAAACTCAATCACACCACTTTTTATAAGCTCTTCAAGTGCCATTTCTGCTGTTGCAAGAATTGTCTTTGAATCATCTACTAATATAACTTTTTTTGCCATTTTTAAACTCCTTATTTTTAAAATAGTTCTAAATCACTCTCTTGCGAATCTTCTATAACTGTATTTGTAAGTATCGACTCTATCTGCATACACGAACTAAGTAGAGAGCTATCTAAATAGTGTATATCATTTGTAGTTGCATTGATAAATATACTATCTCTCCAATTAACTAAATCGCTACAAATGCCACTTAATAGTATCAGACACTTTTTTTTAAGAGCAATATCTAAATTTTCTTTTAAATTATACAATAAAGTTCCTAACATAGAGATAGAGTAACCAAGTGCATTAAACTCATAAAAAGAGTTAATAATTGTTGAATATTGAGAAAGAATATTACTTAATTTATGAAGATTTGCTGTGCTAAAGTCATGCTCTAAATCCATTAAAATATGCTCAAATTCACTCTCCAAATCTTTCATCTCATAAATTTCATCATTCATTTCAAAGTCTATCATCTTAAGATAGCTTTTAGCATCTATCTTATCACCAAATGATTTTCTAAGTAGCTCTCGCTCTCCATCATCAATATCTTTTATAATTTTATTGTTACTTTTTTGCTCAATCTTTGGCTCATGAATATCTTTTATATTTAATTTTATAAATATCTGTCCATTTTCCAAAACTATATTTTCATTTAATTGAAGTTTTATATCATATAATTCTCTATCAATTTTTAACTTTTCAGAAAGTCCAAAAATTAAAAACAAGCAGTGATATGACTCTTCAATTATAATTGATACAAAAACCTCTTCTTTTAAAGATTTTGATATTATAGTATAGAGACTATTTAGAGTTTGTGTAAAAATTAACGATTGAGTTTCATTATAACTCAAATATCGCTCAACTAACCACAACCCAAAATCCATCATATCTTCTGTATCATTTATATTTACAACAGTTTTTATAACTCTTATCTCACTTGAAAATGGATTTATAGCACTTCTTAAATATATGTCATGTTTTATATCTTTTTTTATTTTTATAAACTCAATAATATTTAGTAGTTCATATTTTAGTATCTCTTTTGAGAAAGGTTTTTTTAGAAGTGCAGTTGCTCCAACTTCTCTAATATTTGTTTCAATTGAAGAGTTATCTATCAAGCTTACAATAATAATAACTGTTTGTGGAAGTAACTCTTTTATCTTTTTAGTTGCCAAAAATCCATCAACTTTTGGCATCAAAATATCCATAAATATAATATCTGGTTTTATATCCATAGTTTTAGAAACAGCACATTCGCCATTTAGTGCTTCAAATATATGAACTTCTCCAATCTCTTTTATAACTTCCATCAAAATTTGGCGATTTTTAACATCATCATCTGCTATTAAAATTTTTGGTATAAAGCCACTCAACTACCATTCCTTTATTAATAATTTTTTAAAGCACTCTTTACTTCTCTATCCATAATTCTTTTCTTAATTGTTTCTCTTTTATCATGAACATTTTTACCCTTTGCCAAAGCAACTTGAACTTTTAAGAAGTTTTTATTATTAAAATATAGCTCTAAAGCTACAAGTGCTAATCCATCTTGAGAAACTTTACCAATTAATTTATCAATCTCTTTTCTGTGCATTAGTAGCTTTCTACTTCTTCTCTCATCTGGTTTGTAGTGTGGATTTGTGGTATCTAAATATGATATGTGAGCATTTAATAAATATGCTTCACCTTTTATAATTTTTACAAAACTATCTTTTAAATTTACTCTTCCTGCTCTAATAGATTTTACTTCACTTCCAATAAGCTCAATTCCAGCTTCTAATTTAGAAATTATCTCAAAATCAAAAAGTGCTTTTTTATTTCTTGCTACAACTTTCATCTTAACTCTCTTTTTAGTTTTTCAAGTCGTTCAACTCTGTCTCTTATGTGTGGATGTGTGCTAAATAAATTTTGAAGTGAAAAACCTTTAGCACTAAATGGATTTACTATAAACATATGAGCTGTTTGTGGAGTTGCATCTCTTAGAGTTCTATTTTTAGAAAAATCTTCAAGTTTTATTAATGCACTCTGAAGCCATTCGGGATGATTTGTAATTCTCCCAGCCATCTCATCTGCCATATACTCTCTACTTCGACTAATACTCATTTGAATAATCATCGCAGCCATTGGAAGGATAATAGATAAAATAATCATAATAATTGGATTAACTTTTTTATTATCATTAATAGAACTACCAAATTGAGCTATCATAGCAATAGCTCCTGCAATTGTAGCTGTAATAGTTCCAATTAATATATCATAATGTTTTACATGGCTTATCTCATGTGCCATAACTCCTTCAATCTCTTCTCTATTTAAAAGATTTAAAAGTCCTTCAGTTGCTGCTACTGCTGAATTTGTATGGTTTCTACCAGTGGCAAAAGCATTTGGAGTGTTATCTGGAATAATATAAACCTTTGGCATTGGCAGTTTAGCATTTTTTGCAACTCTTTCCACAATTTCATAAAACTCTTTTGCACTATTTTTATCTACTTGAACTGCTCTATAATGTTTCAACACGAGAGTATCTGAAAAAAAGTAACTAAAAAAGTTCATACCCATTGCCATTAAAAATGCAATCATAGCTCCACCACTACCACCTAACATACTCCCAATAAAGACAAATAAAATAGTAAGTAAGCTTAAAAGTATTATAGTTTTAAACTGTTCCATGTGTCTCCAAAATTTTATAAATTTTTAATATTTTTTCTTCGAGTATTGCTAATTCATTATTACAAATATCATAAACCACTTCAGAATCTAAATCAACATAGTGATGAGATATAAAATCTCTCGTTTTTATAATTTCACTCCAATATCTATCATTAGCTACTTTTAATAAAAGCTCTTTATCTCTTTTATTTATATTTTTAACTGCTTCACCAATTGATTGAAGTCTCATAGCAATAGAATCAAGTTTTTCTAATCCTTCATCACTATATAAGAAATCATCACTTGAGCTAATTTTTGAAAATCTCTTTTTTATTAATATGATACTTTCCATTATAAATTATATGAGTTCTTTTGAAGTTGATTTATCCATAAATTATATCTTTTTGAATAGCTTCAAGCATTACACTTTTAATTCTTTTGTGCTTATGGACTAAATCAACTTTTGTATGATACAACTCTTCCAAATAAACCCAAAGTCCAGCAATATTTTTAAAAGTTTTATTTTTAAACTCCACATAAATATCTATATCGCTTTCACAATTTTGTTTATCTTTTGCATAACTTCCAAAAAGACCAATTCGCTCAACTTCATAAGTTTTTTGAATATACTCTTTTTGCTCTTTTAGAGTTTGTAAAATATCATCTTTACTCATAAAACTCCTATCTATTTAGCTCTCTATGTAACCAAACCATTAAACCTTTTTGAGCATGAAGTCTATTTTCAGCTTCTTCAAATACAGCACTATTAGAGCCTTCTAATACATCTTCGCTAACCTCTTCACCTCTGTGAGCTGGTAAGCAGTGTAGAAACATAGCATCTTCATTTGCTAAACTCATCAAGTTAGCATCAATTCCAAAGCCTTGAAAATCCCTTAATCGCTTTTGTGTCTCTTCTTCTTGTCCCATTGATGTCCAAACATCAGTAGTTACAACATCAGCACCTTTAATTGCTTCATTTGGCTCATTTGTTAGAACTATTTTGGCTCCACTATCTCTTGAGAAAAGTAGTGCTTTTTTTAATACTTCACTCTTTATTCCATACCCTTTTGGAGTTGCAATTCTTAGCTCAAATCCAAGTTTTGATGCAAGCATAAGCCACGAGTTTGCCATATTATTTCCATCACCAATATATGCAACAATCGGATTTTCACTCTTATTAAACTCAACCATAGTTAAGTAATCTGCTAAGAGTTGCACAGGATGAAAATCATCACTCAAACCATTTATTACAGGAACTCTTGAATGCTCTGCAAACTCTTCTAATTTGGAGTGTTCAAATGTTCTAATCATAACCATATCAGCCATACTTGATATAACTCTTGCTGTATCTTTGATTGGCTCACCTCTACCAAGTTGAATATCTTTGTTTGACAAAAACAGTCCGACTCCACCAAGTTGATATATTCCAACTTCAAAACTAACCCTTGTTCTTGTTGAACTCTTTTCAAATATCATAGCAAGTGTTTTGCCAAGTAGATATGGATTTCTAATTCCATCTTTTGTTTCTGCTTTAATCTCTCTTGCTAAGTTTATAATCTCTAAAATTTCTTCTTTTGAAAAGTCTGCAAGTGTTAAAAAATGTCTCATTTTTTCCCTTATTTAATGAAAATAAACGGATACTATACTTAAAAATTGTTAATAATATCTTTAAAATAACTACTCTATATCAAATCAGTTTCTAATATTTAGGTAGTTTTGAGCTGATATTTTAGAATACTCTTTTGCTAAATTTAAAAATTCATATGCACTATCCCAAACAGTTTTAAAATCAGAGTTTTTACTACTCTCTTCTTTTGCAATTTCAAACAAAACTTCTTTTGCTTTTATTAGCACATCTTTTGGATAACTTTTTATAATAACTCCAGCATCTTTTAGTTTTGAGAGATTTTTGCTATTTTCATAATTAAATTCAAAAATCATTCTTGTATTCATATTTTCTGAAGCAACTCTAATTATTTCTTGATGGGATTTTGATAGAGAGTTCCACACATCTAAATTAAATGTCGTTTCTAAATTACTCGCAGGTTCTTGCCAACCACTGTAATAGTATTTTGCAATTTTATGAAATCCCATTTTTATATCAAGTGCAACTCCAACCCACTCCAAAGCATCAATTACACCTCGCTCCATTGCTAAATATATTTCACTTGCAGGTAGCAATATTGGAGTAACACCAAGTCTTGCCATAACATCTCCACCAAGCCCAGCAACTCTCATTTTTAATCCATTTAAATCATTTAAAGAGTTTATCTCTTGTTTAAACCAACCACCCATTTGAATATCGGTATTTCCACCAAGGAGAGGATATAAATTATACTTTTTATAAATTTCTCGCCAAAGCTCCAAACCCCCACCAAAACTCATCCAACCATTCATCTCAATTGATGTAAATGATAGTGGAAAACCACCAATTAAAGACATTGCAGAGTTTTTACCTTTCCAATAATATGGACCAGAGTGAAAACCATCTATTAATCCACTACTAACAGCATCAAAAACTTCTAAAGGTGGAACAAGTGAGCCTTTGGAATGAATTTCAATTTCCAAAGTTTCATCACTCATCTCTTTTACTTTTTTAGCAAAATATTCCACACCAGTTCCAATTATGGGAAATTTTGATGGCCAACTTGTGGCAAGTTTTAGAATTCTTTTAGGAGATTTAGAAATTGCTACACTCTCTAATTTTTCTCGGTCACATCCAGTAAATAGGACTGTTGCACTTGAGAGAGCAATAAAATCTCTTCTATTCATCAAACATTAAACCTAAAGTGCATAACATCACCATCACAAACTACATACTCTTTGCCCTCAACCCTCAATGCTCCAGCATCTTTTGCACCAGCTTCACCACCATATTTTATAAAATCAGAGTATGCAATAACTTCAGCTCTAATAAATCCTCGCTCAAAATCTCCGTGTATTACTCCAGCAGCTTGTGGTGCTTTGGTTCCTTTTGTAATAGTCCAAGCCCTAACCTCTTTGACTCCAGCAGTAAAATAGCTAATAAGTCCAAGTTTAGAAAATCCAACTCTAATTATACTATCAAGTCCAGATTCACTAACTCCAAGTGAGCTTAAAAATTCACTTTTTTCTTCATCATCTAAGCCAACTAACTCTTCTTCTATTTTAGAACAAATTTTTAATACATCAGAATTGCTCTTTTTTGCATAATCTTTTACTGCTAATACATACTTATTATCACTGTTTAAACCATCCTCACTCACATTTACAGCATAAATCACTTCTTTATTTGTGAGAAATCTTAAATCTTTATTGAGTCTTATAAAAGCTTCATTTTTATTGCTAAACTCTCTTACAGCTCTTCCATCATCTATAAATTTTATTAACTCTTCTGCTACTTCTAACTGCTCTTTTGCATCTTTATCATTTTTTGCTTGTTTGCTTAATCGCTCAATCTTTTTTTGGAGAGTTTGAATATCTGCTAAAAGTAGTTCTGTTTCAATAATTTCAATATCTCGAATTGGATTAATATCTCCTTCAACATGTGTGATATTTTCATCTTCAAAACATCTAACAATATGTAAAATTACTTCTGTCTCTTTTATATTTGCTAAAAACTGATTTCCTAAACCTTCACCTTGACTCGCTCCCTTTACAAGTCCAGCAATATCTACAAATTCAACTGTTGAATACATTACTTTTTGTGGATTTATAATTTTAGATAGCTCATTAATTCTACTATCAGGCACAGGCACAATCGCCTTATTTGGTTCAATTGTGCAAAATGGATAGTTTGCTGACTCTGCATTTTGAGTTTGAGTTAAGGCATTAAAAGTTGTTGATTTACCTACATTTGGTAATCCTACTATTCCGATACTAATTCCCATACAAATTCCTTTTAAATTTTTTTGCTATTTTAGCATAATTAAGAGTTGCAAATTAAAGAATAGTTTGTTATAATCGTTTTAAGCTCGAATTGGGCTTAGATGATGGAAGGAGTTTATGATGAATGTAAGTATTGTTGGAAGACACATAGATATAACAGATGCTATGAGAGTATATATAGATAGTGCCTTAGATGCTCTAAAGCTATACCATTTGGATTTAATATCAGCAAGAGTTATTATTGCTAATGAAGAAAAGAACGGGAAAAAGGGTGTAGTTGTAGAGTTTGCGATAAATTTGGCACATAAAAATACAATTGTAATAAAACAGAAAGATAAAGATTTTTATGCCGCGATTGATTTAGCAGTTGATAGAGCTAAAAAAGTTTTGGGCAGATACCACGATAGAATTACAGAACATAAGGTTGAAAAACCAGAAAATATAGAAGCTCAAAAAATAATAAGTGAAGAGATAGCAGAAGCTTATGGAAGTGATGATGAGATTGTTCCTATGGAGCTTGAGTTATACAAACCATTTGAAATTGAAGAAGCTTTAGAAAAATTAAAAAATAATCCAAAACAGCAATTTTATGTATTTAATGATATGGATGGAAAAATGAGAGTTCTCTATAAAAGGTCAGATGGCGCAGATATGGTCTTTATTAATTTATAGCCACTTTTGTGGCTATAAGGAACATATTTTGCTCTTTTATTTAAAAAGGAGTTAGAATGTATATAAGTTCCCTTGCTCAAAGCTACTATACAAGACCTTCGTATGTAAGAAATTATAAAGATTCATTTGTTTTAGAAATACCAAAAGAGAGTTTAAAATTAAATCAAAAAGATGAAAGCCACTTAGAAGATTTAGTTAGTAGTAGGACTTTTAGCACTTCTGAACTATTTAATTTGAGAGAGCAAATTCAAAGCAGACCAAAATATATATTCGTAGATAGTGCCATAAATAGTTATTTAAGATTCCAAGTTGCCTAAGAAGGCAATCTTACAATCTTAACATTTGTTTTGAGTTTTAGTTTATCAAAATACTCTTTTATAACTTTTTCTTCTCGCTCTTGCATTATTGTCATAAATATAAAATCTCGCACTAAATGAAACTCTTTTGGCTTTTTATTTAACTGCTTAACAATATAATAAGCTACAAACTCTCCGTTTATTGCAATAGGAGGTGTAAAATAACCCTCTTTTGTATCATTTAATAAAAATTTAGTTTTTCCATCAAGGCTTTTTGAGCCAATTATTAGCTCTTCTTTTTTTACATTTGTTTGCACCATTACACTACTAAGAGCTTTTTCTAATTCACTTTTAGATTTTGAGCTATATTTTATAACTTCAAAACTATCAGCTTCCAAAAATGTATCTAAATTTGAGTTATAGTAATTTTTTAGCTCATCTTCAGTTGCAATTTCAAGTTTTGATTGAGTTAATTTTCTATACAATCGCTCTTGTAATAATCTTTCTCTAATACTATTTTCATACTCTTTAATATCCATAAATTTTTGTTTTAAAACTTCTTTGAATTGAAATAGTGTAAGATTGTTACTATTTGCAACTCTTTCAATCTCTTTATTTACTTCAAAATCATCAATTACAATTCCAAGTCTCTTAATTTCACTATTTTGAAGTGCTTTTAATACAAGCATTTCAACTGCTTCATAATTATCAACTTTTAACTCTTTTTTTATTGAAAAAATATCATACATCGTAATAATCTCATTTTCAACAACCACAGATACAGCATCAACTAATGTCTCTTTTGCAAAAAGGCTAATAGTTAGTGCCAATGAAAGTAAAACTTTTTTCATATTTAACCCTTTAATATATCAAATACACTTTTTTTTGCTCTAATCTCTTCGCTTGTTTTACCAGCAATAATTGCACAATTTGTAGCACTATTTTTATCAATCATCAAAGTTCCAGAAACAACTATTGAGTATGGTGGAATTTTTTTGAAGCTAATCTCTTTTTTATTTATGTCATAAATTCTTGTAGATAAATCAAGCAAAACACCATTTCCAATTACAGTTCCCTCACCAATAATCACACCACCACCAATATGACTTTTAGAGCCAATATAACATCTATCTTCAATAATTGCAGGAAGAGTATCCATTGGTTCTAAAACCCCACCAATACTTACTCCATCACAAATTTCAGAGTGTTTGCCAATTTGTGTGCAACTCCCAATACTTGAGTAGGAACCAATTTTAGAGCCTTCTCCAATATAAACTCCAATATCCACAAATGATGGAAGTAAAAATGTATTGTATGCCAAAAATGAACCTTTTTTTACAGTTGTAGCAGGAGTTATTCTAATTTTTGAAGTGCTAAATTTATCATCACTCCAACCATCAAACTTTAAAGATACATTATCATAATATCGATGAACACCATCACTCATAAGATAACTATTTTTGGATTTTAGATACAAAATAATAGCTTTTTTTGCCCACTCATTTACTTTCCATTCACCATCTTCTTTGTATGCTACTCTTGCTTTTCCACAATCCAAATTATCAATTACATCTAAAATAGCCTTTTTTATTTCTGGCTCTTTCAAACTATCAGATGTCAATGTATCTCTAACATCCCACAACTCTTCAATAAAAGACCTCATTTTTTTATGCCCTTTTTTCTTATTTTAGCTAAAAATCATTTAAAGAGTTTAAAATATTTAAAGCCAAAAAATAATCACTCTCATGGTTTAAATTTAAAAACTCTTTTTTTCTTTTGTTATCTATATCTACATATTTTGTATTTATATTATTTAATAAATTTTTTAGCTTATATTCTCTTTTTAAAACCAACTCTTTTAATGTAAATATAATATTTTTAGAATAGATTGCACAAAGTGGCTCTATTTCATCACCAATTTTTGGGACAACTGCTCCATAATTTCCACTCAATGCTTTACAATTTAATAGTTTCAAAGTTTCAAAACTTATAAACGGAGTATCAACACTAATAACTGTTATAAAATCATCATCAAAATTTTCTAGTATATTTAGTAGTGCTGGAGTTGGTGCAAAATCTTCAAAATTATCAATAATCAGTGGAGCTTGAAAGCTAAATTTATCAACTTTTGTAGATATATATACTTTATCAAAAATTTTTGATAAACGATTATATTGATATTCACTTAATGAAGAAAAATCACCAAATGGCAAAAGTGATTTATCTTTTCCCATTCGACTACTTTTACCACCACAAAATATTACACAAGGATTTGAAAGTTTCATTAAGCTATATTTGTAAAAACTTGTTGAACATCATCATCATCTTCAATTCTATCAAGCAGTTTTTCAATATCAACCATCTCTTCATCACTAAACTCCACAGGATTTGTTGGAATTCGTTGAAGTGTTGCACTTTTAACTTCTATTTTTAACTCTTCTAAAGCATTAGAAAGTGTTCCAAAGTTTGTAAAATCTCCATAAATATAGACTACATCTTCTATTACTTCTAAGCTTTCCAAACCAGCATCGATTAAATTTAGCTCTAACTCTTCTAAATCTAAATTATCTTTTTTATCAAATTCAAAAACAGCTTTTCTTGAAAACATAAACTCTAATGAACCATTTTGTAAAATTTGCCCACCAATTTTATTGAAATAACTCTTCAAATTTGCCACAGTTCTTGTGCTATTATCAGTTGCACACTCTATAAAAATCAAAACTCCGTGTGGTCCTTTACCTTCATAATTTACTTCATCTATTTGGTCAGCATCTTTACCTAATGCCCTTTTTATCGCAGCTTCAATATTGTCTTTTGGCATATTTTGGGCTTTTGCATTTAATATTGCCGTTCTAAGTTTTGCATTCATCTCTGGGTCAGTTCCACCCTGTTTTGCTGCTACTGTAATTGTTTTTGCAAGTTTTGGAAAGACTTTTGACATCTTATCCCATCTCTTCTCTTTTGCTGCTTTTCTATATTCAAAGGCTCTACCCATAAAAATCTCCTAACAACTTTTTTACTTAATTATATCTTTTTTGAGCTAAAAAAATAGAAACTAAAGTTTTGCTTTTAAGTTAGAATGTGATAACATTTAAAAAAACAAAGGGGTAAATTTTATGACAATTAGTGATAATCAAGTAGTTTCTATTATTTATAATGTAAAAGATAGAGATGGTGGCGATTTAATTGATAGCAATGAAGGTAGAGAGCCTTTAGAGTTTATAGTTGGTAAAGGTCAAGTTATAATTGGTTTGGAGAGTGCTTTAAAAGGCATGAAAATGGGAGAGAGCAAAGAAGTAGAAATTGCACCTGTTGATGCTTATGGTGAGTATAATACAGAAGCAAAACAGACTCTTCCAAAAGAACAATTTGCTGGAATTGATTTAAAAATTGGTATGAGTCTTTATGGTAGAGGAGAAGATGGAGCTACTGTTGAAGTTGTTGTAAAAGATATAAGTGATGATAGTGTAACAATCGATTTCAATCACCCATTAGCTGGAAAAACTCTACTATTTAGTGTATCAGTTGTTGGTGTTAGAGATGCTACAATTGATGAAGTATTAAGTGGTCAAGTTGGTGGTGGTAAATCTTCTGGTTGCTGTGGAAGTGGTGGCGGTGGCTGTGGATGCCATTAATTTTATAGCACAATCAAGAGCCTCAAAAGAGGCTCTAAAATCTGCAAATCTTTTAAAAACTCTTACACTAAATGCTTTGATAGAAGGACCAGTTGGTGTTGGAAAACTTACATTAGCACAATATATTGTTCCACGAGCTATTATAATAGATGGTTTTGAATTTAACTCAATTGATTTAAAAAGTATAGAATCAAAAGAGATAATTATTAAAAATTTTGACACAATCTCAAATGTATCAAAACTTGAAAGTTTTATAAATGAAAAAGCTATAAGAGTTATTGCAACAACTACAAAAATTTTAAGTGATGATATTTTTGATAGATTTTTTGCTGTTAAAATTCATATTCCATCATTGCAAGATAGAAAAGAGGATATAAGCCTTCTTACAAGCAGATTTTTACAAGAAGCAAAAGAGGTTTTTGGAGATAACCAAAATAGAAATTCAAATTTGAATATAAATCATGATTTATCTTCAAATGGAAATTCACTAAAAAGGTCAGTATTTATTAGTTATCTGATTGATAATTTAAGTGAAAATGAGATTTTAAATATTTTAGAAAATTATCTTTATAAAAATATAAATGGTAATAATGATTATAGAGATTTCTTATATTTATATGAGATACCCCTACTAAAATCGGCTATCAAAAAGTATAAAAGTCAATTACAAGTGGCTGATAAACTTGGATTAAATAGAAATACATTACGAAAAAAGATTAATGAGTTAAAGGATATTTTATGAAAAAAGTAGCTTTTATATTTTCTGGACAAGGCTCACAATCGGTTAATATGGGAAAAGAGTTTTATGATAATTTTGCATTCATAAAAGAGTTGTATGAAGAGATGAGTGATATTACAAAAATAGATTTTCAAAAAATTATTTTTGAAAATGGTGAAGAGTTAAATATTTCACAATTTACACAACCCTCAATTGTATTAAATAGTATTGCTTCACTTAAAGTTTTTCAAAAAGAGCTAAACATAGAGCCACAATTTCTATTAGGACACTCATTAGGAGAGTTTTCGGCTCTTGTTGGAGCAGAAGCACTTACTCTAAGCAATGCTCTAACTCTTACAAATCTTAGAGGTAAATTTATGCAAGAAGAGTGTGCTAATTTAGATGTTGGAATGGTTGCTCTACTTGGAATAGATGATGATATTGTTGAAGAGATTTGTGCAAACTCTAATGGAGCATTTCCTGCAAATTATAATAGTGATGGACAAATTGTTGTAGCTGGAATAAAGAGTGAATTGAGTAATTTAGAAAGTGCATTTAAGAGTGCTGGAGCAAAAAGAGTAATTCCTCTCAATATGTCTGTAATTAGCCACTGCCCACTATTAGATGGAGCAAAAGTCAAATTAGAACCATATTTACGAGAATATATAAAAGATAGCTTTAAATATCCAATTATTTCAAATGTAACAGCAGATAAATATAGTAGCAAAGATGAAGCAATTAAGCTTTTAGTAGAACAGTTAATTCAACCTGTAAAATATAAACAATCTATCAAAAATTTTGAATCTGAAGTTGAACTATTTTTAGAGTTTGGACATGGTGGAATATTAAAAGGTTTAAATAAAAAAATTACAAAAGTTCCAACTATCACAATTTCAGATTTAAACTCTCTAAAAGAAGCGATAGAAGCTACTAAATGAGAGTTACACTTGCTCAAATATCTCCGAAACTAAATAGAGATTTTAACTTAAAAAAGCAGATAGAAGTTGTTAAAAACAGTGAAACAGAGCTTATAATATTTCCAGAGTTATCACTAAATGGTTATCTATTAATGGATAGTGTATTTGATGATGCTTACGAAACAAAAGAGTTAGAAGAGCTTATTTTGCTAAGTTTTGATAAAGATATTGTAGTTGGAGTTGCACTAAAAGAGAATAATAGATATTTTAATAGTGCGCTCTATTTATCAAATGGTAAAATTCTTCACACTCATCACAAACTAAAACTCCCAAATTATGGACTTTTTGAAGAAGCAAGATACTTTTTTGCAGGTGATAAAATAGAATCATTTGATACAAAATTTGGAAAATCAATAATGGTTGTATGCGAAGATTTGTGGAGCAGCGATATTATTAATCAAATTGTAAAAAGTAGAGTAGATTTTGTAATTGTTATAGCTAACTCTCCATCAAGAGTGTTTTTAGAAAATGGAAAACTCCTTATAAAAGAGCAGTGGGATAGTTTATTAAAAACTTTATCAATCTTAAGTGGAGCTTATATATTTTTTGTAAATAGAGTCGGTTTTGAAGATGGTTTAGGATTTTGGGGAAATAGTAAAATTATTGCTCCAAACTCTATAATAGAAAACGAACTCCCTCTATTTGAAGAAAAGATAGAGAGTTTTAAAATAGTAAAAGAGTTATCAAAAGTTCAAAAATATCTATTAAGACATTAAAAGGAAGAATTATGAAAATTGGAATTTTAGGTGCAATGCAAGAAGAGATTGAGCCACTATTAGAGTTTTTTAGCGATTATGAAAAGATTGAATTTGCAAATAATAGCTATTATAGAGTTTTTTATAAAGATAAAGAGTTAATTATTGCTTATAGCAAAATTGGAAAAGTATTTGCTTCTCTAACTGCTACAACAATGATAGAAAAGTTTGGATGTGAAAAACTCCTGTTTAGTGGTGTTGCTGGTGCTATATCTAATGAGTTAAAAATTGGAGATTTGATTTTTGCAACCAAACTTTGCCAACACGATTTAGATATAACAGCTTTTGGACACCCTTTTGGATATGTTCCTGGTGGTGCTGTATATATTGAGAGTGATAATAGCTTAAATGAGTTAGCAAAAAAAGTTGCAAATGAGTTAAATGTAAATTTAAAAGCTGGAGTTATTGCAACTGGAGACCAATTTATCCATTCAGTTGATAAAAAAGATTGGATTGGTAAGACATTCAATGCTGATGCTTTGGAAATGGAAGGTGCAAGTGTAGCTCTTGTATGTAGAGAGCTAAATATTCCATTTTTTATACTTCGAGCAATAAGCGATTCTGCTGATATGGATGCTTCTTTTAGCTTTGATGAGTTTTTAAAAGTTAGTGCAAAAATTAGTGCAAGTTTTGTTATCAAAATGGTTGATAATTTATAAGGAGATTTTATGCAAGTAGTAAATATTACAGAAGCCCAAAACAATTTTAAAGATATATTTGATTTGGTTTTTTTGGATAATGAAGAGGTTGTAATTCATAGAAGTGGTAGAGAAAATGTTGTTGTAATACCATTCAATGAGTATAACTCTATCAAAGAAACAAATTATTTATTAAGTTCTAAAAAAAATCGTGAAGTTTTGTTAAGGTCTTTAAAAGATGCAAGAAGTGGGAAAAGTTTTGAGAAAGAATTAATAGAAGAATGAATGTAACATTTACAAATGATAGTTGGAATGACTATTTATATTGGCAAGAGAGTGATAAAAAAATATTAAAAAAAATAAATGCTCTTATAAAAGATATAAAAAGAGAACCTTTTAGTGGTTTGGGAAAGCCTGAACCATTAAAATATGAGTTTTCTGGATGTTGGTCAAGAAGAATTACAGATGAACATAGGTTAGTTTATGAAGTTACTACTTATGGAATAATTTTAATATCTTGTAGA
Organism: Helicobacter cetorum; assembly: GCA_022729735.1. Classification (GTDB taxonomy): domain Bacteria; phylum Campylobacterota; class Campylobacteria; order Campylobacterales; family DZAY01; genus DZAY01. The sequence goes on from DZAY01000001.1 coordinate 162,350, forward strand.
TTTCACTATTAAATAGATTAGGAGATTTCAAATGACAATTCTTTTTATTAGACACTCTATTGCTTTAGATAGAGATGAATGGGAAGGTAGTGATATGTTGCGACCACTTAGTAGCAAAGGTGAAAAAGTTGCTTTATCATTTTTTAAAAGGTTAAAATCACTTTATGAAATTGAAACAATTATCACAAGTGAAGCAGTGAGAGCAAAAGATACAGCTCTTATTTTAAACTCTATTTTTAAAGATGCAAAATTAATAGAAGATAAAAGGTTAAATCCAGATAGCACACCATCAGAAATTAAATCTCTTATTTTAGATTACAAAAAAGATATTGTAATTGTAGGACATGAACCAACTTTTTCAGAAACTATATCAACTTTAATTTCAGATTCAGCTATTAATATTGATATAAAAAAGTGTGCTTTGGTTGAAATTGAATATAGCGAAAAGATATTTTCAATGAAAAATATGCTTTCACCAAAACTTATAAATAGATTAGGAGAAGCTTAATGCAATTTAGAGAAGTTGATTTACCAGGAGTTGGCAAAAAATTTTCAATCATTAGTAGTTGTGGAGATAAACTTGTAACAATTATTCATGTTTCAGGCAAAAGAGAAATTTACCATTTTGATTCTGAAAATTATGATGAACCAACATCTATAATTTCACTTAATGATGAAGAAGCAAAACAGCTTGGCTCTGTATTGATGGGGACATATTTTCAACCTGTTATAGATAATGAAAAAGAGCTTATGCTAAAAGATTTGGTTATGGAGTGGGTAAAAGTAGAAGAATCTTCTCTACTATTAAATAAATCAATATCAGATAGCGAAATTAGAACAAAAACAGGAGCATCGATTATATCTATTATGCGAAAAAATGGAGCAACATTGGTTAATCCTATGCCAAATGAGTTAATAGAAGTTGGAGATACATTAGTTGTAGTTGGAAGTAGGGCTCATATTGAAAATTTTTTTGGTAATTTTTATAAAACTTGTGAAATAAGATAATTTTCATATGGATTTAAATTTACATATACCTTTTCCACTTCTATTTGGCTCTCTTGTTGCAATTTTGTTTATTGCAAGTTATGTTGGTAAAGCTTTCAAATTTCCATCAATCATATTTTATGTTTTGGCTGGACTTTTTCTTGGTTCTTTGGTAAATCATAATGAAACTGTTGAGCATTTTAGTGAAATTGGAATAATTTTACTCTTCTTTTATCTTGGTTTAGAGTTTAATATTAGCAGAGCCTTAAATATTGCTAAACGAATATGGTTAGTTGGTATGATGGATATATTTTTTGGATTTGTGCTGATATTTTTAGTTATGTTTTTTATATTTGGTTTTGATATTTTTACTTCGCTTCTGTTTGGTGGAGTGGCTTATGCTTCAAGTAGTGCTATCACATCAAAAACAATTATAGACTCTCAAAGAATAGCAAATCCCGAAACGGAGTTAATCTTTGGAATAATGGTATTTGAAGATTTAGTAGCTCCAATAATTTTAGCAATTTTAGCTGGAATGGCAACTGGAGTAAAGCTTAGTGCTGGAATATTTCTAATCATTTTTGCAAAAATTTTACTTGTATTATCAATCGTATATTTTGTTGTAGCTGTATTTAAAAATAGAATTACAAAATTTTTAGAAAGCTCTGTTGGTGAAGAAAGTTTTGTTCTATTTATTTTAGGTGGAGTTCTATTATTAGCAGGATTTACCACATTTTTGGGTTTGTCAGAAGCTGTTGGAGCATTTTTTATGGGTGTAATAATCGCAGAAACAGGCAAATCTCACGATGCAGAAAAAGCTTTATACAGTCTTAGAGATGTAGCTGTTGCTATATTTTTCTTTCTATTTGGTGCATCTATTCAATTTAGTGGAGAGTTTAATTTTATTACAATCGTTGCACTTATCACAGTTGTAATGCTATCAATTTTTGGCAAACTAATTACGGGATATATTGGTGGAGTTATGTATGGATTATCAAAAAGGGCTTCACTTACTACAGGACTTAGTATCATAAATCGAGGCGAATTTTCAATCGTTATGTCAAGTTTCGCATCAGTCGCACTTCTCCCTTTTATTGGAATTTATGTGCTTATTATGGCAATTATTGGAATTATTGCAATCCAATATGCACCAGAAATTAGCAAAAAAGTGTTTAAACTTCCACAACCTAAGAAGAAAACATTTGATAAATCAATTTTAGGTGATGATTGATGAAAATTCAAAATGGTATCAAATTTGCAAAAGAGAAATTAAATAAAATTAGCGATAATCCAAGCTTTGAAGCTAAAACTCTCCTCTCCTTTGCACTCAATGTCGATAAAATTTTTTTAATTACAAATGAAAATTTTGAGTTTGATGAGAGTTACTTTTTAGAACTTTTAAATAGGCGACTAAATTATGAACCAATCGAATATATCACAAATAGAGTTAGCTTTTATTCAGAAGAGTTTATAATCAAAAGTGGTGTTTTAATCCCTCGTCCAGAAACTGAACTACTAATTGATGAGGTTTTGAAACTACAAAATATTAGCTTAATCGCTGAAATTGGTGTTGGAAGTGGTGTAATATCTACAATTTTAGCTAAAAAATTGAGTGCAAAAATTGTTGGAACAGATATAAATCCATTAGCAATTTCACTTACAAAAGAAAATTGTGAAAAGTTTGGAGTTAGCTCTAAAATTTCTCTATTTCAAACAAATTTATTAGATGGAGTAGATGGCGAATTTGATTTAATAGTTTCAAATCCACCATACATACAAAATTCATATAACATTCCAAATCCCCTAAAATATGAACCAAAAGAAGCTCTTTTTGGAGGAGTTAATGGAAATGAGTTGATTTTACAAATTATAGATTTAGCATTTAAGAGAAATTCTAAATATCTGATTTGTGAAATTGGCTACGACCAACAAAGCTCAATTAGAGAATTTTTGAAAGACAAAGTTTATATTGATTTAAGATTTTACAAAGATTACTCAAACTTTGATAGAGGTTTTGTATTGCAAATCAGAGATTAATTTTGTTAAATTTTCCAACCTCCTTTTATTTTTATTTATGCTTGAAGTGGCTAAAATACGAGACCAAACAGTTCTTTTAACAACTCATTGTCAAAACCAAAAAACGGTTGGAAAAACTCTTCCAAAATGCCTATTTTAGGAAAATCATTTTTTTTAAATTGGCTATTTTCCTTTATTTAACCTACACATGAGATGTATTGAAACGTTTCAATTTTTTAAAATTCGACCCCCTCTACCTCTATTTAACCTACACATGAGATGTATTGAAACAAATTTAGTTCGTTCGCCAAAAATGGAAAATCCACTATTTAACCTACACATGAGATGTATTGAAACTCAAGTTCTAATAGTGATTATAATTCTACTGGTTTTATTTAACCTACACATGAGATGTATTGAAACAGATATAATCTTTATTCAAAATGATATTGAGATAGATTTAACCTACACATGAGATGTATTGAAACTAATGGTTGGTATAATACATATAATTCTATGTATATAAATTTAACCTACACATGAGATGTATTGAAACAGCTTAATAAGCTTGAAGAGTCGGACTATGGAATAAATTTAACCTACACATGAGATGTATTGAAACGGTTAATGACATCTTAAAAAAAGGTGTTGGAAGATAATTTAACCTACACATGAGATGTATTGAAACAATGATGAAACTTTTAATAATTTTGTCAAAAGAAATTTAACCTACACATGAGATGTATTGAAACAGAGGTCAGGAGTGGCGATACCAAATGCTATAATTTATTTAACCTACACATGAGATGTATTGAAACAAGGTGGTGCAAGAACTATTTATCAAAAATTTTTGAATTTAACCTACACATGAGATGTATTGAAACAGATTATAGAAATATTAAAACTCTTGAAATTGATTTAATTTAACCTACACATGAGATGTATTGAAACTGTAAAAAAGAATTACAAGAGTTAGAGCCTTATTATGATTTAACCTACACATGAGATGTATTGAAACTTAAATGTTCGGAAATTCCTAACAAATTAGATTTAAATTTAACCTACACATGAGATGTATTGAAACAGATTATAGAAATATTAAAACTCTTGAAATTGATTTAATTTAACCTACACATGAGATGTATTGAAACTGTAAAAAAGAATTACAAGAGTTAGAGCCTTATTATGATTTAACCTACACATGAGATGTATTGAAACTTAAATGTTCGGAAATTCCTAACAAATTAGATTTAAATTTAACCTACACATGAGATGTATTGAAACAACATTAGATTTACCTACTGCAATATCTGCACTTGAATTTAACCTACACATGAGATGTATTGAAACAAAAAAACTTGAGCCGTCTTTTCAGTTTCTATTTTTTAATTTAACCTACACATGAGATGTATTGAAACATAGAAGAAAATTGACCATCATATGTATTGTGATATTTAACCTACACATGAGATGTATTGAAACTAGATAATTAATTTATAATTAAATAATTGTAAAGTATTTAACCTACACATGAGATGTATTGAAACTGTGCAATTAAAGCAAGGCAAAAGGGTTATAGTTGAACATTTAACCTACACATGAGATGTATTGAAACTAAAAAATAAGACACATAGCAGAAGTTGTATTATAATTTAACCTACACATGAGATGTATTGAAACCAATTATTGTCGCAAATCTAAAAAATAGAAAAGCAATTTAACCTACACATGAGATGTATTGAAACATTCAAGAGACTAAAAAAAATACAGAACTAACAATCAATTTAACCTACACATGAGATGTATTGAAACGTGGGACACTAACACCTGAGCAAGGAAGAACTTTTAATTTAACCTACACATGAGATGTATTGAAACCACATTACTTAAAAAAGAGTGGATTATGAGAAGAGCATTTAACCTACACATGAGATGTATTGAAACCAGAGCTTTTTCAAACATCAATAATCGATGAAAATAATTTAACCTACACATGAGATGTATTGAAACAAACAACAACTTTTCTGAAGCAGAAAAAGCTCGAATATTTAACCTACACATGAGATGTATTGAAACCCACCTCAACATCCACATTTAGAAATTTTGCTATTATTTAACCTACACATGAGATGTATTGAAACTCTTTGATTGTTAATGGAAATAAAGTTTTTAAAGATTATTTAACCTACACATGAGATGTATTGAAACCTACTCATAAACCCTGAAGTAGAAGTAGTAGCATATTTAACCTACACATGAGATGTATTGAAACATCTTAGTGGATATGACAAAATAAATAAACAGGAGGAATTTAACCTACACATGAGATGTATTGAAACACTAAAAAAATTGATACTTGATTATCTTTTTTACTCATTTAACCTACACATGAGATGTATTGAAACTCAAAAGCTTTTCAAAAGCTCTCAAAAAGTTTTTGATTTAACCTACACATGAGATGTATTGAAACTCCTTAAAATTTGTAACATCTAAAAGTTTGACTTTAATTTAACCTACACATGAGATGTATTGAAACTCGTTATTGGTGGCATTTAATGCACTGTTTGCTCTATATTTAACCTACACATGAGATGTATTGAAACTGATAATAAGCATCTGATGAACCAATATCTACAAGATTTAACCTACACATGAGATGTATTGAAACCTGCTTAGTTCTTGTTTATCTTTTAGCTTTACACCACATTTAACCTACACATGAGATGTATTGAAACTAAGTGTGATGAAGATGAACAGGTGCAAATGGCTAATTTAACCTACACATGAGATGTATTGAAACGATGGAACTATATTTGATGATTATTTTATTGTTGTTATTTAACCTACACATGAGATGTATTGAAACTAAATTGTATTAATCCAGATTGGACACTTTACAATGATTTAACCTACACATGAGATGTATTGAAACCTTGATAATCGGTTTTTAATCGCTCAAATTCTTCTATTTAACCTACACATGAGATGTATTGAAACCCACAAACCCTTACGAGCAACCTCTTGCTCACTTTCATTTAACCTACACATGAGATGTATTGAAACAGCTTTAGTTAGATATGAAAATTTTTTTGATATTGTATTTAACCTACACATGAGATGTATTGAAACCTTGGAGTTTGGGAAGATATTGAAAGCACAGATTTAGATTTAACCTACACATGAGATGTATTGAAACACTTGCCTAACAGAGCCATCTAAAGGGCTATTTCTAATTTAACCTACACATGAGATGTATTGAAACAAGACAAAACTATTTGGATAGTAGAAGAGAATAGATTTAACCTACACATGAGATGTATTGAAACAACTTTTAGTGAATGCAATAAAACCGATGGAGTAAATTTAACCTACACATGAGATGTATTGAAACTTTGCAAATAATCATATTGAGTATTCGGAAAAATACATTTAACCTACACATGAGATGTATTGAAACATTTTGCTATCTTTAGAATTTCTAATTCATTAGCTTATTTAACCTACACATGAGATGTATTGAAACTTACTTACAATATCAAAAAAATTTTCATATCTAACTATTTAACCTACACATGAGATGTATTGAAACATTTTTGTGATTTTTCAATTTTAGACTTATGCACATTATTTAACCTACACATGAGATGTATTGAAACTTTAAAGAACGAGTTATCATTTTAAAAAGCAAGGTAATTTAACCTACACATGAGATGTATTGAAACGAAAATATCTACATATAAAATATATAAATCTATTGAATTTAACCTACACATGAGATGTATTGAAACCAATTTAACTGGGTTTTCTTTTGGAAAAGGTGCAAATTTAACCTACACATGAGATGTATTGAAACTCTTCAAGTTTTTAAAATTCGACCCCTCTACCTCTACATTTAACCTACACATGAGATGTATTGAAACCAATAGTGCCGAATATTGGGCGAAAAAGTCGCTTTTATTTAACCTACACATGAGATGTATTGAAACGTTCTAAAGATAGAGCAAAAGTGGTAAGAGAGTTTAATTTAACCTACACATGAGATGTATTGAAACATAGATATTCTCCCAGTGTTCAGGCTGTCCTCGCTCTTGCAATATCTGTTTCACATCAAAAGGGAGTTGGTCGCCGTTGAAATACTGTTTATGTGTCTCAAACTCAGCAGTTTCACTTTTGTTTAGCTCCACTGCTTCAAAATAGCACTTTTTTAAAATTTCTAATTTATCATACATTTTTTATCCTATTTAAAATATTTTAAGGTTTTTGATGATAGAGTTTCATTAGAAGCAACACCTTCATCCTTTTGGATAGAATAGTTCGTGACTTTTGTGTCATGGTTGCTTCTAACATAAACTAAATCACCTTCTGGAACTTCAATAAGCTTTTTTACATATTTTAAATCTATTTTTCCTGTATCACCTCTAAGAATAGGTGTATAATTGCTTTTTAAAACATATTTAACCTACACATGAGATGTATTGAAACCATTTAGAACCAAAGCTTTGTGATAATAGATAATATTTAACCTACACATGAGATGTATTGAAACTTGCATTTCTTGCAAAAACGGTGTGAGGAATTTCTAAATTTAACCTACACATGAGATGTATTGAAACTTGCCAATCTTCTAAAGGCTTAGTCTCATCTTTCTTATTTAACCTACACATGAGATGTATTGAAACGACATATTTTGCATTACTTTTTTTAGAGTTTTTATTATTTAACCTACACATGAGATGTATTGAAACGAAAAGAAATGATGAGCGATAAAAATGTTGTTGCTTATCTTTCAAATTTAAGTAAAAAACATCCTGAAATGTTTGAAAATGAAGCTGATGTTTTGAAATTGATAAATGAGGTTAAAAATAATCCTACACATTTCTTCACTGGTAGCAATTTAAACAATGCTTTTATGGTGAAAGAGTTACAAAATGGTAAATTTGGAAAGATAGCTATTCAAAAAGATGGAGAATTTGAAAATTTAATTACTCATGCTACAAAAAGTTCAAAAAAAAATACTATTCAAAAAGGAGTAGAAAAGCAACTGGAGGGGTCGCCGACTCCCTCACTCTCAAACAGTTTTAATACAGTTGAGACTAAGGCTGACACAAATGTGTATTCAGTTGCTACAAATGATATTATAAACAATCAAAACTTAAATAAACCAACTCTACAAGAACTACTAAATCATCCACGATTGGAAGAGCTTTTGAAAATGCGAGAAAATGTAAAAGCTCAAGATGTGCAATATAATCAAAAACTTGAAACTAAGCAAACTATAAATCACTTCAATAATGGTGCTGGATATGAGACAGAAGTATTTCCTGCTACATATTCTAAAAATTGGAATGCTGATTTTTTGCTAACTAAATCTGATGTTAAAAATATTAGAGATGGTAAATTAAATGATGAGATAATTAAAAAGCTTGAGCTTGATTTAGGACGGCTTGACAATGACCCAAATTGGACTAAAGTAGAAAATAGTATTAAACCAAATGGTTGGAGTGATGAGTATTTTAATGATGTTTTGAAAAATGTAGATATGAGTAAAAAGCCAAAAGATATGAGTGAAAAAGATTGGGTTGAAGCTCATAGTTTGTTTGCAAAAGGTGGTGATAATTTAGCTGTTGCTTTTGGTTCGTCTATTGAAGAAGATGAAAATGGTGGTTATAGTGTAAATCCTGAAAAATTTGTTTTGGCTCTTGGTGGTTATAGTGCTGTTAAGTCCATTGTTACAAATCCTAAAGTTCAAAATGGAGTCAAAGATTTATTAGAACATGGATTAAGAAAGATTGAGGATAAGGCAGAAGCTGGTGATATGTTTGCTAAAAGTATTCTTGGTGTGCATTATATGGCACCAGGTAATCCGATTAATAAAACTCAAAAAAATATTGTTAAAGTTTTGCAAGGTGAAAAGCCTTCGACACAGATAGGCAAAGATGAAAAAACTCCTTTAATTCTTGAAAAAGGTGAAATGTGGGAATTTAATAACAATATAAAAGGATTTGGATTAGAAAAAATTATAGCAAAACATGTGCAAAAACAAGGCGATTTAAATTATCTTGAAATCATAAAATCTCCAGAGATTATGAAAAAATCTGAAAGCTATCAGAGTAAAGGGAATTTAGTTTTTGATTTTCCAAATAAAGAGCAACCTAAAATAAGGATTGTGTTTTCTGATGCAGTAGATGAAAATGGAAATTTAAGAACTTTACCAAATGGTCAGACATTTAAGACAGAAGTTTCTATGTTTAGAAGAAAGGACGGCCGCCGTGTCCCCGTCATACCCGATAATGGATTTACTCCATTCGGTGTCAGCCCATCAGGCGTTTCTGATCTTCAATCTTCTAATATCAAAACTTTACTACCACAAAACTTAGAAGATAATAAACTCAATCCAAATATGCGAGGTGGTTTTGTGGATAGTTCTGCTTTGCTTGAGTCTCATAATAAATTTATTGATTTTGCAAATATGGTTTATGACAAGTCGGCTAATCTCCTTCGTGGTATTGATAAAGATGGGAATGTGAAAGATAACCAAAACAAGATACTTCAAACCATTAGAGATAAATTTAACCTACACCATATTTGGATTGAGTTTATTATCTTCTAAGTTTTGTGGTGGTAAAGTATTTCTACCAGCGAAGTCGGAGGTAGAATGGGATACCGAAAGGGCTGACCCATTCGTTGTAACCTCTGACGGCAAATAAAAAGTATCTCCTAATTTTACTTTCTTTAAAATTCTATTATAATCCATATCGTAATTAGAAATAACAATATCAATATCATCTTTAAATACAGAAACAGAAGCATACTGCTTTAATATTTAACCTACACATAAGATGTGTAAGACATAGAAGTGTCAATAATTTTATTGCAAATATTATATCTGCATCAACTGCTTACTCTTTTCAATAAAAAAAGCCATCTTTAAAATATTCTATTAATTTTGCTATTACTGAATTTTAATTATCTAACTTAGGTTTAAAGCCCTTTTTATGGATAAATAAAGTGCTTTCACTATTATTTTTTTAATTAAAAGTCAATATGTTACAAACATCAATATTTTTATTAACTATATTATGATATAATTCCAAGATAGCAGTTTATGAATAGATTGTTAAAATTTTATTTTAAAGTGAGAATATGCAACAAGATATTACTTCGTTTTCGGATTTCAATTTTAAGGACTCTCTACAAGAGGGTATAGCAGAGGCAGGGTTCAAAATTCCAAGCCCAATTCAATCATTAGCAATACCAAAGGTATTAAAAGGTGTGGATTTAGTAGCACAAGCACACACAGGAACAGGCAAAACAGCAGCATTTGGATTGCCAATTATGCAAATGATGAATTTAAACAGTGGAATTGAGACACTTATCATCACACCGACAAGAGAACTTGCAACACAAGTTAGTGATGAGTTATATAAATTAGGAAAATTTACAGGTATTAAAACAGCAACTATTTATGGTGGGCAATCATATACAAGACAAATAGATAGAATAGAGAGAGGCACACAAATTGTTGTAGCAACTCCAGGACGACTGCTTGATATGTTAAAAAGTGAAAGATTAAGAAATTTTGCTCCATCATTCATTATTTTAGATGAAGCTGATGAGATGCTTGATATGGGTTTTTTAGATGATATTAAAGAAATTTTTGCATTTTTACCAGAAAAAAGACAGACACTTTTATTCTCAGCAACACTTCCAGAACCAATTAAAAAACTTATTAAAACTATTTTAAAAGAGCCAGAATTTATATCATGTGTTGATTCTTCACAAACAACAAATAGCGATATAGCACAACAATATTATGTAATTGAAGAGCATGAAAGAGATGATGCAATTATTAGAGTTATCGATTCAGAAGAACCAACTAAGAGTATAGTATTTTGTAGAATGAAAAAAGAGGTTGATAGATTATCTACTATGTTTGTAGCAAGAGGATATTCTGCAAAATCTCTACATGGCGATATGGAACAAAAACAGCGAGAAGAAGTAATTAGAAGCTTTAAAAGTGGAGCTTTAGATATTTTGATTGCAACAGATGTTGCAGCAAGAGGTCTTGATATTTCTGATGTAACACATGTATTTAATTACCATATTCCATTTAATAGTGAAAGTTATGTTCATAGAATTGGTAGAACAGGAAGAGCTGGTAAAAAAGGTGTTGCAATAACTTTTGTTACACCACTTGAGTTTAGAGAATTAAATAAAATTCAAAAAAGCATTGGCAAACCGTTAGAGCAATCTTTTGTGCCAACAATCAAAGATTTACAAAGCAATTCGATTAAAAAGATGATTTCATCTATCAAAAATCAACATATAAATAATGAAGCTATGGATATTTTAAAACAATTAGAAGATGATTTAGATGTTGGAACTATCGCTTGCAAACTTATATCTATGCTACTTCAACGAAATGAAGTAACTGGTCCAAATAGTATAGGATTAGACCAAAAAGCAATAAAAGAGCTAATTAGAAAAGCAAGTGAGTATAGTGGTAGAGGTGGCTCTAATAATCGAAGAGGTTTCAGTGGAAATAGAAACCGAGATAGCAGAAGTGGAGATGGTAGAAGAGAAGGCGGATATAATCGAGATAGAAATTCTGATAATAGAAACTCTGATAATAGAAACTCTGATAATAGAAGCTCTGATGGCAGAAATGATAGACGAGACGGAAGTGGCGGACAATCAAGAAGCAGAAGTTATGATAGTAATAGAACTCCATCACCAAACTACAATAGAGATAGAAGCTCTACTGGAGGAAATAGAAAGAGAGATTAATCTCCTTTCTTTACTCACTTATCTAAAACAAAAATTAAAAATCACTCATTTTTTTATACTCTTCAAGCTTTGAGATAACTTTATCCAAAAAATTAGCTGGAGCATACTCAAGAAGTTTTACAAAGTAGTCTAATTTATCATCATTTTTTTTATTATTTAAAATGACTTTTCAATTTTATTTAAATTAATCATATCGTTTATATCTATGATGGTATAATTGCAGTTAATTAAGAAAGGATATTTAATGAATTATGTAATGAAACCGTTAAATCAGGAAGAATTAAAAAATATATTTTCAGATAAATCTATGAGAGTTATTCAATATTTTATGAATACTGCTCTTTTTTCTCAACCAGAGGTTTATAAAGATGAGGAAAGTTTGCCAATTCAAATTCCAAAAGAGCATTTACAACAGTGGTTTGTTCAAGCTTTACAAGTTCAATCCGTAGGTGCTGGAAGTTATCCGATAGATATTTTAAAGCCAAATGAATGGGGTGCAGATGTAAAGATGTTGGCTTGTAAAGTTGATAAAAATGGCAATTTAACAAATGATGATAGTGGTGAAACATCATTGGCTCAAAAATTTAAAGATACTGGTGTTAGTTTAGATGATATGTTTAAAAACAAAAATTTTCAAGATGTTATTAATGGCTGGGTAAATATTTTATTTGAGAAATTAAAAAGTGTAAAAAAAGATAAAAATATAGATAAAATTTATTACTTCTTTTTTTTAAGAGGTAATCCAAAAGAGAGTTATATTTGTGCTTTTGATGTAAATATTGATAAAATAAATACTAAAAATATTACTCAAAGAGATGAAGAAAATTTAATTAGAGAGTCTATATTTTTAAATGGTTTGATTGAACCTAAATATGGAAATGCAAAAATATATAAAGCTAAAAAAAGATTAGAACTTAGATTGAAGCCAAAAAATCTTTATGACGATGGATTTCTAATCGCTATCCCAACAGAAGTGCCGACAAAAGAGGATATTTATCAATTAGTTCAAGATAAAGAAAAATTTGATGAATATATGAAAAATAAATTTAACAAATTTTTAGATTATTCTAAAATATAAAAAAAGAAAAAAAATGAAATACTATGCTATAAGAACAAATGACCAGACGACAATAGACAATTTACTTAATGGCAGTTTAAAAGTATTGCCAGTTAATGAATTAAGTCGTTATCAAGATGAATTAAATATCAACGATATTATTTTTATAAAAGTAGGCGGAGATGATGCATTAAAAGAGTTTGCTTATTCAAATCAATTGATAGCTTTAGGCAAAATTATAAAAACTCCTTACAATCAACATACTCCAGTTGGTAAAGTGGTAGAACTTTTTAGTATCAATATTGAAATAGAATATATTTTAGAACCATCAATTTCAGCAGATGATTTGTATATTTATCCTCAAACAAAAAATTCACTTTCTATTGGTGCTTCAACGAAAGGTATGCCAAATCAAGCTATAGGACAATTGAATAAAGATGATAAAGGTCAGTATATTATTAAAGCATTATTGGATTTGAATGCTATTCCTAATATCCAATCTAATCAATCTGTATTAAATAGGTATGGCATCACAAATCATACTATAGAAAAATGCACTATAGGTACCATTCAAATTTAATTACTTTTTAAAATCCTCTCAAACTCCTTAGCAAAAAGATAAACACCAACAGCAGGGACGGCATTACCAATTTGTCGTCTTACCTCTATATTACTTCCTTTAAAAATCAAATCATCTGGAAATGTTTGAAGTCTCGCTCGTTCCCTATTGGTCAAAGCTCTTGGCTCTTCATAGTGATAAGTCCAAGTTCCACCTCCACCACTTGCAAGTACAGTGTAAGCAGGTTTTTTTCTATGAAGTTTTCTATAAATATTTGACATTAATCCCTTAACTGCCAATTCAGGTGGTAAATCTTTAAAGTTTCCACCCTCTGGAATTGCTTTCAGTTTTGCTGTTGTTGTAGGTAATTCATTCATAATAATATTATTAATACAATCATTTTTAATATTTTTAAAAGCTTCTTCTACTGTAATATGATTTTTTTCATGAGTTGGTTCAGGGATATGAAACTCATCATTTATATCTTGTCTAATACCTATAAATAAAACCCTTTCTCTAAGCTGTGGCACTCCATAATCAGCAAAATTAACTAACTTAATTTTAAGTTTATATCCAGTATCTTCAAATCTTTTAGTGATAATTTTGATAGCTTCACCTTTGTTTGCCGATAAAATACCTTTTACATTTTCAGCCAAAAAAACTTTTGGTTGGAGTGCTTCAACAAATCCAACAAAACTTTCATAAAGTTTTCCATTTATATCATCTTTTACACCAACTTGTTTTCCAACAACTGAAAAAGTAACACAAGGAAAACCTCCCAAAAGAACATCATAGCTTTCATTTTTAAAATTATTTGGGTCTATTTTTGTTATATCTTCATTTATAACTAATGTATCTTTAAAATATTTTTTATTATTTTTTAATGTTTCACAAGCATGTTTATTTAATTCTATTGCTATTTTTGTTTTAAATGGTAGTTTTGAAAAATATTTATCCAAAAAATAAAAATCTCCATGAAATCCAATATCAAGTCCTCCTGCACCTGTGAAAGTTGAAAAAACATTATATTGCATTTTTATCCTTTTGATTTTTTGTAATAAATTTATTCGTATTATAATAAATTAGCTGCGAAATGTCAATTGTTAAAAATTTATATTTTTTGGAATAAATATGTTATATTTAGAATAAAAAAGTAGGGTTTATGAAAGATAAAGCAAGACAAATTTTAAAAGCAGAATTAGCAAAAAGAGACTTAAATTATGTAAAGTTGGCAAAAATAATGCAAGAAAAAGGCTACAAAGAAAATTCAGATACTCTACGAACTAAAATACATAGAGGAACTTTTTCATTTGCATTTTTTCTTGAGGTTTGCGATAGTTTAAATTTAAAAGAGTTTGAATTTAAGTAACTATTTAAGTTTATATTTTTAGATAATCTCAAACAGTTTGATAAGAAAAATTATGAAGATTTTTAGTAGATTATTAAAAAGAGGAAGCCCTCTTTTTATTCTTCGTCATCTAACTTTTTAGCTACAACTTCGCACGGAATTTTTTTAGCTTTTGGTTCGATATACCAAGCTTCACCATTTGTTAAAACCACTTTGCCACCCCATTTTTCTTCGCTATCAAACTCTGTTTCAACTATATCAGCTTCCAAATCTTTTTTTGCGATATAAAACGATACTCTACCATTTCGCTCTCTAAGCATAACTTTTGCCATTTTTTTTCCTTTAATTTTTGATTAATTTTCTAAACTTTTCTAAAAGTTTAAAAAGCTTACTTTTTTCTTCAAACTCCAACTTCAATCCATAACTTTCTAATCTCACAACTATATGCTTTCTGAAATTAGCATCATCTTTATAAAAAAAGTCATCTCTAATGTGGCTTCCTCGACTCTCTTCTCGTTTCAAACTTGCAAGAATATAAGCTTCTGCAATAATTAAAGAGTTGATAAACTCTAAAATTGCTACCAATTCCACATTAAACTCTTTTGATTTATTGATACAGTGAAGTCCGACTGTTAATTTTTTGAGATAGCCAACATAATCATAAGCACTCATCAAATCTTTTCTATTTTTGAGCAATCCAGCTTTTTCATACAACACATCACCCAACTTTTTTCTAAGAGAGTTTATATTGTATCTACACTCATCACTAAAAATATAATCAACTCTATTTAAATCTTTTGCAACTTGTTGATATTCAATTGGTGAAAAATCATTTTTTGATGCCCATTTAGATGCTTCTTCTCCAGCAATTTTTCCAAAAACTGCTCCATCTAAAAGTGAATTTCCACCAAGTCTATTTGCACCGTGAGCTAAATTTGAAGCAACTTCTCCACAACAAAAAATTCCTTTTATTGATGTGCTTGTATCGGCTTCACACTTAATTCCACCAGTTGTATAGTGAGCTACGGGTTTGATTGGTATTAGTTCTGATACTGGGTCTAATCCTTGAGAATTGAGACATAATTTTCTTAAAGATGGGAGTTTTGAATTAATTTTTTCTTCTCCTAAAGCTCTTAAATCTAAAAAAACTTCTCTTCCTTCTCTTATTTCAGTTGCAATTGCTAAAGCAACTTTATCTCTTGTTTCAAGCTCATTTACAAACTGCTTTCCTAAAGAGTTTATTAGAATTCCACCTTCACCTCTTGCTGCTTCTGTGATTAGTGAGCCATTTTTAAGACCTGTTGGATGAAACTGCACAAACTCTAAATCTCTTAACTCTAATCCTGCTTTGAGTCCTGCGACAATTACATCTCCACTTGTAGTTTGTGGATTTGTGCTATATCCACGATAAATTCCAGCAAATCCACCACCAGCTAAAACAAGTGATTTACAAGCCATAGCTAAAACTGTGCTATCAGCTCTTCTAATTAAACTAACACCAGAAACTACATCTTGATGTTTTAGGATTGAGAGCAAAAAGTAATCTTTTAAAATATCAACACCAGCTTCTCTACATTTTTGAAATAGTCTTTGGACAATTGCTGCTCCTGTTCTATCTTGAATATAACAAGTTCGCTTTTTTCCAGCACCTCCAAAAGGTCGTTGTGCAATTTTACCTTCAATCTCATCAAACTGAACACCCATATCTTTTAATTCCAAAATCGCATTAACTCCATTTTTACACATAACTTTTGTAGCTTCTTCATCACATAAACCTTGTCCAGATTTAATGGTTGCTTCTATGTGAGACTCTATATTATCATCATCAAAATTTCCCAAAGCTCCATTAATTCCACCACTTGCCATAGAACTATTTGATAAAAGTGGATTACCTTTTATAATAATTCCAACTTTTGAGCTTCGTTTTTTTGCTTCAATTGCACTTCTTAATCCTGCTATTCCAGAACCAATAACTAACACATCATAAATCATTTGCCATCTCCTTGGAATATGCTCTCATAACTATTTGAAATTGTCTTTTTTACAAATCTTAAATCCAAATTTTCTCGTATGTGAGTTAAATCTTTTGAGCTAAAAAGTGAGCTACTAACACCTTTTGCGGACCTTGCAAATTGAAGTGCAGCTTGAATATCTGTTGCATTTTTAATTCCAAGCTTTTGATGAATAGTTTTTGAAAAAGCCCTTTTAAATAGATTCATTTGAAGTAGTGCAGAACTTGTAATTACATTTAAGTTATACTTTTTTGCAATTTGAATTGGAGTATAAAAAAGCTCTTCATCTTGTTGATTTGAGTAGTTATAAGCATGTGGTTTTGCCAAATTATATGGCATTTGCAGAAACTTAAAGTGATGATTAGGAGTTATAGAATTTGCAATATCTACTAAATCTTTTATTTTGATATATTCAAAATTTGTTGGCTCATAACTAAAAGCATTCCAAGTTGCAACTCCATAATATTTAAGTTTTTTATCTGCTATAAGCTCTTCAAAAGCTATAAATATATCTCCTATTTTTTGCATTAATTCAGAATAGCTAATATAACCAAGTTGAGTTTCTGGATTGTGAAGATAATATATATCAATTGCATCTAAGTTGAGATTATTTAGAGATTTAAAAAATGAGTGTTTAATATAATCTACACTAATGCAGTGTTGGTCTAATGCAATATCTTTATCTTTTGCTAAATTTGGTTTTATAATATTATCTCTAATCCAATGATATGGATTTTCTGGAAATGGATAACTTAACTCTATAAAACCACCTTTTGAGCAAACTACAACCTCATCACGATTTAAGAAACCACTATTTATAAGCTCACTTAATGCTTCACCAATCTCTTTTTCACTTTTTGTATATCGATAGTTGATTGCTGTATCTATTAGATTTACTCCAAGCAAAATAGCTTCTTTTATAGCTTCTTTGAATGAAAAACTGTAATTTTCTTCTTTGTAAGGCTCACCAATATAACTTCCAACTCCCAAAGAAGAGATATATAAATCTTCTGTTTTAGAATAAAAATCTTCTGCTAATTCAAATCTGTTTTTGTATCTATCTGTTCCTTCTAATGTTGCAAAACTACTCATAAAATCTCCTCAAAGCTCATATTTTTTTATTTTATATCCAAGTTGTCGTTGTGTAAGTCCCAACTTTTTAGCAGCTTTTGCTTGAATTCCACCACACTCATCTAAAGCTTTTTTTATCGATTTTTTTTCAATATCTTCCAAATCTTGATGAGTTAAAATATTTGGTTGCTCTTTTTCAATTTTTGTAAAATTTGGTAATAAAATTTCTACCAAGTCGCTATCAATTTCTTCATCTTCACTCATCAAAACTATTCGCTCAACACTATTTTGCAACTCTCTAATATTTCCATACCATGGATAACTTTTTAGTAAATCTATCGCTTTTGGTTTGAATTTTAGATTTTTTTTATGAATTGAGCTAAACCTATCTAAAAAGTGATTTAGCAATAGTTCAATATCACCATCTCGCTCTCTTAATGCTGGTAGATATATTGGAATAACATTTAGTCGATAAAACAAATCTTCTCTAAATTTTCCTTCTTTTATCATGGTTTCTAAATCTCTATTTGTAGCAGTTATTACTCTTACATCTACTTTTATACTTTTAGTCCCTCCAACTCTCTCAAACTCTTGCTCTTGCAAAACTCTAAGTAGTTTGACTTGTAAATTCATAGATATATCACCAATTTCATCTAAAAACAGAGTTCCACCATCAGCTAACTCAAACCTACCTTTTTTTGTAGCTTTTGCATCTGTAAATGCACCTTTTTCATGTCCAAATAGCTCACTTTCTAAAAGTGTTTCTGTAATTGCAGCACAATTTAATTTTATAAATGGTCCATCACTTCTTTGGCTTTGATTGTGAATGGCAGATGCTATTAGCTCTTTTCCAGTTCCTGTTTCTCCTCTAATTAATACAGTAGCCTTAGATTTTGCAACCTTTTTTATCACATCAAATACAGCTTTTATTTTGGGACTATTGCCAATAATTTCTCCAAAATTTGGGATAATTTCACTTTTATAATACTCATTTTGCTCTTTTAATACAATCTTTTCTATCTCATTTTTTTTAGAAATTGTAATAGCTTGTGCAATAAGTGAGCTAACAACTGTTAATACTTTTATAGTTTCATCAAATGAAATTTGTGAATTTGGCTTAAGATGAGCTCCTAAAACTCCTACAACACTATCATCAATTATCATAGGAACAGCAATATATGAGATAGTTTTACTATCTCTTGAACCAGCTCGATTTAAAAACAGCACACTATTATATACGTTTTCTACAATTACAGGCTCTTTTGATTTAGCAGAAAGTCCTGTTGCTCCTTCACCAAGTTTATATTTACTAAGTTTTTCTTGTTGAAAGTTTAAATCTATTGATGAAAAAATAGACAATACATCATCTTCTAATAAATATATAGCACATTTTTGTAAATTTAACTCCATTTTCAGAGTTTTAAGTGCATCTGTGCATTTTTGTTGTAGAGATGAGCCACCAACAATTAGTGAAGCTATCTCATATAGTATCTTTAGTTCTGCGAGTTGTAGTGAGCTATTAATCATTTTATAGCCTTTTACTATTGATTTGATAAATTATAACATTCAATGCTATAAAAAGCTACAATATTGTTGGTTAATTTTTAATCAGCAACAATTTAAATTACAAAGATGTAAAAAATATAAAAACTATTGATTTTTTTTTAAATAAGAAGTATAATTTAATGTAAAGATAATAATTACTAATGTTTATAATAAATCGTAGTTATTATTAATATTAAACAGAAAGGAGTCATTATGCTAAACAATCATTTAGCAAGTGGTGCTACTGCTACAGATTATCGAACAAAACGATATTTTGTATATATAGCTATTACTATTTTTGGGCTTGTTATGCCATTTGTTCAAATTGATGGAGCTCATTTTTTCCTTCTATCATTTGACAAAAAACAGTTACATCTACTTTTTACAGTATTTGATATGCAAGAGTTATATCTGATGCCATTTTTGCTGATTATGATGTTTGTTGGTATCTTTTTTATTACCACTTTGGGTGGTAGAGTTTGGTGTGGTTGGGGTTGTCCTCAAACTATATTTAGGGTGATTTATCGAGATTTAATTGAAACTAAGTTGCTAAAACTTAGAAAAACAATTGAAAATAAGCAGTTAGAACCAGATTACTCAAAACCTGAAAATAAAGTTAAAAAAATTATTGGTATAGTGGTTTGGATAGCTTTAGCACTATTAGCAAGTGCTAACTTTATGTGGTATTTTGTGCCACCTGAAGATTTTATAAACTATATTTTAGACCCAATGGAGCATAAAACACTTTATATATTTTGGGGTGTTATTGCTGGTTTTTTAATTTATGATGTTGTATCTATGAAAGAAAACTTCTGTTTTTATGTATGTCCTTATGTTAGAATTCAATCAGTTCTATATGATGATAATACAATTATGGCTGTTTATGATGAGAAAAGAGGTGGAGCAATCTACAATAAAGAGGGTGATAAAGTTGTAGAGAAAAAACCTGAAAATGGTGAATGTATTGGCTGTGATTTATGTGTTAGAGTATGTCCAACACATATTGATATTAGAAAAGGGTTGCAGTTAGAGTGTATTAACTGTTTGGAGTGTGTCGATGCTTGTGGAAAGATTATGGATAAATTCAAAAAACCATCATTAGTTCATTGGACATCTCCTGATGCAATAGAAAAAAATAGTCCTGTAAAATATTTAAGAGCTAAAACTGTAGCTTATTCAATAGTCTTAGGAATTGTATTTGTTGGACTACTGTTTATGAGTACAAAAAAAGAGCATATGCTACTAAATATTAATAGAACAACAGAGTTATATAATATTAAAGATAATAGAGTAGTTGAAAATAACTATATTTTCTTATTCCAAAATACAGATAGCAAAGACCATGAATACTATTTTGAAATTATTGGAAGAGATGATATAAAAATTAAGCGACCATCAAAACCATTCAAACTAAAAGCTGGTCAAAAAGAAAAAGTTATAGTAATACTAGAAACAGAAAAAGAGTTAGCAAGAGATGAGCGAAAAGATACTCCACTTGATATTCATATAAAAGCTTATGCTTTAGATGAACCAGAGCGAATTGTGGTATTAAGAAATAGTGTATTTGTTTATCCACGAATTGATTTATTTAAATAGCTAAAAAGGCACAACCAAAAGTTGTGCTTTTTTAGTTTGATAAAATAAAAGGTGAATAAAATGTTAAACAAAGAAAATATTTTGACTTATCTAAAAGAGATAAAACCTTTATTGGAACAAGATGGAATTGTATCTTTAGGACTTTTTGGTAGTTTTGCACAAAATGAAAATAATAAAAATAGTGATATTGATATATTAATTGAAACAAGTGATACATTTATAAATAGATATAGAGGCTTTGAAGCATTTATAAAACTTGAAGAGTTGAGAGAAAATATATCAAAAAAATTTCATAAAAAAGTTGATATTTTTGATAAAAATTCTCCAAATTCAAGAGTAAAAGATATTATTCTAAAAGAAGTAATTTATGCTTAAGAACGATAAAGAGTTAGAAAGAATTAAAACTATTTTAGAAAAAATTGAAGCTATTGATGAGATATTAAAAATAAAAACATCTATTACAAAAGCATTATAAGACAAAATTTTGGCAAGAACTGCTATTTTAATGCACTTAACAGCTATGGCTGAACAATTTGATAAATAAAAAAAAGCAAATTCAAAATTATTTTAAACTTTAATCAAAGTGATTTAAAAGTTGTTTATGCTATAAGAACTTTTATAGCCCATGATTATGATGGTGTTAATTTATTAATAATAGAGTTAATAATTAGAGAAAGATTACCTGAAATTGCAAAAATTATAAAAATAACAATAGAAAAACATGAAAATTTATAATAATTTTGCTATTATATTAATAAGTAATTCAAATATATAAGGATTTTTCTATGGATGAGTTTATCAAAAGTTTAGACATCAAAAAGATTGCTGAATTTATGATTGATGGCGATACATTTATTGAATTATATAACAATAATGAAGCTATTTTGTTGGATATTAGATTTGATTTTGAACATGAAGTTTGGAATTTACCTTTTGCAAAAAATATTCCTCTCAATCTACTTAGTGAAAGATTAGATGAATTACCAAAAGATACTATTATTGTGTGTGGTTGTCCAGAAGCTTTTCGCTCAAACATAGCTTGTCAATATCTTTTATCAAAAGGTTATAATGCTAAAGTTTTGACAATTGGGCTATTAAAGCTTATGGATAGATTAAGAGGTGGTAAAGCAAAAGATATAAAAATAGTTTAATAAAGGATAAAAATATGGCACATATAAAATTACCGAACTTTGAAGAGATGACACCAGCAATTCAAGATAGTCTAAGACCAATTAAAGAACAATTTGGTGGTTTAGCTGAAATTTATAATCTATTAGCTTATAATGAAAGATTATATCTTGCTACAGATGGTATTATTCAACGGTTTTTAGTTCCAGATACAGAACTATCAAGAGATACAAAAGAGATGATAGCTCTACTTATCTCAAATGAAAATGGGTGTAAAATGTGTGTAGATGCTCATAAGGTGATTGCAAAAGTTTTAGGTTTTTCTGATGAAAGAATTGAGTCAATACTTAGTGGTGTTGATAATATTAATACAGATGAAAATATCAAAAAACTTTTAAAATTTTGTATAAAAGCATCAAAAAAAGATAATTACAAAATTCAAAAAGATGATTTTGATGAGTTGAAAAGTATTGGATTTACTGATTCTCAACTTGTAGAAGCTGTATCATTAGTTGCATATTTTAATTATGCAAATACACTTTCAAATGTGTTTGGACTTGGTAAATAACAGTTAATAAATAATGTTTGGTTATGAGTTATATTTTATATTAAGTATAGTTTTTTCTGCTATTTTTGCAATAGTTGGAGTAGGCTCTTCTTTAGCACTTATTCCACTATTTGTTTCAATGGGTATTGATTTTGTTTGTGCAAAAGCTTTGGGTTTGTTTGCAAATGGAGTAAGCACTGCTTTTATATCTTATCAAAATATCAAAAACAATTTAGTTGATATTAAATTTATAGCTCCTATATTTTTTATGACCACAATATCATCAAGTATTGGTGCATATTTTTCTAAATTTATAAACCAAAATTTATTAGAAACTATTTTTGGATTTTTTATACTTTTTTCTATATATCTTATGTTTAGAAAAGAGGGTTCTATAAATATAGATAATAAAACTTATAATAAAACTTATTTGTATATTGTCTCTATTTTTATAGCTCTTATTGCTGGTTCTCTTGGTGTTGGTGGAGGTGCAATATTTTTACCACTATTTATATATATTGGAATAAGTGTAAAAAAAAGTATAAACATGGTGAGTTTTTTAATACCTTTTATTAGTTTAAGTGCATTTTTTACATATATAACTTATATTGAAATCGATTTAATAATACTTTTTCTTGTTGGATTTGGTGCATTAATTGGTGGATTTTTAGGAAATAAAATATCAAAAAGCATTAAAAATGAAAAATATCTTAAATATTTAATCTCAATTCTACTGATTATAATGGGAATTAAAATGCTATCTTCTATCATTAAATTATGAAAATTTTAACAAATACACAAATTAAAGAGCATGAAAATATCATTATAAATGATAATTTACTTTTTGAAAAAAATATAATTCCACAAATGATTGTCAATAAAGATAGAGTAATTATTAAAGTAAATATGAATTTTTGCAAACTATTTGGATATGAAAAAGATGAGATTTTGGGAAATCAAACTGTTGTTTTGACACCATCTCAAGAAAAATTTGAAGAGTATAGAAAATATTTTTTGAAAACAAAAGATGGAATTATTACAAAGCAAGAGTTAGAATATAAAAAAAAGAGTGGCGAAATTTTTTGGGTAAAGCTTGAAGGAAGTGTTATTAATGAAGATATTGAAAATGTTTTTGTGCTTTGGTCATTTATTGATGTTACAAATGAAGTTAATTTAATAAAATTTCTCAAAATAGAAAAAGAAAGAGCTGAAAATGCTACAAAGGCAAAAAGTGAATTTTTAGCAAATATGTCGCATGAAATTAGAACACCAATGAATGCAATAATTGGTATGACATATTTAGTAAAACAGACAGAGTTAAATCCAATTCAAAATAGTTATATAAAAAAAATAGAAAACTCTGCAAATGCCCTTTTATCAATTATTAATGATATTTTAGATTTTAGCAAAATTGAAGCTGGAAAATTGGAACTTGAAAATATTGATTTTGATTTAAGAGTAGTAATAGAAGGTTTGAAAAGCATTATTGATGTAAAAACAAAAGAAAAATCATTAAAATTTGATGTAATTTATGCAGAAAATTTGAATTTTTATCTTTTTGGTGACCCTTTGAGACTTGGACAAGTTTTGATTAATTTAGTAAGCAATGCAGTAAAATTTACAAATCGTGGAGGAGTTGAACTATATATTTCAAAAATAGATAATAATAGAGTTAGATTTGAAGTAAAAGATAGTGGAATTGGAATTTCAAAAGAGCAGTTGGATAGACTTTTTCAATCATTTTCTCAAGCAGATAGTTCAACTACAAGAAAATATGGTGGCACTGGACTTGGACTTACAATATCCAAAAATATTATAGAAATGATGAATGGTAAAATTTGGGTTGAAAGTGAAATTGGAATTGGAAGTAATTTTATTTTTGAGATAGATTTAAAAGATGGAAAAATAGCAAAAATCAATGATGATATGAAAGCAAAAGATATTTTAATTTTAAAAAATAGTTTAAAAAACTTTTCTGGAAGTAATCTTTTATTAGTTGAAGATAATATTATAAATCAAGAAATAGTTTTGGGAATGTTGGAATTTGCAAAGCTAAATATTGATATTGCAAATAATGGTGTTGAAGCTATTGAAAAAGCAAAAAATGGAAATTATGAAATAATTTTAATGGATATTCAAATGCCTTATATAGATGGTTATGAAGCCACGACAATAATTAGAAAAGATAATAAAACAGTGCCTATTGTTGCCTTAAGTGCTAATGCTATGAAAACTGATATTGAGATGAGTGTAAAAGCTGGAATGAATGAACATTTAAATAAACCTATTGAACCTATAAAACTATTTTCAATTTTGCTTAAATATTTGACAAAAAAAACAGTTGATAATTTTGAAATAGATTGTAAAAATATAGTTCAAGAGTTACCTAATTTTAAACATTTAGATATTACTAAAGTAATTCCTATATTTATTGAAAGCTTAGAAACTTTTGAAAAAATATCAAACTCATTTTTAAAAAAATATAAAGATTTTTCAATAGAATTTGAAAGTTTTGAAAGAGATATGCACACTCTTAAAGGCATAAGTGCCACAATCGGTGCTTTTACTCTTAGCAACTTAGCTCAAGAGTTAGAAAAAAAATATGATAATGAACTTTTGATAAAATTAAAAAATGAGTTAAACTTTGTATGTAGTGAATTAGAAGAGTATTTTAATAAAAAAATTACAAAAAATAATATAAAAAAAGAGACAGTTATTATTGAAGAGATTAATAGTTTATTTAATCAGTTAAAAGATGCAATTTCAAGAAAACGACCAAAGTTATGTAATACAATATTGGAAAATTTAGAAAGAATAGAGCTTGACGAAATACAAAATAGTAAATTTTTAAAAATAAAAAAATTGGTTTCAAATTATGATTTTGATGAAGCAATAAAACTATTTTAATACCTACACTTTTTACAAAGCTCTTCATTTAAAATGTTTTTCATAAATCCATCTCGTATATTTTTTGCTCTTTGACTACTCAAAATAGTTTTTAAACTATTAGTTTTTAAATCACCTAAATTTATAACTCCATCTTTATCAAGACAACATGGCACAACAGTTCCATTTGATAATATTCCAAAATGTGAAATAAGACCATAACATGTTCCACTATCTCTAATAAAATTATCATTTATATTTGGCCATTCAAAATAGTTATCATAATTAAATAATACCTTTTTAGCAACTCTTGTTTCTATTTCAACTCCAAAAAACTCTTTAGCTAAATTTAAAACAGCTCTATTATACTCCATTGCACTATTTTCTAAATCACCATTCCAAAGTCTAAGATTTATAAATCTTTCTCCATAGTTTAAAGAAAAATTACAAAATTCAAATATATAAAATAGATACTCTTTTAAACTTATATTTAAGTTGTTTGCATTAAAACTATTGAGTGAAAAATTTATCTGTCTAATTGTAGGATGAGTTAATAATTTATAATCAAACTTATATGTTCCAGCAGTTGTTATATTTACTTTTAAATTTGCTTTTTCACTAATATTTAAATAGTCACTTAAATTAGAAATTGCCAATGGGTCACCAACTATGTGATAACTAATTTGATTAGTAAAATTTTTTAATTCAAAATTTATTTTTTCAAATAGCTCCAAACTCATAATCTCATTTTTGCGATTTTTAGTAGGACAAAAAGAGCAGTTGAGATTACAAATATTACTAATCTCAACATAGACTTGTTTGAATTTCAATTAAACTCTCTTGAAATCACCACTTTTTCCACCACTTTTACTCTCTAATTTTATATCACTAATTACCATACTCTTATCAATCGCTTTTGCCATATCATAAATTGTCAAAAGTCCAATAGAAACACCAGTTAATGCTTCCATTTCAACTCCTGTTTTACCATTTAAACTAACTGTAACACTCAATTTAAATCCAAAAATATCTCTCAACTCCAAAATATCACAATTAATTGAGTTAAGTAGTAGAGGATGACACATAGGAATTAAATCTGATGTCTTTTTTGCCCCCATAATAGATGCAATTACAGCAGTTTGCAAAACTGGTCCTTTTTTGATTTCATTATTTATGATTGCCAAATATGCTTGTTCGCTCATAGTAATGACTCCACTTGCAACAGCTACTCTTAATGTATCATTTTTATTAGATACATCAACCATTTTCGGTCTATTTTTTTCATCTAAATGTGTTAAATTCAACTTAATAACTCTTTTGCAATCTCATTTACTCTTTTTCCATCAGCCACACCTGCAAACTCTTTTGTAGCAACTCCCATAACTTTTCCAATCTCTTTTATATTAGTTACTCCAAGAGTTTCAATTATTATTTTTAATTTTTCTCTAAGCTCTTCATCACTCAACTGTTGTGGTAAATATGCTTTTAAAATATTTGCTTCATCTATCTCTTTTTGATATAAATCTTCTCTATTAGCACTTTTATATTGAATAGATGACTCTTCCCTTTGCTTAATCAACTTTTGAATAATTTTGATACATTCAGCATCACTCAAAACTTTTCGCTCATCAACTTCTATCTGCTTAAAAGCACTATTAAGCATTCTCAAAGTATCTCTTTTCAAATTATCACCAGATTTCATAGCCTCTTTAATATCATTTAATACTCTATCTTTTATCCCACTCATAAAACCTCCTATTTGGAACTAAATTTGCTTGTATTATAACAAATTATAAATTAATGGATGGTGAAAAATGACAATGATATTTTTATAAAAAGTTGTTGGCTATTAATAAATATTTACCTAAGTTTAATAATTGATTTATATGCTAAAATAGGAAAATGAGTATGAGTATTTAAGTTGATTAAATATTATTTTAAATGGTTTTACACCAACTAGCTACTTTTTTCAATAAAAAAGTTATCTTTAAAACTTTATATTAATTTATCTATTGTTAAGTTTTAATTATTTAACTTTTACTTCCTTTTTTTAAATTACATACTGAGTGAACTATTTGTAAGTTATTATTTTCATCTTTTCCACCTTTAGAAAGAGGGATAATATGGTCAATATGTATTTCATCAGAAGATGCAATAATTTTATTATTACAAAGAGGACATAAATTATTTTGTTGTTTAAGTTTAATAGTTTTTTCTTTTTCAGTTAATGTAATTTTCCTTTTATGTGGTGTATATATATCTATAAAATTTTGAATTTTAGATTTATATTCTTCTGTATTACTTGTTGAATGAATATTATTTATAAGAATCTCAAAAAACTCTTTTATATCATTTAACATATTTTTTTCTCTATGTTCTATTATGATATTTTGATTTACATTAGATAACAAAACATAAAAAAGATAAAAAGTATATTTTTTTCGTGTTAAGCCTTTATTTTGAGTTATTTTATCAAGACTTTTTCCTAAAGTGTTAATATTTTCATCTATGGAAATCAATAAAGCTTCTATTTTTTTAAACATTTTTTGAATGTTTTTTAGTGATTTTTTAAATTTTTCTTTTTCTATTTCATTATAATTTACAATATCTTTTAATGCTTTAGTTACATTTTGTTTGCCAAATTTTGATTGTAATCGTATAACTATTTTTTCATTTTTTATATGAATATCAAGAATATCTAATAAGCTTAAACTATTTTTATAGTAATCAATATGCGCTAAAATAGTGTATATTTCTTCATTTTCCATTCTTTTATCATTTCGTTTAAAATATGCCCAATGATAAATATCTTTAAAATATGAATTGTTAGAATTTACTTTTATTAAATCAGTAATTTCTTTATCTAAATAGGAATTCCACATTTCAAATGAATTTTCATCTATTGGATATGGTTTTAAATTTAATCTCAAAAATAAGTTAATAGGGTCAAAATCAGGATTATCTTCTTCTGAAATTTTAATAATAGTTAAACTATTATCCCAAATACTATCTTGTTGTTCTTGTGTTAAATCTTGGAAGTTTTTACCATTTAAATCACTTAATATTTTTAATCCACTAAGCTTAAATTTTTGTTTTTTAGTCTCTTCTAATTGACCAGTTTCGTTTTGATATTTTTGATTTAAAAAACCTAAAATTGATAATATTCTTTGTTGTCCATCTATAACTTCTGAAATACCATTCTTTCCTTCATATACAAATATTGGGGGAAGTTTTATATCTAATAAAATTGATTCTATAATACCTGAAGATTTTACATTATTAATAACCTCATTTCTTTGATATGATGGTCTTACTAGATATTTACCATTTTTAATATGTTCAAGAAAAGATTCTATATGAGCTTCTTCTTTATGAACTCTAATAGGTTTTTCTAAATTACTTTGAGCAGTGTTTAATCCAAAATTTAAACTTTCTTTACTTTTGATATAAATTTCATTTAAATCATTCATTAATTCAATATTTTTATGTTTTAAAATATCAGTCAATATAGTTAAAAATAATTCAAATTTATATGGTTTATGCATATAATTTATATCGCTTATATAAAAAAATTCTTTTTTTTCATCTATATTTTTAATAAATAAGTGTTTATATTGAATAACAAGATTTAAATCTACTTCTTCTTGCTCCATAATTGATAGTAGCCAATAAAATACAACTGCTAACTCTTTGTTTATTTTATAAAAATAATCTTTTTCAAGTAATTCATAAACTACATTATAAATTAATATTATTTTTGAATTAAAGTTGCTAATAATCTCTTCAACATTATTTTCTATTTCTAAGCTATCAAAAATACTTTTTAAAAGAGATGGTTTTGATAGATATTTTTTTATAGGACATAAATGTATTACATAAAGTTTTCTAAAAACTTTCTTTAACTCTTCAATA
>DZAY01000061.1 GCA_022729735.1 Helicobacter cetorum
CCTTTTTATGGTCTTTTACTACCCATAAGCCTATCTTATCGTAACATCAGTAAATAAATTTAAATCATTCAATAATTTTTGATTAATTATTTGATTAAGTTCTTGAGCAAAAAATTCAATTATCGTTAAACTTCTACTTCCACATTTGATTAGATTATTATCTAAATCTATTTGATATTTTGGGTCTAATAGGTTTAGTTTATTTTTAGCATACTCATAAACTAAACTCACATCTAGTTTATTGAGTTGTTCAATTAACTCTTTATTTTCATTTTTAACCTCTTCTTGGTTTGATTGCTTCACCAACTCTTTTACATAACTACTAGAATAATTATCCCTCTTAAATGTTTCAACTAATGGTTCATTTGCAACTTCTTCTAAACTTTTAATACTATTTAGAAATTGCTCTTTTATTTTTTCATCTATAAGTTTTTGTGCAATAGATTTAAACTCATCACTTCCACTTATTTTTATCTTTTCTAAATCCCAACCCTTAGCAAATGCAATTTCAAGCATCAATTTTGCTTGGTCTTGAAGATTTGAACCTTTTGCAATTATGCGACTACCCTTATCAATAATTTTTATATCTTTTTTCTTATTTCCAATAACTGTCAGAGGTTCATCTTTATTTTGATTATATTGCTTTATATAAAAATGCTTTAAACTAATAGGCAATTCAGTTGAGTAAAAATCCTTAAAAAGTTTATTTTGAAATGTGTTTATGAGCTGATTTTCTTGTCTATTTTGTCTATTTTCTCCACTAATGGCTTCAATGCTTGTTGCAATTGCTCTAATAAACTGCCATCGCTTTCTTCTTGCTCTTGAGCTAATAACTCTGTTATTTGATTTAGCTGTTTTGATATTGTCTGCTGATTTGCTAAGATTTGCATAAATATTTCGCTGTGTATCATATTCACTTGATTCTCTTCCATTTGATAACTCCTTTTGATTAATTGAATTTTGGATTGGCTCAACTGCTAACTTATAGCTGTATTTATTGTAAAATTTTTGCTCTTTAGATTCTAAATAAGTCAACTTATCTTCATAAGACAAATCTTTATAACCTTTATTTTTTAAATCTGTCCAATCAAGATATTTAACCTCTTTGGCTCTCATGTTATGCCACTCTTTTAATAGTTCTAAGTGTTCATTTTGCACCTCATTACTGGATTGAGATTGTTCTAAATATTCATTATTTTTATCTATATTTAGAAATTCTATTTTTTTATCATAAGATAGGTTTAAAAACTCTTTTGAAAACACATAATCTTTTAAATTTATCCCTTTTGGCATATCATCAAATTTTATGTTCAAATATTCAGTTGGTTTATTTTCATTTCTAACTTTTAGTTCTCCAATTGTTTTTAAATATCCCTTAAAATCATCATAATTTGAAATATTATTATCGATTATATCTTTTAAAATTCGTTCTCTTTTATCTTTATTTGCACCCTCAAAAATATCAGCTTTTAATCTTGAAATAATCTCGTGATTATTGTTAAAAATTTTTCTATTTAGCTTTGGACTTTGTAAATTATATTTAGTATTTATGAACTCTTGGAAAGCATTTATAAAATGTAAATTATTTTTTTCAAATCCAAAAGGTCTTAACAAATTTCCACTAATTAAATTTAATTTTGGAATAACGATATGAATATGAGGTTTTCTCTCAACTGTGTTAGCATTTTTATCAACATAAGATTTTAAACGAGGTAAATGAGCTTCAGCATAAAAGTTAAATTCATCATTTTGATATGCTGATGACACAAATTCTTTAAACTCTTTTGTAATATTTTTTAACACATCTTTTGATATAAAATCTTCTTTAAATGCAAGTGTAATGTGCATATAATTTTCACTTTTATTAATAGAGTTAATTAATTTATTTGTAACATTTAAATTACCATCTAAAATTAACCTTTCATCTAACTCTTGACGATTAAAATCTCTATCTTTTTTTTGTCCTGTTTCTAAATATTCTTTTATACCTCTAGTTCCACCTTTAATTCTAATTAGCATTTTGTACCCTTCTTGACATGTATGCACTCTACGAGTGATAAGGGAAAAAGTTGTCATTACATTTATTTGCTAACACTTAATCATTTACCAATTCAGCAATAATTAAATTAGATAAATTTTCTAACTCTAACAATAAAGAATGTTTTATTTCCTCTTGTAGTTTTCCTTTCAAATCAGCAACATTTAGTTTATAAGCAATTTGATTAATATTATTGCTAACTTTACTAAGTAAAAACAACTTTTTATTTTCTAGTTTATAATCTTTTTGAACTACTTTTGTTTTATTGGTTAAAACTAAATCTCTAAAGTAGTGACCTTTATTTTTTAAGCCACTTTGTTTAAATTTTTCAACTGCTTCTGCATATTGTTCTTCTGTTAATTTAACACTAATTTGTTTGATAAATTTACTTTCAGTTTTAGGCATAAATAACTCCTTTTATTTTTTCCCTTAGCACTCGCAGAGTGTCTTATTTAATATTTAAGATGTAATTTTCTACATCTATTTTTAAATCAAAAAAGTTGAGATGAGATTTCTCTCAAGGGGTTTCTAAGGGGTCACCCTTAGGGACAAACTAAAAAAAGCTTGTGTAACAAGTTTCTTTTAGTGTCCTCTTCTCCCTCCTCTTTTCTTACATTATATGTAAAATTGAAAATATCATAACTTTTCTTAAAACTTTATTTAATTATTCAAAAATAGTCAAAATTATTTAAATTTATGTTATCTTATCTATTTTTATCCCTAATTAATTATAAATAGCTATTTTCATTTAAAAATGCTACAAAAAAGTGTTAAATTTAATATTAGTTTAATGTATTGATAGATAATATTATAATGTACTTTTTTATACATACTAAAAAAGGAGTTAGCAATATGGAAAAAATAGATATAAAAGAGATAAAAAAAGATTTAGAAAAATTTGTTAAAGAGGAGAAAAAAAGTAAAAATAAATTTGTTGTTTTAGAAGAAGTTGTTGAAATTATTGAAGATATGAAAAATGCTAATTTAACTTATGCACAGATGGTAAAGTTTCTAAACAAACATAAAATTAAAGTTAGTGTATCTACTCTAAGAGGATTTTTCAAGGAAAAAGGTTGGAGTAAAAATATTAAAAAAAGTGATAAAAAAAACACTAAATAAGGGTAAAAATGAGTAGTTTAGAAAAGCTAAAAAAAGAGTTAAAAAGTGATATTGATAATTATATAAATGAGATTATAGAAAATAATAAAAGTAAGCCAAATATTATTTTAAACTCATTATTAGATGTCATTATTAATGCTTTAAATAAAGGTTTTTCTATAAAAGATACTTTAGAGATTGTCAATAATAGACTAGGTGAAGCTAAAATAAAAGATAGTGCATTTAGAAGTTTTTTAAAACGAAAAGGTATAGGTAAAAAAGACTTTACAGAAGTTAAAAATATCAAGCTTAAACCAACTAAGGAGGTGCTAAATGTAGAAAACAATAATAACAAAGATAATCGTAGTAAATCAAATGGTGATAATACAGGTAATAATGATATAAATGATATGTTATCAAAAATAGATGAATTAAATAATTATTAAATAAAGGAATATTATGATTGAAAAAAATAAAACTGAAAATAAAAATATTGAATATAAAAATATAGTAGTTGTAAATACAAAAGGTGGAAGTAGTAAAAGCACAGTTAGTTTACAAGCTGCTTCAACATATTTTTTAAATAAAAATCAAGAGGCAAATCTTTTTGAATTTGATGATGAAAATTTAGATAGTGCAAATTTTACAAAAACAAAAATCAAATGTAACCAAGTTAATATTGATGATGGTAAAGATTTAAATTCAACTTTAAGAGAATTATTAGTTAAAAAAGATATGAATAAAATATTAGATGTTGGTGGAAATAAGACTACAACCATTTTTATCGATTCCCTTATAAAAAGTAGAATGTATAAAAGAGTTGATTTGTTTATAATTCCAGTATCAAGCGGTCATCAAGATGTGGAAAATGCTGAAAAAACATACAATATGATAAAAGATTTAGATGTAAATATAATTTTTGCTCTCAGTAGAAGTAGACATAATGCCAATAGTAAAAGAGTTAAGTTTCAATACAACAACTTTTTTAAAAAATTTCCTGAAGCAGACTTTTTTGTATTAAAGGATAGTGATGTAGTTGATTTAAGTAGAATTATGCAAAAAAGTTGTTATGAACTTGCAAAAGATGATACAACAAAAAAAGAGTTAAATAAAAAACTTGATGAAGCTTTTGATACTGATGATGAAAAAGCAATTACAAATATGTCAGTTATGCTTGAAATTTTAGATGATGCAGAAGAATTTTATAGAGATAATTTAATTAATGCCTATGAAGTGATTGCGAAAAATATTCATAAAGGATGATGTTATGGAAGATTTTACACTAAAAGAGGCACAAAGTATAATTGGAAATTTAAGGGCAATTGTCCAAAAACTTGGAGATGAAGATAAAGGCTTAGTAAGGGATATAAATCTCTTACTAAATGAATTAGATAAAAACAATATAAATGAGAATGTTGGATTAATAAAAACAACTAAAGATGAATTAGAAAGTTTAAGCAATTCAAGTGCAATAAAACTAAAAGCTATATTAGAAAAGATAAATGAAACAAACAATAATATAACAAAAATACAAAAAGTAGAGAATGAAGCAAGTAATAGTTTAATATCAAATATTCAATTATTTAAAGGGTATTTTGATAGTAATAATTTCAAAAATAAAATAGTGAATTCAGTAATAGAAGATTTAAAAAAAGCAATCGACGATAAAGTTAAAGAAAAAACTGAGCATATATCTGAAAAAATGACAAAAAGCATAAATGAACAAATTAACACTACAGCCGAAAGAACACATATTCTTATGGCAAAATATCAAGAGTTATCACAAAACTATACAGAACATATCAACGATTTAGAAAAAAGAAGAGTTTCAGTAAATGAAATCTTACAACACAGAATCGAAGTATTTTCAAAAGAAATTGTCAAAAAAATGGAGAAATATGAAAGCATACTTGCCGAAAATACAAATAAATATGAAGCTGAACTTAATAAAAAAATTAGGAAATACGAAGATGCTGATTTATTTAAAGAGTTAGATAAAAGAATTATTGCAGTTAATCGTAAAAGTAAATTTAATTTATTTTTTGCAGGTTTCTTTAGTGGAATTATAGCATTTTTGGTGTTTGGAGTATTGTTAGAAAAATTAATGAAAATACAAATGTGGTAGATTCAGATTTACTACTTTTAAGTAGCAAACCAAAAGGCAATTAAGCCTATTGGTGTAACTTTTTGTTATAAAGCAGCAGAATTTTACACCTTTTAGGCTTATATCTTAATAAACAAATACTAAAGGTGTAAAAAATGGAAAATTTAATAAAAGAGAATACATTTAATGTCGAAAATGCAATTGATGCTTTTATCAAACAAAACAACCGAATAACAGACCCACTAATTACTGAATTTGAATTTTTAAAGTGGATAGATGAGGGAAGATTAGTAGTGCTTGGCGGTGGAAGTGGATTAGGTAAAACAGCTTATGTGCTTCAAATGTTATATAACTTAGTCAAAGACAACCAAGATAGAGAAGATTCAACTCTTGGTATATATTGCTCAAGTGAAATGATGGTTGAAGAGCTAACTATGAGACTATTAGTAAATCAAGGTGTAATAGATAATGTAAATATGGCTAATATAAGAAAAATGTTTAATAGCAAACTCACAAGCCCAAAAGAGATAAAAGAAAACACAAAAAAAGCTAAATTTATACTTGGAGATTTACCATTTTATTTTATTAATTCATCAAGATTTAATTTAAAAAATATAGTCGAAATGCTACATCTCACAAGAGAGCAAAACACTAAAAAAAGAATTTTTATAGCTATAGATTATTTACAATTGATGCTGCTCGATAGTGAAAACTTGCAAGAAACTAACAGAGTAATAAAAGACTTAAAAGATGTTCTAGTTGATACAAGAAGTAATGCTATTGTAGTATCAGCACTTAATAGAGATAGCATAAGAAACGATTATGTAGATATGAGTGCATTTAAAGACAGCTCTATGATTGAATATACTAGCGATATTGCTATGTTGTTTGCTTTTAAAAAAGAAGGTAAAAACGGAAATATAAGTTACACACTCAAACAAAGTGAAAAGGATAAAACAGCAAATAAAATAGAGTTTCAAGTAAAATGTATAAAAAATCGTATTGGTAAAATGTTCTCAGATAGAGTTGAATTTGATAAACTAAATCAAAAGTTTGATATAAATGCTTGTGAAATTACTTATGAGGAAGAAGAGTATAAACCTACAAATGAAAGTGAAAATAAAAATGATGAAAAAAAAGAAATCTATTCAGCCCTTGAATTGTTGTAAGGTGAATGAGATGAATATTATACAAAGATACAAAATTGCTCCAAATACAACAAATGAAGCAAAATTAAATTTATTTTCTCCTTTTCAAAAAAACAAAACAGAGCAAATAAAAAATATAACAATTTTTGAAAATGACATCTATAAAGTTTCAATAACAGGTTATAAACTTAATCAAATTCATAGAGATATACTTGATATAGCAAATTATTTCGGTGATATGAAACTTGATGGTATAGCAAAAGATAGAAGACCTATAAGGCTTTTTAGTTTATATGATATACAAAAACATTTAGGATATAGTTATAAACAAAACCAATATTGGGTTGAAGCAAAATTTAAGGAAATAAAAAACAGTACTATTGAAATTTTTGACAAAAAAGATGGAGATTGGATTAGCTTTAATATAATCGATATTGCTATGTATAGCAAAAAACAAAACAAATATTCAATGGTAATTAGTGAATTGTATATGCTCTTTTTTGAAAAAGAAATAAGTGTAGGATATAAAGATTATTTACAGCAAATATTAAAATTAAATGCACAAACTAGGGCTTTAGTAAGATACATTTTAACTTTTTCAAACTCTTTTGAAATTGATTTAGATAAAGCGATGGAAAAGATAGGAATATCTCAAAAAACAAAAAGAACATTTGACTATAACAAAAGTAAAATATTAGAAGATGTAGAAAAGCTAAAAGAATTAAATATTGAATTAGTAAAAAAAAGTAATGATAGTAGAAAAAAAGATTTTAAAATTAAATATAATCTACTGCCATTAATTAAAATTTATCATCCTAGTTAATTACTGATGTTACGATAAGTTGAGTTTATAGTGTATAAAAAGGTAATTGTTGCTA
>DZAY01000032.1 GCA_022729735.1 Helicobacter cetorum
TTGTCAAGGGTTTTTTTGATTATTTTTTGAAAATTTGAAAAAATGTAGAATTTTGTAGTGGATAGAGAAGAGAAAACTCTATATTTTAGAGTTTTATTAGTGGGTCGTTATCTATATTTATTCTTGCTCTTTTGCATATTTCAAGTTGTGCATCAATTCCACCAGAGAGTGAAAATAGCCAATATTTATGGGCATAAATCCAATCAATTAGTTTTACTTTTTTATCTAAATCATTTTCAGTATGTCTTACTTGAATTTTTGCCAACTCTAACTCTTGATGATAAATATATGATTGTAAAGTATCTAAAAATAGGTCAGCAAACTTTTTTTCACCAAAATATTGTTTGATTTTATCAATTCTCTCAATTAATAAAAGCAATCTATCAAAATCTATCTCTTCTAATCTATCTTCTCTATTTAATACTTCTAACTCTTCTGTCTCTTTCATTAAATCCAAAAATAGTTCATCAATTTCTGCTTTTATTTCTAAAGAAAATGTTTCATAATCATCTAACATATTTTTTGTTTGAATTAATCTATCTTTTATTACATCTTCATGAGGAAGCTCAAATTTTACTTTTTCTTTTTTGAAATTCTTATCTACATATTTTGAAACTACATCTGCAAAACTCATTTCAATTGTGCCATTAATTCTTGCACCACCTTCAGTCGAGTTAATACACTCCATATTTCCTTTTACATCAGCTATCGCATTTTCAAAGTAATTTAAGAAAAGTTTCCAAATAATATAACTTTTAACAAAACCATCACCACCATATTTAGGTAACCAAATTTCATCAGCTCTTCCTGTTTTTATCTCATCTTCTCCATAGACATGGTTTTGTGCATGGCTTTTGCCATCTTCAGCATAAGATAAATCTTGTCCAATAAATACCATTCGTTTAAATCCAGAATGAAATATAGCTTCTAATGCCATATTAGCAGCACTCATTCCAATTCCTAAATATCCATAATCATCAAGTTTGAAATATTTACAATATCCAAATCTTCTCATAGTTAATATTTTTTGCTCACTGTGAGAGTTTGCAAGTAGGTGTGGATGCACAATTGATACTAAAATAGCTGTAATATCTTTTTGAAATTCGGCTGATGTAGTTTCATAAAATTTAGCTGTTTCTATAGCTCTCTCCAAAGTCAATACATAATCTGGTTTTATTCCCCACTGCTCCAAAATTGGCATAGAAGCATCTATACAAAAAATTGTTACAGAGTCTTGTATCTCTTTTAGAAGTGGTAGCTGCTTAGATAAAGATGGACCTGTTGAGACAATAATTGCAAGTTCTGAATTTTTAGCTTTTGCTCTAAATTCTGTTGTTGTAATATTTCTAACCATTTGTGGAAGATTTAATATATGATGTTCCCAACCCATCATAGAGTCAATCACATCATTTCCAGCACCAATAGCAACACTCTCAATTGCTCTCAAACAAGTTTTATTAACTTCTAAAATTTCATCTTTATACTTATCACTATAATATGGCAAATGTATATGTAAATCATAAAGTCTTAAAAACACTTTCATATCTTTTCTACTAAATACAGAATACATATCTGGAAAATTGCAATCATCTTTATAAAATATAAAAAATCGCTCATCCATTATCTCTTGTGAAAAATCTGTAAAATTTAGTGCTATATATAAAAGCTCTAAATCAGGTTCTATGACAACTAAAATTTTTGGTTCATCTTCTGTAATATTTGACAACATTAATTTATAAAAAATACCATTACCAATTCCAAAAAATACCATTAGTGGGTATCTACTATAAATATTAAAATCATGAACTAATTTTAAAATTTCATCAACAGGTTTTGTTGCAAATAGTGGTTTAAACTCTCGTTTATCTACAATGTTTAGATTTATAGGGTCACTATCCACAAATATTTCAAAATTTTCAACCTCAGGAATACTTAATAATCGGACTGCAAGAATAGGAGATTTTTTTAGTAGTGCATCAATATTTTTCTCAAAAATATTCATAAATTATCCTTTTTTAATGATTTTAAAAAAATAGTAATTAAAACTACTTTTTTAAAACCATAATAAGGGAGGGAAAGCCCCTATTATTGGAGAAGCTTCATAACATTTTGCTGAACTTGGTTAGCTTGACTCATTGCATAACTTCCAGATTGAGCTAAAATATTATGTTTTTGGAATGTTGCTGACTCTTGTGCAAAATCTACATCTCTAATTTGAGACTCTGCTGCTTTTACATTCACTTGAGTAATACTGATATTATTTAGAGTTGATACTAATTGATTTTGGATAGAACCTAAATCTGCTCTAATTTTATCAATCATTCTAATAGCTGATTCTGCTATATCCATAACAAACATTGCACCTTTTAGTGAAGTAACACCAGCTCCAATACCTCTTGAATTTGTAGTAGATGCTATTGTTGAGTTAGCATTAGCTCCAATTGCACTTGCAATAGTTGCATCAAATGTGTCTGAAACATCTCTTAAATTTGCAATACCATCAACTGTTGCACTAAGACTTGTTAAACTACCACTTGTAAAGCCAATGTCTTTTGAACCGAGTCTTGTAAGTGTTAATTTTCCATAATTTGCATTAGACATACCACCAAGACCACCAGCAGCAGCATAACTATCTGCACTTACAGCAATTCCCCTACCATCTAAACTTCTAAGATTTAATCTACCATTTTCATCTGTAAATGCTTCAATTCCTGTTTGGTCTTTTACTTGATTGATAGCTGCTACAAGTTTTCCATCAGAGTCATTTGCAGCAATTCCACTCACAGCTCCAATTTTAACTCCATTAATAGATAGAGATATAACATCTCCAGCACCAATTGCAACATCACCTGTTGATTGAACTGACCAAGTAGCTCTAACATCTAATCTATCAGAATTTTTATTGATAGCATTTGCCAAAGCTCCAACACCTGTTCCAGCACTAGTTGAAATAATTACAGATTCAATTGTAATATCATTTGTTCCATCAACAGTTGAAAATGTTAATGTAGCAGTTGCCTCACCTGTAATAGTTGCTGTTTCTGCTCTTACATGTCCAATTTTATCAGATTGAGTTGCTCCAACACTAAATTTTATAGCCTCATTAGAATAACCACCAATTTCAAAAGATTTATTTGTAAATCCACCAGATAGTAACTTTTGACCATTGAAACTTGTTGTAAATGCGATATTATCAAGAGATTCCATCAATCTTATAATATCTGACTGAATAGCTTTTCTTGAAGACAAAGTTTGTCCATCTTGAGCTGCTTGAGTAGCTTTTGTTTTAATTGTATCAAGAATTTTTAATTGTTCATCCATAGCTTTATCAGCGATTTGGATAATACCTATTGTATCATTTGCATTTTTGATTGATTGTCCAAGTGAGTTTGCTTGACTTCTCAAACTATCTGCGATAACCATACCAGAAGCATCATCAGCAGCCTTATTAATTCTAAGACCAGAACTTAATCTCTCCAAAGATGTATCTAAAGCTCTATTATTCATAACATTTAAAGCATGAGCATTCATTGCACCAATATTAGTGTTTATCCTAAAACCCATTTTCAATCCTTTGTGTTTAATTTAACAAAAATGGTTAAAGCAACTACTGTTCCAAAAATTGTGAATAAACTGTTTTCCAGTTCAAATTTCTATTATTATTACAAAGCGATATTTTTAAGAATTATTTTCTAAAAAATTAATTACCTTAAAATATAACTTAGAATAACTTAATATATTTACATCATTAAAAAATATGACTTAAGTTAAATATATAGCAATATATGGTATAATTTCAGGAATAAATAAATAAATAAATAAATTTAATTTATTTTTTAATATTATTGATATTTTTTATTTTAAAATTTATATTTTTATTGGAGCAAACAGTGAAAAGAGATTTCTATATCGTTGGTATAGGTTCAAGTGCAGGTGGTTTAGAAGCTCTTCAAAGCTTTGTTAAAAACCTTCCAGACAACTCCAATATGAGTTATGTGGTTGCTCAACACTTAAGTCCAACTTATAAAAGTATGTTAGTTGAGCTATTACAAAGAGATACTAATAAAAATATTTTAGAAGCTAAAAGTGGAATGGCTCTACAAGCTGATACAATTTACATATGTCCTCCAAATCGAGATATTACAATTAAAAATGGAATGATTCATCTTGAAACTATTCAAAGTGAATTTGTTGCTCCAAAACCATCAATTGATTTATTTTTTAGCTCATTAGCTCACGAAATGGGAGATAAAGCAATAGGTATTATTTTATCAGGAACAGGAAGTGATGGGAGTTATGGAGTTAGAGCAATAAAAGCAGAAGGCGGACTTACAATTGCTCAAGACCCAAATAGTGCGAAATATGATGGAATGCCTATGTCTGCAATAAATACAAAAAATATAGATTTAATACTTCCGCCAGAACAAATTGGGTCAGAACTTTTGGAAATTTTAGAGTGTGGTAATAATTTTTCTATCATAAAACAGGTAAATCTTTCGCCAGATTATATGAGTCGATTGATGAGCCGATTAAAAGAAATTAAAAGTGTTGATTTTTCTAAATATAAACTTTCAACCATTAATAGACGAATTGAGCGAAGAATGGCTGCTTTAAAAATTACAAATTTAAAAGATTATGTAGATTATTTAGAAACAAATGAGAAAGAACCAGAACAGTTATACAAAGATATTTTAATAGGAGTAACCTCATTTTTTAGAGATTTTGATGCTTTTAATGTGATAAAAGAGTATCTTCCAACAGTTATGGAGAATAAAAACAGAGGCTCACAAATTAGAGTATGGTCGATTGGTTGCTCAACTGGTGAAGAAGCATACTCAATTGCAATAATATTATCTGAAGTTTTGGGACAAAGAGTATCTGATTTTGATATTCAAATATTTGCAACTGATATTGATGATGAAGCAATTGGTGTAGCAAGAAAGGGACAATACTCATTAGGTGTTGTCTCATCTATACCAAAATCAATTTTAAAAAAATATTTTATTCAAAAAAATGAGCAATATGAGATAATAAAACCAATTAGAGATATGATACTTTTTTCTCATCATGATATAACAAGAGACCCACCATTTTTAAAACTTGATTTTATTAGTTGTAGAAATTTATTAATATATTTTAATCAAGACTTACAAAAAGATATATTTCCTATTTTTCACTACTCACTAAATGATAATGGAATACTATTTCTTGGCAAATCAGAAAGCCCTGGACAAATGCAAGGATATTTTGCAATTATTGACAATAGATGGAAAGTTTATAAAAAAGAGTATATTGGGGATAAAAAACATATTCCTCGCTCAATATATACTTTTCAAGCAATAAATAGATTAAAAAATGGTGATTATAGAGAACCTCCAAAAGAAAAACCATCACTAATTAATATAGTAAAAGAGAGTATATCAAATCTATTTTTGCCTCAAACAATCGTTGTTAATGAGCTTTATGATGTAATTTATGTAAGAGAACAGACTCCATATTTACAAGTTTCAGTTGGAAATGTAACAAATAATATATTTAAGATGATACATAAAGATTTAAGTATAGATTTAAGAACCACTCTATCAAAAGCTATAAAAGAGAAAAATATTCAAAAGAGTCAATTTATTAAAATTGATATTTTCGGAACTCAAAAAATTGTAAAAATTATTGTTATTCCAATCGAAAATTATAGAGAAGCAACAACAATATATATTATTAGTTTTCAAGAAGAGAATATAGAAGATTTAAAACTATTTGCAATTTCTAAAAAAAGTGAAACTGATGAAAGATTTTATGATATTGAGTTAGAATTAAATAGAACAAAAGAGCATTTACAAACTGTTATAGAAGAACTTGAAACATCTAATGAAGAGTTACAAAGTTTAAATGAAGAGTTAGAAACTACAAATGAAGAGTTACAATCCACAAATGAAGAGTTACAAACGGCATATTCGGAGCTGAAAATTTCATATGATACAAATGAATTACAAAAGAGAGCAGTTGAAGCATCTGAATTAAAATTTAGAGCCATATTTAATAATGCTGGAGTTGGAATTTTAATTTTAAATAGTCATGGAAAGATTATTAATGCAAATTCTGAAATTATCAACATGTTGGGATATTCTATTGATGATTTAAAAGAGTTAGATATAAAAAGTATAACTTATGAGTGTGATTTAAATCGTAACTTAACACTTTTTAAGAATTTAGTAGATGGTAAAATTGATAAATACTCAATTGAAAAGAGATATATAAAAAAAGATGGCTCAACTGTTTGGTGTATGGTTACAATTTCTATTTGTAATACAGAAGATAAATTTATAATCAAAATGATAAAAGATATTACAGAGCTAAAAGCTTATCGAGATGAGTTAGAAGAGAGAGTAAAAGTTGCAATAGAAGAGCAAAGAGTTCAAGAGCAATTATTAATTCAACAATCAAAACTTGCTACAATGGGAGAAATGATAAGTGCAATTGCACATCAGTGGCGACAGCCTTTGAATGCAATTGCTATTATTATCCAATGTCTCTTAGATGAGTATGAAGACAAAGAGTTAAGCGAAGAGTCATTTAGAGATAGTGTAGCAAGAGCTATGGAGCAGATAGAGTTTATGTCAAAAACTATTGATGACTTTAGGAATTTTTTTAGACCAAATAGCGATAATGAGATGTTTAATGTATGTGAAGTTATCGAAAGTAGTATGTCTATATTTAAGGCTCAACTGCAAAATAACTCAATAGAAGTGGAAATAGATAAAAATAATTGTGAAAATTCTATTTTGATTGGGAATAAAAATCAATTAAGACAAGTTATAATTAATTTAATGTCAAACTCAATTTATGCGATAAAGCATAGAAAAGTTTTAGCTGGAAAAATCAAAATAGTTTTACAAAATGATGAAAATAGTTTGAATATAAAAATTATTGATAATGGTGGTGGAGTTGATGATAAAACATTAGAGCGAATATTTGAACCATATTTTACTACAAAACCTCAAGGTGATGGCACAGGCATAGGATTATATATGACAAAAATTATAGTTGAGCGAAATTTCAAGGGAATAATAAATGCACAAAATATAAAAGATGGTTTGGAAATTGATATAAGGATTCCAAAATGAGTGATTTAGTTAAATTAAAAGCACTATTAAGTGATAAAAAAATACTTGTGGTTGATGATGAACCATTAGTTACAGGATTTTTGGAAAGAATTGTAAAAAGATTTACTAATAACATTTTTATTGCTAATGATGGTGAAGAAGGATTAGAAAAATTTAAAGCAATAGAACCAGATTTAGTAGTTACAGATATATCAATGCCAAAATTAAGTGGATTAGAACTCTCACGAGAAATAAAAACTCACAAACCAGATACAAAAATAGTTATTTACACTGCTCATACAGAAAGTGAATATGTGCAAAAAGCAAATGATATTGGAATTGATACAATGCTATATAAACCATATAGCAAAGAGCTATTTTATGAAACACTTGAAAAACTTTTTGGAGATGGAAAATCAAAAAATTAAATATAATTTATAATTCATTTTTATTAGTTAATTTCAATTAAAAGCCGTTAGGTTTTAAATTATAAACCTAACGATTAGGAGTTTTTATTGTAGTAGTTTCAATACATTTTGTTGAACTTGATTTGCTTGAGATAGTGCAAAACTTCCAGATTGAGCTAAAATATTATGTTTTTGGAAATTAGCTGACTCTTGTGCAAAATCCACATCTCTAATTTGTGATTCACTTGCTTTTACATTTACTTGAGTAATTGAAATATTATTTACAGTTGCAACAAGCTGAATTTGCACAGAACCCAAATCTGCTCTAATTGTATCAAGCATTTTCATAGCTGATTCTGCAATATCCATAACCATCATTGCACCTCTAAGAGAAGTAACACCAGCTCCAATTCCAGATGAGTTATCTCTATTTGCAATGGCTGTATTTGCATTTGCTCCAGCTCCACTTGCTACATCACCATCAAAATTATCTCTCACAGCATTTAAATTTACAACACATGAAGAGTTATCTGTGCCATTTAATTGTGGAATAGATGTGCAAGTAAAACCAATATCTTTTGCTCCAAGTCTTGTAAGAGTTAATCTTCCATAGTTCTCTGTATGTGTGCTAAAACCTGTCATTGCTCCATTTAATGGGTCAAAAGTAGATGCACTTCCAGATTGTAGTAAAATTCCTCTACCATCTAAACTTCTAAGATTAAGTTTTCCTTCAACATCAATAA
This sequence comes from Helicobacter cetorum, assembly GCA_022729735.1. Lineage (GTDB taxonomy): Bacteria > Campylobacterota > Campylobacteria > Campylobacterales > DZAY01 > DZAY01. Next base: position 8,251 of record DZAY01000032.1, read on the forward strand.
ATGCTTCAATTCCTGTTTGGTCTTTTACACGATTGATAGCATCAATTAATCTACCATCAGAATCATTAGCTTGAACTCCACTAATTGCTCCAATTCTAATTCCATTTATTGATAGTGATACAACATCTCCAGCAATTACGGGACTATCGCCTGTTGTTTGAACTGCCCAAGTTGCTCTTACATTTAATCTATCAGAATTTTTATTTATAATATTTGCCAAAGCTCCAATACCAGTTCCAGCCGAAGTCGAAATAATAGCAGACTCTAATAATATATCATTAACTCCATCGACAGCACTAAAAGTTAAAGTTGCGACTCCAGCAGTTGAAATAATATTTGTTGTTTGGTATCTGACATGTCCTATTTTTTCTGCATTTGTTGGTCCAATTGAAGCTTTTATTGTCTCATTTGAGTATGCACCAATTTGGAAAGCTTTGTTTGTAAAACTTCCAGCCAATAGTTTTTGTCCATTAAAACTTGTAGTATAAGCGATATTATCAAGCTCTTCCATAAGTCTTATAATATCTTGTTGAATTGCTTTTCTTGAATTTAGTGTTTGTCCATCTTGAGCAGCTTGAGTTGCTTTTGTTTTGATTGTATCAAGTATTTTTATCTGCTCATCCATAGCTTTATCTGCTGTTTGGATAATTCCTATTGCATCATTTGCATTTCTAACAGATTGTCCTAAGGCATTTGATTGACTTCTTAAACTATCAGCTATCGCCATACCAGAAGCATCATCTGCTGCTTTATTAATTCTAAGTCCAGAACTTAATTTTTCTAAAGAGCCATCTAAATCTCTATTATTCATAACACCAAGTGCATGAGCATTCATTGCACCAATATTAGTATTAATTCTAAAGCCCATAAAAATCCTTTGCTTTCAGAGTCTATTTAGACTTCAAAAGCAAATCGTGTTCCATTATAAAACCATTTTTACCTTGTGATGCGCCTTGAGTTTAGTAAAAAATTCTCTACTCTCATTTAAGCTTTCAACTTCAACCAAAATAGTAAAACTTTGATATTTACCATTTTTACTACTTTTTGAAAATTTAAATTCACTCTTTTTATTAATAACTTCAAAGTGAGCCTCTCTTGCTCCACTTTCATCTTCTGCAAATATTTTATACTCCCAAATTCGTGGAAATTCTAATTCCATAACAAACTCTTTTAATATTTTGTAAGTGGCTGTTTATCTTTTTGCCAACCAACAATACCACTATCATAGTTATATACTTTAGAAAATCCAAGTTTTTCTAAATAGTCTGCAATTATTTTTGTTCTTGTGCCTGTTCTACAAACAATTACAAACATCTCATCTTTAGATTTTACAACATCTTTAAGTTTTTTTAGAAACTCTCCTTGATTAAATGTCCCATTTTCTTGAAATGATGTAATTAAATGACTTCCCTCAATTACTCCACTATCCTTCCACTCTCGCTCTGTCCTAATATCTATAATATTAACCCCACTCTCTTTTAAACTCACAAAATCATAAGTTGATATATTTTCATATCCAAAAAGTGTGCCAACAAGCAGTAATGCTGTAATAAAAAGTTTCAAAATAACCCCTTAAATATAATGTTTTAAAATTAAAAATATTATTTTAATTAATAACTTCTTAAAAGCTATTGATTAATTTATCTAAATAGTGGATTTTATTTTTTCTCTTATGATTGTAGTTGAAATATTTTTCGTAGTTGGAGTAAATTTTACGATTATATTATAATTTTTTAACTCATCTATTAAAGAGTTCCACTTTGTTGTATTTTCCCACTCATCTCCACTTACAACGGTAGAAACTCCCAATTCACTAATCCATTTAGAAGCCTCTTTTGTATATTTTAGTTCAATTGGAACTTCTACTACTTCATCCACACACTTCAAAGCTACAACTATTTCCATTCGTTGTGATAACTCTATAATTGGAACTCTATTTTTATTTTTTAGAGAAGAACTATATGGTGCAACTCCTACAATCAAATAGTTTCCAAACTCTTTTGCTTTTTGTAAATATCGCAAATGTCCAACATGAAACATATCAAAACATCCAAGTGCTAAAACTTTATGAAATTGCACTTTTAACTCTATTTAATATTTTTAAATAAAATTCATCTTTTGGACAGTGATGTAAGCAAGTTTCTATAATTCTAATAGCTCTTTGAAATTTTCCACTCTTATAAGAGCTATAAATTTTATCAATTGCATAAATTTCTGTAAGTTTAGAAAAACCTATCAAACATTTTCCCATAACGATACTATCAAAATCTCTATCTTCTACTTGCCAATTTCCATAAAGAGATGATAAATACTCTTGCTTATTTTTTAATTCCCAAATAACTCCATAAGTGGTTTTAAGCTCACATATTTCAAGCTCAAATTCACTATATTTTGTAACTCTATTTAAACTCATATCAAAATAATCAATCCAAAAACCACCAATAAAATAGTTTAATTCTCGCTTATAACCACATAAATCAGCAATCAAACCACTCTCTTTATGTTTAAATACTCGAGGATTAATTAATCCATTTGAACTTGCATACTCAATCCAACCACTATTTGAGAGATAGTTTATTGCTTTTTCCATATCTTTAAACTCTAATCCAATATCAATGTCTTTATCAAATGGTAATAATTTTCCATCGCGATATAATCCAAGAGCAGTTCCTGCAATTGCAAATGCTTTTATTTCATATAAATCATGTAGTAGTTTAAAAAGTATATTTTCATAATTTTTATTAAAATTATTATCAAAAGATATATTTTGTTTGATTTTTTGCTCTGTTATTAATAGTAGAGCTTTTTTATGATAAAAAATCGAGTTATCTAAATCTTTTAGTAGTCTATATACAGTTCCCAAACGATTATAAAGAGCCTCACTATTTGGATAATTTATTAGAGCTTTTTCCAAAATTTTTATAGCAAAGTTTGGCATATTTAAAAATATGTAACTATCTATTAAAAAGATAGTTGCTTCTAAATTTTTTGGATTTAAATTATAAGCTTTTAAAAAAATTTCTAAAGCTCTCTTATAATAGTTTTCAAAATGGAGAGCTTTAGCAAAATTTAGTAAATTTTCCATATCATTTGGATAAATTTTGCTTATATATTCCATAAGCTCTAAACCCTCTTTTACCCTTTTGCTATCTTTATAAGCAATGCTTAAAGCTTTAAGTCCAAATAGATTATTTGGATTATCTTTTAATATAAGTTTAGCAATTCGCTCAAGCTCAAAAAAGTTGTTACTTTTAAAAGCTTGAATAGCTAAATTTTCCAAAATTTAAGCCTTAAAATGTTCTAATTTAGAGTTTAACTCTTCATTCATTTTGTGTAAATGGTCTGCTGCATTTGCAATCTCTTCTACACTTCTTGCATTTGTGCTTGAGATACTATTTAGCTCTGAAACCATACCAAATATATTTGTTGTATCTTTTAGTATTATATTTGACCTATTGAAATTACTATTTACAGAAGTTCTAACCATTGTCATAATATTAGCTGTATCGCTAATTACACTTTGAGTCTCATCAGCTTTATCTACTAAAGATACAATATTTTGAGAATTTCTATTCATAGATTCACTTGCATCAATAATAGCTTGAACTATTACATTAATTGTTGCATTGATTTCTGTTAGAGATTTTTGAGTTCGCTCTGCTAATTTTCTAACTTCATCTGCAACTACGGCAAATCCTCTTCCGTGTTCTCCAGCTCTTGCTGCCTCAATTGCTGCATTTAATGCTAATAAATTTGTTTGGTCTGCAATATCAGAAATTACAGTTAAAATTGATTTTACCTGTTCTGCATCTTGGCTTAAATGGTTAAGTCTTCCTGCTAATTCCATTTCTAATTCTGAACTATCTTTTATAAAACTATTCATGTTATTAATTTGAGATTTAGCAAACTCTAATTTTTGATAAGCTTTTTCTATCTCATCTCTACTAACTTTTATCTCACTTAAACTCTCATCAATTGAATTTTTTATATTTTCTGTGGCTTTAATAGTATTATTTGCTATTTTCATAGCATCTTCTGCACTTTTGCCAATCATAATTGATGTTTGACTAAGTTCTGCTGATACTGTAACTGTTTGAATTGATGCTTGTTTAATATTCAAAATTGTGTCTGCAACTTTTCCAATAAACTCATTTACATGAAAACATGCTTCAGCTATTTCATCTTTTGTATCAATTACAAGTCTTTTATCTAAACTACATCCACCAGCACAAAATGCTTTTGCTAAGTTTTTGATTTTTAATACTGCTGAAAGAATAGAGTTAGCTACTAAATATATAACAAATATAACCAATAGCGAAACAATAACTACAATACCACCAATTTCTACTAAATTTTTCATAAATATATTATTTACATCATCAATATATATTCCACTTCCAATAATCCAACCCCAACTATTATGAAGTTTTACATAAGATATTTTATCGACAGGCTCTTTTGAATTTGGTTTAGACCACATATATGGCACAAATCCAGCTCCACTTTTTTTGACAACTGCTACCATTTCCATAAACAAAGCTTTTCCGTTTGGGTCTTTTGAATTTGTCAAATCTTTGCCATCAAGCTCTGGTTTAAATGGATGCATAACCATTTTTGGATATAAATCATTAATCCAAAAATAATCATTATCTCCATATCTCATAATCTTAATTGTGTTTATTGCCATCTCTTTGGCACTATTTTCACTCATAACTCCATTTGCACTAAGCTTTGAATAGTAATCAACTATTGAGTAAGCACTCTCTACTAAATTTTTTACTTTCTCTTCTCTATCTTCAAATAAAACAGATTTAAGTGAAAAAAGTTGTATAAAAAATACAACAACCAATGAAACTATTGTAAGAACCATTAACAAAAAAACTTTTTTCTTAATAGTTAAATTATGTAACATAATAACCCCTTTTTAATTTTTATTCACTCTCTTTAGCAATTAAATCTTTAAATTGATTTGAGTTTGAAATCAGCTCTTCATAACTTCCACTCTCGACAATTTCACCTTTTTTAATCATTAAAACTCTATTTGCATTTTTTATGGTTGATAATCTATGTGCAATTATTATAGTTATACGATTTTTACAAAACTCTTCTAACTCTTTTTGGATTAACTCTTGAGAGCTATTATCTAAAGCACTTGTAGCCTCATCAAGAATTAATATCTCTGGCTCTTTATATATCGCTCTTGCAATTGATATTCGCTGTCTTTGACCACCTGATAAATTTGCTCCAAACTCACTTAACTTTGAATTAATCCCACCAATGCTATTTACAAACTCTAAACTATTTGCAATTTCCAAAGCTTTAATAACTCTATTTTCATCTACCTCTTTTGAGTAAGCTATATTTTTAGCTACTGTATCATTAAAAATAAATATCCGTTGTGTAACTATTGAAATCTTATCTCTCAAACTTTTAATATCAAACTCATTAATTGGTTTAGAATTTATCAATATTTCTCCACTGCTACTATTAAAAAACCTAATAATTAAATTTACAACAGAGCTTTTTCCACCACCACTATCACCAATCAAAGCAATAACATCACCTTTTTTTGCGATAAAATTTATATTTTTTAAAGCAAGATTTGAGCCATAATATAGTGAAATATCTTTAAATTCAATAGTTTTAACCTCATTTAATTCTAAATTTCCACCAATAACTTTTGGCTCTAACTCAACTATTTCAAATATTCTCTCTCCTGCAACAATGGCATCTTGAATTTTATTATGTATATTTGTAAGCTTTTTAATTGGTGTATAAAGCATAAATAGAGCTGTTAAAAATGAAAAAAAGCTACCAACAGTTATACTCCCCTCAATTACTTCTAATCCACCAATATAAATAACTACTGCAATTCCAAAAGCACCCAAAACTTCCATCAAAGGACTTGTCAATTCTGAAACTTTAGTGCTTTTAAGATTTAATTTGAAAAAATCCAAATTATATTTATAAAAGCTATTTTGCTCATAATGTTCTGCACTGTTTGCTTTAATAATTTCAATATTATTAAATATTTCACTAAGTTTAGCTGTAATATCTGAATTTTTTTCTTGAGATTTAAAAGAGAGTTTTTTCATTCTTTTAGCAAGTATTGAGAGTGGCAATAGAGCTAAAGGCATAACTACAAGTCCAAAAAATGCTAACTTTGGACTCTGATATATCACAACTCCAACTAAAGCAATAATTGTTAAACCTTCTCTAATAATATCTGCTATGTAGTTTGAAACTGCCATTTGAAGTCGCTGAATATCATTTGTAATTCTACTAATAAGCTCACCACTTCTAAAAGAGTGAAAAAAAGCAATATCAAGTCGCAACATTTTTTCTAATAGTAAATCTCTAACTCTTCTAATAATATCTTGCCCAACATAAGCTGTATAATATTTTTGGACAAATCCACCAAAACCTTTTGCAAAATATGCCAAAATTACCAAATATGGTAAAATTTTTAACATTTCTACATCATTTTTTACAAAAATTTCATCTAAAATTGGTTTAACTAAATATGCACTATAAGCAGTTCCACCAGCAACCAAAACTGTTCCAACAAAAATATAAAAAAACTCTAATTTATAATCTTTGTAATATGGTAAAAATCTTTTAAAAAAGGTTAGCAATTAAATCTTCTCCCAAAATGTGCCTAAAGCTGTATCCATAATTTTTATATCAAAGCTTAATATTTCATCTCTAATAGTGTCAGCTAAAGCAAAATTTTTAGCTTTTTTTACTTCGGCTCTTTTTGCAATTAAATCATCTATTTTAGCTTTTAATTCACTATCAATTCCAATTTGAAAGTAGCTAAATGGATTTTGATAACCAACTCCTAAAACATTTTCAATTAGTTCTAAATTAGCTACTATTTCTTCTTTTAATGCCCTATTTTTCTCATTTTTATCAAGCTCTTCATTAGCATAACTTATATATTCATCTAAAAGTGCTAAAGCTTTTGATATATTTAAATCATCATCTAAAACTTCAAAAAGCGAATTTTTAAATTTATCATTTAAACCTGCTTTTGTTCCAAAAACTCTTTTTTTTAGTCGATAAAGCTTATCAAGTCGTTTTTTTGAGCTTAATAAATCTTCTTCGGCAAAGTTTAGTGAAGAGCGATAGTGTGTTTGAAGTAGATAAAATCGTAAAACTTCTCCATCATAAACTTTTAAGGCATCTTTTATAAAAAAACTATTTCCCAAAGATTTACTCATTTTTGAATTATTAATTGTTACAAAACCATTATGTATCCAATATTTAGCTAATTTTTGATTTTTTGCACATCTGGTTTGAGCGACTTCATTTTCATGATGAGGAAATATTAAATCAGCTCCACCACCGTGAATATCAATTGCAAATTCACCACTTTTAGCTAAATATTTATCTATCATAACTGAACATTCTAAATGCCACCCTGGACGACCTTTGCCAAATGGAGAAGGAAAACCAAACTCATTAGAAAATTTAAAAAGAGCAAAATCTCTTATATCTTTTTTACTGCTATTATGTTTAACTCTATTAAAATCACTTTCGCTTTGATGTGAGAAAGTTCCATATTCACTATCTTTTGAAGTGTCAAAATATATTCCATCATCTAAAATATAAGCCATATTTTTATCAATTAAAGTTTGAATAAAACTATACATATCATTTAATGCTTCAGTTGCTTTTGGCTCAATTGTGGCTCTTAATACATTTAACTTTTCCATATCACTCAAATACTCATTTATATAATATTCTGTAATATCTCTTATGTCTCTATTTTCAGCAATTGAGCGATTTATTATCTTATCATCTATATCTGTAAAATTTTTAGCAAAAGTAACTTTGTAACCTTTGGCTTTTAAAAATCTATGCAGTAAATCAAATACAATCGCACCTCTTGCATGTCCTAAATGTGCAGAATCATATACAGTTGGCCCACAAACATATATGCTTACTTCATCATCTTTGATTGGAATAAATGGCACTTTCTCTTTTTTAAAACTATCAAATATAAACATGTATAAATTCCTTAAATATTATTAAAATAAAAATCAAAACTAAACTAATAAGTGCTAAATATATAGCTTTTTTATCTTTTAAAATATTCCAAAATAACCCAAATCCAAACTTTTTAATTGTTAAAACAAATAGCAAAAATCCACTAAGAGTTGTGGCTAAAGCAAGTCCAGCTCCTTGCATTGGAATAATTAAAATAAGTGATGCTATAACATTGAAAATGAGTGAAATTATTGAAATTTTTGCAGCATCTTTTTGCATATCTTTTGAGTATAACCACAATGAAAATATCTTTTGAAATCCAAAAGGTAGCAATCCAATTAAATACATTGATAAAATATAAGCAGTTTCTATCGTATCTTCTCGCTTAAATTCTCCTCGCTCAAATAAAAAATATGTAATTTCAAATGAGAGCATAACACCAATTATTGTGGAAGTTGTTAGAAGAAATGCTAAAATCCAAAAGCTATCTTTTAAATTTTTAAGAGCTAAACTATCATCTTTTTTGGCTATTGCTTTTGTAACTCGTGGGAAAATAGCCGTTGATATTGCAATTGCAAAAATAGCTAATGGTAGTTGGAAAATTCTATTTGAGTAATAAAGATACGATATAACTCCACTACTAAGGAAACTTGCAAGCCAAGTATCCAAAAATGCAGATATTTGAGCAGAGCTATTTCCAAGAATTGATGGAACAAAATTTTTATTAAATCGCTTAATCTCATCACCAACTCTAACACTGCTTTCTCTGATTTTAGAAAAACCAACTATCAAAATTTTTGATAAATTGAGTTTATAAATTGCAATAATATGGACAATTACTTGCAAAATACCACCAGCAATAACTCCATAACTAAGATAATAAACAATTTCTAACTTTTCTAAATCTTTTGCAAGAAGTAGTGCAACAATTAAAGCAATATTTAAAAGTGCCGTAGAAAAAGCAGTAGTTGCAAAATGCTCTCTGTATTGCAAAATCGCACCTAAATATGTAACTATAAAAATAAGCACTAAATAATAAAAATTAATTGCAACAAAATTAGAAGCAATTTCAACCGTTGCTTCATCAAATCCAATTGCTATTAACTTTGTAAAAAAGTTACTAAAAAGTGTTACCAAAAGTGATAATATCAAAATGATTATAAAGAAGCGAATAAATATATTTGCACTGAAAATAGTTTTATATTTTGACTTACTAAATGATGGAATAAATGTTTGAGCAAAAGCACCTTCGCCAAAAATTCGCCTAAAAAGATTTGGAAGTTTGAAAGCTACAAAAAATATATCGCTATAAATATTTGCACCTAAAATAGAAGCTGTTAATAAATCCCTTATAAATCCTAAGACTCTTGATGTTAAAATACCGATACTGTTAGTAAAAAAACCTCTAATCATAAACTTTCTTTAATATTTTAATTGAGGTGAGGATTTTATCTAAAAAGAACTAAAAAAGGATTTAGTGAGATGTCTTTAGAAATAGTGGAGTTAAAAGAGCTTGTTTATCATTTAAGTGGGCTTGTATTTATACTTGACAAAAACAGTCTAATTTTAGACATTAATGATGGAGTTGAAAAAGTTTCTGGCTTTTCTAAAAATGAATTGATTGGTAAAAAGTTAAATATATTGGATTTTAAAACCAAAAGTGGTGAAGATTTGATTATTGATTGGGATATATCAAATTATGGAGATTATAAACTATTAATTGGTAAAGATATATCAAGACAAAAAGAGTTAAGAAAAGCATTAGAAGCAAAAGTTGCATTTGAAGTAAAAAAACGGAGAGAACAAGAGCAGTTTTTTATAGAAAAATCAAGACTTGTTTCAATGGCAGAAATGCTTAGTTGGATATCACACCATTGGCGACAACCACTAAATATTATATCACTCATTACAAATACAATCAAAGTTGAGTTTTTAAATGGAGAGCTTAGTGAAGAGAGTTTATCACATTGGGTTAATAAGATTTTTGAACATATAGAAGCTTTGTCAAACACAATAAATATGTTTAGAGATATTACAAAAACTAATAAAGAAAAAGAGATATTTAATGTTAGCTTGGCAATTAGAGATGTTATTAAAATCATATATCCAAGCATAGAAGAAGATGGAATTGATTTAAAGTTTTTTTGTGGAGATGATAATAGAGCATTAACAATTGAAGAGATAACTGATATATCATTAGTAAATAAAAATTTGGAAAGTTATGGACATGAGAGTGAATTTAAACATGTTATTTTAAATCTGATAAATAATGCGATAGATTTTATAAACATGGCATTAAATTCTGGAGAATTAAAAGATATTCCAACTATTCATATCAAGATAAAATGCGAAATCGATTGGATAGTAATTACTATTTTTGATAATGGTAAAAGAATAGATGATGTTACACTAAATAAAATTTATGAGCCATATTTTACTACAAAAGGTGTTCGAAAAGGCATTGGGCTTGGACTATTTATATCAAAAATTTTTATAGAACAAGATATGAATGGAGAGTTAAATTTAAGAAATGTAAATAATGGAGTTGAAGCAGAAATAAGAGTAAAACACTATGCGAGTTAGAGCTGTTATTAGTTATGATGGAAGTAGGTTTTATGGATTTCAAATCCAAAAAGATAAAAGAACTATTGCAGGTGTAATAGAGTGGGCTTTAAAATTAATTGAAATAGATAGTGTTGTAGTTGGAGCTGGTAGAACTGATAAAGGTGTTCATGCTCTAAATCAAATCATACATTTTGATATAAAAGATAACTCAATTAGTTTAAATAGACTTAAACGACATTTAAATAACTCACTTATAAAAGAAGGAATATTTTTTAAATTTATTACAGAAACTAATACAAATTTTCATATTTTAGAAGCTACAAAATCTCGTTTATATCGATATGTAATATCCTTTGAAACTCCAAATCCTTTTATGTTTAACTATGTAACATATATAAATCATCTTGATATTGATACAATGCAACAGGCTTTGTTAGAATTCAAAGGAGTTCATAATTTTGAAATGTTTAAAAAAAGTGGAACTCCAACAAAAAATAGTATTAGAAATATAAAAAAGTGTGGAATTTATAAATTTAGAGAGTTTTATATAATATATTTTGAAGCAAATGGATTTTTAAGAGGACAAGTGCGAATGATGGTCGATTTTATATTTAAGATAGCAAAAGGTGAGCTTAGTATTTTAGATTTAAAAGAGCAGTTAGAATGCAAAAAAGCTCACAGCAGAACATTAGCTCCACCAAATGGACTCTATTTTAGTAGAGTGAATATAAAGAGAGATTAAAAAAGGAGTATAAAAATGACACAAATTATTTTAACTATTGAAGATGGTTTTAAAGAAAAGTTTTTTTCTATATTAGAAGTTATGAAAGATAAAGTAAAAATTGAAAAACAGCAAGAAATATTTGAATTTGTTGATAAAACAGAACAAGAAAAAATAGTTAGTGGGCTTAAAGAAGCAATTGATGAATTTAATTCAAACAAGTTACAAACTAAAACTAAAACATTGAGAAACTTAATTGATGAGTTATGAAATTATTCCTTCAAGCTATTTTGAAAGTGAAGTTAAACGGTTATCAAAAAAATATAAAAAAATAAAATTTGATTTAGAAAAATTGGAAACAATGCTTTTGCAAAATCCAACGATTGGAACTTCTTTAGGAAATGATTGCTATAAAATAAGAATAGCAAATAGCTCTATTCCAACTGGTAAAAGTGGTGGTTTTAGATTAATATCGCTTGTAAAAATATATAAGAATAAGATATATTTATTGACGATTTATTCAAAAACAGAACAAGAAAATATATCTGATGAGTTCTTAAGTGAAATTTTAAAAGAGATTAAAGGGTAGAGAAATGAAAAAGTTAATTTTAGGAATATTTTTAGTCTTTGGGCTATTGACACAAAGTGCGGTCGCAGTCAATGACTATTTTCAAGTAAGTGCAGGCGGTTATCATACCCTTGCTATTAAATCCGATGGCACCCTGTGGGCTTGGGGAAAAAATGGCAATGGACAACTAGGAGATGGGACTACGGTTAATAAATCTACCCCAACCCAAATAGGCATCGCCACCAATTGGGTGAGTGTATCGGCTGGAACTTCTCACACCATCGCCATCAAAAGCGATGGCACTTTGTGGGCATGGGGAAGTAATAGCAATGGACTACTAGGAGACGGGACAACAACCCAAAAAACCACCCCAACACAAATAGGCACCGCCACCAACTGGGCGAGTGTATCGGCTGGAGATGTTCACTCTCTTGCAATCAAAAACGATGGCACTTTGTGGGCTTGGGGGAATAATGCCAATGGTCAGTTAGGAGACGGAACCACAACCACGAGTCTAAACCCAATTCAAATAGGCACCGCTACCAACTGGGTAAGTATTGCAACAGGAAAAAGTCCTCACTCCCTTGCCATCAAAAGCGATGGTACCCTTTGGGCTTGGGGAAAAAATGGCAATGGACAACTAGGAGACGGTACAACAACCGACAAACTAAGCCCAACCCAAATAGGCACGGATATCAACTGGGCGAGTGTTGCAGCAGGGGGTTATCATACCCTTGCTATTAAATCCAATGGCACCCTATGGGCTTGGGGGAACAATACCGATGGACGGCTTGGAAACGGGACAATTGTAAATAATATTCCCACTCCAACACAAATTGGATCTGATACCAACTGGGCTAGTGTTGCAGCAAAAGGCAATCACTCCCTTGCCAAAAAAACAGATGGCACTCTGTGGGCTTGGGGGTATAATCTCTACGGACAACTAGGAGACGGGACCACAACCGACAAACTAAGCCCAACCCAAATAGGCACGGATATCAACTGGTCGAGTGTATTATCAGGAGGCAATCACTCCCTTGCCATCAAAAGCGATGGCACCCTTTGGGCTTGGGGGTGGAATATCAATGGACAACTCGGAGATGGAACCACAGTTGATAAAAATGTCACTACATATATTACAGCACTTTATAACTACACTCCACAACCAACTTTAAAATTAAAAGCTCACGGTGGAGCTTTGCAGTTTAATGGAGGCTATATATCTAAAGGTTCAGTTGTAACAAATGCAACTAATAATATAACAATAGAAGCTTGGATAAATTCCGAAACTTTAACTAATAGTAATCAGATTGTATTTCAAAATGGTAGTACAAGTGGAAACGGATATGGACTATATATAGATAACAATGGTTATTTAAATATTCTTGTTAGTGGAATAAATCATTATAGCTCATCATATAGTGTAAGTAGTGGGTGGCATTTTATCTCATTTGTAATTGATAATACTAATATGGGACAACTATATGTAGATGGAGAATCAAAATTTATTAATCCTATTAACATTACACCAAATATTCCAAATGGGGATTTTACAATAGGAGCAAATCAAGCTGGAAGTGAAAATTTCAAAGGTATGATTGATGAGGTTAGAGTTTGGAACAAAGCATTAACTTCAACTGAAATTAATGCAAGTTTGAATAAAAAATTAAGTGGAAATGAGAGTGATTTAGTTGCATATTACACATTTGATGAAAGAGTTGGAAATATTGTTAGAGATTTAAGTATTAATAGTAATCATGCAGATATTGAAGGAAATGTTACAAGATTAAACTTTTTGGGAGATAGTTTTAATTTCAATGGTGTTGATAATGGTATTGGAAGTAGTAATATATTAGAGTTAAATGGAACTCAATTAACTATTGGAAGTTGGATTAATTTAAAAAATAGTGTTTCATTAAGTAGCTCAAGAACAATTATTAGAAACTCTTGGACAAATGTAATGTATAGAATTTTAGATGGAAATATATCTTTTGAGTGGGATTCTACAGGTGATGCTGATAATATTAGAAGCTTTAAAACTCCTATTAGTGATAATGAATTTTTAAATAAATGGAAATATTTAACTTTAGTATTTGAAAACAATTCAACTGATACTATACTAAAACAGTATATAGATGGTGTATTAGTAAATTCTCAAATTTTTCCAGCTGAAAATATTTTTTATAATATTGGTCAAGGTTATGGATTTGGAATTGGTGCAACTGTAAATGATAGTGGAACATCTCCAAGTGAAGTTTTTAATGGTAATATAGCTGAACTTTCTCTTTGGAACAAAGCCTTAAATGAGAGTGAAATCCAAAAAATAATGCACTCATCACCATATATTGCCAATCAAAATTTAATAGCATACTATCCATTAAATGAGGGTGAAGGAAATATTGCTTATGATGTATCACATGTGAATAATTGCACTATAAATGGAACAACTTGGATAGATACAGCTCCAACAATTTATGGTGATACAATTTATACAACCAAAGGTATTGGCACATTTACAAAACCAGTTATTGAAAATAATAGTTCAACACCATCATTTACATTTAGTAACTACTCATCAAAAATAAATCCAATATATAGCAAACGAATTCTTCACTACTCCGATGGAGTTGATGAAAATTTCACTATAACTGATAGTGCAAATAGTGTTACTAAAGAGTTTTTTGTTAGAAATGTTGGTTTTGCAGAAATAAAATTTAATATTGCGGATTTAAATTTGTCTGAATTTAATGTTACAGATATTATATATGTGCATACTACAACAAATCAAACTTTTTCACTTTCTTCTACTATAACTAATGGTGATAATAATATCACATTTATTACTGATGAAAATAGTGAATTTTCAATTAGAGTTGATGTAAATTGCACATATTTATCACAAAGCTTATGGTATAACTTTGCAAATGGTAAGCTTTATACTGATAACAATAACTCAAGTGAGTTTAAGAGTTTAGCAACAGATGGATTAGTAATTAATACAAATTTATCTTCTGATATAGTAATTACCGATAAACCTGTTTATATAAATTTACTAAATTACAATCCAATAGAGCATAATATTACAAAAATGGTTTTAATTAGTGAATATGAAGATGTAAATATTACACTTAATAAAACTGGTGATAGTAATTGGAGTGGATATATTTATGACTATTATAGATACAATTTAATGATAGAAACAAATGGAACATCTACATCTTCTAATGTTTGGTGGTATGAAAATATGTATATTAATACATTTTATACAGATTATCCAACGGAAGGAAGATTTTATCAATATAATAGATTTGATTTAAACTATATAAACTCTACACCTATTACAATAGATTTGAATTGGGTTTATACGATAGGTTCATCACCACTTAAATTAGATATTGATAGTTTTGGAACTATTGCTTTATATGAAAATTTAATTGACTATTTTCAACACCAATATTATGCAACTTGGAATATGTATAACTATTTACATATAGGTTCTACAAAATATACAAGTAGTGATTATCCAAACTATTTTTCTGGTATTAGATTTTCAAATAGTAGTTTTGAAGCAAATAGCTCAACTATTAGAGCTAAATATAGTGCTGGAGCTGATATAAATATTACTCAAGATGTTAGCTATATTGATGGAAACAATACAGTTTATTATAGCTGGACAATTACAAATACAGGAGCTAATCCAATTTATGACTTGAAATTTATTAGAGGTGGTGATACATATTTCAATGGTGATGATTACTCTTATGCTGGATTTAAAGATAGCTTAAATGCTGTATATGTAAAAAATAATGACCAAAATCGCTCACTAATATTTAGTGGAGATGAAACATTTGCAGATAAATATTATGCAGGACACTACTCTACATCGCACACATTATCTCAAAATGGCAATTTATCAAACACAGCAGAACCAAATTATCAAGATGCTGGATATGCTTTGCAATGGAGCAAAGATGTATTAAATATTGGTGAGAGTTGGACAGTAAAAGCAAAAGAGACTCTTATAAATAGTAATACTTTAAATGATTCATACATGAATTTAAATTTATCAGATATTAATTTATCAAACATGATTATAAAAAATATTTATGTTTTTGATGGAAATAAGAGTTATCTAATAATTGGAAGCAAAGATTTAAATAGTAATGCAATACTATCTGTTGGCTTTGATAGTGTAGATAGAAACTACTCACTTCTATTTGATATTAATGGCTCTAACTATTGGTATAACTTTGGAGATGGAAATTTTTATGTAGAAAATAATCAAACAGTAGATTTTATAAAAACTGTATCAGCAGAGTTAAATATATCATTACTAAACTCTATTGTAAATGTAGCAGAAAATATTAGCTCTTCAAGTGAAAGTAGTTCAAGTTCTTTGATTAGCTCAAGTAGTTCGTCAGAAATTAGTTCATCGTCAAGCGAAATTAGTTCAAGTTCTGAAACTTTTATAAGCTCAAGTTCATCTTCAACTTCTTCAAATGAGATTAGTTCTTCATCATCAAGTAGCCTTTATTCTATATTCACACTAAACTTAATAGATGTGAATTTAAGTGAAAATAATATCACAAACATT
>DZAY01000033.1 GCA_022729735.1 Helicobacter cetorum
AAACCAACATACCACACAACACCACACTACCTGAAAACTTTTTTAATAGTTTTTTAGATAGAGTTTTACCCCCACCCTTAAATAATTTCATATTATAATTCTCCTTTTTTATTTTTATATATTTTTATTTAAAATTAAGATATGTATATTATACATGAAATTTTTAAAAAATTAAGTAATAAAATTATATGTATAAATATAAGTTACATTATTATAGTTGATAAAACTATCGTAAAAATGTAAAAATTATGAAAAATTTTACTAAACTATTTTTTAACTCTTCAATGATTTATTTTACTTTTAGTTTTATATTTATAGGTATTTCACTCAAATTATTAAAAAAGTAAAAAGTAGAAAATTGCAAGATTTAGAAGTGAAATTAAACTTTCACTTCTAAATATAAACATTAAAAATAAGCATTAATAAGTAAATATAAATCTTGTTGTAATCCATCTTTTGCCAAAGGTGTTCCAAAATGCCAACCTGAACCAGTGAAAAGCTCTTTTATTCGTAAATAACCAACTCTTGCATATATCGATTTTGTAATTGGCTGAATTAAATATACTTCGTGAGCATTTCCTCGTGTTGCAAGTTTATTAAACATATCTTCACTTCCTTGAGTTGCACTCCACCAATATTTATCACCTTTATTATACTCATATCCAAATCTTGTTCCCCAAAATGGAAAGCTATATTGAAATCCTGCATAAATTGAGTATCCTTTTTCATCAATCAAAGTTCCTCTTGCCATTTCGCTATCATAATATGGTGATGGATTTGCTTTTCCACCTACTGCACAATCCATATCAGTTCCCGTATAATTTACACAATTTCCATTTGGATTTGGATTGCTAATTGCATAATGAGCAAATATACTAACTCCTCCAGCTTCACCAAGTTTTAAGTTTCTAAATTCAAAACCTAAACCATAATTTGCAATATCCCCAAGCTCTTGCATTGAAGAAATTTTTGTATTTGAACCACTACTTTCAGATGATGTTCCACCTAAGAATGGATGTAATTTTAAATTTGAATTTTGATTATATCCAGCCCAAAATGTATTATCAATTCCAGAAAGAGGTAATTTTGTTTCAATAAATAGTCCAGCTATATCCATATCTTGAACAGTTGCTCTGTTGCACTGATAAGCATAACTATCATCATTTAATGTATGAGCTTTTCCATAAACTGCTCTCAAATATGTCTCTTCTGCTATAACTCTTGAAAAGTTTGCCGTTAAAATTGCTCCATAAGTATTTGAGTCAAAAATAAGTGATGGAAAAACAGATTTTCGAGGAGTATTTTCAATAATATTTGAACTCATTCCACCTGATGTTGGCAAAATTCCTGCTGTAAATATAAATGGAACTGAACCTTTTTGATTAAAATAGACATCAAAAAATGCTCTATCAACTTCAAATGTTGTAAATTTTATCTTATCACTTGCACTAAGATTATGCCCAGCACTTTGAGGTGATAATATACAAATTCGCTCATCACCTTGAGAAGAGTGGTCAAATTTCATTCTACCTGTAAATTTTGCATTGTCTAAAAATTCAGATGTTAGATTAAAATATCCTCTTACACTATGTTGAGGTTTCCAATTTTTTTCAATTGGAAAAGCATACTCTCGCTTTTGTGCAGAAGTGGCATCACTTGGAGGGACTTGTCCTATTCTGTCACCTATACCATTCATTTGATATTTAAAATCATCTACTCTATATCTCATATCAATTGACCAATTTAGCTTATCAGAAAATGTTTTGGTTTCAACTTTGTCAAGTACATCCCAAACTTCAGCATCTTTTTCTTCAGAACTACTTGCTAAATCTCTTATTTTTGTTCGCTCATTTTCAATCTCTTTTTGTAACTGTTTTTGGTTTTCCATTAATATTTTTTGATTTTCTATGAGCTTATTTAATAGCTCTTCTTTAGAATTTTGTGTTGTATCTGCTTGTAATGAAACTCCAGCTAATAACATAAATGCAATTAATGAACCTCTTCTCATCTCTCTTCTCCTTATTATTTTGGAATACTTGCTTGGTCTTTTTCGGCACTTCTTTCACAAACATAATTTAGTAGTGCTTCTCTTGTCTTTTCATCTAAACTATCTATTCCAAGTTTTTTTTGCCAATTTGCAGACTCAAAGTATCTTTTCCATTGAGCTTCTGTCTTATTTCCACCAGCTTTTTCTATTACTCCTTGTGCCAAACTACTCAAATCAGCACCAAAACAGATGGAACTTAAAATAATAGTAAATCCAACAATTTTTAATCTCATATAACCCTCCCTATTAATTAGTTTTAAATACAGAAATCTCTTTTTCAAGTGATAAAGCCATATTATTTAAATTTTTACTCGCCATACTTATATCTTCCGAACTTTGAACATTTTTTAAATTCAGTGTTTCTAACTCTTCGATTTTGCTATTTATACTATTTACATTAGATACAGATTTTGTTGTCTCTTCAAAACTCTCTTTAGATACAGTTTCTGTATTTTCAACAACTCTCGCACTAACTAACATAATATCTTTTACTTTATTTGTATCATGACTAAGTTTTACTATCTCTTTTGCATTAATACCCATTTGCGAAGATACTTGAGTTATATTTTCTGTAACCACATTTATAGTTGCTGATATATTTGTAAGACTTGCCTGAGTCTTTTCTGCTAAATTCCTAACTTCATCAGCAACAACAGCAAAACCTCTTCCATGTTCTCCAGCTCTTGCAGCTTCTATTGCTGCATTCAGTGCTAATAAATTTGTTTGGTCTGCAATATCTGAAATTACATCCAATACATTTTTCATATTTTTTACATCATTTGATAAATATTGTAACTTTTCTGCAATTTCCAACTCTTTTTGTGAAGATTTATTAATTGCTATATTTAGCAATTCTACATCTTTCCCAACTTCTAATAAATTCTTTTTAACATCATTTATCTCTTGCATTAAAGTTTCAGATTTTTTAAGAGTTCCATTCATTGAATGTTTAACACTATTACTTAAATCAACTATATTTTTAAATAGATGAGATTGCTCTTCTGACCTTTTTGATATTTGCACAGTTGTTGTTGATAGTTGTTGGCTTGTTACTACATTTTCTCTTGCTCCAACTTTTGCTTCAGCTATTGCAATATTTAATTCATGAATTAATAAATTCAATAAATCTGCTATTCTTTTTAACTCATCTTTATTTTTAACTTCAATCATTCTTGATAAATCTTTATTTTTCACAATAAAATCTATAGTATCTTCAAATGATTTAACACTGCTATTTATACCTTGCATTGAAGGAATAGCTATAATTAATAAAAGTATAATTGATACAATAATAATTGCTATCATGGCATATTTAACTTTTTGTGCTGATGAGTCAAAATAATTTATCTGTTTATCCATATTTTTTGAAATTTTTGAAACCACTATATCTAAATCACTCATCATAGCTTTTGCTATTCCACTAAAAGCTTCTGTTTCAAAATCTATATCTTCACTATTTCCATCTATAAATATATCTGGTAACATATATCCAGTTGAAAAGAAAGCATCAAATTTTCTCTCAAAATTTATAATTGAATTTACTAAATCCTCTTTTGTTTCGCTTGATGATTTTGCTATAAAATCTTTTAAGTTATCTAATCGCTTTAAAATTTCAGTTTTTCTATTTTTAGATGTTATTTTAAAATCTTTATTATTAACCATTTTTGTAGCAGAAGTTATAAGTATTTCTGATTGTAGTTTTAAAATTTCTGTTTTTAACTCTTCTATATCTTTATTAATCTTAATATCAAAATCTTTTAAACCATTAAATCTAATACTAAATCCATCAAATACTAAAAAACTTGAACCACCCAACATAAAAAGTGCTATCATAGCAGTTCCAACTATCAATTTAATTCTATTTTTAATAGACATAAAAAACCCCTTAGAAAAATATCTAATTCAAACTTTTCATAATATTATCTAATAAAAACTTAATACTATATATTTTTTTTAATATAAAAACAAGAAATGTATAAAATCGCAACATTTTAAATACTTATTTCAATTATTATGATTTATTATAATAAACTATGCAGATTTTTAATAGAAGGAGAAGGAGAGATTATTAGTTATTTTTATAATAGTTTAGTTTTGCCCTTTTCTAATTTCAACATATTTTCACCTCCACTCTTTTTAAACCATATAAATCTTCTACCCTCATAATATATATCACCAACCATTTCTACTTGATTATATACCAATTTTTGACTCTCTTTTAAAAATAGCATTTTGCCAATATTTTCTCCAACACTTTCAAAGTGAGTGGCAAATGAACTTAAAAAAAGAACCATATAAAATATTTGAATAAACTTTTTTATAGGTGAGTGCAACATTAAATATCCCAAAATTGAGCCAATTAGTAATAGTAGTAAATAGTTTTGATTATCTACAAAAATAATATTAAAATACTCTATTATCTGATATTTATCAATATAGCTACTTTTAATTCCTGCAAATATCATAGCAGAGAGAACTAATATAGATATAAAACCCAAAGCAACTGATGAAAAAACTTTCCCAACTATATTACTCATCTTATACACACCTTTTTTGTTTTGTATAGTTTATAAATTTTTGATGGACTATCTTCAAAAAAACCACGACTATCAAACACTATTATATCACTTTTGTTATATGCAAACTCAAAATTAAAACTGTTTTTTGTTTTGTTAGCAGATGTTGAGTAAAAAAAGCCAAAAAGTTTTAGAAAATTTTTATGAATTGGCTTATTTACAACTCTAATGGCTTTTTTATTATTATAAATATATGTGGTTTTGGAAGAGTATCTAATAGCTTTTTTAAAAGAGTTTGGAACTCTAACTAACTCTTTTAATTCTCTCAAAGAGCTAACAACCATCAAACAATCTTGATTTATATTTCGCTCTTTAATGATATTTAAGTTCTGATAATCTTTTGATAAAAATCCAACCGTTGTATCGGTTTGGATTAAATATATTTCGCTCATTTATCAGATAAATAGTCTTGAAGAGCTTTTATTTCTAAACTTTCACTATTTTTTAGACTTCTAATCGCATCTATTGCAGCAATAGCACCAGCAATAGTTGTAAAATATGGCACATTAAATCTTAATACAGTTTGTCTAATTCTACTTGCATCATCTCTACTTGCTTTATTATCGCTTGTATTGATTGCCATAGCAATTTCACCATTTTTTAGCATATCTTCAATATTTGGTCTGCCTTCTGAAATTTTCAGCACAATTTTACACTCAATTCCATTCTCAACCAAAATCTGATGAGTTCCTCCAGTTGCAACGATACTAAATCCTAAATCAATTAAATCTTTTGCAACTTTTGGAGCAAAACTTTTATCTAAATCTGTAAGTGAAATAAATACTACACCATCTTTTGGAAGTCTATTATTACTTGCAAATTGACTTTTTGCAAATGATATTCCAAAGTTTGAGCTAATTCCCATAACTTCACCAGTTGATTTCATTTCTGGCCCAAGTAGTAAATCTGAACCACTTAATTTATTAAATGGAAAAACTGCTTCTTTTACAGCAACATGTCCTTTTAATTTTGGTTTTAATATAAATCCATCATCAATTACAATATTGAAATTATCATAAAAACTTAAAGCTTCTCTTAAATTTCCTTGCCACATAACTCTTGTTGCAACTTTTGCCAAAGGAATTCCAGTTGCTTTACTTACAAATGGAACTGTTCTACTTGCTCTTGGATTTACCTCTATCAAATAAACCTCATCTTTATAAATTGCATATTGAATATTTAAAAGTCCTTTTACTCCAAGCTTTAGAGCAATATCTTTTGTAATTATCTCTACATCTTTGATTATCTTTTCACTCAAACTAATTGGAGGAAGGGAACAAGCACTATCACCAGAGTGAATTCCAGCTTCTTCAATATGTTGCATAATTCCACCAATATAAACATTTTCACAATCTGAAATAGCATCAACATCAAGCTCTATTGCTCTATCTAAAAATTTATCAATTAATACAGGACTCTCATCACTAACTTTTATCGCTTCTTCCATATAAAGTCGCAACTCATCTTCATTATATACTATTCGCATAGCCCTTCCACCAAGCACATAACTTGGTCGAACTAATACAGGATAACCTATATTTTTTGCAATCTCATAAGCACTCTCTTTTGTAGTTGATAAACCGTTTTGTGGTTGTAAAAACTTATGCTCATCTACAAATTTTGAAAACTTTTCTCTATCTTCTGCTGTATCAA
Organism: Helicobacter cetorum; assembly: GCA_022729735.1. Classification (GTDB taxonomy): domain Bacteria; phylum Campylobacterota; class Campylobacteria; order Campylobacterales; family DZAY01; genus DZAY01. The sequence goes on from DZAY01000033.1 coordinate 6,277, forward strand.
TCACTTTTGCACTTGTTCCAATAATATTTGCTCCAATTGAAGCTAACATTTTTGATAATTTTAGTGGTGTTTGTCCTCCGAAATGGACAATAACACCATCTGGTTTCTCTTTTTCTATCACACTTCTAACATGTTCAAAATCGATTGGCTCAAAATATAAAATATCTGAAGTATCATAATCTGTTGAAACTGTTTCAGGGTTACAATTATACATAATGGTTTTAACTCCCAAATCACCTAATGCAAAAGAGGCATGAACACAACAGTAATCAAATTCAATTCCTTGACCAATTCTATTAGGTCCTCCACCAATAATTAAAACTTTTTTATCAGTTGAAATATCATCTTTTTTTGCTAATTTAGAAATATTTGTAGTTGAGTATAAATATGGAGTTAGTGCTTTAAACTCTGCTGAACATGTATCAACTTCATTATATTCAAAATCAATTCCCAAATTTTTTCTTGCATTGTAAATATCTGCTTGAGTTAGCTCTAAGTTATCTTTTTTATTTACAATTTTTGAAATCATTTTATCTGAAAAACCGATAGTTTTTGCATATCTTAGCATCGTTTCATCATGTAAAATATCCATATCAATTTGGTTTTCAAAATCTATAATATCTTTAATTTGGTTTAAGAAATATCTATCTATTTTGCATAAATCAAAAATCTCTTCAACACTAAAGCCTCTTCTAAAACCTTCTGCAACATATAAAATTCTATTTGCATTTGCTCTTCTTATCTCTTTTTTGATAAAGCCCTCATCACCTTCAACTCTATCAAATCCATTAAGTCCTGTTTCCATAGAGCATAATGCTTTTTGAATCGACTCTTTAAAAGTTCTACCAATTGCCATAGCTTCGCCAACACTTTTCATAGATGTTGTAAGTGTGCTATCTGCTTTTGGGAATTTTTCAAATGTAAATCTTGGAATTTTAGTAACAATATAATCAATTACTGGTTCAAAACTTGCTGGAGTTCCTGTAATATCATTTTTTATCTCATCAAGAGTAAATCCAACTGCTAAAAGTGTAGCAACTTTTGCAATCGGATAACCTGTTGCTTTTGAAGCTAAAGCACTACTTCTACTAACTCTTGGGTTCATTTCAATTACTGTCATTCTACCTGTATCTGGATGTATTGCAAACTGCACATTTGAGCCACCTGTATCAACTCCAATTTCTCTTAAAATTTGAAATGAAGCATCTCTCATTCGCTGATACTCTTTATCAGTTAGAGTTAGAGCTGGTGCAATAGTGATGGAGTCTCCTGTATGCACTCCAACTGGGTCTAAATTTTCAATTGAGCAAATTATAATACAGTTATCTGCCCTATCTCTAATTACTTCCATCTCATACTCTTTCCAACCCAAAAGCGACTCTTCTATCAAAATCTCATTAATTGGACTCGCTTCTAAACCAACTGATGCTAAATGTTTGAACTCATCAATATTATAAGCAACACCACTTCCACCACCTGCTAAAGTAAAAGATGCTCTAATAATCAAAGGAAATCCTATCTCTTTTGATGCTTCTACCGCTTCATCTAGATTATAAGCATATCTACTCTTTGGCAAATCCATTCCAATTTTTAGCATTGCTTCTTTAAAAGCTTGTCTATCTTCACCTTTTTTAATCGCTTCTGGTTGAGCTCCTAACATTTTAATACCATTTAACATATTTTTATTATACATTTTCATAGCAACATTTAGAGCAGTTTGCCCACCCATTGTTGGAAGAATTGCATCAACTTTTTCTATTTCAATAATTTTTGCAATTACATCTTCATTGATTGGCTCAATATATGTTCTATGAGCAAACTCTGGGTCTGTCATAATTGTTGCTGGATTTGAATTTATCAACACAACTCTATAACCTAACTCTTTTAAAGTTTTTGCAGCTTGAGTTCCAGAGTAATCAAACTCACAAGCTTGACCAATTACAATTGGACCAGAACCAATTAATAGTATAGTTTTTATATCTTCTCTTTTTGGCATATCAAACCTTTTTAAAACTTGAATTTTTAGAATTTTATTAAAAAAGCACTTAATATACTATCAAAGGAGCTTTAAATAACTTTTTAATGACATAAGCCAAAATGTGTTATCATAATTTTTCCAAAAAAGTTTCAAGGATAAAAAAATGGTTGAGCGATATGCAAGAGAAATTATGAAAAAAAAGTGGGATATGAGTGCAAAGTATCAAGCTTGGCTTGATGTAGAAATTGCAGGTGTTAAAGCTTGGAATAAGTTAGGCTTAATTCCAGATAGTGATTGTAAAAAAATTATAGAAAATGCAAAATTTAATATTGATAGAATTGATGAGATAGAGCAAGAAACAAAACATGATGTGATAGCATTTTTAACTTCAGTTAGTGAAAGTTTGGGCGAAGAGAGTCGTTGGGTGCATTATGCTATGACAAGTTCTGATACGATTGATACTGCTGTGGCATTGCAAATGAGAGATAGTTTGAAACTTATAATTGAAGATTTAAATGGTTTAATGGAAGCCGTTAAAGTTAGAGCATTAGAACATAAAAATACATTAATGGTTGGAAGAAGTCATGGTATTCATGGTGAGCCAATTACTTTTGGATTAGTTTTAGCAATTTGGTATGATGAGCTAAAGAGAAATTTAATAAACTTACAACAAACTTATGAAGTTATAAATGTTGGTAAAGTTAGTGGAGCTATGGGAAATTTTGCACATGCTCCATTAGAGTTTGAAGAGTTGGTATGTTTTGAGCTTAATTTAACTCCAGCTCCAGCTTCAAATCAAGTAATTCAGCGAGATAGATATGCAAGACTATTTAGTGCATTTGCACTTTTAGCTTCAACTTGTGAAAAAATTGCAGTTGCGATTAGGCATTATCAAAGAACAGAAGTTTATGAAGCAGAAGAGTTTTTTAGCAAAGGTCAAAAGGGAAGTAGTGCAATGCCTCACAAAAGAAATCCAGTATTAACAGAAAATATTACGGGACTTTGTAGAGTTATTAGAGGATTTGCAACTCCAGCATTAGAAAATGTTGCACTATGGCATGAGAGAGACATTTCGCATAGTTCGGTTGAGCGATTTATTTTACCAGATGGGTTTATAACTCTTGATTTTATGCTAAATAGATTAAAAGGTGTGATTGAAAAACTTGTGGTTTATCCAGAAAATATGATGAAAAATTTAAATCAAACAGGTGGATTAGTATTTTCTCAAAGAGTGCTTTTAGAGTTACCATTAAGAGGTGTAAGTCGTGAAGATGCTTATAAAATAGTTCAAAGAAATGCTATGAGAGTTTGGGAAGATTTACAAAAAGGCAAAAGTGCTATGAATGATAAAAGTGAAAGTCTATTTTTAGAATATCTACTAACTGATGTAGAACTCAATGAAAAACTTTCACAAAAAGAGATAAGAGAGTGTTTTGACTACAACTACTATACAAAAAATGTAGATGCAATTTTTAATAGAGTATTTAAATAAATAACAAAATTTTAAGGAATAAAAATTAATGCTTACTGTAATCAAAAGAGATGGAAGAGTCGAACCACTTGATATTACAAAAATTCAAAAATATACAAAAGATGCTGTTTTGGGGCTTAAAAATGTTTCTCAAAGTGAGTTAGAAGTTGATGCAAAAATTCAGTTTAGAGATAAAATTACAACTGAAGAGATACAACAAACTATAATTCAAACAGCAGTTTCAAAAATTGATGTAGATGCACCAGATTGGACTTATGTTGGAGCAAGACTATTTTTATATGATTTATATCATAGAGTTACAGGTTTTACGGGATATTCTCACTTAAGAGATTATCTAAATAGAGGTGAAGAAGAGGGTAGAATTGCAAAAGGATTTAAAGAAAAGTATGATTTAGATGAGCTAAACAGCTATATAAAACCAGAGCGAGATTTGCAATTTACATATCTTGGAATAAAAACACTTTATGATAGATATTTGATAAAAGATAGAGAAAATAGACCAATAGAGCTACCTCAACAGATGTTTATGGCAATTGCTATGTTTTTAGCACAAAATGAAAACAGTCCAATGCAATGGGCAAAAGAGTTTTATGATTTAATATCAAAATTTGAAGTTATGCTTGCAACTCCTACATTAAGTAATGCAAGAACACCACGACATCAGCTTAGTAGCTGCTACATTGGAAGCACACCAGACAATATTGAAGGAATTTTTGATGCTTACAAAGAGATGGCACTTCTTTCTAAATTTGGTGGTGGAATTGGTTGGGATTACTCTAAAGTTAGAGGTATTGGAAGTTTTATTGATGGACATAAAAGTGCAGCAGGTGGAGTTATACCATTTCTAAAAATTACAAATGATATTGCAGTTGCAGTTGACCAGCTTGGATGTGTTGATAGAGATAGTTTTGTAAAAGTTTTAGGCAAAGTTGTAACTGATAATTTTACACATGACTTTAGAAGAGAGTATATAAAGTGTGATTTTTCAAAAAAAGAGTTAATTGAAGCTGTTGCATCTTATGCGAGTGGTTTTGGCTTTGAGTATGGTAAGTTTTCAGCAAATTTTATTAGAAGTCTGATTTTTGATTATGTAATTAATACAAAAGATTATAAATTTTTAGAAAATGTTTATGGATTGAGCCATGACCAATATAAAAAGATAATTTCAAAATATAAGAAGTTAAATAAAGGACTTCCAGAAGGTTTTGAAACACTCATTGACTATCCAAACTATGCAATTAGTCAAGATGGAGTTGTTATAAACATCGATAGCTTGAAACCACTATCAACTATAATAGATAGAAAAGGTTATGTGAGAGTTGCTATTGATAAAAATTCAGAAGCCCTACATCTACTTTTGGCAAAACAGTATTTAAACTATGTTGAAGGTATGACAATTGACCATATCGATGGAGATAAGTTAAATAACTCACTTTTAAATTTACAAATAGTATCAAATGAAGTTAATATCTCTAAAGGTTGGGAAAGTAGTGCTAAAAAACGAACTGAAATGTCAAGAATTAGAAAACATCTCTCATATGGTTATAATCTAAAAGGTGATAGAAGAGATACTCATGAATTTGAGATAAAAGATATAGAAGTTTTAACTATTCCAATTGATGAGGTTAGAGTTGGAGATTTAGTTTTAAGCTATAACATAGATGAAAAAAGAGTGGAGTATAAGTCTGTTACATCTAAATATGAGATAGATGTAAAAATGCAAGAGCAGATAAAAATCTCTTTTGATGATGGCAATTTTATTATTACTTCAAATTGGCATCCATTCCCAAAATTCTTGAATGAAAAACTAATTTATGTTAGAAGCGATAGTTTAGTAGTTGGAGATTTGAGTGTAAATGATAAAAATGAGACTGTAAAAATTTCTCAAATTGAGCAAATTTTTGAAGATATGCAAGAAAACTTTTATGATTTAACAGTTAAAGGCAATAATAACTATTTTTGTTCAACTAAAAATAGTGATGGAAATTTCCATTTAATTCATAATACAAGAAAAGGTGCAATAGCTGTATATTTAGAGAGTTGGCATATAGATATTTTGGCATTTTTGGATTTAAAGAAAAATTCAGGTGAAGAGCGAAAACGAACACACGATTTATTTCCAGCACTTTGGATAAATGATTTGTTTATGAAGCGATTAGAAGAAGATGGTGTTTGGACACTATTTGACCCTTATTTAGTATCAGATTTAACAGAAGTTTATGGTGAAGAGTTTGAAAAAAAATTTATAGAGTATGAAAAAAATGAGTCAATTCCAAAAGAGCGAATAAAAGCAAAAGAGCTTTGGAAAAAGATTTTAGTTAGCTATTTTGAAACAGGTAGTCCGTTTTTGTGTTTCAAAGATAGTGCAAATAGAGCTAATCCAAATAATCACAGTGGAATTATTAGAAGTAGTAATTTATGTGTTAGTGGAGATACAAGACTTCATACTCAATACGGATTAGTTAAAGCTAAAGATTTAGAAGAAAATTATGGTGAAATTTTAGCAACTTATGATTTTAGAACAGATGGAGATGCGAAAAATTTAGGTGTTGGAGTTGCAAAAGCTCTTAAAATGTTTAAAACAAAAGAGAGTGCAGATGTTTATGAAGTTGTTACAAAAGATGGTTATAAAATCAAATCTACAATGTGGCACGAGTATTATATAAAACGAGATAAATCTATTCAAAAGAAAAAACTTCAAGAGATTAAAGTAGGAGATAAACTTTTAATTCAATCATCTAAAGGACAATTTGGAGTAGATGGAGATTATGATTTAGGTTTTTTAATGGGATTAGTTACAGGAGATGGAACTTTTGCAATTAATCAAGAAAAAAATTACTCTATTGCTTATGTAGATTTATATAATGATGATATTGCACTTGGTGAAATGGTACATAAACAGATAGAAAAAACTATTGAAAAATATTATTCACTACTTCCAAAGGCTCATAAAAAAGAGTTTAAAAATATCTATCCAAAAGAGATACAACATAGCGAAAATAGTAAAAAGATTAGATTTTCAAATATTAGACTTGGTAGAATATTTGATGAGCAGTTTGGATTTAATGCTAAAACTAAATTAGAAGTTCCAGAAACTATTTTTAAAGGGAAAGAAGAGTGTGTAAAAGGTTATTTACAAGGACTTTTTATTGCTGATGGAACTATAAATAAAATAGCAAATGATGGCATTCCAACTTTTTCAATTCAACTTGCATCAATTAGCAAAAAGCTTTTAGAAGATGTGCAGATACTACTTACTAATTTTGGTATTAGAAGTAAAATTTCTAAAATGAGAGATGAGAGCGAAGAAGCATTTGAATATACAACAGTTGATAATATAGATAAAAAGTATGGTTCAAAAGCTCTATATAGATTAAATATTAATGGTGCGAATGCAACTAAATTTATTTATGATATAGGATTTATTGGCAAAAAACAGATAAAAGCTTTAGAAATTATTTTGGAGCGAGAAAACCTTGGTTATTATGAGAGTAATAAAAAAGAGAAGTTTTTTGTTGAGATAAAAGAGATTAAATATATTGGTAAAGAAGATGTGTATGATACTACACAACTTTTAAATCACTCTTTAATTTTTAATGGTTTAGTTACAGGTAATTGCACAGAAATTATGCAAAATACAGAACCAAATCACTATTTGATTAGGCTTGAATTTGAAGATGGTGATGTGGCTTTGTATAATGAAAGTGATGAGGTAAAAACAGATTTAGGAGTGATAAAAGAGGCAAAAAAAATTTCTGCACTTGATAGTATAAATGGCAAAAGAGTATTTATTGTTGAAAAAGAAAAAATTGATGGCATGAGTGCTGTTTGTAATTTGGCAAGTGTGAATTTAAGCAAAATAAATAGTAGAGAAGATATTGAGCGAGTTGTGCCAACTGCTATTAGAATGCTTGATAATGTGATTGATTTGAATTTTTATCCACTCAAAAAAGTGAAAGTAACAAATCTAAAAACAAGAGCTATTGGACTTGGAGTAATGGGTGAAGCTCAAATGTTGGCAGAAAATCAAATTGAGTGGGGAAGTTTTGACCATTTTATTAAGATTGATGAAATTATGGAAGCTCTCTCTTATAGTGCTATTAGTTCAAGCTCAAAATTAGCAATTGAAAAAGGAAAATATCAACTTTATGATGGTTCAAATTGGAGTAAAGGTATTTTTCCAATAGATTTAGCAAATAGAGAAGCTCTTAAAGTTATTGATAGAGGTGGATTATTTGGATTTAATTATGATTGGGATAGTTTAAGAGAAGAAGTTAAACAAAATGGAATGCGAAATGGCTATTTAATGGCGATTGCTCCAACAAGCTCTATCTCAATTCTTGTAGGAACTACTCAATCCGTTGAACCAATATTTAAGAAAAAGTGGTTTGAAAATAATCTCTCTGGCTTAATTCCTGTAACTGCTCCAAATTTAAATCTTGATACTTGGAGATACTATACAACGGCTCACGAAATTGACCAAAAAATTATAGTAAAAGCTGGGGCAATTCGACAAAAATGGATAGACCAAGCACAAAGTTTGAATATTTTTATCTCATTAGATAAAGCAAGTGGAAAATATTTGCACGAAATATATACTCTTGCTTGGAGATTGGGAGTTAAATCTACATACTATTTGAGAAGTGAATCACCTGAAGCTAATAAAAATGAGATAGCTGATAGAAGTGTGGAGTGTGATAGTTGTCAATAAGAAGTATTTGCAAGTTTAATTTAAACTTGCAAATCTATTTACAATTAAGTTTATATCCATAAAGAGGTTGAGTAAAATGAGGTGGAAAAGGGATTGTAATTGTAAAATCTCTGCCAATGCCAGGGTTTAAATTTCTTGTAATAATATACTCTTCTCTGATGCTCATAACTTTCTTTTCTTCTTCTTTTTCATTACTAAACATTCCAAAAAAACCAGACATTGGACTAAACATTTCACCTTTGCCAAACATACTTTTATTTAAAGCTCCAGCCGAAACTCTAAGCTCAAATATACATTGTGCAACAGGATATTCTCCAATATTTTTTACTCTTCCTTGAACAATAAGAGATTCATTAGCTAACATTCTCTTATACTCAATATTAGTAATTTCACACTTCTTGACACTCTCATCAATTCCAAATATTGAAATCAAAAAACCAATGCCACAACCAAAAAAAGCAAATATTCCAATTGGCAGTATATTTGCTCTATCAGCTTTTAGTATTGCAAAAATCATAGATATGATAAAAAGTAGTATAAAGCCTATAAATGATGCCCAATGAAGCACCGTAAAATATGTATTTAACATCTATTTACACCTCGCAAATGAGTGGATTTTGTAATTTATTGCCTCAAAATCATCGACTATTACACTTTTTTCTAAACTTTCACCAATTAAAATTGGTTCATTTATAACTATAATTTTTTGTGCAATTGGCTTTAAATAATCTAAATAAGCTCTAAATCCTTCACTTTTTGGATAAACAACAAATTTGATTTGACACTCATTAAAATCTATTTTTCCACTGTTTGTAATCTTTATTTTTGCAAAAAGTGAGTTTGTGAATTGCAACTTTTTATCACTTAAAAGCTCTATTTCTACTTTTCTAATAAATTCATCAACTGCAAACTTTGATACAAAAACTCCACTTAAAAGTGTAATAAGTGTTAAAAATCCAAAAAATATTGATAATCCTCTTTTTAAGGCAATTGTAAGAATAAAGAAAAATATTACTAAAATAGCAGAAATAGATAAAGCAATATAGTCATACATAATCAAATTATCGATATAAAATTTTATATATTCAATTAACTCTTGTTGCATCTCTATTTCTTTTCTCATCTAATCCACTAATATTAAATCTTCGCTTTAGCTCTTCATTAATTCTATCTGGATTTATATTAGCATATGCAAGTGCTACAAGCATATGATAGAGTAAATCAGCACCTTCATAAACTATTTCACTCTCGTTTTTATCTTTTATAGCAAAACATAACTCACCAGCTTCTTCCACAACTTTTTTAAGTATTGAATTTTCACCTTTTTTAAATAGAGTTGCAGTATATGAGTTTTCACTATTGGCACTTTTTCGCTCCAATATAGTGTGATATAGAGTATCAATCACACTATATTTTGAAGATGGATTAAATATAGGCTCACCAATTTTTTCTCCACTTTCTAATTTTGTAAAAAAGCAACTACTTCTACCAGTATGACAAGCTGAATTACCAACTTGTTCTACTTTTAATAAAATTGTATCATTATCACAATCTATAAAAATATCTTTTACAATTTGAATATTTTGACTACTTTCACCTTTTTTCCAAATTCTCTGTTTAGACCTTGAGTAGTAGTGAGCAACTTTTGTATCAATTGTAAGAATTAAAGCATCTCTATTCATATATGCAAGCATCAAAACTTCATTAGTTTGCCAATCTTGGGCAATCACGGGAATTAGAGGGGATTTTTCCCAATCAATTTGTTCTATCATTTTTCACCTGAAATTGTCGCTTTTTGTGTATTTTTTGTATCAACCCAAATATTTGGAGTTGAACCACCTGGAGTTAAAAATATTTTTGCATCTTTATTTACAGATAATGCTTCATTGAATTTACCTTGAACTTCAATTTGTCTAAGTGATAAAAGTGCTGGGGTTAAACTCTCACTAATTAGCTTATTTGCCTCTGCATCAGATTTTGCTTCTATGATTTTTGATTCTGCACTACCTTTTGCTCTTGCAATCATCGCATTTGCATTTCCATTTGCAAGTGCCACTTCTCGCTCTGCTTCTTGTTTTGCTTTTTCAACCTCATATCTTGTTCGCTCTGTCTCTTGTCTTGCTATTTGCACTCGCTCAATTTGCTCTTTTATTCGTGGAGGCAATACAATTTCTCTTAGCTGAATTGATATTAACTCTGTTGGAACATTTTCAACTTTTTCAATTTTTGCTCTAATATTATTTTCTATTAAATTAGCAATCTCATTTCGCTTAGTTGGTAACTCTTCTGCTGTGAATTTTCCAACTTCACTTCTTACAACATCACGAACTACTGGATTAATAATCTTATCTTCCCAAGAAAGTCCCCAAGAAGCAATAGTTTGAGGAGCTGAAAATGGAAGTAATCTATATTGAACTGTTAAATCAATTCCAACTGGCAAACCTCTTGAATCCAATATATTAATCGTTGGATTTGAGATTATTCCTTCTTTGTAGTTTGCCATTGTTGCTTCAGAGTTTGAGTAGTTTATAATTCTAACTTTGGTATCAACAATTATAACTTTTTGCAATATTGGGATATAAAAATGAATTCCTGGTTCTAAAGAGATAGGCTCAAATTTTCCAGCTGTTACTCTAATTCCAACTTCACCAGAGTTAATAATAGCAAATGGTTTTGCTAAAAATAGTATCACTGCTACAATTACTACTAAATATAAAATTCCACTCTTTTTGTTGAAATTTTTAAAGAAATCTGAACCATCAAATAGTGGTTGATGTCCTCCACCATTACCACTATTTTGGTTATTTGAACCTTTATAATTATTAAAATCTATAGGCATTAAAAATTCTCCTTAAATATATGTAAGAAATTTCTTGTATTTCTCATTTTTTCCACTAACTGCATCAAAATATGCACTTTGTAACTTTTCAGTTATTTCACCTCTTGCACCAATTCCAATCACTCTTGCATCAACTTCTCTAATTGGAGTAACTTCTGCTGCTGTGCCTGTAAAAAATGCTTCTTGTGCGATATAAACCTCATCTCTTGTAATTCGTCTTCTAACAACTTCTATTCCCAAATCTTTTGCTAAATCTATAACCGTTGCTTGAGTGATTGATTCTAAACTTGTATCATTTGGAGGAGTTATTAATTTACCATCTCTAACTATAAAAAAACATGCTCCACTTGCTTCAGCAATAAATCCTTCATCATCAAGCAAAAGTGCTTCATCATATCCAGCTTCAACAGCTTCATATTTAGCCATTTGTGAATTTAAATAGTTTGCAACTGCTTTTGCTTTTCCCATTGTAGAACGATTTGAATTTCTTGTAAAAGAGCTAATTTTAACTCTAACACCTTTTCTCAATCCTTCTTCACCTAAATATGCACCCCACTCCCAAGCAGATATTGCAACACAAACTGGAGCATGTTTATGATAAACTCCCATAACTCCATAACCCAAATATACAAGAGGTCTAATATAAGCACCATTATGTAAATTATTTTTTCTAAGCAGTTCAACTTGTGCTTGATTTAACTCTTCTAATGTAAAAGGAACATTTATAAGAGTCATTTTTGAAGAGTTTAATAATCTTTGAGTATGCTCATTCAGTTTAAAAATCGCAACTCTATCATCAACAGTTTTATAAGCTTTAGTCCCTTCAATTGCACCGTTACCATAGTGAAGTGTATGACTTAAAACATGTATTTTAGCTTCATCCCAAGCAACAAAATTCCCATCCATCCATATAAATTCTGACTTTTGCATAAAATTAACTCCAAGTTAAAAAAAGTATCAAATAGTAACAAAGATTTATTGAAAATATGTTTATAAGCTGATTTTAATAGATATTAAACTTTTAAATAATCTTTTGATAACTCTTTTAGTTTAAAATAAATATTTTCAAAATCGCTTGAATAGACTCTTGTATTTGCAATTGTAGTTATAAAATTTGTATCTTTTTCCCATCGTGGAACTAAATGCAAATGTATATGTTCTGCAATTCCAGCCCCACCACTATGTCCTAAATTCATTCCTAAATTAACTCCACTTGCATTGAAAGCTTTTAACATACTCACACCTTTTTGTGCTAATTTTGTAATATGTAACCAGACATGAGTTTCTAAATCTTCTAAATTTGATGTATGAGTGTGAGGAATTATCATAAAATGTGCTGGAGTATATGGATAAGCATTCATAACTGCTATACAAAACTCATCACGATATAATACATGATGAGTTATATCTAAATTTTCATTTTGACTAATAAAACAGAATGGACAAATAGTTTTATCTATATTTCCTTTGACATAATCGTCTCTCCATGGTGCATATAAATGTTTCATTATAAAATCACCACAGATTTAATTTCACTAAACTCTTCTAATGCAAACTTTCCACCTTCTCTTCCAACTCCACTAAGTTTTACTCCACCATAAGGTTGAATATCAAATCTTAAAGTTGGAATATCATTTATTACAACTCCTCCACACTCAAGCTCTTCTATTGCTAATTGAATGTTTTTTAAGCTATCACTAAATATTGAAAATTGTAATCCATAAGGTGAGCTATTTAGCTTAGAAATAGCTTCTTCTACACTATCCACACTAATTAATGAAACAATTGGAGCAAAAACTTCTTCACAAACTATTGCCATATCATCTCTTACATTTGTAACAACAGTTGGATACAAAATATTTTTATCTTCTATAACTTCTCCACCACACAAAATTGTAGCTCCTTCTCTCTTTGCACTTTCAATCCAACTTTTAGCTCTATTGAGTGCATCACTATTTATTAATGATGCTAAAAATGTATCTTCATCAAATGGATTTCCAACTTTTAACTCTTTTGTCTCTTGTGCTAATAGATTGGCAAACTCCTCATAAACATTTTTATGAACATAAATTCTTTGCAACGATATACAAACTTGCCCAGAATTTACAAAAGCTCCATAAGCACATCTTTTTGAACTAAAAGCTAAATTTGCACTCTCATCAATAAATGTTCCAGCATTTCCACCAAGCTCTAAAGCAATTTTCTTAATTCCTGCATTTTTTGTAATAATATTTCCAACTTGCACACTTCCCGTAAAGCTAATCAGTCGTGGAATAGCACTACTTACAAGAGTGTTCCCAATATCTGCATCTCCATAAACTACACTTAAGGCATCTTTTGTAGCAAATGAACTCTCAATAAATAGTTTTGCAAATTTATAAGCTGTAATTGGAGCTTCTGGTGTTGGCTTTAGTATTACACAATTTCCCATTCCCAAAGCTGGAGCTAATTTATGAGCCACTAAATTTAGTGGAAAATTAAATGGTGTGATTGCAACTACAACTCCAACAGGCTCTCTTTTAAAAAAGCTAAGAGATTTTTTGCCACTCTCCATCGCATCTGTATTAATAGTTTCACCATTTAAAGCAAGTAACTCACTTGCCGTAATTTTTAAAACTTCAACACATCGCTTAACTTCAACCCTTGAAAAAGTTATCGGTTTATTCACTTCTACGGTTATGGTTTGTGCTAAATCTTCTGCATTTTCTTCTAACTTTTGTGCAACATCAAGTAACCAATTTATTCGCTTATGAAGTGGTGAATTTTTTGCATCTTTTTTTGCTAAATTTGCAACTTCCAAAGCTTTTTTAGCATATTCTATTTCACAAATTGGAGATATTAATTCATCATTTGAAAATCTATTATATCTTTTAATTACACTCTTACTTTCAATCTCTTGTGAGCCGATAAATATTTTAGCTTCCATTACAACTCCTTTTTAAATAATTATAGTAAAAAATAGATAATTTTATGATTTTTGATTTATAATTACTCTAAATTATGTTGGAGCTTTATAAAATGATAAAGGTTTTAGTTGTTGATGATAATGTAAATAATCGAATGACAATCGAACTTCTATTAGAAGAGGTTGAATGCGAAATGTTGGAAGCAATTGATGGTGTAGAAGCTGTTAAAATATTAAAAGAGAGAGAAATAGATTTGGTTTTGATGGATATTATGATGCCAAATATGGATGGCATTGAAGCCACAAGACAAATTAGAGAGTTTAATAAAAAAGTTATGATAATTGCAGTTACTGCTTTAGATGATGATAAATCAAAAGACTTAATGTTGAAATATGGGGCAGAAGATTATATATTAAAGCCCATTGACCCAAAAGTTTTTATCAAACGAATTGAAAACTATATAGATTTAATCAAATATAGAAATTGCAATAAAAGTTATGAAAGTGAAGCTATAAATCTATTTGATAAAAATATTTACAATAGATGCACAATTTTTAAAATAAGAGACAAAAATTCACTTTCTCAATTTTGGGAGTATTTTTTGACAGACAGTAATAAAAATGTTCCAAATCTAAACAATATAATTAAAATAATTTATGCTTTTGGACTTTGGAAAATAAATAATGGGAAATCATTTGATGTTATTTATGAAGAGAGTGATGAGTTTTTATATTTAACAGAAATGAATATAAATTTTATAAACATATTGGTTGTTAAAAATATTATTTTAAGACATGAAAAAGATGCTATATTTAAAATAGAAAATAATAAACTATCATTTAAGTTAAAAAAAGAGTCTCTACATACAAACTTTACAAAATTAGAAGAAGAAGTTTTAAGAACTTCGCATGTTGAAAAAGTAACAGCAAAAGAGTATGTAGAAGGGACACCATTTAATGTACTTGATAAAATTGATAGTTTGCAATTTGTAGCTGATGAGATTGATGACCATATTTATGAGTTTGAAAATCATAAAAGTAGAGTTTCATTAAATAAAATTGTAGATAGTATTTTAAAATATGATGAAATCATCGATTCGCTATTGGAGTTTCAACACTTGTCATTTGCAATAAATTCATTAGCAAATTTTTTGAAAAATTTATATATTAACATGTTAGATGATTTAAAATTTAAAAAACTAATAATACTTTTGATAAATATATTTAAAGATTTAGAAAATTGGCGAAGTTCAATTTTTATAGTTCAAGATGCGAAAGATATTCACTATATTGATAGTTCTCTACTTAGCTCTTGTTTGCAAATAGAAAATATTGTTGGAAATCGAGATATTGAGGAGAGTGAAGATGATATTGAATTCTTTTAAGAAATACCATGAGTGAGTTTTTTTTTGAATATATTTTAGAATATAGTTATTTGATACTCTTTGTATGGGCGATTTTAGAAGGTGAAACAGGACTTATAATTACGGGAACATTAGCAAAACTAAATCAATTAGATATAACTTATGTTCTAATATTTGGAATACTTGGAGGTTTTGCTGGAGACCAAATGTATTATTGGATAGGCAAATACAATAAAAAATTTGTATATTCCAAACTACAAAGTCAAAGAAGAAAATTTGCAACTGCAAAAGTTTTACTCAAAAAACATGGTGCATATATAATATTTTTTTTAAGATTTATGTATGGTTTTAGACTTGTATTACCATTAACAATTGGAGTTACAAACTATAATCCAAAAAAATTTGCAATTTTAAACTTTTTAGGTTCTATTCTTTGGGGAGTTATTTATGGTTTGCTTGGATACTTTTTTGGAAATATTGTATTAAACTATTTTCAAGAAATAGTCCAATATTGGTATGTTGTGCCAATTGTATTGATAATTATCTATTATGCTCGAAAATATTTGAAACAGAGAAGAGATAAGCAATTTTAAGATACAATATCATCAAAATTTTTAGGAGAAATTATGAAAAAAGCTGTAAGTATAGTAGCATCAAGTGCAATTATTGCAACTCTATTTAGTGGTTGTGGAAGTGATGGAAGTAGTGTAAATAGTGGTAGTGTTAGCTCATCATCGCAGAGTTCGACTAACTCAAAAAGCACAGTAGTTACTGCTATTGATGGTTATGTTTTAGAAGCAAATGTAAAAGATAGTGCAGGAAAAGTGGCACAATATATTCCAAATAGTAAAGGTGAATATAAATTTGATGGAGAACCAACTTATCCAATAGTTTTAACTGGTGGAAAACTTGACTCAAATAGCAATGGTATAGTAGATAGTGGCGAAATAGATTTTGGTATAAGTATGCAAGCTAATAAAGGTGTAATAATATCACCAATTTCTACAATCATATCAAAAGGTGCTAATGAAGAAAAATTGGCAAATTTATTGAATGTTAGCACAGAATATTTATATACAAATCCAATGGTAAATGAAGATATAAATTTAGCAAAAGCTTATCAAATTTTATATGCAATAATTATTAGCGAAGCTACATCTGATATAGTAACTCTTATAAATAGTGATACAACAGCTCAAGCAGATGGAAATAATAGTGATGTTATAAAATTTATTCAAACTATACAACCATCTACAAAAGATACTCTATATACTTATATAGACAGTGTTAAATCAGCACAAGTAGCTTCAATTACAGATTTAGAAGAGCTATTAAAAAATGAAAAAACAAATTTAGCTGGAGTAACATACTCAAGTAGTTCTTACTCATCAACATCTTCTGTATTATCATCATCAAGTAGTGTTGCAAGTTCTCTTGTATCAGATTTACCAGCATTTGGAGAGTCTCATCATAGCGATACAATTGTGCCTGTAATATTAACCACAGATACAACAACAACCACATCAACTGTAACAGCTACAGTAACTACACCAACAGTTGTTACAAGCAGTAGTAGCAGTGTAGCAGTTATAACCACTGGCACTTCAGATTTACCAAATTTTGGAGCAAGTAGTAGTTCATCTACAACTCAAACAACGACAAATGCTACAACTTCATCTGTTAGCACAACTACTACAACTCAAACAACGACAACAACTTCTACTACAAGTAACTTACCACAATTCCAATAATTTAATCTTCCCTTTTTGGGGAGAATTAAAACATTTAAATTATGATTAATATTAAATACATTTATATTTTGCTATTAAATTTAATCATCTACATAGTAGCTTACTATTATATATTAATGGCTAGTATAAATGATGGTTTTTCTAGTTTTTGGTTTGGAACTCCTTATGCTTTATTTTTATTGTGGGAAATATTCTTTTTAAAAAAAGAGAATAAAATTAAATATTTACATATCTTTATTTTATTATTCGCAAGTTTTTTATCATTTTATAATCGTAGTCAATTACAAATTTTATATCCAATGGTAGGAAAAACTTATAATATTATTAATGATATAAACTATTCTTATTCTAATTTTTATATAAATGAGATAGAAGTTTATGATAATAAATATTATATTGACGAAGCAAAAACAGTATTTACATTAAAAGTTGCTGATACTTTCACTATTATTAATCAAGAAGTAAGAGGTCATGCAGATTTTGGTATTGATTATACATATAAAATTGAATCTAAAAATTTTTTAGTTTTGAATGATTATATTGAAAAGAATTTGAAAAATATTAAGTTTGAATTAAATAAAGAATACGAAAGAGATTTTAATAAAGAAAAAATACATTTTTATTTTAAAGAAGAAAAAAGTTTTTATATAAGTGATTATAGTTTAATGGAACTTATGAAAATGCAAAAACTTTATTACATTGAAAATAACTTTCAAACTAAATTTACATATATGAGTTTTTATATATTAGTTTATCCATTGATATTAATATTTTTCTTTTCAATAGTTATGTTTAGAAATAAGTTATTGTTTAAAATAGTATAAATAAACTACTAATTCAATAGTCTAAAATAAAAATAATTAAGCACTCGCTTACAAAAAATAGTATAATAACAGCTGTAAATTTACAATGTTAATATTTGACTATTTTTATTTTATAGCTAATAAAAAAGATAATGAAAGAAACTAAATGATTAAAGCTTACAATTTAAAGAATTTTGTTCAGATAAACTTAAATCAAAATAGTGAAATAAAAGTA
>DZAY01000062.1 GCA_022729735.1 Helicobacter cetorum
GATTTAAATGTGATATTTTTTGGATCAGCTGGAACTGGTAAAACAATGATGGCTAAAGATATAGCTGTTGAAATTATTTCTAAAAGTAAAAAAGAGCTAAATAGTTTAGATTTTAAAGTTTTGTCTGAACATTTAGATTTAAAAGTTGATGATAGTCATATAATGAAAAAAATAAAAAATTTAACAATATCTGCTAAAGAAGTGATTAAAAACTTATCATTGACAGAAGAAGATGTTTTAAAATATCGAGCTTATCCACTTATAGAAACAATTACATTTCATCAAAATTATTCTTATCAAGATTTTATTGAGGGGATTTTTCCTGAAACAAATCTAAAAGGTGAAATAGAGTATAAAGTCAAAGATGGTGTATTTAAAAAATTATGTAATCGTGCAATAAATAATCCTGAATATAACTATGTGCTTTTGATTGATGAGATAAATCGCGGTAATATTTCAGCGATTTTTGGTGAGCTTTTTACTTTGATTGAAGAAGATAAAAGAATGAAAGCTAAAAATGAAATGAGTATAAATTTGCCATACTCAAAAGATGAGATAACTGGTGAGCCAAAAAAATTAAAAGTTCCGAATAATTTATATATCATCGCTACTATGAATACAGTTGATAAATCTATTGCTATGATTGATATTGCACTTAGAAGAAGATTTAAATTTGTTGAGTGTATGCCAGATTATGAAATTTTAAAAAAAGTAAAAATTGAAAATAGCGAAATAGAACTTGATTTAATGCTAAAAGCTATGAATGATAGAATTACTATCTTAAAAAATGAACATCATCAAATTGGACAAGCCTATTTTTTACCAAAAAATTTTGATGAGCAAAATAGTATTTTAACTTTTGAAGAGTTAAAAAATATTTTTATTTATAAAATCATTCCTCTACTTCAAGAGTATTTTTATGATAATTGGGAAGCAATTTGTGCAATATTAAATCAAAGTTTTAAAAATAGACAAAATGGCATTTTAGAGATAGAAACAAAACAAGATAATAAATTTTTAGATGAATTTAAAGATTTAACTCAATTTAAAAACTCAAAAGTTGTAAGAGTTAATAAAAATTTTAATGAAAAAGATGTAGTGAATATTTATGGCTAAAAACAAAAACAAACAATTTTTTGAGTGTCAAAGTTGTGGATTTTCTTCACCAAAATGGCTTGGAAAATGTCCAAATTGTGATAGTTGGGATAGTTTTTTGGAGATAAAAAGCTCTGAAAAAGTTGAAATTTTGCAAACTTCAAGCAAAAAAGCTAAACCAATAACTGAAATTGATGAGGATAATTTTACTCGTTTTTCTAGTATGGATGTAGAGTTTGATTTAGTTTTAGGCGGAGGAATAGTTCCCTCAAGCTTAACTTTAATCGGCGGAAGCCCTGGAGTTGGGAAATCTACACTATTACTTAAAGTGGCTGGAAATTTGGCAAGTTCAGGTAAAAAAGTGCTTTATGTAAGTGGCGAGGAATCAACTGGACAAATCAAAATTAGGGCAAATAGACTTCAAGCAAATTCTAAAAATCTCTATTTACTTTCTGAAATAAATTTAGAAAATGTCGTAGTTGAATTTAAATCTGATAATTTTGATATTTTGATAATTGACTCAATTCAAACACTCTATTCCGACAAAATAAGCTCCGCCCCAGGAAGTGTAAGCCAAGTTAGGGAGATTACTTTTGATTTGATGAGACTTGCAAAAGATAATGATGTGGCAGTTTTTATAATTGGTCACATCACAAAAGAAGGCTCAATAGCTGGACCACGAGTGCTTGAGCATATGGTTGATACGGTGCTTTATTTTGAGGGCGATAGCTCAAGAGAACTTAGAATGTTACGGGGCTTCAAAAACCGTTTTGGCTCCACAAGTGAAATAGGTATTTTTGAGATGACAAAAGACGGCTTAATAAGTGCAAAAAATATTTCAAGTAAATTTTTCAGCAAAGAAAAACCTCAAGCAGGTTCGGCACTAAGTGTTATAATGGAGGGAACAAGGGCATTAGTGATTGAAGTTCAAGCACTTGTGGCTGAAAGTGCTTATGGCAATCCAAAAAGAAGCACAACTGGATTTGACTCAAATCGTCTTAATATGCTTTTGGCACTACTTGAAAAAAAGTTAGATTTGCCATTTAATCAATACGATGTATTTATAAATATTGCTGGAGGTATTAAGATAGTCGAAACAGCGGCTGATTTAGCCGTGGTTGCAGCAATATTATCAAGTTTTAGAAATAGAGTGATTAATAAAGATGTAGTTTTTATAGGTGAAGTTAGCTTAATCGGAGATGTAAGAGATGTTTTTAATATAGATTTAAGATTAAGAGAAGCCAAAAATTTGGGCTTTACAAAAGCAATAGTAGCTAAAAAGCCAAAAGATATAGATTTGAAATTTTATGAAGTTGATGAGGTTGTGAAGATTGTTGACTGGATGTAAGAAAAAAGTTATCACATCCCCTGCTATAATATCACAAATATTTTACCGACTGAAACAGTAAATTATTACAAAGAATTATTAAAAAAAAGGCAAGTTTTTATGCAAATAGTACTAGCAACCTCAAACAAAGGTAAAATCAAAGAAATACAAAGGTTTTTGACTGATTTTGAAGTAATAGCTTTTAGTGAATTAATTGAACCGTTTGAAATAATCGAAGATGGTAAAAGCTTCAAGGAAAATGCAATTATTAAGGCAAAAGCGATATATGAAAAGTTAAAAACTGAAAATAAACTTAAAAACACTATGATAATTATGAGTGATGATAGTGGAATTTCGATTGAAGAACTTAATTATGAGCCAAATATTTTTAGTGCTAGATATGCTGGAACTTCTGCAAGTGATAAAGATAATTTAAATAAAGTTATAAATGAGTTAAATAAAAAAAATATAAAACACTCAAATGCCTTTTATACAGCCTCAATTGCAACTATCTTTGATGATAAAATTTTTACAACTCACGGTTTTATGTATGGAAAAGTGATAAATCAAGCCAGAGGTGAAAATGGATTTGGGTATGACCCAATTTTTATTCCAAAAGGTTTTAATCAAACTTTGGGTGAACTTAATGAAGATATCAAAATTAAACTATCACATAGAAGTAAAGCGATAGAAAATGTGAAGTTTATTTTGAAATCGATTATAAAGTAACAATATTAAGAAAAAATAATATCCACTTTGTCTTATGTTATAATTTAGTGTTATATTCTTTGCTGTAACTATCTACCATAACTTCTAACTTTTCTAAATTACTTTTTACTCTTGACAATAAAAGAAAATCGTTTTATAATATTTTTAGTTGGGGGGTTTGTAAATATATAAATAATTAGTAAAATTTGTTAAGACCATTTAAGAGATTTAAAATTAACTACTATTTTTGTACTTGATTGATATAAAATAAAGTGAGGTTATAAATGCTAAATATTGGAATTGAAGATTTAAAAATTTTCTCTACAAGTCAAAATGTATTGATAGTAGAGGATACTAAAGATATGCAATTACTACTCAAAAAAACACTAAGCCACTTGTTTAAAAATGTTGAAATTGCTTCAGATGGAAAGGAAGCATTGCAAAAATACGAAAAAGGTAAATATCATATTATTTTGAGTGATATTGAAATGCCTATTATGGATGGAATAGAATTTTTAAAAGAGATTAGAAAAAATGATTTAGAACAAAAAGTTATTTTTATGTCGGCTTATAACGATAGTTTCTACTATAATCAACTCTTAAATGCAAGTGCAAATGGATTTTTATTTAAACCTATATTGATGGACAAACTTATACATATTTTATATGTAAATTGTAAAAATGTTTTTGAAAAAGAGGAAGATAATAAAAAAATAAAAGAGTTAAATTTAAAAAATATTGAATTAACTAAATCAAATTTAAAATTTAGATATTTATACAAAAAGTTATACGACAAAATTCAAGCTGATTTAGATTTAGTCACATCAAAAAGAAGATTTAAATTAGATGATTTATATGAAATTGAAAACAGTGAAATTAAAAAAATAACACCTAAGATAGAAAATCAAAAACCTCTGTTAGATAGACATAAAATTTCAGCAAAAGAGTTTTTAGAAAATATAGAATTTTTTAAATTTGAAAATGAGATGAGAGAAGATTTAGATGAAATGCAAGATTTAGAAGAGGATATTAAATTACTAATTGACAACTATTATGATAATAACATTACTCCTGAAGCAGTTGATAAAATCGTTACACTTTTTGAAAAATATGCTGAAATTCTAAATATGCTAACCTCATTTAACACCATAGAACAAGCTATCAAATCATTGGTAAATACAATTAAAAATATAGATTTAGAGAAAATAAACCAAGATAGTAAAACTTTTTTAGATTATATTTATATGATGGTGCTAGATTTAAAAAATTGGAAAAATAGTCTATTTATAAAACAAGATATTAAAGACATTCACTATTTGGATGATTCTTTGCTGAATAATTGTGTTCATATTGAACAATATATTTCAGGCGAAAAAAAAGAGAAAGAAGAAGTTACAGATGATGATAACATGTTTTTCTTTTAGAGATAAATTTTAATAAAGGAGCAAAAAAATGTCAAAAATTATAATGGTAGTTGATGATTCTAATATCATTAGATTAACAGTAAGAAAGTCGCTTGAGAATGCTGGATATAAAGTGCTTGAGGCAGAAGAGCCACTTTCAGCACTTGAGCAGTTAAATGGGCAAAAAATAGATTTAATTATAAGCGATGTGAATATGCCAACGATGAATGGAATTGAGTTTTTGATAAAACTTAAAACTATTGAAACTTATAAATTCACTCCCGTGATTATGCTAACAACTGAATCTCAACAAGAATTGATGATGCAAGGCAGGGAAGCTGGGGCGAAAGCTTGGATAGTAAAGCCATTTAATGAAGCAAAGCTACTTATGGCTGTTGCAAAATTAACAATGTAAGGCTTTATTATGGAAATAAATAAAATTGATGAAACTTGTTTTATAAGTTTGAGTGAAAATGAGCTTAGTATTCAAAAAATAGAAAATGTTTATTCTATGTTAGAGTTAAACAACTCTAAAAAATTTGAGTTAAATTTAGAACAGATTAGCGATTGTGACACTTCGGGAATTCAACTACTTCTATCATTACAAAAATATGCAAAAGAGAACGAGAAAACACTAAATATAAACTTCAATTCTAAAGTTAAAGAGTTAATCACTCTTTATAATTTAGAAAATTATTTTGCTTAAGGAAGTAGTTATGGTAGGATTTGAATTTGATGATAATATGATTGAAGATTTTAGAGTTGAAAGTTTTGAACAACTTCAAGCGATGGAAGATGGATTAATTGAAATTCAAAACAGTGGATTTTCATCTGAAGCGATGGGGTCTATTTTTAGAGCCGCACACACAATAAAAGGTGCTGCTGGAATGTTTAATATAAGTTTTATTGTAAGTTTTACTCATATTTTAGAAAATCTTTTTGATGAAGTTAGAAATGAGCGATTAAGTATCAACGATGATATGATTTCCCTATTTTTAAATGCAAAAGACCATATTGAGACTTTGATAAATTTAGCTTGTACAAAACAATCTCCAGATGAGGCAACTTCAATCAAAACAAAAGAGCTTGAAGAGAAGCTAAAAGTTTATTTAAAAGACAAAGAGACAAGTCCCACTCACAAAGAGGTTAAAAAAGAGAGCAAAAAAGAGACTAAAGAGTGGCATATTTCCTTAAGACTTCACCAAAATATACTAAAAGATGGAATGGATTCTAAAAGCTTTATTTTATTTCTTGCAAGTTTGGGTGAAATTGTAAATATTCAAACTTTAACAGACAAACTTCCACCATTTAACGAACTTGAACCTTTAAAATTTTATTTAGGTTTTGAGATAGATTTTAAAAGTGATATTTCAAAAGAGGAGATAATTGATGTATTTGATTTTGTCTCTGAAGGAAGCGAAATTAAAGTAAGTGAAATTAAAGCTAAAGAGCAAACACCTCAAATATCCCAAATACCTCAAACAACCATAACTCCAGCTAGTTCAATTAGGGTTGATTCATTTAAAATTGACCATTTAATTAATATGATTGGTGAGCTTGTGATTGCAAATGCAAATGTTATGCAACAAGCAATGAGTTTGCAAAATAGTGAGCTTAGCGAGTCTATTTCGACTGTTTCATTGATGGTTGAGGAGATTAGAGAGAGTGCTATGCAAATTAGAATGGTGCAAATTGGCGAAACTTTTAATAAATTTAAGCGAATTGTAAGAGATGTGTCAAAAAATTTAAATAAAGAGATTGAGCTTGTTATTA
>DZAY01000012.1 GCA_022729735.1 Helicobacter cetorum
GAGCAGCTGATTTGTAATCAGCAGGTCGGGGGTTCAAGTCCCTTTACCAGCTCCACTTAATCAGCTTTTAGTATCGCTCCACTACTTGCATTTGTAACCAAACTTCTATATTGCTTTAGCCAACTTGATTTCAAAGGTTTTATTAAAGGTTTAAACTCATCTCTTCGTTTTGCAATCTCTTCAAATGTAAGTTTAACTTCTAAAATATAGTTATCAACATCAATAAAAATTTCATCACCATCTTGCAATAATCCAATCATTCCACCTTCAATTGCTTCAGGTGAAACATGTCCAATACTTGCTCCTCTTGTAGCTCCACTAAATCTACCATCAGTAATAAGTGCTACTTTATCACCCAATCCCATTCCCATAATAAGAGCCGTTGGTGCTAACATCTCTTGCATTCCAGGCCCACCTTTTGGACCTTCATATCTAATAACTACGACATCTCCAGCTTTTACTTTTCCACCAATTATTCCCTCAATCGCTTCTGCTTGTCCATCAAAACATACAGCTTTTCCACTAAAAGTTCTACTTCCCGTAATTCCAGCAGTTTTGATAACTGCTCCTTCTTCTGCCAAATTTCCATATAAAATTGCAAGTCCTCCAACTTTTGAATATGGATTATCAATTGTGTGAATTATATTTGTATCTTTTATTTTTGCATCTTTTATTCGCTCTTTGATTGTTTCTCCACTAATAGTTAAATTATCAATCAAAATATCCTCACCTCTTTTGCTCATCTCACACATAACAGCACTAACTCCACCAGCTCTATTTATATCTTCCATATGCACAGTGCTAAGAGATGGAGAAATTTTTGCAATATGTGAAACCCTCTTGCTAATAGTATTAATATCTTCTAAAAAGAAAGTTACTTCTGCTTCTTTTGCTATTGCTAACATATGTAACACTGTATTTGAACTTCCACCCATTGCCATATCCACAGCAAAAGCATTTTTTATTGCATTTTCATTTAATATATTTTTTAATCTAAACTTTTCACTAAGCTCTTTTGATTTTGCAATTTCACAAATTCTTTTAGCACCTTTTCTAAATAGCTCTTCTCGCTCTGGAGTTAATGCTAAAATAGTTCCATTGCCTTCCAATGCAATTCCCATAGCTTCACATAAAGTATTCATAGAGTTAGCAGTAAACATTCCAGAGCAACTTCCACCAGATGGACAAGCATTGCACTCAATATCATATAACTCATCATCACTCATTTCTCCATTTGCAACTTTTCCAACAGCTTCAAAAGCAGTTGCTAAATCAATTGGAGTTCCATCTTTTTTATGTCCTTTTCTCATAGGACCACCACTTACAAAAATTGTTGGAACATCAACCCTTAAAGCACCCATAATCATTCCAGGAACGATTTTATCACAATTTGGAATGGCAAATAGTGCATCAAGTTTATGAGCATTCATAACTGTTTCAATTGAGTTTGCAATAATTTCTCTACTTGGAAGTGAAAAAAGCATTCCATCATGTCCCATAGCAATTCCATCATCAACACCGATTGTATTAAACTCAAATGGAACACAACCATTTTTTCTAATTTCATCTTTTACAATTTCTGCATATTTATTTAAAAAAAAGTGTCCTGGAATTATCTCAATAAATGAGTTTGCAACTCCAATAAATGGTTTATCAAAATCTTCATCTCTTAAACCTGTCGCTCTTAAGAGACTTCTATGTGGAGCTTTTTGATAACCCCTTTTTATAATATCACTTCGCATATTTTTCCTTTTAGTTTTTTGTAATTATAGCAATTTTGCTAAATCTATTAGCTTACTTTTTATAAATAGTAAGTTTTTATAAATAGCTTGTAAATCATAAATTTTAGAACTATCAAAATTGGGAGATACATAATATATATATTTGTGTTTTTCGAGTCGTTCTAAAATAACAAAATTCCAAATTGAACCAACTATATAAGCTCCTTTTATGCTCTGCCAACTGTTTAATTCAACTCCAGCAATTAATTCTGCTAATAGTTGTGGTTCTGGGTCAGAATTTTCTTTTCCTTTTTTAAACTCTTGAATAAAAAAATATGGCTTTTCAGACTCTTCTAAACCTTTAGCCAAAACAAAATCAACATCTCCATTAAAAATAAATTTTTCACTTTTATAAGTCAATTTTTCATTATAAAAATCTCTAATTTCTTGATTTATATTAAAATCAATTCTATTTAAAATTGGAGTTATAAATTTAACTTTTAAATTTTCTTCTTTATATAGAGTTAAATAATTTTTCTCTTTTTCTAAAAGTGTAGATAAAAAAAGCAAATCACTTTCTTCTATTTGAATAGCAAAACTGAACCATTCATCAAAGATATTTCCTGTATTGATTTGCCTTTTTATAAAAACTAACTTTTTTAAATCACTAAATTTTATTTTACTAAAACTATAAATTGGAGTGGTTTCAAGCTCTTCACCTTTTAACTCTTTTATCTCTTTCTCAAGCTCTTCAATCTTATTAAGAAGCTTTAATTCTATATCTTCACTCAAATTTGATACCTTTTAAATATTATATTTATAACTCTATTTTATCAAAAATGAAGCCAAAATTGCAAAAAAAGAGTTGGCTAAAACAACCATATAACCTGTTGGATAATCATAACTATAAGCAAACATAATTGCTAAAGTGTTTATTAAAACCCCTATAAAAATTGCTATTAAAATAGAGTTTTTTTTGAGTATCAGAGATATTAACATAGGAGCAAGTAACAGTGCAAAAACCACAAGCACACCAGCAACTTTTACAGAGCTAACGATTGTAAAACTAAAAAGTGTAAAAAATAGCAAATCTTTTTTTAAACCACTCAATTTAGCATAAAATAGATACAAAATAGCTCCAATTAAAGAGTAGTAAATTGCTAATTTTATTAGCTCTTCTTTTGTGATAAATATAATATCAGTGGCGATTAAGTTATTAAAAATTTCTAAACCATGAGGCTCTTTTGATAAAAGTATAAATCCTAAAGACAATGCAAATGAGTAAATTAATCCAATTGTTGCTTCCAAAAATTTAACTCTTTTTTGAGCTATTGCAATTAAACTTCCACCAATTAGTGCAAATGTGAGTGATGATATATATAAATAGTTTGAGCTAAAAAAAACAATGGAGCAGATTGCCCCTAATGAGGCAAACTGTCCAATTGCTAAATCTGTAAAAATTATTCCACGATTTATAATTTCTCTTCCAAAAAATGAGTGAATAGAGACTAATATTGTGGATAATAAAATTGCTGATATTAAAATATCACTCATGTAACAGCTCTTTAGTTATGGTTTCAAACATCAAAAATATATTATCAATATCTTTGATAGAGCCAACATCATGAGGCAAAATTATAAGCTTTGCATTTAAATCATTTGAAACTTTTTTTGCAATTTTTTCACTATTATAAGTTGCTCTAATTACAAAATTAATTTTCAAATTAGCTCCTAACTCTTTTATAGAGTCTAAATGTTTTGCACTTGGGCTAATTCCAGCAAACTGTTCAACTGTTGCAACCTCAACTACTCCATATTGCTTAAAAAAGTAATCAAATAGTTTGTGATACTGCACAACTTTTAAACCATTAACCTGTTTTAATTTACTATCCCACTCTTGTAGTTTGAGTGAAAATTTTGCTTTAAATTCATCTAAATTGTGGCGATAAATTTCACAATTTTGGTTATCTATTTCACATAGTTTGCTTTTGACACTATCTGCAACAATTAAAACATTATGAGGGTTTAAAATAAAGTGTGGATTTCCTTCTGGATGCACATCTCCATCTTTTCTTGAGTGAGAGTGGGGTGCTATTAATTTAATAGATTTTGATAAATCTAAAAGCTCTAATTTAGAGTTATTAGCAGAGTTTAGAAGTGGTGGCAACCAACCAATTTCTAAACCTGCACCATTTGTAATTAAGAGATTTGCACTTCTAACTTTTGCAATTAATGAAGGTTTTGGAGTTATAAAATGTGGGTCATAATCTCCATTTGATAGAGAAAAAACTTCTGCTTTATCTTGTGTAATTGCTTTTGTAATATCTGCAATATATGGATAAGTAGTTGCTATATTTAGTGCAAAAGAGTTTATTGCAACTATTAAAAATATAAATAACTTTTTCATTAGAATGAGTGTGCTTTATGAGCACCAATAGTGAAATTAAATACAACCATAAACTCTTTTAATGTCTCATTTGCTCCAACTTCACTAAATTTAGAACTATCTTCACTATACTCAAATCTAACTCTTGAAAATTCTGATGGAAGATAATCAAAAGCCAAACTATATCCATCTAAATTTTTTGTAGTTTTTATACTATTTGCAACATTTTTATTGACTAAATCATATCTTGCTGAAACTCTAAAATCTCTATTTTTATAAGATAGTTCAGAATAGAGTCCTGATTGCTCTTTATCCATTTTAGAGATTTTAACACTTTCATCTTCTAACAAACCATATCTATCACCACTTAAATCTCTATACAAATACTCACTTTGCCAAGAGATAGTAGAATAAGAGTCGATTGGATATTTTATCGTTAAATCTGCTCCATAAATTTTTGTATCTCCACTAAATGCATGGTCGCCGTGATTGAAATTTGAACTACCTGTTGCATAAGATATTCCAATTAGAGTTGATATATCTTTTATATCTACCGAACTTTTGAGATATGCTACTATTAAAGATGGATTTGTCTCATCTTCAACTTTTTTATCTCCAATTTCAAATCCCGCGTAACCAAAACTTCCTTCATTTTCTCCTGCTAAAGCTTCAATTCCAAACTCTAAATAGTGTGGAAGTGTCGGAATATAGCTTAATTGAATACCTTTTTCTAAGATATTATGTTCTCCAAAAAGTAAATTATAAATTAGTGGTTGATGGTTGAAGTTCCAATAGTGTGAGTGTTGATTGTTTATTCTGCCAAAGTTGCTCAAAAACTTTCCACCTTTTAAACCAAAACCATAAGGCAAAGTGCTTCTAAAAAATAGTTCTTCAATTTCAAAATCATCTTCACTCAAGTGAAAAGTTGCTTCTAAATCAAAAAATGGGTCAACAGTAGAGCTAATTCCAAGTTCTGCATAGTTTAGATTGAAACCATCTTTTAATTCTGTGTGAGAGTGTGAATGCTCCTCTTCTTCACTGTGTAAATGTGTAAAACCTTTTGTATAAAGTTCTCCATCAAAATTTTTATTTAGATATAAGAAATCTGCAGTAAGTGATATATCTGGATTTAGTGCTTTTGATAAATTATCATTTGCAAACATTAGTGCTGGTAAAAATAGTAGTAATTTTTTCATAATTTTCTCCAATAATTTTTTAATTTTTAAGTAGTTTTAATTTTTAAAAAAAATTTGGAGGAGCTCTTTGATAAAAGTTAATAAATTGAAAATTTTTAGTAGATATATTTGTTGGGTTTATAATATTTTTAGTTAAATCTAAATTTGTTATGACTATTTTAGGAGTATTATTTAAATTTTGAGTATGTTGCAGATGACAAACTTTGCAATTATCAATCTCAATTAAATCATCATGATGATGAATAAATGCAAAACTAAGTGAATTAAATATAAATAGAACTATAATGACTGTTTTTAAAATATGTTTCATAGATAGAATTTTAGCAAAAAAGTTATCAAAAAATAAAAAGCAGAAAAAAACTTTTCTGCTTTTATAGTTTTTTATAGCTCTTCAGCTTTTTTTACATCATATAAAATATCATCAAATGGGTGTCGATACATTGCCATATTTTGTCGTTTTTCATCTAAAGCATGTCCAATAAATCCAATAGTTCTACCAACTACAAAGAAGGCATTTAATGCTCCAGCATCAATAAATGTTTGAATTTCATCATCAGAGTAATCTAATGCTTTCCACATATCAATCATTAAAACTCCAATAGTTCCATCAACATTTAAGATTAAGTTATCTTTTTTAGATGTTGTAAGTAACTCAACTTCACAAGCATAATCAAGCAATGGAGTTGATGGGAAAAACTCTTTTGCATATTTTTTTAAGCCACTAACTCTTAAATCTGGATTTCTAAGAGATTTAATTCTATGTCCAATTCCTGGGATTGGAATTCCTTCTTTTTTCATATAATTTAAAAACTCATCTGGCGACATATTGTTATCTCTTGCATATTTGAAATAGTTTGCAGCTCCATCAATTGCCCCACCAAATCTTGGTCCAATTGTTAAAATTCCTGAAACAAGTGAGCTAATAACATCTTTTCCTGCTCTTGCTGTAACTCTTGAATTATGAGCTCCACTAACTGCTGGACCGTGGTCTGCAACTGTTTTTATAACTGTTTCAATAAAGTTTGTAGCCCATTTTGGATATCGCTTTTTAAACCAAAGAAGTGAAACAACATCACCAATTCCAAATCCTGTATCTGGAGTTGCAACAGAGCTAATTGGATAACCTGCATAAGTTGCTTCATCTCCTCTATCATCAGAAATTGTGCATATAAAGTTTGTTTCTTTTCTGATTTTGCCTTCTTTTGAAAGTTTTGCATAATCTTCTGGAATAGTTGGCACAGCTGGTTCAGCAATTTCACTAACTAAACCATCATTTTTAAGTTTTGTATAAACCTCTTTTATAACAGCTGGTAAATCATTAAAGCTCTCTGGTACATAAATTCCTGCTTCTTTCATAGCTCTATTTTTTGCTTCAGCTGTTTCTGCATCTGCATTTGCACTTGCTCCAGCATGACCAAATTGAACACCAGAGCTAAAATGTTTAGCAATTGTTCCAATACACCAAGCAATTACAGGTTTTTTGATAGCTCCACTTTTAATAGCTTCAATTACTTTATACTCTTCTGTTCCACCAACTTCACCAAGCATTAGTAAATATTTTACTTGAGGATTACTCTCCATTCTAAGCAAGTTATCAATAAATGTAGAACCCACAAATCTATCACCACCAATAGCAATACCTTCTGCAATACCATCTGCATTAATTGCAATAATATTGCTAAGTTCGTTAAATAGTCCTCCACTTCTCGTAACAAGCCCACAACTTCCACATCTATGAAGTTTTGAATTTACAATATTTTCAATTGTTCCACCAACATTTGCAATTTTAAATGCACCTGGAGCAATTCCACCAACTGTTGCTGGTCCAATTACAACTTTACCTGCATTTTTTGCACTTACATTCATTTCTCTTGCAAGTCTCTCTGGAATTCCTTCTGCTGTAACCATAATTGTTTTAAATTGTGCAAATCCAATTGCTTCCATTGTTACATCATAAGCTGTTCTAAAAGATGCAAAATTCAAAAACACATCACAATTTTTATGTGATTTTACAGCTTCTGCTGTGTTTTTATAAATTGGAATAATTATTTCTGTTGGTCCGAAAAACATTTTTTCAAAATTATGACTACCTGATGGATGAACGATTGCTGCAACTGATGGAGTTTTTCTCCCAATTACATAATCATAATCAAGCATTCTTTGAATGGCACTTTTGTTATTGTTCCAAAATATTGCCTGTGTATCTTTTGTAAATAGTGCTCCCATTCTTTCTCTCCTTATTTTTGTAAAGACATTCTAACAATATCAGTAATATGAGTTTCTGGCCCATAAACCTCTATGTATAAACCAAGTTTTTCTGCTGAAGATTTGATATTTTTCAAACCAATCTCAAAGTTTGGCCCACCTCTTCTAACATAAATTCTTGTGCCAACTGCTTTCATTTTATCTGCCATATCATTAAATGCTTTGATAATTCCTGTAAAAGTTTTTGCAACATCTGTAAAGTTTGCAATAGCTCCACCAATAATTAAAATCTTATCTCGCCCTTTTGCATCTTTTTCTCTTGTCATTAAATCAATTACAGTTTTTGCATAAAAATATGTTTCATCTGTTGTAGGGTTACCTGAATACTCACCATAATTTGCTAAATCTTCTACTCCAACTAAATCAGCAATAGTATCTGCATATACAACTGAAGCTCCACCACCTGCAACTAAAGTCCAAACATTACCTTTTGGATTTAATACAGTTAGCTTTAGAGATGAACCACTTTTTTCATCTATTGCTTTAATTGCTTTCTCTTCTGGTGATAAGTCTGCCATTCCAAATGCTGTTGGGAATTCCATTTCTCCCCAAATTTTACTCATCATAAATCCTGCAGTATCATCAACTCTTGCAACTAAATCAAGTAGATTTATAGTATCTTCAACCATTACAATTGGGTTAATCTCTAAATATGCAAAATGTAAAGTTTTGAAAAACTTATAAAACCCTTGTGCAAATTTTGAAAATCTCTCTTTATCATTTATATCACTTGGCATATTAGAATTAATTAAGTTTGCAACTTCTTCATCACTTGCACCAACTGGAATTTTTATCTCTTTTACTTTATCCCAATTCTCTTCAACTTCAACTCCACCAAAAGCTGAAATATATAAGTGGTCTTCCTCTTCTGCTGTCGTTGCTGAAATGTAATACTCTTGCTCTGGAGTATGTGGAATAAATGGCTCAACTATGAATTGATTTAAAACTCCACTTTGACCACTTTTTAGAGTTGTATTACAACTACTTTTCTCATTTATCCAACTAACTGCATCATTTAAAGTTACATCACCAGCACTATTTACTTTATACTGCACAAGTCCATTTACACCTCTTTTTCCAAAAAGCATATCTGGTTTTGATACAAGTTTATCACTTTTTAGCCAAACTTCACTATTTGCTTTATCTTTTAACTCATCACCATTTGCTACTAATACAGATTTGAAATCATAATTAAATCCACTGAAATAATCATTCCAAACCTTAGCAAAAAGTCTCTTTCCATCATACTCTCTAATTGCTCTTTGAGCCATATATACTCCTTTGCTTTGTTTGCATAATTGTAACACTTAAAAAGAAAGATAATATAAAAAAGATGTAAAAAAATATTTTAAAGAGAGAATATGTGTAATTTAGTAACATATCTAAATATAAGATTTTTTATGAATGTATAGAATTGAAACTTCTATTTTATATCCAACATGATTTGAAAGTTTAATATTTAAAATTTAAAATTATAAATATTTAAAAATTGCATTAAAATTTCTCTAAAATGCCCTAAAAGACTTCACAAGAGCGAAATTATCTGCTAAAATATGTTTGATACCAAAACAAAGGATAAGAAAATGAAAAAAGCAGAGTTTGTGAGTTTAATAGCAGAGTGTGGATTATATAGCAAAAAAGATGCAGAAGTTGCGATGGATGCTGTCTTTGATGCTTTGGAAAAAGCTCTGGCAAATGGTGAGTATGTAGATATTTTAGGATTTGGAAAATTTGAAGTAGTTGTGCAAAAAGGTAAAGAGGGTAAGGTTCCAGGAACTGATAAAACTTATAAAACAAAAGATAGAAAAGTTGCAAAATTTAAAGCTGGAAAAAATCTAAAAGAGAAGGTTGCACTATTAAAAATATAGAGAGAGAGCCTCTCTCTCCTTCAAAAACTACACAAATTAGAGGTGAAATAAAAAAGATAATTTTTTCTGATAAAGCGAGTGGATTTTTAATAGCTATTTTAACAAATGGTATTAAAATTAGTGGAAACTACATAAAATCTTCTCACGATACACTACTTGAAACAAAAATTATTTTAAATGGTTACTATTTTGATGATAAAAAATATGGCTTACAGTTTAAATTTGAAGAGCTACTTATTGATGAGCCAGAGCTTATATTTTTTCTCACTAAAATAGTAAAAGCTTTTACCAAAAGATTGGCAAAATCACTTATTAAAAAGTTTGGTGAAGAAGGATTGATAAAACAATTAGATAAAAATCCAAAAATGCTATTAGAGTATATTAGTGAAGATAAGTTACAAAAAGTTCTATTAAATTGGGAAAAATTTAAAAGTATTAGAGAACTTTCAGCTTTTCTTTCACCATTTGGAGTTTCTCAAAATATAATAATAAAAATATTTCAACAGTTTGGACATGAAGATAATTTAATTACAAAATTAAAAGACAATCCATATATTACAACAGATATAAAAGGAATTGGCTTTAGCAAAGCAGATGATATAGCAATGAAACTTGGAGTTGAGCCAAAAAGTCGTTTTAGAGTTGGAGCATGTATTGAGTATATTCTAAAAAACTATGCAGATGCACAAGGTAATAGCTCAATGGAAATTGATAAGCTATTTATTGGAGTAGAAAAGCAGTTAGAATTTAGTAATAGAGTTTTGTTTATGGCAGTTTTAAGTGATTTAAATAGTGATGAGAGAGTTGTATTTATTGGTGAAAATAAAGTTGCTTTATCATATTTGTATTTTTGTGAAAGTCAAATAAAAAAATTTTTAAAAGTTAGAAAAGAGCTATATTTTGGAAAAATTTTAAAAGATATTGAAGAGTTTATTTATCAAAAAGAGTTAGAAATTGGATTTGCACTCGGAGAAGAACAAAAAGAAGTCATTAGATTTGTAAATAGTGGTATTTCAACACTGTTTTTAGTTGGATATGCTGGAAGTGGAAAAACAACACTATCAAAAATCATATTAGAGTTACTATCTCTAAAGTATGGTGATAGCATTTTATGTATGGCTTTGAGTGGAATTGCATCTCAAAAAATATATGATACAACTGGATTTAAAAGTTATACAATTCAATCTTTAATTTTAAAACATGAGAGCGAATTTCCATCAAAAGTTATACTTTTAGATGAAGCTTCAATGGTAAATAGCCCAATTTTTTATCAGATTATTAAACGCATTCCAAATGATAGAGTTTTTATAGTTTTGGGAGATGATGCACAACTTCCTGCAATTGGTGCTGGAAATATATTGGGCGATGTTTTAAACTTTTCACTCTCAAATAGTATAAAATTAACTAAAATATATAGACAAAAAAAAGAACAAGCAATAGCAACTATTGCAAACTCTATAAGACATGGTGTTGTGCCTGATTTTATGAGTGAATATGAAGATTTTAAATTTATAAATGTTTCAATTTCAGACTATTTTGAGAAAAAAAATTCATATTCTCAAGATAAATTAAAAGCTTTGCGAGAAGAAAATTCTGAAAATATTTTAAGCGAAATAAAAAATATTGCAAAAAGTTATGCAGATTTAATCAAATATAGTGATATTCCAAAATATATAAACTCATTTCAGCTAATTACTCCAATGAGAGCTGGTGTTTTGGGAAGTGATAATTTGAATATTGAACTTCAAAATATATTTAATAAAGATTACAAAAAGAGTTTTAAAAGCCCAAAATTTGAGTTTAGAGTTATGGATAAAGTTGTGCATATCAAAAATGATAATATGAACTGCTTTAATAAATTGGAATTTTTAAGTGGTGAAAAGTTTGAGAAAAAAATTTTTAATGGTATGGTTGGAGTTGTATTTGAAATTGATTTAAATGATGAGTTTTTATATGTATATTATCCTAATGAAGAGATTATAGTTGAGTATAATTTTGATGAGCTTTTGGACTATTTGCAACTTGCTTACTCACTTACAATTCATAAAACTCAAGGTATGGAGTATGACACTGTTGTAATCCCAATAACATTTTCACACTATATAATACACAATACTCAATTGCTATATACTGCTATTACAAGGGCGAAAAAGATGTGTTATATTGTTGGTGAAGAGAGTGCATTTAAGAGTGCTTGTAAAAGAGTTGAAGTAACTAAGAGAGAGAGTGTTATGAGAGATTTATGCTCTCTAATTTAGAGCAAAATTTTAAAGAGTTTTATAATAGCTACTGTATTTGCTCAATTGAGAGAGCCATAGAGTATTATGCAATATTTGCTGGAGCTCCAAACTTTTGTAAATTTGATGCAAGAGTTGATATATTTGAGAATATAAATTCAATTATACTCAATAATTTTAGAGAAATTAGAGAAAGAGTTGATGAGTTTAAACTCTCAAAAGATGAGTGCAAACTACTCCAAACAATCGCACAAAAAGATAATCGCGAACTATCTGCAATCAAAAAATCAAACATAAACTCTTCAAAAAATATATACAATTCACTTATTAGCAAAAATATTTTACATCGCGATTTCTCAAGAGAGATACCAATTAAAAAAAGTGGTAAAGAAAAGCTAAAAAAAGAGTTTAGAAAATATAAAATTCAACATATTTTAAGATTTAATAACAACTTTATAAAATTTTATTTCACATTTATATATCCATATACAAAAGAGTTAGAAGATGGCAAAACTCAAAAAGTGTTAAATAATATCAAACTTTTATTTGAAAAATTTGTAAGCTCAACTTATGAAGAACTCGCAAATATTGTCGTTTTTAAATATTTTGGAGATATTAGAGAGAGTGGGAGATACTGGAGTAGATTTAGTGAAATTGATATTTTGGCATTGAAATCAAATGGAGATATTATAATTGGTGAATGTAAATGGAAAAATAGCAAAATTTGTCAAAATATCTTAAATAATTTAATTAAAAAAGGTGAATTAGAAGAGTTAAATCCTTCATACTACTTACTTTTTAGCAAAAGTGGATTTAGCAATCAACTGCTAAATTTAAAAGATAAAAGGGTTAAACTTTTTGATAACGAAGAGCTTTTGAGATGGATTTTAAAATAAAAGCTATTAGAGTTGTTTAAAAGATAAAAGTTATCAATAATTGATTTGAAATTAATTTTTTTGAATTTCAATTGTTAAATGAACTAACTCTTCATGAATAGCTAACTCTCGTTTTAAATATTCTAAATCAATACTTTCATTAGTTTTGACAGATAAAATTACAGAATATTTATCTTTACCAACTCTAAATATGTGTAAATCTGTAATAGATACTTGAATTTTTAAACTATTTATTACATCTATTATCTCTTTTACAACAGGTAAATCCATTTCTGCATCAAGCAAAATTTTACTTGATTGCTTTATAAGTCCAATTGCCCAAATAAAAACTAAAACAGAACCAACTATTCCCATAATAGGGTCAAGCCAAGAAGCACCAAATAACATACCGCCAAAAAGAGCAACTATTGCCAAAATAGAAGTTAAAGCATCAGCTAAAACATGTAAATATGCTGCTTTTAAATTCATATCATGGTGATGATGTTCGTGATGTTCATGTTCATGATGATGGTCATCTTTTAAAAGCCAAGCACAAATTAAATTTACGACAAGTCCTAAAATAGCTATAATAATTGCTTCTTTATATGCTATTTCTGCTGGATTAAAAACTCTTTCAATTGAATGATATGCCATAAAAAATGCAACAACTAATAGTAAAATTGCACTTGTATAACCACCCAAAACTTCTATTTTATATGTTCCAAAATTAAATCGTTTATCATTTGCATATCTATTTGCCATTACATATGCCATATATGCCATTCCAAGAGCCAAAACATGAGAACTCATATGCCAACCATCAGCTAAAAGTGCCATAGAGTTATAATATAATCCACCAATAATTTCTACAACCATTGTAAGAAATGTAAAAAGTGTTGCATATAAAGTTTTTTTCTTTGCAATTGGATTTGATATATTGAAATTGTGAGAGTGTGAATTTAATAATTCGACTTTATCCATTCTTTACCCTTTTTTAAAACATTTTTTGATACTATACTCCAGTATAGATTATAAAAATATTAAAGGTAAATTATGGCTCATACAGTTGCAAACAAAGATAAACTTTTATTGAGAGTTAAAAAAATTAAAGGTCAATTAAGTAGTATTGAAAAAGCTTTAGAAGATAAGAAAGATTGTTTTAAAATATTACAACAGATAAGTGCTACTCGAGGTGCAATACAATCACTTATGAGCGAAGTTTTGGATGGACATATAAAAGACCATTTAGGAAATAGTGTGACTGAAGAACAAAGGGAAGAAGAGATAAAAAATATAACTGCTATTCTTCGTGCTTATTTAAAATAGAAATTTGTTATAATTGTCTAAAAAAGTGAATTTATGCTTAATTTAATTCTTATACTCTCATCGGCAGTCGTTGTTGCAATGGGTTTTGCAATAATATTTAATACTCCTAAAAATGCTATGATAGGAGTGATAATTACAGCTTTATGTGGCTATTTGGTGAGATATATTTTACTTCAAAATGGTTTTTCAATCGAGTTATCAACTCTACTTGGAGCAACTGTAATGGGATTTATGGCTCAATATTTTTCATATAAACTTCTGTTTCCATCAGCTATTTTTAGTATTAGTGGTTCAATTGCTATGGTTCCAGGAGTATTTGCATATAAGAGTTTAATGGCATTAATCAATCTTGCTACATTAAAAGATGTAAATCATGAGTTAATTTATGAGATGATATATTTTGGTTCAAAAAGTGGAATTATTCTTGGTTCTATTGGAATAGGAATAGCAATTCCAAATCTAATTATGAGAAGATATAAATTCAATATTTAACTATTTTTTGATAAAAATTTAGGTAGAATTTATAAAAATTTTTAAAGGCTTTTTATGTTTGGAATGAGTTTTGGAGAGATACTTATAATTATCATCTTGGCAATTATTGTTCTTGGGCCAGATAAATTGCCAAAAGCAATGATTGAGATTGCAAAGTTTTTCAAAATGATAAAAAGAGGGCTTAGTGATGCAAAAGAGACTTTTGACAAAGAGTTAAATGTAGCTGATTTAAAAGCTGAAGCACTTGAGTATAAAAAGAAGTTTGAAGATGCTACAAATGAGTTAAACTCTATTAAAAATGTAGATATGGGTATAAAAAAAGAGTTTAGCGAAATAAAAGAGAGTTTTGATAATTTAGATAAAAAAGAGATAAAGCCCGCAACACCTGCCATAGAGACTATTGATAAAAAATAGTTTTATTTTATTGATATTTAAGCCACTTTGATTATTTGTATATAGAATATAACTTGAACTTATTGAAGTTTGAGTTATATTGTAAAATATTATTCTACTCAATCATAATGGAGTTATTTATAACTAATTTATAAATATTTTTTGCCAAAAAACTTATATTTTATTAACTAAAAATAGAGTATAATCGGCAAATTTTTTTGGGTTAAACTTCACCTTAAAACTATATTAAAATAAACATAACTTAAAAAGGTCTGCTATGGATTTATTAACAAGCTACAGAGATAATTGTGGATTTGGACTTGTTGCAAGTATCAAAAATATCCCATCTCATAAAAATTTAGAAGATGCTATCACAGCTTTAGAGCGAATGATGCATAGAGGTGCTATTGCTGCTGATGGAAAAAGTGGTGATGGTAGTGGATTACTCCTGTCAATGCCTCATAAATTTATGAAAAAAGTTGCACAAGAACATAATGTGGTTTTACCAGATATATATGGTGTTGCTATGCTTTTTATGAGTGATTTTGAGAAAGAGTTTGAAGTTTTCAGTGAAATATGTGATAAAAATGATTTAAGAGTTCTATTTTTTAGAGAAGTTCCAATAAATATTGAAGCACTTGGAGAGTTAGCACTAAAAACTTTGCCAAAAATTATTCAAATATTTGTAGCTCCAAATTCACTAATGGCTACAAAAAAGTTTGATTCTAATCTATATCTAACAAGAAAAGAGATTGTAAATTCTCTAAAAGAGTCTAATGAGTTTTATATCTGCTCATTTTCAAGTAAAGTAATCTCATATAAAGGGCTTGTAATGCCAACTCATATAAAAGAGTTTTATGAGGATTTAGATAACGAGAGTTTTGAAATCTCTTTTGCACTATTTCACCAAAGATTTTCTACAAATACACTTCCAAAATGGAAACTTGCACAACCATTTAGAACAATTGCTCATAATGGAGAAATTAACTCTGTAACAGCAAATAGATACAATGTTCAAGTAAAAAGTGAAGTTTTAAAATCTGAAATATTTAGTAGTGATGAGATTAGTAGAATTTTACCAATTTTGGATAAAGATGTAAGTGATAGTGCAAGTTTAGATAACTTTTTTGAATTTTTGACAATAAATGGAATTGACTTTTTTAAAGCAGCAAGATTTTTAATTCCAGCTCCGTGGCAAAATGCTCCATATATGGATGCTAAACTTAGAGCATTTTATGAGTATGGAAGTACATGTTTTGAAGCATGGGATGGACCAGCAGCAGTTAGTTTGACTGATGGAAGATATATTGGATGTGTGCTTGATAGAAATGGTTTAAGACCAGCAAAATATATAATTACAAAAGATGATAGACTACTCATTGCGAGTGAATATGGTGTTTTAGATATTGATGAAGACAATGTTTTAGAGCGAGGAAGACTGCAAAGTGGTGAGATGATTGGACTTGATTTGAAATTTGGAAAAATTTTAAAAAATGAAGATATTAATGATTATCTCAAAAATTCAAATCCATATGCAACATGGTTAAATCAAAATATGGTTTATTTGCAAGAACATTTTGATACAATTTTTGAAGATTTTAGTGATTATACATTAGAAAATTTAGAAAGCAAACAGAGATATTTTAATATCACAAATGAGGTGATTGACCAAGTCATAAAACCAATGGCACAAGAAGGTAAAGAAGCAGTTGGTTCAATGGGTGATGATACTCCAATAGTGGCTTTTTCAAATTCACTAAATAGAAATTTTTCCGACTTTTTTAGACAAAAATTTGCTCAAGTTACAAATCCTCCAATAGACCCATATAGAGAAAAAGTTGTTATGAGTTTAAATGCAGGATTTGGCGAAATTCATAATATTATAGATGAAAATCCAAACCACTCTCTAAGGCTAAAATCAGTTTCTCCAATTCTTATGAAAGAAAATTTTGATGTAATTTTATCTTATGGAGACCCAAAGAAAGCGAGATTTAAAGAGTGTTACAGATATAAAATATTTAGCACAGCTTATAAAAGTAACTTAAAAGGTTCATTAGAAGATTTAATTTATGAAATAGTTGAAAGTGTGAAAAATAGTGGAGTTAGAATTATAATTTTAGATGATAGAGCAATAAGCAGTGAGCTTAAAACTATTCCAATGGTTATGGCTATTGGCAGACTTAACTATGCTCTTTTAGATGCAAAAATTAGACATTTAGTATCTATTATTGCTGTAAGTGGAGAAGCTGTTGATGCTCATTCTAATGCTGTTATGATTGGTTATGGAGCAAGTGCAATTTATCCATATATGTTATATTCAACAGTTTATAATATGATTAAAAAAGATAATTTATCATCTTATGAGATAAAAACAAGACTTAAAAATGTTAGAAATGCTCTAAATTTAGGACTCTTAAAAGTTATGTCAAAAATGGGTATTAGCACTTTGGCATCATATAGAAGTAGTGCATTATTTGATGTAATTGGACTTTCAAAAGAGCTTTGTAATGAGTGCTTTAGAGATTCAATTTCACTTTTAAATGGTTTGGATTATAGAGATATTGAAATTATTAATGATAAAAAACATAAAAAAGCTTATGAAAATATAATAAAAGCAATATTTCCTTTAGAAATTGGTGGATTTTATAAATTTTTATCAAATGGAGAGTATCACGATTTTGCACCAGATGTTATTTTTAGTATCCATAAATCTTCAATTAGTGGTAAAGAAAACGACTATTTAGAGTTTTCAAACAGAATTAATTTAAGAGA
The DNA here is from genome assembly GCA_022729735.1 of Helicobacter cetorum. Classification (GTDB taxonomy): domain Bacteria; phylum Campylobacterota; class Campylobacteria; order Campylobacterales; family DZAY01; genus DZAY01. The sequence goes on from DZAY01000012.1 coordinate 17,532, forward strand.
CAAAAAGATGATTAGAGACTTCTTTGAGATAAGCTCTGATAAAAAAGCAATTGATATATCTGAAGTTGAAGGAGTTGAAGCGATTTTCAAAAGATTTGCAAGTGCTGCTATGAGTCTTGGTTCAATTTCACCAGAGGCACACGAAGCAATCGCCGAAGCTATGAATAAAATTGGAGGACAATCAAACTCTGGAGAAGGTGGAGAAGACCCAAAAAGATATGGAACTATTAAAAATTCTAAAATTAAACAGGTGGCATCTGGTAGATTTGGTGTAACTCCAGAGTATTTAGTAAATGCCGAAGAGATACAAATAAAATTGGCTCAAGGTGCGAAACCAGGAGAAGGAGGACAGCTCCCAGGTCATAAAGTAACTCCTCTTATTGCTTCACTTAGATATACAGTTCCAGGAGTTACTCTAATTTCACCTCCACCTCACCATGACATATACTCAATTGAAGATTTAGCACAACTTATATTTGATTTAAAACAGGTCAATCCAAAAGCAAAAGTTACAGTCAAACTTGTTTCAACAGCAGGAGTTGGCACAATTGCAGCTGGAGTTGCAAAAGCATATGCCGATAAAATAATAATTTCAGGTAGTGATGGTGGAACAGGAGCCGCTCCACTTAGCTCAATAAAATTTGCTGGTAATCCTTGGGAGTTAGGACTTTCAGAAGCTCATAATGCACTGAAAGTAAATCATTTAAGAGAGTCTGTTCATCTCCAAACTGATGGTGGATTAAAAACAGGACTTGATGTAATAAAAGCAACACTTTTAGGAGCAGAGAGTTATGGCTTTGGAACAGCTGTATTAGCAGTTTTGGGTTGCAAAATGCTTAGAGTTTGTCACTTAAATAGATGTACAGTTGGTGTTGCAACACAAGATGAGAGATTGAGAGACCATTTTGTTGGAACAGTTGAGAGATTAATCAATTACTTTACACTTGTAGCACAAGAGGTTAGGACAATATTAGCAAAAATGGGTTATAAATCGTTAGGTGAAATTGTTGGTAGAAGTGAATTACTAAAAGTTATAGATGATGAGTTTGCTAAAAAGTTTGATTTTAGCTCTATTCTTAGAAAACTTGATGGTGTTAATATTTGCCAAAAAGAGTCAAATGAACCATTTGATAAAAATCAATATGAAAAAGAGATACTAAAACAGATATATTATGTGATTGAAAACCCAGAAAATAGTGTGGTTTTAGATAAGACAATTACTAACTTAAATAGAAGTTTTGGAGCAAGAATTAGTGGAGAAATTGCAAGATTTTATGGCAATAAAGGGCTTAAAAACGACACAATAAAAATAAATCTAAGAGGCACAGCTGGTCAATCATTTGGAGCATTTTTAATAAATGGAGTCTCTTTATATTTAAGAGGTGTTGCAAATGATTATGTAGGTAAAGGCATGAATGGTGGCAAAATTGTAATAACTCCAAAAAATCAAGGTGAAAAGTTTAGTAGTGCAGGAAATACTTGTCTATATGGGGCAACTGGAGGAAAACTATTTGTAACAGGAAGTGTTGGTGAGCGATTTGCAGTTAGAAATTCTGGAGCTTTAGCAGTTGTTGAAGGAACTGGTGACCATGCTTGTGAGTATATGACTGGTGGAGTTGTTGTAATACTTGGAAAAACAGGTGTAAATTTCGGAGCTGGAATGACAGGAGGAGTTGCATTTGTTTATGATGTAGATAGAATTTTTATGGATAAAATTAATCAAGAGTTAATAGAAGCAAGTCGAATTGATACAGATTTAGCAGATGAAGAGCGACACTATCTTAAAAAACTTTTGAAACAGTATCTAAATGAGACAAAAAGTCAAAAAGCAAACTATATTTTAGAAAACTTTAGAGATGAGGTAAGAAATTTTTGGATTATTAAGCCAAAAAATATGAAAAAAGTTCCTCTAAATCCAAATGAGGGAGATTAAGATGCAAAATTTTTTAAATTATGAACGAATAGATGCAAAAAAAAGAAATGTAATACAGAGGTTAAAAGATTTTGGTGAAATTTATGAGCTTTACACAAAAGATGAAGCAATTCCACAATCTGATAGATGTGTGCAGTGTGGTGACCCATATTGTATGAATAAATGTCCATTGCATAATTTTATTCCACAATGGTTAAAGAGTGTAAGTGAAAAAGATTTTGAGTTAGCTTTTAAAATTTCAAATGAGACTTCACCTTTTCCAGAAATTTTAGGTAGAGTTTGTCCTCAAGATAGATTGTGTGAAGGGGATTGCACATTAAATGATGGATATGGTGCAATTAGTATTGGAGCAATTGAGACATTTATTAGTGAAAGTGGATTTAAAAAAGATTTAAAAATAGAGTTTCCCCCACTTAATAGTGGTCGAAAAGTTGCAATTATTGGCTCTGGTCCTGCATCTCTTTCTTGTGCAACATTTCTGCTTAGAGCTGGAGTAGAAGTTGAAATGTTTGAGCGAGATGATAGAGCTGGCGGGCTTTTAACTTATGGAATTCCTGGATTTAAGCTTGATAAAAGTGTAGTTGAGCGAAGAGTTGCACTGCTTCAAAAAGCTGGATTAAAACTACATTTAAATAGAGAAATACAAAAAGATGATTTTAATATTTTGCTAAACTCTTATGATGCACTATTTATTGGAATTGGTGCTACAAAAGGTAACAAAGCAAATATAGCTAATGAAGATAGTGAAGGTGTCTATTTAGCTATGGAATTTTTAAAGGCTATTCAGAAAAAAGAGTTTAATAAACAGCCAGAATTGGCAATTGATGTCAAAGGAAAAGATGTTATTGTAATTGGTGGTGGTGATACTGCTATGGATTGTGTTAGAACTGCTCTAAGAGAAGGAGCTGATAGTGTTAAATGTCTATATAGAAGAGATGCTTACAATATGCCAGGAAGTAGAAAAGAGTATAAAAATGCAATCGAAGAAGGGGCAGAATTTATTTTTAATGTAGCTCCTAAAGCTATTATCAAAAATGAGCAAAATAGAGCTATTGCTATTGAAATACAAAAAACTACACTTGGTGCAAAAGATAGCAAAGGAAAACAGAAATTAGAAATAGTTAAAGATAGCGAAACACAAATAAGTGCAGATATTATAATACTTGCTCTTGGTTTTTCAAATATAACTCCAGAGTTTTTGGCAGAAAATGGAATAGAGTGCAATAAATATGGAGCAATTGTAGTTAATTCAAATTATGAAACCTCAAAATTAGGTGTTTATGCTGGTGGTGATTGTTATAGAGGTGCTGATTTGGTCGTAACTGCTGTATATGATGGAAGAGAGTCTGCAAAAGCAATTATTAAAAAACTTTTAGGTTAGACTTTGGATATATTTATAAATAGAGCAATAGAAGCAAATAGGGAAATTTACAATTTAATTAATAATGGTTTAGAAAATTTTCATTATATTTATCATAATATAGGATTTGGTGGAGATAGAAGCTCTAAAATTGATTTAGTTGCTGAAGAGATTTTTGTAAAATATTTAAGTGAATTTGGCAAAATATTTTCAGAAGAGAGTGGAATTATTGGTGATGGAGAAGCAACTATTATTTTAGACCCTATTGATGGAAGTGATAATATATTATCAAATGTTCCATATTATGGAAGTTCGATTGCTTTGGAGATAAATCAAAAAATAGTAGTTGGAATTATTTGTAATTTTGCAACAGGTGAAATATTTATAAAAGATAGTAATTCTTTTAGATATGCAAATTTAAATAGTCTAAATTTTCAAATAGTTTTGCCAAATAACTATTCGCGAGTTGGAATTTTTGAGAGAGCATATAAAGCTCCAAATGCAGTTAAAGCTCTCTATGATGGAGGGATAAAATATCGCTCACTTGGTGCATTAGCACTCTCATTAGCAAATAGCTTTAGTGTTGAATTTGTGCTGTTTGTTGGTGAAATTAGAAGTTTTGATGTAGAAGCAGGACTTTTTATGTGTGAAGAGTTAAATGTTTTAAAAGATGAAAAATTTATTCTCATCTCAAAATCACAAGATAGTTTTAATAAAGTTTATCAACTGATTAAAGGCAAAATATGAGATTTAGCGACCTTTTTAAAAAAGTTAGAGTTCAGCCAAATAAAAATGAAGCTCCAAGCCATTGGATAAAGTGTAGTGCTTGTCAAGAGTTAATCTTTTATAAAGAGATTGAGCAAAATAGTTATATTTGTCCCAAATGTAATTTTCATATGCGAATTGGAGCAAAAGAGCGAATAGAGTTGATTGCTGATAGTGGCACATTTATAGAGTATGATACAAATTTAATGCCAACTGACCCGATACACTTTGTAGATAAAAAGAGTTATCAAAAGCGAATTGATGAAGGCAAAGAAAAAAGTGGCAGAGCTTCTTCTGTAATTTCTGGTGAATGCACTATTTTTGGTGAAAGAGTTCAACTTGTAGTCTTTGATTTTAGCTTTATGGGTGGAAGTCTTGGTTCAGTTGAAGGTGAAAAAATTGTAAGAGCTATAAATAGAGCCATTGCAAATAGAGATGGATTTATAATTATTAGTGCAAGTGGTGGGGCAAGAATGCAGGAAAGCACATTTTCGCTTATGCAAATGGCAAAAACAAGTGCAGCACTTACTAAATTAGAAGATGAAAAATTACCTTTTATTTCAGTTTTAACAGACCCAACAATGGGAGGAGTTAGTGCTTCTTTTGCTATGCTTGGAGATATTATTATTGCAGAACCAGGGGCTTTAATTGGCTTTGCAGGACAAAGAGTCATTAAGCAGACTATTGGAGCAGAACTTCCAGATGGTTTTCAAAAAGCTGAATTTTTATTAGAGCATGGTTTAATTGATATGATTGTTGAACGAAGTTCTATGAAAAAGAGTTTGTCTGATTTAGTTAGATTGCTCCATTCTGAAAATAAGTTTAATAAAGTTTTATACTAAATTTATGAAAATAAAAATATTTAGCATAGAGAAGAAAAAGAGGGATTTATATGATGATATATTTTTTGAAATTTCTAAAATGTCTAAACAGTTTGCTTCATTAGACTCTATACAAATATTTAATAACTCAATAGCAAATGCCCAAAGACTTTCACCAAAAGAAGCAAAAAAGGCATATTTAGAGAGTTATAAAAATGAGTTAAGCTCTGTATATAATGTTGCATTAGATGAAAAAGGTATTAGTGTTGATAGTTTTGAATTTAGTGAAATTTTAAAAGATAGGTCTGAAGTTCATTTTTTTATTGGTGGTGCATTTGGATTTTGTTCTGAATTTTTGGGCAGATGTGATAGAGTTATTAGTCTTAGTAGATTAACTTTTAGCCATAAAATTGCAAGAATAGTTTTAGCAGAGCAAGTTTATAGAGGATTATCAATAATTAATAATCATCCATATCATAAAGATTAAAAAAGGGAGTCAAATTTTGAGAAATTATGATACAAGTTATTTTAAAGATATGTTGTTGGAAAGAAAAAAAAGAGTTGAAAAAAATTTAGCAGATTGCATGAAAGAGATGGATGAGTTAAATGAGTTGGAGATAAATGATGAGGTTGATTATGCTTCAATTAGTGCAGATAGCCAAATAGAAAGTAGTATGTTTAAACAACAAAAACGGGAGTTTAATGAGATAAACATAGCTTTGAAAAAGATTGAAGATGGTAGTTATGGTATTTGTGAAATGTGTGAAGAGAGCATTTCAATTCAACGATTAAAAGTAAAACCTCATGCTAAATATTGTATTATATGTAGAGAGATACATGAAAAAACTCCACAAAAAGGTTAAATATGGGACTTAAAAAATATATATTAGCATCTGCAGTTTTCATAATTTTAGTTACAATCTATATTGAGTTTGTGCTAAATATTGGGAATTACACAATGTTTTTATTAGGAATTCCAATCAATTTTCCAATCTCAATTTGGATAGGCTCACTCTTATCTTTTCTATTTATAGCTTCGCTAATCCATATGATATTTTACTCTTTGAGTGCATATTTTAGAGAAAAAAAGAGTGAGACAGATTTCAAAAATTTTTTAAAACTGCTTAAATCTTCTATTTTAAAAGAGTCTTCAAATATAATATTTAAAACAGATAGATTTAAAAATTTAGCAACTCTATTTAGTAATGCTGATTTAACTCTAAAAAATAGTAATTTTCAAACAGGTTTTGTAGAAATTGATGATGCTATTTCAAAGCAGTCTCATTTAGAAAATGGGGAGTTTATAAAAGATTTAAAAGTTCAAAAAGATAGCTATTTTGCTATTAAAAATCTTGAAAATGCGATAGAATTGGACTCTAAAAAAGGTTTAGATATTATAAAAAATTATCAAAATTATCAATTTGAAACAGTTAAAAAAGCATATTTAAAACTTTTAAAAGATGGTCATGAGAAAGATTTAAAAAAGAGTTTAGATGTTTTAAGCTTAGATAAAGAGATGCTATTTGAAAGTTTAAATAGATTAAATCAACTATCAATTGATAAAAAACAGATAATAAATTTGATTAAATCTGTAAAAAGTTTGACAGTTTTGGAGCTTTTGGAAATTTCAAAAATATTAAAATCTACTCTTCAACCAGATATAATTTTAGAAATTTTTGAAGAGTTATCTAAAAATATTGATGATAATGATACATATGAGTTTAGTTATGTGGCACTTTTGCTTGATTATGGAATGGTTGATAGAGCAAAAGAGATAATTTTTAATGATGAAGTAAGATATATGAAATTTAAAGCTTATTTAGAGTTAAAAGAGTTAAATAAAAAATATCCACTATCTATATTTTTATAGGATTTCATTGTGCTTGATTTCTCAAAAAAAATACTTGTATTAGCTCCACTTGCTGGATATACAGATTTACCATTTAGAAGTGTAGTCAAAAAATTTGGAGCTGATTTGACAGTTAGTGAAATGATAAGCTCCAATGCACTTCTTTATAACTCTAAAAAAACTCTTAAGATGGTAGAAAAATCTCCAAATGAGACTCCATATTCTGTGCAAATTGCTGGTAATTCAATAAATATTATAAAAGAAGCTACAATTTTGCTAAACCAATTTAATTTTATAGATATAATCGATTTAAATTCAGGTTGCCCAGCTCCAAAAGTTGTAAATCATGGTTCTGGTAGTTCGCTTTTAAAAGATTTAAATCTGCTTTTTGATATTGTAAAAACTATCAAAACTCACACCAGCAAAAAACATGTAAGTGTAAAAATGAGACTTGGATTTACTCACAAAAATCATATAGATATTGCAAAAACTATTGAAGATGCTGGAGCTGATTTTATAGCAGTTCATGGTAGGACACGAGCTGATGGTTATAAAAAAGAGCGAATTGATTATGACTCTATTGCAGAGATAAAAGAAGCTGTTTCAATTCCCATAATTGCAAATGGCGAGATAGATAGTTATGAGAAAGCAAACTTTGTATTTAATCATACAAAAGCTGATGGAATAATGATAGGAAGAGGAGCAATTGGCTCACCATGGATATTTCATCAAATTAAAAATAGAGAAGAAGTTGCTAATAAAAATATAAAAAAAGATATAATAGTTGAACATTTTGATAAAATGTATGAGTTTTATGGTGAGTATGGAATTACACTATTTCGCAAACATTTACACTCATATTCAAAAGGTTATTCAGAAGCTTCAAAATTTAGAGAGTTTGTAAATAGATGTGAAGATGGAGAAGTTTTGAGAGCTGAAATTATAAATTTTTTTGAAAATTCAGAGTATAAAATAAAAGATTAATTGGAGTTTTTAAATGTTTAGATTGTTTATACTATCATTTATATCACTCCACTATTTAGAAGCGAAAAGTGGAGCGGAAATTACAAAAGAGCTAAATTTAAATCCAAGCTCAAAAGCACAAAAACAGTGGGAGCGAATATTTGTAAATAGCGAAAAAATGAAACAGTTTGGAATAGATAGTTTAAATGAAAACGAGAAAGAGAGTTTAAAAGAGTATTTAATAAAACATGCAGCAGATTCAGACCAACCGACAATCCCTGGTATTTAAGGAAAATTTAATGATAAAATTTGGTAAATATTCAATTATGTTTTTGCTATTTGGCAATTTGTTTGCTAATGATTTAGAAAATAGATTGTTAAAGTTAGAAAATAGAGTGAGTGAATTAGAAAAAGAGAATATAAATTTAAGTGAAATAGTAGAAAGTGTCGAGAGTAAAAGTTTAATTGATAAACTCTATTTTAGTCCAGAAATTAGAGTTAGAACAGATATTTTTGACTATAAAAATCGCTCTATTAGTGGTGTTGATTGGGTAAGTGAAGAGAGTAAATATTTAGAAGAAAATTATGAAAAAAATTATGACCCAGCACTAAGTGCAAGATTTAGATTAAATATGCACTACAATATTGCTGATGAAACAAAATTTTTTGGCAGATTTTCAATTCATAAAAATTCACAAAGCTCTGAACAGGTGTGTATATTACATAGAGGAATTGCAAAAAGTAGCTCTTCAAATGCTACATTTGAGGTTGATAAAGCCTATATTGACCATAAATTTAAATTAAGTAATCCAATAACTTTATCATTTGGAATACTTCCAACAACTGGTGGAAGTAGCTCAAATTTAGCAGAAAATCGCCCACGACAATCAATGTTTCCAAGTTTAATATTTGATATGAATACTTATGGTGTTATTCTTACATCTAATTTGAAATTACTTTCAGATGAGTCATTTATTAGGGCAGTTATTGCAAAAGCTTATACTCAAGATAAAGATACATTTTATTATAAGTGCAATCGAGAAATTATAAAAAATGGTGATATAGTTGGACTATTTTTTGAAGATAGTATAAAAAGTTTAGGTGATAATACTATTCAAATAGGATTAAATCATATTAATAAATTAAGAGCAACTCCATTTATTGGAACTCCAAGCTTTGTAGATTTAGATAATCCAGAGAGTTTGGGAAATATTACAAATTATGGACTCTCTTTGGAATTTAGAGAAATTTTAGATAGTGGTTTTACATTTTTTCTAAACTCTGGACTATCTGTGCCAAATCCAAATGGGAAAACTCAAAATTATAGAACTAATGCTACAATAAATGAAACTCCACTACTTCAAAAAGGACTTGATTATGCTTTTGGAGAAATGCCCTCAAACAATGGTTACTCTATTTGGAGTGGTGCATTATATGAGTTTAAAAGCAGTGGCACAAAGCTTGGTTTTGAATACAATATGGGTAGCAAGTATTGGTTTAGTGCGACTCAAGGAGCTGAAGATGTATTTAATAAATTAGCAAATAGAGGCTCTGTTTATGAAACATATGTTATTCAACCAATTTCAAAAAATATATTTATTAAAGGTGGATATTTAGCAATAGATGAAAAATATACTGGTTCAGGTTGGCACTTTGGAGAACCTTATAAAAAGAGTGGAACTCAAGAAAATATATATCTTATGTTAAATGCGATGTTTTAATGAAAAAAGTTACTCTGTTTTTAACAGTTAATCTATTTTTATTTGCTGGTTCTTTGGAAGAGTCTTTGAAAAGTAGCGAAAATAGGGAAGTTTCAAAAGAGTTTATATATGGTGTAAATGAAAAAATAGAGATACTTAGAAAAGATTATGCAAAACTTGTTGAGTATCTAAAGCAAAAAGAGCAAGAAGATGAGTTTTTGATTGAAAAAATTGCAACTCTTCAAAGCAGTGTAATTATGCAAGGTGAAGAGATAAAGAGACTTAAAGAAGAGCTTAATGGCAGAGAGAATCACACTACTCAAAATATAGTTAAAAAAAATTTGGATAATGGTTTTACTAATTTTAAACCAACTCTATTTATAGTTACAACAGATACAAAACTGTATAACTCTCCAAATGGAGATGAGGTAAAAGTGGCAAATAAAGGTTATAAATTTACATCTTATCAAAAAAGTGGAAATTGGGTAAGATTAAGTGGAGAAATAGTTAATGGAAAATGGCTTGCAATAAATGAGCAACTTTTTATCAATGAAACAGATATAAAAGAGCGATAAAAATAGTTTTTTAAGCTTTTTTTATATAATATTAAGAAATTTACAAAAAAGGGGATTAAATGGAAAGAGAAATCGTAGATAAAGAAAAATTAGCAGAACTATTGTCTAAAAAAAAGGTTTTAGAAGATAAATTGCATAATATTCATGTTCATTTTCATCATAAAGATTTTTCATTAGTAAATGATAAAGGTTTTAAAATTGATTTTACTGTATTTACAGCAAAAGATGTTTTAAAAGGAATTGAAGCCGAACTTATTAAAAAAATAAATGAGTTAGACAAAGATATATTGCATTTAAAATAGTAATAAAAAGTTAAGCTTTAAGTCTCTTTGTTATATACTTTCAGATATAAATTTTTTGTATAAAGGTTATAAGCATGAGAGGGTTTAAAGTCTTTGCAGGAACTGCCTATCCAGAGATAGCTACCGAAGTTTGTAAAAGTTTGGATATTTTATTATCAAGAGCTATTGTTAGTAGATTTAGTGATGGTGAAGTTAATGTCCAAATTAGTGAGAGTGTAAGAGGAAGAGATGTATTTATAATACAGCCAACAGGTAATCCAGTAAATGATAATTTAATGGAATTACTTGTTATGACAGATGCCTTAAAAAGAAGTTCAGCAAACTCAATCACAGCAATCATTCCATATTTTGGATATGCAAGACAAGATAGAAAGGCTGCTCCAAGAGTTCCAATTAGTGCAAAACTTGTTGCGAATTTAATTCAAGTTTCTGGAATTAAAAGAGTTGTTACTATGGATTTACATGCTGGACAAATTCAAGGTTTTTTTGATATTCCTGTTGATAATTTATATGGAGCAATTCTATTTTTGGATTATATCAAAAGAAAAAATTTTGAAAATCCTGTAATAGCATCGCCTGATATTGGTGGAGTTACAAGAGCAAGATATTTTGCAGAAAAATTGGGTTTAGATTTAGTAATAATTGATAAACGAAGAGAAAAAGCAAATGTTTGCGAAGTCATGAATGTAATAGGTGAAGTTGAAGGTAAAGATGTAATTTTAGTTGATGATATTGTAGATACTGCTGGAACTCTAACCAATGCTGCTAAAGTTTTTAAAGAGCGAGGAGCTACTTCTGTTATTGCTTGTTGTACTCATCCTGTTTTAAGTGGTAGTGCTTATGAAAGAGTAGAAAATGGTGCTTTAGATGAATTAGTTGTTTCAAATACACTTCCATTAAAAAGAGAATCAAATAAAATTACAGTTCTTTCAGTTGCTCCACTATTTGCAGAAGTTATTAGAAGAGTTTATCATAATGAGAGTGTAAATAGTCTATTTAGTTAATTCTTCTTCCTCTTTTGAGGATTTCCTCACATTTTATTTCTACGAAACTTATAATCTTGATTTAAATCAATGTTTTTTCCTTTTAATTCTTTTATAATATCACAAAAAAGAGGAGTTAAAAATGGATTTATCAATGTTTTGTTATCAATGTGAAATGTCAGCACCAAATGGATGTGGAAGTAGTGGAGCAACTGTTGGGACTTGTGGCAAAGATGCGACAAAGTCGAGACTTCAAGATATTATGATATTTGGACTAAAAGGGCTTAGTGCATATAGAGAGCATTTAAATGAGTTAAATCCTAATGCTTGTAAAGAAATTGATGATGTTGTAAATGAGACTCTATATTTTACTTTGACAAATGTAAATTTCAATTTTGATGAGCATATTGCACAACTTATGAAAGTAGGAAATGCTGGAGTTAAGGTTATGGATTTATTAAGCGAAGCTCACACAAAAGCTTTTGGAGTTCCAAAACCAATAACTGTAACTCAAAATCAAGTTGAAGGAAAAGCGATTTTAGTTAGTGGGCATAATTTAGAAATGCTTGGCAAACTGTTAGAAGTAACAAAAGATAAAAATATAAATATCTATACACACTCTGAAATGTTACCAGCTCATGGTTATCCAGAACTAAAAAAATATCCTCACTTAAAGGGCAATATTGGTAAAGCTTGGTTTGACCAAACAAAACTTTTTGAAGAGTTTAAAGGGACTATGGTTATAAATACAAACTGTATCGTTCCACCAAAAAAAGATTGTGGTTATTTAGATAGGCTATTTACTTATAAAATTGTTGGTGTTGAGGGTGCTACAAAAATAGAAAATGATGATTTCACTGCTTTAATTGAAAAAACTTTATCACTACCAGATGTAGATGGTTTTAATTCTAATGAAACTCTTGTTACAGGACATCACTATAAAACTATCTTAACTCTTGCTCCACAAATTTTAGATGCTATCAATAGTGGTAAAATTTCACAATTCTTTGTAGTTGCAGGTTGCGATGCCCCTGGAAAAGGTGGTGAATATTATAGAGAACTGACTTTAATGTTGCCAAAAGATACAGTAATTATCACTTCAAGTTGTGGTAAATTTAGATTTAATGATATTGATTTTGGAGTGATTGAAGGGACAGAAATTCCACGATATTTGGATTTAGGTCAATGTAATGATAGCAATGGAGCTGTGCATATTGCCCTGGCTGTAAGTGAAGCTTTAAATATTCCACTTAATGATTTACCAGTTTCGATAGTTTTAAGTTGGATGGAACAAAAAGCTGTAATTATTCTTTTGGCTCTATTTAGTTTAGGAGTTAAAAATATCTATATTGGTCCAAAACCACCACAATTTGTAAATGAAGATATTTTAAACTTTTTAGTTGAAACTTTCAATTTACATTTAACAAGCGATGCAAAAAGCGATTTGGAAAATCTTTTGATAAAAAAGTAGGAAATTTTATTTCCTGCTTTTAAAACTCTACTTCATCTATGATACTACAAATCATATGCCCAATTAATATGTGCATTTCTTGAATTCTCGCCGTTGTATTGGATTTGATAATTAAATTTTTATCACAAAAATTGCTCATAACTCCTCCATCTCTCCCACTAAGTCCAATAGTTATACAGTTTAAGCTTTTGGCTATTTTTAAGCCTTCTATCACATTTTTTGAGTTTCCACTTGTAGAAATTCCAAAAGCTAAATCTCCTTCTTTTGCCAAAGCTTCGATTTGTCGTGAGAAAACTTTATCAAATGAGTAATCATTTGCAATAGCAGTAATTGCTGAAGTGTCAGTTGTTAGGGCAATTGCTGGAAGTGCTTTTCGCTCTTTTACAAATCTACCTGTAAGCTCTGCACTAATATGTTGTGCATCTCCTGCACTTCCACCATTTCCAAAAATTAAAATTTTATTTCCATTTTTTAAGACATCTAAAAATATTTTTGCAACTTCTGCTATATCATCTTGCATATAAAATAACATATTTAAAACATCTTTATGTTCATTTAAATCTTTTAATATTAAATCTTTCACTTTTATCTTCTTAAAAAACTATATTTTGGTAAAGTTATTGGAAGTTTGATTAGATTTGTATTTCCACTATGCACACTATCTAAAAGTTTTCCATTTTTTGTCTCTATTTTATAAAACTGTATAAAAAATTTCTCATTTTTTCTAAAAACTTTGCCTATTTCATTATCAACTTCGCAAATATCAGAGTATGAAACTATTTCATAAATTTCATTTGGTGCAACTCTATCTTTTGCCAAAAAATATCCATCATCTTCAACTATTGCAAAAACTTGCATAGTTCCTTCTGAAATAGCACTTAATAGATTTTGTGTATTATGTTTTTCATAAGGTCGAGATATTAGATAACTATCTGTAAATCCACGATGTTTTGTCGTATTTAGCTCATCTTCATACTTTTTAGGATTGAAACTTCCATTTTTTATATCATTAAGAGCTTCTCTGTAAGTTTTTGTAGTAACTGCTACATAGTATGGACTTTTTGTTCTACCTTCTATTTTTATCGAATCAACCACACCACTATCAACTATTAAATCTAAATGTGAGCTTAAATTTAAATCTTTTGCATTTAAAATATAGCTTCCAATACCTTCTTCTTCCACCTTAAAAAGTGTATTATTTTCTTCATTATAAAGATAAACTTCATAAGGAAATCTGCAATCATTTGCACAACTTCCACGATTTGGAACTCTGCCACTCTGAATTGTGCTAATTAAACATCTGCCACTATATGCAAAACACATACTGCCATGAACAAAAACTTCTATTTCAAGTTCTGGAACTTTTTCTTTTATCTTTTTTAAATCATTTAAACTAATTTCTCTTGCAGAAATTATTCTACTAACTCCCATATTGTAATAAACTTTTGCATCAAGTGAATTCATAACATTTGCTTGGGTTGATAAATGCAATGGAATTTCTGGAGCTATCTGTTTTGCTAATTCAATTACACCAACTGTTGAGATAATAAATGCATCTGGTTTGAGAGTTGCCATTTTTTTGATATGATTTTTTAGTAGTTCTAATTGAGATTCAAAAGGAAATCCATTGATTGTTACATAAACTTTTTTTCCCAAAGAGTGAGCTAATTTAATCCCTTCTTCAAAACTTTCATAATCAAACTCTTTAGATGCTCTACCACGAAGAGAAAAGTGACTTACTCCTCCATAGAGTGCATCTGCACCATATTTAAGAGCTATTTCTAACTTTTCTAAATTACCAGCAGGAGATAACAGCTCTACCATCTATTTTTTCTTTCCAAAAGATAAAATCAGAGCTTCAATATCATCTTCATCTACAAGCTCTTCTGTTGAATCTCCTGGTAAATGTGTAGCAGAAGATACCCTTTTTTCATCGTCAATTTTACCTTCAAATAGAGAATTTAGATATTTAGTCAATGCTCTCATCACATTTATAACTCGCTCAATCTTTTGTCTATGAATATCTTGATACTGCATAATATCCATAGCTATCATAATTTCATCTCCACCAGCTAAAGCTAAATTTTTGATACTATCTATATGCTCAACTGCTTTTTGTAGAGATTGTATAGAGCTTTTGAATGTCTCAATTTTTGGAAATTTTTCACTAAGTAGAGTAAAAAGCTCTATATGGTCATCAATTACAGTTTGAATTTCATTTGCAAATGATTCAATATCCATAAGCTCTTGACTAATTGCTTCTAACTTCTCAAATATTTGAGTTGCCTTTACTTCTGAATCTTTTGTAACATCATCTAATTGATGAACAACTTTATAATCATCAGTTGGAGGAGCTGGAGGCCAATCTTGAGTTGGATTTAACTTAAAACCTTTTGCAATATCACTATTGCAACTACCTTTACAATACTCACTTTTATCAGTATCTTTCTTACTATCTTTTGGAGACTCTGTCTCTATATCATCAAAGTCACCACCACCTGCCATTAGTGCATCTAACTCTTCTTGTGTCATTTCAACTTCCTTTTAAGAGTAACTGCTCAATTATAAACTATTTTTTATATAAGTTTATTTAAAATGAACTATATATATTTAAAAAACGGAGTAAAAATGAGAGTTGATTTGCATAATCACACAACACTTTGCAATCATGCAGTAGGTTCAACAAGAGAATATATAAATAGAGCAATTGATTTAGGGATTGATATTTATGGATTTTCAGACCATGCACCGATGAATTTTGATAGCTATTATCGAATGGGTTTAGCTGATATGAACTATTATGAAAATGATATTAGAAATTTAAAAGATGAATTTAAGGATAAAATAGAAATTTTATTAGGATATGAGGTTGATTATTTAGAAAAATATTTAGAACAAGATGTAATAAATGCAAAAGTAGATTATTTAATAGGCTCTATCCATTTTTTAGATGAGTGGGGATTTGATAATCCTGAGTTTATTGGACATTATAAAAATGTTGATATTGATAGAATTTGGGAAGATTACTTTTTAGCTATCAAAAATTTAGCCAAAAGTGGGCTTTTTCAAATTGTTGGACATATTGATTTAATGAAATTGTTTAATTTTTTACCCAAAAAAGATATTAAAATATTAGCAAAAGATGCTATTTCTGAAATTAAAAAAGCCAACATGGCAGTTGAGATTAATGGTGCTGGATTTAGAAAAGATGTCAAAGAGCAGTATCCATCAAGCAATATTTTAGAGATGTTGTTAGAATATGATATACCTATTACTTTTGGCTCCGATGCACACTCAATTGAACAAGTTGGTTTTATGCTTGATAATAATATAGAAGTTGCAAAAAGCTTAGGATTTTCTAAGTTTGTAATATTTAGAGATAAAGAGATGGTATTGATTAAATTTTAAACATAATTTATACTCAATTTACTGTTTTATTATGCTACAATTTTGTTTATAATCAAAAAAAGGAGAGTGCTTATGAGAGAAATGCAAAAAGCTATTGATGATTTTTTCAGTTTATGTCAGCAAAATGAGATAGAATTTGTAGATTTTAGATTTACAGATATGAAAGGTGTTTGGCACCATGTTGCTTATAGAATGCATGCTGTTGAAGAAGAAACATTCAAAGGAATCCCTTTTGATGGTAGCTCTATTCCAGATTGGCAACCAATAAACAAATCAGATATGCTACTTATTCCAGATGCAACAACAGCATTTATTGACCCATTTACTGCTGACCCAACAGTTGTAGTATTTTGTGATGTTTGGGATATTTATAAAAATCAACCTTATGAGAAATGCCCAAGAAGTATTGCTAAAAAAGCTCTTAAATATTTAGCAGAAACAGGAATTGGTGATGTTGCATATTTTGGTCCAGAAAATGAATTCTTTGTATTTGATAATATCAAAGTAAGAGACTCAATCAATTGTCAATATCATGAAATTGACTCTGAAGAAGGAACTTGGAACTCTGATAAAGATTTTAGAGATGGTATAAACACAGGACATAGACCAGGCACAAAAGGTGGATATTTTCCATGTCAGCCAGTTGATACAATGGTAGATTTAAGAGCAGAAATGGTAAAAGTTTTAGAGCAAGTTGGTCTTAAAACTTTCGTTGTTCATCATGAAGTTGCACAAGGACAAGGCGAAATTGGAATTAGATTTGGAACTTTGATTGAATCTGCTGATAATGTTCAAAAGCTAAAATATGTTATTAAAAATGTTGCTCATTTGAATGGAAAAACAGCTACATTTATGCCAAAACCTCTATATGGAGATAATGGAAGTGGAATGCACACTCACATTTCTATTTGGAAAAATGGCGAAAACACTTTTGCAGGTGATGGTTATCAAGGATTAAGTGAAGTAGCAATTAATGCAATTGGTGGTGTTTTAGGACATGCAAGAGCTTTAGCTGCATTTACAAATGCTTCTACTAACTCTTATAAAAGACTTATTCCAGGATTTGAAGCACCATCAATTTTAACTTACTCTGCACAAAATAGAAGTGCAAGTTGTAGAATTCCTTTTGTAAGCTCACCAAAAGCAAAAAGAGTTGAGTTTAGATTCCCAGATAGTTCTGCTAATCCATATTTAGCATTTGCATCACTTTTAATGGCAGCAATTGATGGAATTCAAACTAAAGCAAATCCAGGACAACCTATGGATATAGATTTGTTTGAATTAACACTTGATGAAATTAGAGAAAAAGGTATTAAACAGATGCCACATACTCTAAGAGGTGCTATGGAGTCTATGCTTGCTGATAGAGCTTTCTTAAAAGCTGGAGATGTATTTACAGAAGAGTTTATCCAAACTTATCAACATTATAAGTTTAAAACAGAAATTTGGCCTTGGGAAGCAAGACCACATCCTTATGAGTTCATTACAACTTACTCTTGCTAATAAAAGCCCTTTAAAGGGCTTTTATATCTTCGTTTTATATTCAAATCTGAAAAAATTTAGTGTTATCAAAAAGTATTTCTACGGATAATTTTATATTTGTTTTATTTTAATTTAGATATATTTCTTTTAGTTTTTGCTAATTGCAAAAATTGAAAAATATTATAGAAGGAGATAAGATGTCAGTAAAAATTACAGATGTTTGTATAAATTGTGGAGCATGTATTGATGAGTGTCCTGTAGAAGCAATTGTAGATGAAGATGATAACCCAACTGGTGAAGAAATTTACTATGTATATGCTGATAAATGTGTAGAGTGTGTAGGCTATCATGATAAACCAGCTTGTGCATCAGCTTGTCCAACAGACGGATGTATTATATGGGGTGAAGTAGTTGCTGGTATGCCAGTTAGTGAAGGCAGAAAAGAAGGTTCATCAGTTCTATAATTTTTAACAAAGTAAGAGTAGTTACTTTTTTACACTACTCTTATTTTACTTCTATTATCTTTTTGTATCTATTCTACACACCTAAACATCTTATCTTTAATATTTTTAAAGTTTATTTTATCTATAATTCTAAAAAATATTTTTTAGGGGAAAAAATGCAAAGAACTCTTTCAATTATTAAGCCTGATGCTGTTAGAAAAGGTGTTATTGGTAAAATTATAGATAGATTTGAAACTAATGGCTTGAGAGTAGCTGGTATGAAAAAAATTCAGTTAAGTCAAGATATGGCTTCAAAATTTTATGCTGTTCATAGTGAAAGACCATTTTTTAAAGATTTGGTTGAGTTTATGATTAGTGGTCCTGTAGTTGTTATGGTATTAGAAGGTGAAAATGCTGTTATTAAAAACAGAGATTTAATGGGTGCAACAGACCCTAAAAAAGCTGAAAAAGGGACAATTAGAGCAGATTTTGCTGATAGTATTGATGCAAATGCAGTTCATGGAAGTGATTCATTAGAAAATGCAAATATTGAAATATCATTTTTCTTTGCTGGTTCGGAGTTAAATTAATTAATGCAAATTGAGTTTAAAAAAGTTAAATCAACACCATTTAATGTAAGCAATGAAGATGTTGTATTTAGTGGAACAATTCAAAAAATAAAAGATGATTTAGTAGAAATAGATGGAAAAATTGCTGGTAAATCAAAAGCAATTTGTAGCAGATGTGGTAAAGAGATAGAACTTTTAATCGATGAAAATCTTAAATTAAGAGTTTCAGATGGAATATATGACACAAAACATATTGAAGACGAAGATGATGACATAGTTGTAGTAGAGTCGTTTAATCACAAAATAGATTGTTTAGATATATTAAATAGCGAGATTGAATCGATATTAAGTGATTATATATATTGTGAAGATTGTTCTAAAATAGATAATATTGAGTATGAAATTTAAATAAGGAGAAATTATGGCAGTACCTAAGAGAAGAGTCAGCAAAACAAGAGCTGCAAAAAGAAGAACACATTATAAAGTTGTTTTGGCTAAGCCAACAAAAGATAGCGATGGAACATGGAGAATGCCTCATCATGCAAATAAATTCAGTGGTGAATATAAAAGTAACTAAGTAGCTTTATGTTAAGAATAGCTATAGATATAATGGGTGGTGATAATGGTTCATCACCTATTTTAGAAGGTGTGTTGCAAGCATTAAAAGAGAGAAAATTCAAGGCTATATTAGTTGGAAAAAAGAGTGAGATAATAGCTTCTATTCCACAAGAGTTCATTGGAATGGTTGAAATAGTTGAAGCTGATGATGTAATCTCAATGAGTGATAGTTCAACAGATGCTCTCAAGAGAAAAGAGAGTTCAATATATAAAGCAATAGAACTTGTAAAAGAGGGCAAAGCTGATGGTGTCGTTTCAGCTGGACACAGTGGTGCTACCATGAGCTTAGCAACTCTTAGAATAGGTAGATTAAAAGGTGTTAGCAGACCTGCTATTGCAACTTGGATGCCAACTACAAGTGATAATAAAAAAACCCTTGTATTAGATGTTGGTGCAAATGTAGATTGTAAAGCACTCCATTTATACCATTTTGCTATTATGGGTGAATCATATGCAAAAGATGTCATGAAAGTTAAAAGTCCAAAAATTGGTCTTTTATCAAATGGTGAAGAGAGTTCAAAAGGAAATGAAGTAACAAAAGAGACATTTACACTTTTAAAAAATATGAGTGGTTTTGTTGGAAATGTTGAAGGCAATAATATATTTGATGGAAGTGTAGATGTCGTTGTTTGTGATGGGTTTATTGGAAATATTGTATTAAAAACAAGTGAAGGTGTGTCAAAAACTATAAAAGATTTTGTTAAATTACATATTAAAAAATCCCCATTTGCCATTGCTGGAGCAGTTTTAATGCGAAAAGTATTTGAACTGTTAAAAAAGAAGGTTGATTATGCAGAATATGGTGGTGCTCCTCTGCTTGGTATTAATGGTTGTGTAATAATTAGTCATGGCAAAAGTAATGCAAAAGCCCTTAAAAATGCGATATTTCAAGCAATAAATTATATAAATGCAAATGTTACACAAAATATTGAAAGTGCTATTAGCAAATCACAAGATTATAAAGGATAGTAATTGTTTGCATCTTTAAAATCAATTGGTGCTTATGTACCAGAAAAAGTGCTAACTAATAGCGATTTGGAAAAGTTAGTTGATACAACTGATGATTGGATTGTTAAACGAACAGGAATAAAAACAAGGCATATTGCAACCAATGAAGCTACAAGTGATTTGGGAGTTGAAGCTGCTAAAATTGCAATAAGTAGAGCAAATATAGACAAAAGTGAAATAGATATGGTAATATGTGCTACCATTTCGCCAGATTATATGTGTATGCCATCAACTGCTAATATGATAGCTTATAAACTTGGATTAAGAAATATTCCATCATTTGATATTAACTCTGCTTGTAGTGGTTTTATATATTTAATATCTTTGGCTAAAGCTTATATAGAATCAAAAATGGCACAAAATATATTAATTGTTGGTGCTGAAAAACTTAGCTCATTTATAGATTATAGTGATAGAGGGACTTGTATTTTATTTGGAGATGGAGCAGGAGCGGCTATTATTGGCAAAACTGATGATAAAAATAACTCTATCTTAGATGTTAAAATATCTTCAGATGGAGAATATAGTGATTTTTTAATTACTCCTGGTTGTGGAAGTGTAAATCCTTGTAGTCAAAAAGTAATTGATGAACACCTTAATTTTATTAAAATGAAAGGGAATGAAACATTTAAAGTTGCTGTAAAAACTCTTTCTAATGATGTAAAAGAGATAATGGAACGAAATTCGCTTAAATCTGATGATATATCCTTCTTCATACCACATCAAGCAAATTTGAGAATTATTAAAGCTGTTGGTGAATTAATTGATTTTAGAGATGAACAGATAGTTTTAACAGTTGAAAAATTTGGAAATACATCTTCAGCATCTATACCAATGGCAATTAATGATATATACGAGAGTGGCAGATTGAAAAATGGTGATTTAATGTTGCTTGATGCTTTTGGTGGAGGACTTACTTGGGGAAGTGCCTTAGTATATTTTAATTTAAAGAATTGAGTATGAAAGTATTAGTAGTTGATGATAGTGGGTTAATTAGAAAAATTGCAAAAACAAATCTTGTAAAACTTGGTGTAAATGAGGTTTTTGAAGCTGGAGATGGACAGAGAGCATATTCACTTATGCTTTCAAATCCAGATATAACTTTAATTCTTACAGACTATCATATGCCTATTATGGATGGATTAGAATTTATTAGAAAAGTGAGAAACGATAAAAGATTTAAAAGGCTCAAAATTGTTGCAATATCAAGTGCTTTAGATGATAATGTTATGAAAGAGTTTAATAATTTAGATGTTACTACATTTATTCATAAACCATTTAATATAAATAATTTTGAAAATTCTGTAAGACCTATTGTAGATAGCCTAAAAAGAGGTGATGACTTAAGTAGTGCAGATATTGGCATAGAAGAGTTTTCAGCTATTTTTAGAGATGAAATACCACAAGTCGAAACTGGTGCTTATGGTGTAAAAATTATTTTTTCCAAAGTTGAAATAACTTTAGATGTGGATACAATAAAAGCTCAAGGTAAAATCAAAGTTAATGTATGAGCTTAGAATTTCCATTAGCTCTCTCCCTTTTCCCTATATTTTTAATACTTGAATATATATTTAAAAGTCGCTCAAATAAGCTATATTTTGCACATACAGAACTTTTATACTCACCAAAAATATTATCTATCTCAAAAATTTTAAAATATTTCATAGTAATTGCTATCTCTATAGCACTATCTTCACCAATTAAAAACGACTCTTTTGACCCAGAAAATAGATTTGGAGTTGATATTGCTATTACAATTGATGGTAGTGGTTCAATGGGTGAGTATGGTTATGATTTATCTCAAAATTTAGTTACAAAACTTGATGCTATAAAAAGTGTTACAAAAGAGTTCATTCTAAAAAGGGCAAAAGATAATATTTCAATCATTATGTTTGGAGATTTTGCATATATAGCCACACCTCTTACTTATGAAAAAGAGATTTTAGTTGAATTAGTTGATTTTTTAGAGTTGGAATCTGCTGGAAATGGAACTGCAATTGGAGAAGGAATTGCAAAAGCTATTAGAAGTCTTAAAGTTTCAAAAGCAAAGAGCAAAGTCATAGTTTTATTAAGTGATGGAGATAATAACTCTGGAGCAATATCTCCAGAAAATGCCTTAAAACTTGCAAAAAATGAGAATATAAAAATCTATACTATTGGGATTGGCAAAGAGTCTGATTATAATATAGAGCTACTTAAATTAATTGCAAACGAGAGTGGAGGTGAGTTTTTTGGAGCGACAAGTAGTGATGAGTTAAATAGTGTATATGATAAAATTGATTCTCTTGAGAGTTCAGAAATAAAATCAAAATCAATCAATAAAGATGATTACTACTTTTTTATCCCTGCAATAGTTGCTTTTTTTGCAATGGTTTTGTTTATATTTTTAAATAAAAAAATTAAAATTTAAGGTAAAAATTATGATTATTGCAGGAGTTGATGTTGGACTTAAACGAATTGGATTAGCTCTGCTACTAAATGGTGTTTCTATTCCTCAAAATGCTATTTTTAGAAAAAATAGAGAACAAGCTTCAAAAGATTTAAGTAGTTTTTTGAAAGAGTGGAGTGTTAAGAAAATAGTTGTAGGTTATCCATTGGAGAGTGTTGATATGCAAAAAAGAATAAAACATTTTATAAATTTAGTCAATTTTGATGGTGAAATTATATTTTTCGATGAAGATTTCAGCTCTTTTGAAGCCCAAGAGCTAATGAAAGGTGAAATAAAAAGTAAAAGAGACGGTAGAATAGATAGTATATCAGCTCAAATTATTTTAGAAAGATGGTTATTGCACTCTATAAGTAAGAAATAGTTACTCTTTTATCATTGTTATTAAAAAGCCTTTTCGTTCTTCAATTAAAGATATAGCTCCATCATGAGCTTTTATAATTTCTAAAGATAGAGCCAATCCAAGTCCATTTCCTTTTGTTTTAGTTGTTTTAAATGGCTCAAAAAGTATGCTTTTATTTGTAATTTCAACACCACTATCAAATATCATGAATTTGTGATATTTTTCATCTTCGCTATAAACTATTTCTATTAATCCTTTCTCATCTTCACTATCTTCAATTGCATCAATTGCATTAAATAGAAAATTTTGAAATACAATTGATAGTAAATCTAAATCAGCTAATACTCTTTTTTGTGGTAAATTAAATTTAAATTCTATCTCTTTTGAGTAACTATAATGCGATATTGCAACATCCAACTCATCTTCTAACTCTTTTAAATTAAAATATGCTCGATTTAATGTAAGTCCTCTTGAAAAAAGTAGAGTTGCTTTTACAATTCGCTCAACTCTCCAAATAGATTTTTTAATTTCAACTACAAGTGACTTTGAACCCAAATCCACTTTTTTTAGTAAAGTTGATGTAAGTAGTGCAACAGAGCCTATTGGATTTCTAATTTCGTGTGCTAAATGTGCTGCAATTTGTCCCATTGAAGCAAGTCTATCTCTTCTTTTTTCATCTGTAATATCAGTTGCCGTTATAATTATTTGCTTATTTTTTATAATTTTTATCACATAAAATCTACCATTTGACTCTATTTCATCACTACTTTTACTAATATCAATCTGCTCCAATAATCTATCTAACTTTTTAGATTCACTATTTTGCAAAAATATAACTCCATCGCTTTCCAAAACCCATATTGCATTTGGAATGACTTCAATAATACCATTTGCGATTGAAGACAACTCTTGATATGAGTGGTTTAATCGTTTATACTCATCTTCAACAATATATGTCTGCTCAATTATATTTTTTAAATTTTTTATATACTCTTGAGTTTGTGGTGATAATTTTTCTAATATTTTATCTTCTTCGCTCAAAATAACCCCTATCTATTTTTATTTTTAACTACGAACAAGATGGATTTGAATTTGATATTTTAACAACCAATTTTTCTCCACACTCAATACATCTAAACTGAACATCGCTAATTCCAGAACAGCCGTGAGAATGCAAAATTTTAGCACTAATTACTGTCTGTTCTTTAGAATTTTTTGCTCCACAAAATGGACAAATACCATTTTGAAAAAGTAAGCTTTTTTTACTATTTGAGATAAAATATTGATATATAAGCCACAACAATAGTAAAAATAGTGCAATTGATATAAATATTATTAGTAATTTTTCCAACTAATTATCTCTTTTTATCCATTAAATAGCTCACAACATTCTCAATAAAAGCATCATTTTTTCGCTCTTTTGAGTATGCAATATAAAATTTTCGCTTTAATTTGTAAGTTTTTATTCTTGCTTCAAAAAGTTCTCCTCTTTGCACTTCATCTGAAATTACATATTTTGAAATAATTGATACAGTTGGTGGTATTGTTTCCGAACTTTTTGAACTTCTAATAACTGTTTGTTTAACTGCTGTCGAGCTTGAAACAACACTTTTTACATTAAATGAGTTGCAATCAATTCCCATATCTTCAAACATTTCACTTACAATTTTTCTTGTATTACTACCATCTTCTCTGCATATCCATTCAAATTTTTGTAAATCATCTTTACTAATATTTTTTGGAATTGGTGAGTTAGAAAATAGCACAAGCTCATCTTCCATCCACTCTCTATAAATTATTCCATCTTTGAATATTGGAGATTCTATAAGTGCCACATCTATTTTTTTATCCAAAAGCTCTTCAATAATATTATCTGATACATCAACTTTTAAAAATACATCATTTTTAATGCTATCTTTTATATTATTCAAACAATCTGGCAAAATATAATTTCCAATTGTAAATGATGCACCCATAACAAATGTTAAATCTTTTTTCAAAATTTTTATCATCTCTTTTTCAGCATTTTGTATGCTTTTTTCAAGTTTCAAAAAGATAGCAAGTAGTTTTTCACCCTCTTTAGTTAGCTTAATACCATTCTTTTTTCTCTCAATAATTTTAGCATCTAAGTAATTTTCGATAAATTTTATCTGTTGAGTAACTGCTGGTTGAGAAATACCAAGCTTTGCAGAAGCTTTTGAGAAGCTTCTCTCTTTTACGACAGTCAAAAAAGTCTCTACTTTTGTAAAATCTTTTAACATAAAACAACCTTATATTTTTATTGTTATTATAACAAGATATTATAAAATATACAAGGTGGTCTTATTAATTTCAATCTTTCAAACTTTCGGCTATTAACTCAATTGGATTTTTGAAATTCACTTCTACACCATTTTGATATAGTGCATTAGTTAGTTGAACCCTACAAGCACTGCATTCTGCACTTACAATATTTGCATTTGTTGCTTTTATCATATTAGCTTTTGTAACTCCAGCACTTTGTGCTAAATTAAATTTTTCACTCTGAATTGTAACTCCACCAAATCCACAACAGATATTTGGGTCGCTCATTTCAATAAGTTTATAATTTTGGCTTATTAACTCTCGTGGCTCTTTATAAACTCCTTGAACTTTTCTTGCATGGCAGGGGTCATGATAAGTTATCACATCATTTAAAACTCTGTTTTTTGATTTTAATAACTCTTTTAAATCTGTATGTTTGCTTAAATATTCTGTGGCTAAAAATATCTTTTGATTTAATTTTTTGACTCGCTCTAACATTTGCAAATCATCTCTAAAAAAAACTTCATAATCATGTTTTATCATAGCACTACATGTAGCTTCTGGTATGATTATCGCATCAACACTGTCAATAAAACTTTCAAAATAGGTTATATTTTTGGTAGCCAAATATCTAACCGTATCAAAATCTCCCGTAAAATATGCTGGAGCACCACAACAGAGTTGCTCTTTTGCAAAAAATATATCAATTTTTAACTCTTTTAAAATAGCAACTAAACTATCCCCAATATTTAGATAGTTATAGTTTGCCAAACATCCAATAAAAATTGCAACTCTTTTAACCCCTCCATTTTTTAACTCTTTTGGATATTTATTCAAAAAACTAACACTACTTAATGATGGTAAAAGCCTATCTTTTTTTATCATTGGCAAATCAAATTTTGGCTTTATTGAGCTTTTTTCTTTCATATCGCTAAATGCACAATTTCTAAAAACATAACCTACTTTTGAAAGTAAATCCATGACTAATCTATTTCTTAATAGATAAAAAAATGCTTTTTTATAAAATGCAATTCCATATTTTTTTGCAATATCACTTCTAACTTCTTCAATTATTAAATCAGTCGGTAGTGAATTTGGGCAGACAGAGACACAATTTGTGCATAAAAAACAGCTCTCAAATATATCTTTTGCATTTTTATCAAGCTCTAAATTTCCTTTTTCATACTCTCTCAAAAGTTCAATAAATCCTCTTGGACTTGTAACCTCATCACTACTATTTTGATGAATTGTGCAAACTGGAATACATTTTCCACACTTTACACAAGCTTCTGCTATTTTTGAATAATTAAACATAAATTTTCCTAAACTGTTTTACTAAAAACTTTTTTATTTTCATGCTGTTTTAAATAAGCATCAAAAACCATTGCAATATTTCTAATTATCATGCTACCTGTTTTTGTAATTTCTATTTTTTCTTTATCAATAATTAGCAACTCATCAGCAATAAAATCATCCAATCCTGCTAAATCTTTTTTAAAATATTCAAAAAAGTTTATATCAAATTTCGCTTCAAGCTTTTTGATATTCAGCTTAAAATTACTCATAAGCTCTAAAATAAGACTCTTTCTAACCATATCATCAAAGTTTAATTCAACTCCTCGAAAGCTTGGGAGAATTCCTTGCTCAATTGCAACTTCATAATCGTTTAAATCTTTGTAATTTTGCACATAATAATCTAATCCTCCACCAATACTACTAAGCCCAACACCAATCAAAGTTGCACCACCTTTTGTAGTATAACCTTGAAAATTTCGGTGTAATTCACCTTTTTCAATTGCCAAAAATAGTTCATCATCTTTTTTTGCAAAATGATCCATTCCAACCATTTCATAACCGTTTGAAGTTAAAAAATCTATAAAATATTTCAAAATTTTTAGCTTTTCTGAAGGAAGTGGAAGAGTTGTTTCATCAATTTTTCTCATCGTTTTCATAAGCCATGGAACATGTGCATAATTAAAAATTGCTAATCTATTGGCATTTAGTTCTAATACTAATTTTAGTGTATTTTTGAAACTATCCAAAGTTTGATAAGGCAAACCATATATTAAATCAATATTTATACTCTCAATTCCAAACTCCCTTGCTAACTCTACTTTCTCTTTTGTCAAATCAAAACTTTGAACTCTATGAACTGCTTCTTGGACTTTAATATCAAAATCTTGCACACCAAAACTAATTCTATTAAATCCACCATGTGCTAAAACTTCCATTTGAGTTCTATCCAAAAATCGTGGGTCAATTTCACAACTAATTTCAGCATCACTTTCAAAATTTGGAAAACTTAGCTTTATTGCTTTTATTAAATCTTCTAATAAATCACTCTCAAAAAATGTAGGTGTTCCTCCACCAAAGTGAAGTTGTTTAACTGGCAAATTCATATTTAAATATTTTGCTAATATTTTTAACTCTTTTTTAACATACTCAATATATCTTGCTTTTTTTTCATCACGACTTGTATAAACCACATTACAACCACAAAAATAACAAGCACTTCTACAAAATGGCAAATGAAAATATAGAGAAAGAGGTGTATTAATGCTTTTTAATTTCTCTTCATAATTTAAAACTCCAAACTTTTCACTAAACTCAACTGCCGTTGGATAACTTGTATATCTTGGACCTGCTTTTGAGTATTTTACAAACTTTTCAAAATCAACCATTAACTACCACCTTTTTATAAATTACTCCATCAATTAAAGCTAAAATAGCTTCTTCTAACTCCAAATCAGTTTCAATTTCTAATAAAATTTTTGCATCAAATAGATAATTTTCTGCTATTTTTTGAGCTATTTTTGCAAACTCTAAATTAGAAACTACAATATACTTTGCACCAAAACTATTAGCAAAAACTAACTCTTTTATACCATTTACTTTTATTGCAAAATTTACACTATTTTTATTTGCAAATTTAATAAGTTTTATATTTTCTTCACTCCAATTTAAATATATTGTGGAGTTTGAAGGAGTTTTTTCTATTTCTGAAATTTCACAAATTTTATACAAAACTTCGCTATCTATAAATTCGTGTCCAATTACAACCATTAAAAGCCTTCTAAAAAAGTTTTTAGACAATTATAACCTATTTTATTTAGTTTGATAAGTTAGAAAAATTGTTATAATTCTATTTTTAAAAAAGCAGAAGGCAATATATGGAAATAGTTTTTTTAGATAGAGAAACTTTAGGTAATGATATATCTTTAGAAGATTTCAAAATTTTTGGAGATGTGAAAATATATAATACTACAAATCCAAATGAGAGAGTTTCAAGAGTAAGAGATGCTTCTGTTATTGTTACAAATAAAGTTGTGATTGATAAAGATGTAATTGATATGTCAAGAAATCTTAAACTAATATGTGTAACTGCAACGGGAGTTAATAATATAGATTTAGAGTATGCAAAATCTAAAAATATCATAGTCAAAAATGCCGTTGGTTACTCCACAAATAGTGTTATTCAGCACACATTTGCAATGCTTTTTTATCTGTTGGAAAAGCTGAAATATTATGATGATTATGTCAAAAATAGAGAGTGGGAAGGAAGTCCAATATTTACACATTTAGACAAGCCATTTTTTGAAATAAGTGGTAAAAGATGGGGAATTATTGGACTTGGCAAAATTGGTGAAAGTGTTGCAAATGTTGCTAAGAGTTTTGGATGTGAAGTTGTATATTATTCAACTTCAAAGGCAAATGAAAATCCAAACTACAAAAGAGTAGAGTTAGACGAACTATTAAGTAGCTCTCAAATTATTTCAATTCACTCGCCACTTAATAAAAATACAGAAAATCTACTGCATTACAATAATTTATCACTTATCCAAAAAGATGCAATTTTATTAAATCTTGGAAGAGGTGGTATAATTAATGAACGAGATTTGGCACTTATTATTGATGAAAAAAATATTTATGTTGGGCTTGATGTTTTGGAATATGAGCCAATGAAAGATTATAATAGTCTAAATCATGTTAAAAATAGTGATAGATTACTAATAACTCCACACATTGCTTGGACATCAATAGAAGCAAGAAAAGAGTTAGTAAATATCACATTTCAAAATATAAAAAAATTTATAGAAGAAGGAATTTAATGAAAAAAGGTTTAATATTAGCTTCACTACTTGGGGCTTCACTGTTTGCAAGAGATATGTTAGAAATAAATGCTAATAAGAGTGATTTTAATTTTATTGCTACTGCTGATTTAGCAAAAATGACAAAATTACCACAAAATCAATATTATCTACACTTATCATATTTAAAAGCTGAAGGTGAGTTTAAAAAAAGCAAATTCAAAGAAGATGATAATATCTACTCAATTGGTTTTTCACTATTTAATCTAATAAGTCAAACTACGAATACTTGGTTGTCAATTGGAGTAAAAGAGGTTATAGTTGATGAAAATGTGAGATGGAAACAAGATAAATCATTCTACTCAACTGCTTTGGGATTGGGAATTAACTACTATTTTCCAGTAAAATATATAAATCCAATATTATTTAATGTTACAGGTTATTATGGAGTATTAAATTCAAAAGATGCAGAAAAATATTCTGAAATTGATGTTAGAATTGCCGATGAAATCATAAAAAATGGTGAAATATTTATTGGTTATAGAGCGATAAATATGGAGTTTGATAAAATCAGTGAAAGCAAAGAGTTTTATAATCCATACGCTGGATTTAAGTTCTATTTTTAGAAGTTAGACGAAAGTCTAACTCTCTAACTACTTCTCAATTTTTACAATTGGATTAAAAATTTCTGGCATATGATTATCATAATATATTTTCAATCCACCATAAATAGCACCAACAATTAAAAGTGATGCCACAACTAAAGATACAATTTGTCTTTTTAATTTAGACTCATCACCTCTAAAATCATCTATATCATACATACTTGGCTCTTTTACCACTTTTTATCCTTTATTTATTTATTATCTATTCTTTTAATTATAATAAATATTTGTTAATTAAGTGTTAAATTTTAAATATGTTTTCTCTATGATATTTCAAATATTTCTCTCTTCCATCGATTGGCAATATCTCATATTTTTTATTATGAATTAAATTTAAACGATTACAAGTAACTTTTGAAAGCCAAGGAGATACCAAAAGTTTTTTATCATCACTAAAAG
The DNA here is from genome assembly GCA_022729735.1 of Helicobacter cetorum. GTDB lineage: Bacteria > Campylobacterota > Campylobacteria > Campylobacterales > DZAY01 > DZAY01. Next base: position 48,006 of record DZAY01000012.1, read on the forward strand.
TTATAAAGCCTCTATCAAATAGATAATCATAAGTTGGTGTTAGCATAAATCCATTTTTTGGGTCAATTTTTTCTATCTCATTCGATACAACCCACGGCTTTATATGACTTGCTATTAATAATCTATCATCACTAACCATAGTAATTGGACAAAATGGACACTCTTCTAATAGGGCTTTTCGATATTTTCCTTGTCCAACTCTTGCTTTTATAATATTTAACTTCTCTTTTGGCTCTATATTTTGGGCATTAACTCTTTTTTCTTCATTTTCAACCACCGTGATATTTTTAACTTCTCCAAAATATTCCACAAACAATCTCAAATAAAATAGTGTTTTACTATTTTCATCAATCAATTTTATAATAGAAATATAGGTCATATTTGGAAGCGATAACTCTCGTATCAATTTAAAAGCTAAACTTTCTGATTTAACATATATTCGTGGAGGTTCTATTTGAGTTTGTTCTTTTAAATTAAATTTAATCGTATCTGGCAAAGTTTCAATTTTACTATTTCGTTCTTCCCATAGTTTTTGCATATTAGATTTATCAGCATAGTTTTGCTCTGGAAAACTATACTCATCTTTTATATCTATCATATATTTTATCAAATCTTTTTTGAGCATAAAACACTCAATTTCAAAACCTTTTTTGCCAAAAAATTCTCTTAACTCTTGGCTTTCATTTCCTATATATAGTTTAGCTTCTCCATTTCTAGAACCAATTTTATTACTTCTTGCTACAAATGAGTCTGCAATTGTAATTTTCTCTCTTGTATCAATAATATTGTATTCTCTATTTAGTATATTCATAACCTATCTTCCAAATTTTGTAATATCAAACTGTTTTAAAATAGCAATCAAAACATCAACTACAATACTATTTCCAGCTTGTCTATACATCTGTGTATCACTTACAACTATCTTAAAATCATCTCTAAAACCCATAAGCCTCAAACACTCTCTTGGAGTTAATTTTCTAATTCTACCTTTTTGGTGGGTTACATAGTTATCAACTCCTGCCCTGTGCATTTTGTGCATTGATTGCAGCAAAGGTCTTGCGATAGTCAAATCTGTTTTTGGAGTAGTTTTAAAATTTTTTGTACCAGCTGATAAAACATAATTTGCTACTTTTTGCGATAGATAATATTTCTCTTCAACATCACTAATATTAAATATAAGCTCATCAAATTCCATATCTTTCGCAAATTCAAAAATAAAATCACCATGCCAATTAAATTGTTGATTTGCCTTTTGACAAAGAGCAATTTCACCATTTATTTGTGTATATCGCTTTAATCTATTTTTTGAACTTGTTACAAATTTTATACCTTTTTCTTTTAAATAATATTTTGAACTTATAAAATCTTCTAAAAAATCTTGCATTGTATATTCTAATTTTAGAGGAGATGGAAAGCTAAAATCCATATTTTTATCTAAAAAACCTACTACAAAAATTCGTTCTCTATTTTGAGGAATTCCATAATCTTTACTATTCAATGTTTTATAAAATATTTTGTAACCAAGTTCATCAAATACATCTTTGACAACTTGCCAAGTTCTGCCACTATCGTGATTTAAAAGCCCTTTTACATTTTCATAAATAAAAATTTTTGGTTTAGTTTCAGATACAATCCTTGCAAACTCATAAAAAAGAGTCCCTCTTGTATCTTCTAATCCAAGCCTCTTGCCAACCATTGAAAATGCTTGACAAGGACTTCCACCAACTAATAAATCTATACTATTTTTATATTTTTTTGCATTAAATTTAGTTACATCATCATGCCAAGCATCTTTTTCAATTTCATAATTTGCAAAATAACTATTTTTTACATGAGTGTCTATATCTCCTGCAAAAATAATGTTATGTTTTATATTTAATCTTTTTAATGAATGCTCAATTGCACCAATTCCACTAAATAGTGTTCCAATATTTATAGTTGTATTTTTATTTATAAGATTTTTATTAAACCAATGTTCATCATAAAAATCAAATAGAGAATGTGGATTTTTCATAAACTATATTGAAAAGAGATACTTTTTGTATCTCTTACTCTCCAAAATGTTCCACATACTGCTCATAGTTGCCCTCAAAATCTCTAATCTCTCCATTACTTCTAATTTCAATAATTCTATTTGCAAAAGCATCAATTAACTCTCTATCATGAGTTACACAGATAACATTACCAGAAAAGTTATACATTGCTTCTCCAAGTGAGATGATAGCTTCTAAATCCAAGTGGTTTGTTGGTTCATCAAGAATTAAAAAGTTTGGAGATTCTAACATCATTTTTGATAACATCATTCTATGTTTTTCACCACCACTAATATTTTTTATACTTTTTTCTTGCTCTTCACCATTAAATAGCATTCTACCTAAGGCTTTTCTAATCTCATCTAAATCTTTTTTAGGGTCAAATGCTTGAACCCACTCATAAAGTCGCTCTTCACCATTTATAATATCTGTTGTATTTTGTGGAAAATAGCTTTTTTCAATCGTAACACCCCATTTTATTTCGCCACTATCTGGTTTTATCTCTTCTGTTATAAGTTTGCAAAATGTAGTTTTTCCAACACCATTTAATCCAATTAGAGCAACTTTATCACCTTTTTTAAATTGTAGTGTTAAATTTGAGAATATTTTTAAATCACCAAAACTTTTAGATAAATTATTAATTTCTAAAATATCATTTCCTATTTCTCTTTTTGCTTTAAATACGATACTTGGGTCTCTTCTACTTGATGGTTTTACATCTGATAAATTCAGTTTTTCAAGCTGTTTTTGTCGACTTGTTGCTTGTTTTGCTTTTGAAGCATTTGCTGAAAATCTTCTAATAAAGCTTTCTAAATCCTCTTTTTCTTTTAATTTTTTATCTCTATCACTCTCTAATTGCTTTTGGATTAGAGTTGCAGCGATATACCAATCATCATAATTGCCTGTAAATTCTTTTACATTTTGATAATCAACATCTAAAATATGTGTTACGACTGTATTTAAGAAATGTCTATCATGTGATATTACAACTAATGTTCCTTCATGTCGTTTAAGCTGTTCTTCAAGCCAAGATATCGCATGAATATCAAGATTATTTGTAGGCTCATCAAGAAACAGAACATCAGGTTTTGGAAATAGCACTTGAGCTAAGAGTATCTTAAATTTATCTGCATTTGTGATAGAACTCATAAGATTTAGATGAATTGAGCTATCAAATCCAAGAGCTTCCAAAATTTTTGTAATATTTACATCATACTCATAAGTTGGGTCTTCATCGGCACAAATCATTTCCAACTCTGCTAAACGATTATTTACTTTATCATCTTCAAAATCCCCATTTGCATAGAGATGTTCTTTCTCTTTTATCGCATCAAATAGCTTTCTATTTCCATACAAAACAGCATCAAAAAGTGTGTAATCTTCGAAAGCATACTGATTTTGTCCTAATACTCCAACTTTCAAACCATTTTCAATAATTATATCTCCACTTGTAGCATCTTCAATTCCTGCTAATATTTTTAAAAATGTACTCTTACCTGCACCATTAGCACCAATTAAACCATATCTCTTACCTCTATCAAGCTTTAAATTGACATTTTCAAATAAAATTTTGCTTGAGTATCTTTTTGTGAGTGAAACTATATTAATCATATCTCTTCCTTAATTCAATAATAAATTCTGCACCATTTTTATAATCTTTATTTAAATACAACTCTCCATCTAACCACTTTTCAACTATTATCTTACTCATATAAAGTCCAATACCAACACCCTCCCCTTGCTCTTTTGTTGTGAAATATGGCAAAATTCTATCAACAATACCATCTTTAATGCCAATTCCATTATCAGAAATTGATATTTTAATATCACGATTTATAATTTCAGTTTTAATATTAATAATTCCACCATCATGCTCTTTTTTTGCTCTAATTGCATCTTTTGTATTTGATATTAAATGAAATATTACCTGCTCAAAGCCATCTCTTTGTGCATATATATCACAACTAATTAAATCTAAATTTATGGCAATATTTAGTGAGTTTAACTCTTCACTAAGTAAATTTATAACATTTAAAATTGACTCTTTAATATCAAATTTATATTTAAGTGAGTTTGTTTGAAAAAAGTTTTGAAAATTATGGATTGTATTACTCATAAACTCTATCTGTTTTTGAGATTTTACAATCATTTCTCTCAAATACTCTTCATTTAACTCTCCAAAATCATAAGCATCTTCTAAATCTTGGATTAAAAGACTAATTACATTTAAAGGTTGTCGCCAATTATGAGCAATTGATACTATCAACTCTTTCATAGCAATCATTTTACTTTGTTGCATTAAACTTCGCTCTTGAGTTTGCATAACTTTTAATCGTTCATCAATAATTTGATTTAAATTTTGATGTAAATTTCTAAAATTTTCTTGTAAATTATACTCTTCAGTCATATCTCTTGATATTCCAACAAGTCCAATAACTCTTCCATTAGCATCTTTGAGAGGAGATTTTTTTGTCAATAAATAGTGAGATGTGCCATTTGGATATTTTACCCACTCATAATTTTGATAAATTTTACCTTCTCTTAAAACTTTTATATCATTAGCTCTAAAAAGTTCTGCATACTCTACACTAAATATTGAAAAATCATCTTTATCAATGATTAAATCTCGACTTTTGCCAACAAACTTTTCAAATGAAAAATTACAACCTCTATAAATAAAATCCATATCTTTATAAAATATTAAATCATCTGTTGCTTCTATTAAAGCTTCTAAAATATTATTTTCAAAAAACATGATTAAACTCTATTTAATATTTTCATATTTTTTAATAAAATCTTTAACGATTTTTATATACTCATGTTCATTAATATTTCTTATTTGCATATAAAATTCATCACTAATAGCAACTTTTGCCATCATAATTTTATCTTTCTTTCTATTCTCTTTTTTTTCCAACACTCTTTTTGCCATTTCATTTAAACTATCTAAAAATATATCAATTGAAAGAGGTTTTTTTAAATATCTATCTATTCCTATATTTAAAGCTTCCATTAAATAATCTTCATCATTAAATGCACTTAAAGCAATAAATATTGTGTTTGGAGAGATATTTTTTACAACTTTTGCCAAATCAATTCCACTCACTTTTGGCATTTTTATATCTGAAATAACTAAATCATAACTTTTATCTTTAAATTTAGATATAGCAACTTCACCATTTTCAGCTGTGTCAATTTTTAGATTTAAATTTTTAAAAAAGTTTTCCATTCCAACTCTTTGAGATTTGTCATCTTCTACATAAAGAGTATTTATATCTTTTAAGAGATATACAATCTTTTCTATTTCCTCTTTATTCATTTAAAATCTCGCTATAATTTATTTTATTCTATTATAGCAAAAATCACTAATTAGTAGCTAATGATAATATTTTACCTATTAGTTTGTCCCCTTTTAACTCAACTATTTTCACTTTATATAGTTTGCCAATTTCTAAACTCTCAATTTCACTATCATTTATCAAAATTTCTCCATCAATTTCAGGTGCAAAATTCCACTCTCTTACACTCTTTAAAAAGCTATGCTCACTACTATCTCCATCTAAAAATGCTAAAACTTCTAATCCAATTTTTGATTTCAAACTCTCTTTTAAATTTTTATCTATCACTTTTTTGATAGCTTTTATACGATTTGTAATCTCTTTTTTTGGAATTTTATCTTTTATCGTATATGCAAGAGTTCCTTCTTCATCGGAATATTCAAACACATTTACTCTATCAAATTTATACTCTTTTAAAAAGTCAATTAACTCATTTATATCTTCTTGACTCTCTTTTGGATGTCCAATAATCAGAGTAGTTCTAACAAAAGAGTTTGGTAAATCTCTCATAGCATTTAATATCTCAATAGTTTTTTCTTTATCAAATCCTCTCTTCATCACTTTTAACATACTATCACTTATATGCTGTATTGGAATATCAAAGTAGTTATGAAAAATTTTTGATTTTCCAATTCGCTCAATTAGTGCTTTTGAAGTCGTTGATGGATATAAATATAAAATTCTGGCACTCTTTATTCCATCGATTTTTTCAATCTCTTCAATTAAATTTATAAGCCCATCTTTTATATTTTTATCTCTCAAATATGAGCTACTATCTTGAGATATAAAGCTAAAATCTATAAATCCTTTACTAACTAATCTCTTAACCTCATCTACAATATGTTTTAATTCTCTACTTTGAAGTTTGCCTTTAAATTGTGGAATTGCACAAAAACTACAACTTTGATTACAACCTTCAGCAATTTTTATATAAGCATGATAATTTGAATTTGTAACTACTCGCTCTTCATCTTTGATTAAATATACACTATCGCTAAATTTACTAACTCTGCTATTAATTAGCTCATCAATTTTTGCATAATCTCCAACACCCGTAAAAATATCAACCTCTTTTAACTCATTTGCTAACTCATCTCTATATCGCTCACTCAAACATCCAGCCATTACCAAAATTGAGCCACTTTTTCGGTTTGAATGTAAATCAAAAACTCTATTCAAACTCTCTTTTTTAGAAGCTTCAATAAATCCACAAGTATTAATTATTATTACATCAGCTTCGCTCTCATTGTCAGTTAGCTGATACTCTTTTAATTTTCCAAGCATAACTTCACTATCAACTAAATTTTTTGTGCAACCAAGTGATACTAAGTGTAATTTTTTCAAAATTCAAACCCTCGCTTTTATCTTAATTTAATTGATATTAGAGCTATTATATTTGACAATAGTGCCATTATCCAAAATCTAACTATAATTTTACTCTCTGCCCAACCTTTAACTTCAAAATGGTGATGCACAGGAGCCATTAAAAATATTCGCTTACCTCTTGTCTTAAAGCTCCAAACTTGCAAAATTACAGAAACTGTTTCAAATACAAATACAAAACCAATTAATATAAGCAAAATTTCATTTTTTGAAATAATTGCCATATATCCAATAAATGCTCCAATACTTAAACTTCCACTATCACCCATAAACACTTCAGCAGGATGACAGTTATACCATAAAAAGCCAAATAGAGAACCAATTAAAGCTGATGCAATAATAGCAACTTCTCCCACACCATTTACTTTTGGAAGTAGCAAATATGCACTTGAAATTGCATTTCCAGCAATGTAAGTTAAAATCAGTAGTGAAAATATTGCTACAATTGATGGAAAAGTTGCAAGACCATCTAAACCATCTGTAATATTTACAGCATTAGAAGATGCCACAATCACCAAAGCCCAAAAAACTATTGCAATAATTTTTATATCAAGCAGAGGATATTTATAAAATGGTATATAAAAATTTGAATCCAATTCTGAAAATAGATATAAAATAGTAGCTATAACAAATGCAGAGCCAAATTGATAATATAGTTTTTCTTTTGGTTTAAGTCCTGCTTCATTTTTTTTACCAACAATTTTGGATAAATCATCTTTTAATCCAATCAAAGCAAAACTAATAAGTAGTAAAAGTCCAGCTAAAACAAACATATTATTTAAATTTGAGCTAAAAAATGATGCCATTACAGCAGAAAATATGAATACCATTCCACCCATTGTAGGAATATTTCGCTTTGTTTGATGGTTTTGTGGAGCTAAATCATAAATTGGTTGATTTGCTTTTTTAGCTTTTGCCCAAGTTATAAATTTAGGCATTAAATAGAGTGTAAGCACAAATGCCATAAAAAACGATACACCAGCTCTAACTGTAATATATTGAAATATATTTATTCCAAAAATCTCATATAAAAAATATAACATTGCTATCCTCATTTAATTGATTAAAATTTAAAGTATAATATGGTTTTTAAAAAAGTGAAATTGTATCTAAAAAGTAGCAAATTTATTAGGAGAGATTATGAAAAAAGTTATATTATTAATTACTGATGGTATTGGTTATTCGCCACAAAAGGAGTTTAATGCCTTTTATAATGCAAAAAAACCGACTTATGATTGTCTATTTGCAAATGTTCCTTATGGAATGGTGAAAACTTCAGGACTTAGTGTGGGATTACCAGATAGACAAATGGGAAATAGTGAAGTTGGGCATATGAGTATTGGTAGTGGAAGAGTTTTGTATCAAGATTTAGTAAAAATTTCTCTTTCATTAAAAGATGGCTCTTTGAAAAAAGATGAAAAATTAAATAGTTTTTTAAATAGTAGTAGTGATATTCATGTTATTGGATTAGTTAGTGATGGTGGAGTTCATTCACATATTGAGCATATTATTGGAGTTGCAAATATTGCAAAAGAGGTTGGCAAAAAAGTTTATGTTCATGTAATTACAGATGGAAGAGATGTATCACCAACTTCAGCAATAAGTTACATAGATATGATAAAAGCCCAAAATTTAGAAATTGCAACAGTTTCAGGTAGATTTTATGCAATGGATAGAGATAATAGATGGGAGCGAGTTGAAAAAGCTTACAGAGCATATGAGGGAGCTAATGGGTTAAATATAGATATTTGTGATTATATAAAAGAGCAATATTCAAAAAATATTACAGATGAGTTTATAGAACCAGCATCATTTAATGGTTTTAGTGGAATAAAAGATGGTGATGGTGTGCTATTTGCAAATTTTAGAAGTGATAGAGCGAGAGAAATTGTAAAAGCATTAGGTGAAGAAAATTTTAGTGAATTTAAACGAAACTTTAAAAAGATAAATTTAATCACCATGACAGAATATGATAGTAAATTCACTTTTCCTATTCTATTTCCAAAAGATAGCCCAAAAAATACATTAGCAGAAGTTATAAGCCAAGCAGGACTTAGACAACTACACACTTCAGAAACTGAAAAATATGCTCATGTTACATTCTTTTTTAATGGTGGAGTTGAAGAGCCATTTGCTAATGAGACGAGAGTATTAGTTCCAAGTCCAAAAGTTAAAACTTACGATTTAGCACCAAGTATGAGTGTTGTAGAAATTGCAGATAATATTATAAAAGGAGTTGAGTCAGGTTATGATTTTATTGTTGCAAACTTTGCAAATGGCGATATGGTAGGACATACTGGAGTATATGATGCAGGAGTTATGGCTGTTGAAGCAGTTGATAAGGAGATTGGCAGAGTATTAGAAAAGTCAAGAGAGCATAACTACTCATTTATTTTAACAAGCGACCATGGCAATTGTGAAGAGATGAGAACTATAAATGGAGAAACTCTAACAAATCATACAATAGGAGAAGTTTGGTGCTTTGTAGATGATAGTAGAGTGCAAAATGTTTCTAATGGTGGATTAAATAATATTGCTCCAACTGTTTTAAAATTAATGGGATTAGAAATACCAAAAGAGATGGATGAACCGCTCATTTTATTATAAAGGTTTTTTGAATGGATAATATGGAAAGAGTTAAAGAGCTAAGAGTTTTGTATGTTGAAGATGAGGTGCTTACGAGACAAGCATTTGAAAAAATCTTACAACGAAGAGTTAAAGAGCTATTTATTGCTGAAAATGGAAAAGATGGTTTAGAAAAATTTATAGAAAAATCTCCAGATGTAATAATTACAGATATTGAAATGCCAATTATGAATGGAATTATTATGATTGAAGAGATAAAAAAGATTGCACCAAGTAAGCCAATTATAATATTAACAGCTTTTGAAGATGATGAACACCATACTTCTTTGGCTGAATATAAACTTATAAAACCTGTTGATAAATTAAAATTACTTGATACACTTATCAAAGCATCAAGAAATGTTGAGTAGTAGTTTATTAGAGTTGGAGTTTATTAGAAATGCTTTAAAAGAAGATATTGGTAGAGGTGATTTGTTTTATAATTTAGCTCCACAAAAAAAAGTAGTAGCAAATATCATAGCAAAAGAAGATGGGATTTTAAGTGGTATAGCTTATGTTAGCGAGTTTAAAAATATTATAAATTGTGAAATAGAGTTTTTTAAAAGTGATGGAGATGAGCTAAATAGAGGAGATTTGATTGCAAAAATTATTGGTGAATTTAGAGATTTACTCTTAATTGAGCGAACATTTTTGAATACTCTACAACACTCAAGTGGAATTGCAACTAATGTTAGAAAATTTGTAAATAAAATTTCTGATTTAAATGTAAAACTACTTGATACAAGAAAAACAAGACCATATTTGAGAGTTTTTGAGAAATATTCATCAAGAGTTGGTGGAGCGATAAATCATAGAATGGGTTTAGATGATTCTCTAATGTTAAAAGATACCCATTTAAAACATATCAAAAATTTAAAAGAGTTTATACAAAATGCAAGAAAATCTATTCCATTTACTACAAAAATAGAAGTTGAAGCTGGAAGTGTAGAGTTTGCAAAAGAGGTTATGAGCTATGAAGTTGATATTGTAATGTGCGATAATATGAGTGTCAGTGAATGCAGTGAAGTTGTAAATTTTAGAGATGAAAATTATCCTCAAACTATTTTAGAAGCGAGTGGAAATATAAATTTAGAAAATATTAGAAATTATGCTAAAAGTGGTGTAAATTTTATTAGCAGTGGAAGTTTAATTCACCAAGCAACTTGGCTTGATTTCTCAATGAAAATGGAGTAGTAAATGGGTGATGATGAAGAAAAAACGGAAGAACCCACCGATAAGAAAATAGATGATGCCAGAAAAAAAGGCAATGTTCCCAAAAGTCAAGATTTTGGAGGATTTATAGGATTATTGGTCTCTTCAGCTGTAATTATTATATTTTTTCAATTCATAACAGAGCGACTTGAAAAAATGTATATCCAATATTTACAATTTTTTGAAACAGATATTACTGTTGAAATGATTTTAAATTTAACTATTTTTACAGCACAAGAGATGGTTATAATTTTACTTCCTATTATTATTCCTCTCTTAATTGCTGGAATTTTATCAAATGTAATGCAATTTGGCTTTCTTTTTAGCATAGAGCCAATAATGCCAAAATTTGAAAAAATTGACCCAATTAATGGATTGAAAAATCTATTTTCTATGGAAAAAGTGATAATGGCAATTAAGATTACTCTAAAAGTTTCTATCTCATTTACAGTTGGCATGGTTGTATTTTTACTGTTTATAAATGAGTTACAAACTGTTGCTATGTTTGATTTGAGAGACCAATTAGTATGGTTAAAAGAAAAAATTTGGTTAATTATTGCTTACATGTTAGCTATATTTATGGTATTTGGACTTGTTGATATATTTTTATCAAGGTATCAATATTTTAATAAACTCAAAATGAGCAAACAAGAGATAAAAGATGAGTTTAAAAATATGGAAGGAAATCCTGAAATAAAGCGAAAAATTAGACAAATACAGATGCAAACAGCAAGAAAGCGAATGTTATCATCTATTCCAAGTGCAGATGTCGTTATAACAAATCCAACTCACTATGCAGTAGCTCTAAGATATGACCAATCAAAAGAAAAAGCTCCAAGAGTTGTTGCTAAAGGAATTGATAATTTAGCATTTAAAATTATAGATTTAGCAAAAGAGAACCAAGTGCAAATTGTTCAAAATCCACCACTTGCAAGAGATTTATATAAAAATGTAAAATTAGATGATGAAATACCATCTAATTTATATAAAGCTGTATCAGTTGTTTTAGCATTTGTATATAAAGCAAATAATAAAAATAAAAATTTATAATATAAAATTATTAAAAATATAAACAATACTTATGATTTTAGTTATTAAATTTAATTAAAATCGTATTAATATCAAATTTAATGGCAAGATAGAAAAAATCAGAAAAAATCTGCTAAAATATCAAATAGCATAAAATAAGGCTTTTTATGAAAAAAGTGGCACTTTTTTTACTAATTTTTAATATATCTTTAAATGCGATTGAGCTTTCTGATAGTGAAAAAACTTATCTACATCACAAAAGTGTAATAAAAATGTGTGTCGATCCAGATTGGGAACCTTTTGAAGTTATTGATAAAAATGGACAACATAAAGGCATATCAGCAGACATTATAAATCTAATATCAGAAAGATTAAATATCAAAATAGAATTAGTAAAAACATCTAATTGGGATGAAAGTATTGAATACTCAAAACATAGAAAATGTGATATATTGAGTTTTTTAAATCAAACACCAAAAAGAGAAGAGTGGCTAATATTTACAGAGCCAATTTTTAAAGACCCAAATGTGTTAGTTGGTAGAATTGATACTAAATATATAGATGATATTTCAAAAATAAAAGCATCTATGGCATTACCAACGGGAACTGCTATGGAAGAGTTTTTTAAAAGAGATTTTCCAAATATTACGATAATTCCTGTTAGTAGCGAAAATGAAGCATTTAAATTAATAGAAGATAAAAAAGTTGATTTAACTCTTAGGTCATTAATCGTTGCAGCACATACTATCAAAAAAGATGGACTTTTTAATTTAAAAATTGTAGGTGAAATTAAAGGTTATGAAAACAAACTTAGAATTGGTGTATTAAAAAATGAGGTAATTTTGAGAGATATTTTAAATAAAGGTGTGGCTACTCTTAGTGAAGATGATATTGATAAGATAGTAAATAAACATGTAACTATTGTAATTGAAAAAGTTACAAATTTTACAATTGGTGTTTATATATTTTTGGCACTATTTAGCACACTTTTAGTTGTGTTTATTTGGAACTATATGCTTAGAAAAAGAGTAGCTTATGAAGTTCAAAAAAATATAGAACAACAAAAAATATTGTTTGAAAAAGTAAAACAAGCTGAATTAGTTGAACTAATTGCAAACATTTCTCATCAATGGAGAGATGGACTCTATGCTATATCTTCTGTAAATATGGAGATTATGACAAAACTTGATTATGATATAAAAATAGATGAAGATGAACTAAGGGCTTACACAAAAGAGATAGAACAAGGTATTAAATTTATGAGCGATACTATGCGAAGCTTTTTAGATTTTTATAAAGTTTCAAACGAGTTAAGAGAATTTAGTATAAGTGATTCAATTACCGAAATTATAAAAATTATGGATAGAAACATAAAATATAATAAGTTACAATTAGAAATTAATAAAGAAGAAGATATTAAAATAGTAGCCATTAAAAATGAGTGGATGAATGTGTGGTTAAATATTATAAATAATGTGATTAATATTGCCAAAAAAAGAGCTATTATAAATCCTAAATTAGTAGTTAATATCAAAAAAGATGAGATAATCTTTGGTGATAATTGTGGAGGCTGTGATAATTTAACTTTAAAAAGTTTAAATGAGTTTAATCAAAATGGATTAGGACTTAAAATGTGTAGAGATATTCTTAAAAAGTCTAACTGGTATTTAAATATCATAAATGGTCAAAATGGCTTAAATTTAATAATAAGGAGAGAAAAATGAGTATGAGAAGTGTATTGAGACATCTTAACATATTATATGCTGAAGATGATGATGGTGTAAGAACACATGTTATGAGGATTTTAAAATTACTATTTGGTGAAATATATGTTGCAAAAAATGGACTTGAGGCACTTGAATTGTATAATCAAAAAAGTGTGCAAATCGCACTTTTAGATTATTCAATGCCAATTATTAATGGTTTTGAGGTTGCAAAATTTATAAGAGATGGAAGTGATATTCCTATTATTGTTGTAAGTGGGCATACGGAAAAAGAGAAATTATTGGAAGCAATAGAGCTTGGTGTAATAAAATATATTGAAAAACCTGTTGTTTATGAAGAGTTAATGAGTGCTTTTGAGCAATCTGTCAAAAAACTTGAAAAATTAAATCTACTAAAAATTAGATTGACTGAAGAGTTATATTATGATTTTATGAAAAAGGCTATTATCAAAAATGGTGATGAAATTTTTTACTTGACAAGACTTGAAAATGAATTCATCGAACTATTCTTAAATAGACCTGATAATATTGTAACAAAAGAGTTAGCTTCTACTATCATAAAAGAAGGAAAATATGGAAAAGATGGTGCTGAACCAGCAATTAGAAATATTGTATATAGACTTAGAAAAAAGTTAGAAGTAGATTTTATTCACACTGTAAAAGATGTTGGATATGCTATTGGTGTTCCTAATAATAGTGATGAAGTTATAAATTAAAACAGCAAAATGAGTTAAAATGGCAATCGAGCTGTTCCATTTTTTAACTCGTTTTTTAAATCTATTAACCTGAGTTCGATAATTAAAATTCAGTAATAGCAAAATTAGTATAATGTTTCAAAGATGGCTTTTTTCCTGAAAAGAGTAAAAGGTTTAAATTGTAATCTATATCTTGGGATACTAATTTCAATATTACAAAAGTTTGAAAACTCTTGAAGTAAAATTGGATAAATATTAACAATGTTATCTTGACTTAAAGTTTGTTTTATTAATTTACACAAATCTTTAGCAACATTTTCAAACTCTGCCGATGTAGAGATAATGATCTTAGCAAGCTCGATTGAAAAAGTATCATAGTTTATAGTATCAAATTCAATGAATTTCGTACATTTTCCCAAGTCATATTCAATACTAAGAAAATATTCCCAGTATTTTAAACTCATATTTTATTTCCTTTGCTAACTATTTATTAAGTCCATATTATATACAAAAACACAATAAACAACAAATAACATACACAAAAATATCATATATGAAAATAACAATAAGTCGTCATATTTTCATCCAACATAGCCATCTTAAATCTATTGTTCAGCTCTCTATATAACCACATAAATTAATCCACGGTAGAAGAGTGGATAGCTATCATTAATTTATATATAACAAAAGACATCAACAATAATAATATAAATTTTAATTGATACTAATAAATAATAGAGTTGAGTAATAAAATATTCAAATAAATAGTTTTAAAAGTTAATTAGATTAAATCTATAGAATAAAAAAAATTAATATATGCTAATTTTTTAATTAAATTAAATAAAATATTTACAAAAATAAATATGTTTTGATTTATAATTTTAAGAAGAAAAAGAAGTTCTTACCTTGGCAGCGTCTTACTTTCCCACTCTTGAAGAAGAGCAGTATC
>DZAY01000063.1 GCA_022729735.1 Helicobacter cetorum
CATCTCATGTATAGGTTAAAAGCTTTTAGGAATACCTAAAGGCAATTTAATCACTGTGTTTCAATACATCTCATGTATAGGTTAAAAGCAATTTACACAGCTATTATCTATCTTTTGCCACGAGTTTCAATACATCTCATGTATAGGTTAAAATCCATTTTTTAGTTAATTACAGCTAAAGCTTTACAAGTTTCAATACATCTCATGTATAGGTTAAAATAACAGATGAAGGTATTAGCAAAGAAGCAGAGGAAAGTTTCAATACATCTCATGTATAGGTTAAAATTTACTAAATTTAGCCATACTAGTTTCGGCTGTAAGGTTTCAATACATCTCATGTATAGGTTAAAAAATAAAAATCCAAAAGCTAAAATGCGCGGCACAATGTTTCAATACATCTCATGTATAGGTTAAAAGAGATGATTACGATATAGGTTTTAGAAACTTAAATGGTTTCAATACATCTCATGTATAGGTTAAAACGATACTATCTCACTTCAAGATATTCAAAAAATTTCGTTTCAATACATCTCATGTATAGGTTAAAAAATTCCAAACGAGTAATATAATCTTTTAATTGAACTGTTTCAATACATCTCATGTATAGGTTAAAAAATAAGTGGTGTTATCGCAGATGAGACAGCTCAAATGTTTCAATACATCTCATGTATAGGTTAAAATTAAAATTGCTTCATTAACCGCTTCGATTGTAGCTTGGTTTCAATACATCTCATGTATAGGTTAAAAACAAGCTGGGGCGGTTTTAAAAGTTGGAAATAGCAAGTTTCAATACATCTCATGTATAGGTTAAAACTTTATGGCTACAGCAAATAAGGGAAGTGGGATATTGTTTCAATACATCTCATGTATAGGTTAAAATTTCTTTTAATTCTGTAATTTTGCAATTTTTAACAGGTTTCAATACATCTCATGTATAGGTTAAAAGGCAAAAGTACATAATAATCTAATCCACCCCACATTGTTTCAATACATCTCATGTATAGGTTAAAAGATAAAGTTATTTCAAAAACCACCTACTGGCGAAGCGTTTCAATACATCTCATGTATAGGTTAAAATGTTAATATGTCTCAAGCCCTTAAAAGAGCTTGGGCGTTTCAATACATCTCATGTATAGGTTAAAAAACTGGTGCAGTTAGAGAAAACAAATTAGTGGGTTTGTTTCAATACATCTCATGTATAGGTTAAAATTCACCAACAAGCCATACTCACACAACTTTTAACAAGTTTCAATACATCTCATGTATAGGTTAAAATCTATCTAACTTATTTATTTTTTCGTCATTTCTGGTTTCAATACATCTCATGTATAGGTTAAAAACAAGTTCTAATAGACAAATGTAATTATAAAAGAGAGTTTCAATACATCTCATGTATAGGTTAAAAGCTCTTTTAAAACAGATTTTTGAACAAAAGTTTTATGTTTCAATACATCTCATGTATAGGTTAAAAATAAAACAATTGGAGCTGGAATGGGATTAGCTCAATTGTTTCAATACATCTCATGTATAGGTTAAAATAATTTTTATTTAAACGATAGTGATGGAGGAAATTGGTTTCAATACATCTCATGTATAGGTTAAAAACACACAGCAAAAGATGTTGGCAGACTTTTAAGTCGTTTCAATACATCTCATGTATAGGTTAAAATCCTTGTAACGAAGGTTACATTCCTGTGCTTCAATCGTTTCAATACATCTCATGTATAGGTTAAAAAAGAGCAAATTTATCAACTTATAAATTTCAATTATTGTTTCAATACATCTCATGTATAGGTTAAAAGTTCAAATTTCCACACTATTTACAACATTGGAAATTTGTTTCAATACATCTCATGTATAGGTTAAAACAAATAAAGATATAATTTTATGCCAGAACGAAAGGTTTCAATACATCTCATGTATAGGTTAAAAAGCAATCAAGGATGCCTTCAAAAATTATTCTCACGAGTTTCAATACATCTCATGTATAGGTTAAAACATATATAGAAGATTATAATTATCCATTTTTTAATGGTTTCAATACATCTCATGTATAGGTTAAAAATAGGTTTACGCGGTGTGTTTGTATTTGTGCACCAAGAGTTTCAATACATCTCATGTATAGGTTAAAAGATTGTTGTATAGCTGCAACTTTTCGTTTTTGAAACGTTTCAATACATCTCATGTATAGGTTAAAATTCAAACTCACACACAATTTACAACATTGGAAATTTGTTTCAATACATCTCATGTATAGGTTAAAATGTTGAAAAATTTCAGTTATTTCAGGAAAAGTCGCGTTTCAATACATCTCATGTATAGGTTAAAATCCAGCTCCTGCCTTTTTGATTTTTTTGATTTTTTGTTTCAATACATCTCATGTATAGGTTAAAAAAATATTCAAAATATTCAAAAAGCACTGTTTCAATACATCTCATGTATAGGTTAAAATTATTTGCAACTTATAACTATCATTTATATTACTCGTTTCAATACATCTCATGTATAGGTTAAAATAAATTTTTTCTATCAAGTGAAATTTCAAATTGATTGTTTCAATACATCTCATGTATAGGTTAAAAGAGTTAAAGCTTTATCACTTGCATTTTTATCAAATGGTTTCAATACATCTCATGTATAGGTTAAAAGATGATTTTTATGACAATATTCATAAATATTTAAGGTTTCAATACATCTCATGTATAGGTTAAAAGTGATTAAGTAATATTCTAATTCCATTGTTTATGCGTTTCAATACATCTCATGTATAGGTTAAAATGGAATGGTAATAATGGAAGTTAAAGTTTTAGTTAGGTTTCAATACATCTCATGTATAGGTTAAAATTTTTTGCATCTCCTACCCAATCATCGTTTTTTGTTGTTTCAATACATCTCATGTATAGGTTAAAAATGGCAAACTGAAGCTAAAAGAGGAAATATTGCATAGTTTCAATACATCTCATGTATAGGTTAAAATTTATCAAGTTCTTTTCCACCTAAACCTTGCTCTAGGTTTCAATACATCTCATGTATAGGTTAAAAAATGCTACAAACACAAGAGGCAATTAATCTATTAAAGTTTCAATACATCTCATGTATAGGTTAAAATTTAAATTAGCTAAACTAAATATAATGTTAGATTAGTTTCAATACATCTCATGTATAGGTTAAAACTAGAAGCTCTTTTGCAACATCAAATTTTTAACTCAAGTTTCAATACATCTCATGTATAGGTTAAAAAAGATGTTTCGACAAAATGGGCTGAATTAGAGAATGGTTTCAATACATCTCATGTATAGGTTAAAATTTTTACACACAAAACATGGATTTTTAAAAAACTTTTTGTTTCAATACATCTCATGTATAGGTTAAAAAGGTAAGAATATCATTTTATCTTCTATTGGTGGAAAGTTTCAATACATCTCATGTATAGGTTAAAATTTATATTAAAAAAAGGAGAAACATTAATTGCAAGTGGGTTTCAATACATCTCATGTATAGGTTAAAATTAACTCTGCTAGATAGTGAAATTAGAGTAAAACAAGATAAGTTTCAATACATCTCATGTATAGGTTAAAAGCAAATCAATATTATAAATGTCAGTTGTGTATCTTGTTTCAATACATCTCATGTATAGGTTAAAAAAATCTTTTATTTTTTGAAGTAACTCTATTTTATTGTTTCAATACATCTCATGTATAGGTTAAAAATTGATAATAATCTCTTTATTGAGCTAACACCTAAGTTTCAATACATCTCATGTATAGGTTAAAAAAGTAATGATACTAAACTTACAATGCAAGGAATTTTGTTTCAATACATCTCATGTATAGGTTAAAAATTATTTCCAGTTTATAAATATGATTCTGAAGCTATGTTTCAATACATCTCATGTATAGGTTAAAATCGTGATGCCAACCATCATAAAAAGGCTCATATTTGGTTTCAATACATCTCATGTATAGGTTAAAATTACCTACAAATTTTGCACTCACATCATATTCGTGTGTTTCAATACATCTCATGTATAGGTTAAAAAGCATTAAACAAGAAAGTAATTACTAATAGCTTAGGGTTTCAATACATCTCATGTATAGGTTAAAACTTTATTTTAATAGCCACAATAACTTTTGTGGTAGGTTTCAATACATCTCATGTATAGGTTAAAACATCTGTTATATCCTTTTTTTTTAATTTGCGCCATTGTTTCAATACATCTCATGTATAGGTTAAAACCAATTCCTTTTATAATTTTAGTTTTTTTGTTTTCGCTACGTTTCAATACATCTCATGTATAGGTTAAAATTTGCAACTTTTCATCTAGTTCATACATTAAATTCCCGTTTCAATACATCTCATGTATAGGTTAAAAGTGAACATACAAATAGCACTATCTAATATTTTATCATGTTTCAATACATCTCATGTATAGGTTAAAAAATTTTTTTAGAGTTTTAACACTCTAGCAAACCCACGTTTCAATACATCTCATGTATAGGTTAAAATTTTAATTTCTCATCGCTTTCTCTTAACCACTTTGTTTCAATACATCTCATGTATAGGTTAAAAATTAGATTTAATAGACTATAAAGAGTTTAAAAATTTGTTTCAATACATCTCATGTATAGGTTAAAAAAAATAAGCTATGAGAATAAGTATCGTCTTTACGAGTTTCAATACATCTCATGTATAGGTTAAAAATAGTAGAACTTTTAAGAGTTGTAAGAGAATTTTTAGTTTCAATACATCTCATGTATAGGTTAAAATCAAATGGAAGCCCACTCATTTATCCAAAAATTTATGTTTCAACACATCTCATGTATAGGTTAAAAAATCCCTAGATTTGCATTAACAGACCACATTTTAGCGTTTCAATACATCTCATGTATAGGTTAAAAGGAATCCAATATGGTTTATTAAAAAGTTCTGTTTCAATACATCTCATGTATAGGTTAAAAGATGGAAGTTTTAGAAATATAATAGATATTTTCAAGTTTCAATACATCTCATGTATAGGTTAAAACGATAAATTGCAAATTTTTGCTAAAATTTTTGGAACGTTTCAATACATCTCATGTATAGGTTAAAAAAAAATAACAGAGCTACAAGGTACAACAGCAAAAAGGTTTCAATACATCTCATGTATAGGTTAAAATCATTTTTTTTATCTCTAATTTTTTTAATTAAAAGAGTTTCAATACATCTCATGTATAGGTTAAAAAAAGAAAAGATGTTTATGCGATAAAAAATGAAAGGTTTCAATACATCTCATGTATAGGTTAAAAACAAATATTGTCTAAAACTTGCATAATTTAAATTAGTTTCAATACATCTCATGTATAGGTTAAAAAAGAGTTTTTAACGAATTGGTTAAGTAAAATTAAGAGTTTCAATACATCTCATGTATAGGTTAAAACTCTCACAAATACTCAAATAGCGAACATGGTCAATAGTTTCAATACATCTCATGTATAGGTTAAAAGGCAACTGGGATAAGAATCTCTGTTAAAATCCCTATGTTTCAATACATCTCATGTATAGGTTAAAAGCTAAGATGTTTGCAGGAAAGCATAAAGAAATTTTGTTTCAATACATCTCATGTATAGGTTAAAAATCAAAAAAATCAAAAAAGGCAGGAGCTGGAGCATAGTTTCAATACATCTCATGTATAGGTTAAAATTTCTAAACTTCTCAAATAGCCTTTAAAAGCATTTTGTTTCAATACATCTCATGTATAGGTTAAAATTAATAATCTATCTCTAAATTCTTTAATACTTAGGTTTCAATACATCTCATGTA
>DZAY01000034.1 GCA_022729735.1 Helicobacter cetorum
CAATTTTAGAGTTTAGAAAATACTCTTTTATCTCTAAATGAGTTTTTGAAACTTTATTAAAATCAAGCCATAAAAGATATGTCGCTTCTGGAGTTACAAAGCTAATTTTACTATCTTTCAAACTTTTTTCTACAAACTCTATATTTGAATATAGTTTTTTTCTTAATTTTTGAATATAATCTTTTGAATGTTTATAAAGAGAAATTGTAGCTAAATTTGCAAAAATATTAGTTGAACCAATGTGTAGTGCATGCTGTTTTCCAATAAATTTTTCTCTTAATTCGCTATTTTTAATAACTGCATAACCTTCACCAATTCCAGAAATATTAAAACTTTTTGTTGGCGAATTTAGCACAATTGCATTTTCATCTATTGCATAAAATGGTGTATGAATATTTGGAGAATAGACTAAATCGGAGTGTATTTCATCTGAAATCAGAACTAAATTTCTCTCTTTTGCAATATTTGAAATAATGTTTAACTCATCTTTACTAAATGCTCTACCTGTTGGATTATGAGGATTACAAAGTAGTAAAATTTTTGTATTTTTTTTGATAGATTTTTTTAAATTCTCAAAATCTATTCTATATTTTTCACCATCAAAAACCATTTTATTAGGTATTAATTCACGATTGTTTTCTCTTATAATATCAAAAAATGGAAAATATGTGGGAGTTTGTGTAACTATGCTATCTTTTTCTTTAGTTAAAGCTAATATTGCAATAGTAATTCCATTTACAACGGACTTTATAGGAATAATATCATCACGATTTATAACTATTTTATCACGATTTAAGAGCCATGATTTGATAGAGTCAAAATATTCATCATTATAAAATGTGTAACCAAAACTCTCATGTTTTGCTCTTTTTTTTATCTCTTTTATTAAACTATTTGGAGATTTAAAATCCATATCAGCAACCCAAAATGGTAACAAATCATCTCTTCCAAAATATCCACTCATTCCATCATATTTTAAAGATTGACTATTTTTACGATTGATAAACTCTATTTTTGCCATATCTGAACCAAATTATCATCAAAAATCAGTCTCATATTTAGTTCCACTTTTTCTTTTGAAAATAGCACAAAATATCCTCCATCATTTAGTCGCAAATCCAACTCTTTTAAAAATTTAGATTTGTTATAGAGAGTTTCAAAATTTCTACAAATAATTAAATCATAATTTTTAAAAATTGGTTTAAGATTTGAAGCATCTGCTTGAAAAAAATCAACTCTATCTCTATTGCAATTTCCTAAAATCACTTCACCATTACTATATTTTAGTCTGTTATTTTGCTTAAGCTCTAAACCCAATCGAATAACTCTTGCACTAAAATCAATACCAACTACACTATCAAAAATATTGCTTAATTGAAATGTGAAATTTCCACTTTTACAACCAATATCTAAAGCTTTTGATTTAATATTTAAATTAGAAATTAGATTATAAAGTTTCGAGTAATCAAAGTTAAAATCTTCTTCTATTAATTCGCTAAGCTCATTAAATTCAGTGTCAAAATGTTTAATATCTTCGCCAACTACATATCTAAATCCAGCATGTTGAAAAAAGTGTCTTCTAAAAGCATATCGAGACTCTTTTATAACTTCATTTCCAGTTGAAATAAATGAGCCACCCTTGATTAAATTATGTTTTGTATCAAATGTCGGAGTTGTAAAATCATCATAAATTTTATGCACTTTAAAACCATTAAATGGATAAATTGGTGTGCAACTCCATTGCCAAACATTTCCAACTACATCATAAAAATCTCCAAAACTAAATTTATCAACAGGAGTTGGAGAAAAAAAGTTTAAATTTATATTTGCATCTTTTATAGTAGAAACATCATAAAGTCGATAATACTCATCTTCGCTTGGCAATCTGTAATTTTTACCATCTTTTTTAGATTTATAGTTACAAAAAGCTTCAGCTTCTAAGAAATTCACTTCTGCTGGAAAGTTTAAAGGCAAATCTATAATTTTTTGAATAGTTCTAAGTTTATAATTTTCACCATCTTTTATCCAAAATGTTGGATGTTTTGCTAAAGTATAATTTAACCATCGCTTTCCCTCTTCGCTCCAAAACTCCAATTTATTATAACAATTATCATTTACGAATTCTAAAAATTCGCCATTACTAACTAAATATTTAGATGCAAAAAAATCATAAACTATTGCGGTATGCTCTCCATACTCATTATCCCAACCATAATATTTATCATCTTTGCTAAGTTTGAAAGTTGCACCACTAACTTTAATTAACTCATTTTGTGGATAAATTAAACTATACTCTTCACATTCTCTAAATTTGGGTTTTATATGGTTTATATCTAACTGTCGAATTAAAACTGATGAAGTTTCAAGATGAATTCGCTCATGCTCAATTCCCATTAAAATTATCCAAAATGGATTATCCCAATCAATTGGTAAATTTAGTGGAAGAGTTTTTATTAAATTTTTAACTATTTCTCTAACTTCATTTCTATATTGTCTAATTTCATCGATTTTTGGCCAACTGTAGTTTGATTGATTTAAATCATCCCAACTCATCTCATCAACTCCAATTGCAAAAAGAGCTTCAAACTCTGCATTTACTCTTGTGTCTATTAATCCTGCTAAAATTAGTTTGTTTATAAAAAATACAGCAGTATGTCCAAAGTAAAAAACTAATGGATGTCTCAACTTTTCTGGTTGTTCATAAAAGCTTTCATCACTTTTTAGAATTGTAAATAAATCTTCATATTTAGAGTAGCTATCTTCAAAATAGTTTAATATTTCATCTCTATTTGTATTGTGTAGATTTGGAGTTATTGGACTAATTTTCATATTTTTGCTCTTTTTCTACTAACATTTTATTCATATAATCCATAAATTTTGAACTCTCATCTTCTAAAGTTTTGAAGTTTTCAATCAATACTTTTTTCTTTTCTAATATCTTATCTGGATTTATATATGAGATAGACTCTTTTACAATTTGATGAATTTTATCGCTTGGCTCCAAAATCGCTACATAAGCATTTGTAAATTCAAACTTATCTTTTGCAACACCTTGATACCAACCTTTTAAACTATTAAAATCTGGATTTATAAGCTCACCTGTTAAGTTACCTGAAGTTATACTATTATAAGCATTTGATTTGTAAATTACATGGTCCATTTTTGCTAAAGTTACCAAAACTGTATCTTCTATTGTATTTGCTGATTTTGCAACCTTGTTTGCTGATTGATTAAATTTTTCTAAAGTTACTTTAAAACTTTCTATTGTTGCTGTTGAGTTTTTTGCAATTTCTGACATAATTAGAGAGTTTTCCAAATTTTCAACAGTTTCTTGTTGCAAAACAGCAACTGATGCTGATATATCTCCTGTGGCTTTTTGAGTTCGCTCTGCTAATTTTCTAACTTCATCAGCAACGACTGCAAAACCTCTTCCATGTTCTCCAGCTCTCGCTGCTTCAACTGCTGCATTTAATGCTAATAAATTTGTCTGCTCTGCTATTTCTCGAATTAAATGAACAACCGAATTTATATCATTAGTTTTTGCATTTAGAGCTTCTATTGAGTGGTGAGAATGCTCAATTTTTTCTAATAACTCATTTAACTCATTTACCATCTCTGATAAAACTCTTAAATTTTTATTAGATTCTTTTGCTGTATCTTGACTCATTTCCGTAATTATTCTAAGTCTATCAATACTTTTATTTAAATCACTCTGAATTACATACATACCCGTTGCTGTATTTTTACCAATAGAACTTAACTCATAATTTAACAAGCTTCTTTGCATCTGTTTATCATTATCTGCCATACCTTTAAAAGCTCGATTTATCACATCTGCATTAAATCCAAAAGCACCTTTTAATCCATTTGCTAATATTTTTCGATAATACTTACCATGACTTACACAATCAGCTGATGCTTTTATTTCTCTCATAAATACTTCTAATTGGTCGGCCAAATTATTTAAATTCCAACATAACTCTTTTAATTCACCTTTGTCGGTGATATTGGTAATTCTATATTCAAAGTTTCCTTCTTCAAACTTATAAATAATATCCGCTGCTTTTTGTGTAGTATTTATAACTTTTCTAATATTTATAAATATAAACCAACCAAGTGCAAAATTTGCTAAATTCACAATTCTAATAAAATCTAATCCATGTCTATAAACTTCAAAAGCTAAAGTTAATGTAAATATTACAAGTGAAATAACATTTGCATGTTGAACTTTTGAAAGAGATGATAGGTTAGATAGAGAGGATAAATTCATCATAACTCACTCCTTTTGTTTCTAAAAATCTATTTAATATAGCAAATCCAGCTTCGACACCTCCACTCTTTTCTGCAACTAAAATCTCTTGATACAAAGTTTTTATTAACTCTATCGCTTCTTTTGTTGGTTTTCGTCTAACAGAGTGATAACCAATAATGTTACCTCTATTATCAAAAGATGGAGTAATATGTGCAAAAACCCAATAATATGAGCCATCTTTTGATAAATTTTTTACAAATGCAAAAACCTCTTCACCTTTTTGTATATTGTCCCAAAGATGTTTAAAAATTGTCCTTGGCATATCTGGATGTCTTAATATACTATGAGGTTTATTTAATAATTCACTCTCTAAATATCCTGATATTTTTATAAAAAGTTCATTTCCATAAACTATCACACCTTTTAAATCTGTTTTTGATACTATAAAACTGTTTTTATCAAAGCTTAACTCTTTATCTATTGGAGATGGTCGTGCCATATTTAACCTTATTAATTTTTATATTGAATTTTATCAAAATTATTTAAATATAAACCAAATTTTTTAAATCTTATAAATAATTGTTTCATTTTTTTAAATTAAGAGTGAAACTTTTTAGTTTCACTCTAATGGTTATTTTATCGTAGTTGCATTTGTAGTTGCATAATTTCCATTTATATCATAACCTATCATAAAATATTGATAGTTATAACCTTCTAAATCTTCTTCTTTTGTATAAAATTCTGCATTTCCACCAAGTGTTATTTCACCAAATGGTACCCATTCTCCTTCATCTTCATCACCATTTTCATCAGTTTTAAATGACATCGAATAAAACTCTATTTTATCACCTGCTTTTAAATCTTTAGAATCTTTATTATATATAATAGTTCCATCTTTTGTAATGGTATATGTAACAATTTTGTGAGATATAAATTTATCACTATTCTCATCATACAAAAGCTCCATAATTGCATCTTTTCCATTATGCACAACATCTACACTATATCTAACTAATCCATTAAAACTATCTTCTAAAAATAGTGGCATAAGTGTGTAATTATCACTATCTTTACTATCTTTTAATGCAAACCATTTTTTATTCCATTTTGGAGCAAAATATTTTCCATTTTTATTTTGCAAAGCTTTTAACTCACCAAGTAGAATAAATGAGTTATCTTTTACATCTTCCAAACCATAAACAACATTTACTTCATATAAATTGCTATCACTAAAGTTTGCTGATATTCCTTCACTATTTGAGCTAATTCCATCATACATAGTTCTAAGAGTGCTTCGCTCAATATCCATACTATCATTATAATTTATATCTGCAACTGTTGGAGATACTATGTCTCCTATTTTTAAAGAGGTGTAGCTATTTGAAAAATTTGTCCAACCATCACTTATAACAATGCTATTTTGAGCATTTTGTGCAACTTTTAGAAGTGGAGCTACTGTTACTCCATAGCTATTTGGTCTTGTGCCATCATCTTTTGCATAAACAATATAATCATCTAAAGCAGTTTTGATACTTTCTAATTTTGATTTTGCTTCTCTGTCTTCAATTGAGCTATAAAGTGTTTCTATGTAATGCTTTAAATCTATTGAAATTGGAAGTCCATCACCAGAGTGTTTTTTACCATAATCTCTGACAATTGAGTCTGTATTTATAACTCCATTTTTTGTTAAATCATCACTTATTCCACTTGATAATATATCTCCAGCACTATCCATAGCATTAAGCAGAGCATCTAATTTTGCTAACTCCACAAGTGATAAAGTTTTACCTTCATCTTGATATGGATGAGATGAGTTATCTACAAAACTATCAACCACACTTTTGCCAAAATCAACAATCGAATTTTTTGTAACAAAATTAGTAACAACATGATTCCAATTCCAACCATGCCCTGGTTCTAAATCTTCTGAAGCTAATAGATAAGTTGCATGTTTTTTGATATATTTTGCACTTTCAACACTTGCCATAAGACAAGCATCAAATCCAATTAAATCAAATGTAACTCCAGCTCCAATAAATGCACTCTCAATCTCTTCTAAAGACATAACTTTATCAAAGTTTTCATCAGGTCCATAACCACCATAACTTGCACCATGGTCCCAAAGAATAGCAATTCTATTTTTTGTTGCAATATCTTTACTATAACTTAAAAAATTTTCTAAAGTTTTACTCTCACCCATATTTGCATTGCTATCTTTATATAAATAGTTATCTCCATTTCCATAAATTCCATCTTGACTATCTTCTACAATCTGTTTCACATTTGCAATTTTAATACCTTCCCAATTCTCTTTTTTTGCTCCACCAAATGCGATAATCATCTCAAAACTCTCTTTTTGAGTATCACTTAATTTATTGTAACCTTCAACTATCTCATTTAAATCATTTGTTCCAGCATTTCCATTGCTTTCTAAATCACTTCCAAGCAGATACAACATAATCAATTTTTTACCATTTGCTTGAATAGGAACAACTTCACTACTCTCTTTTTTCATCCAAAATCCACTATTTGCTTTTATTAAATCATCTTCTAAATACTTTTTAGCACTCGCATCATAAGCCCAAATAGCAGTTGCTCCAAGTGATTTTAACTCTTCTTTTGTAGTTTCAATTGGTGTTCCAACCAAATTCCAACCAACACTACTATTTTCCATTATACTCGTAATTGTTACATTTTCAGAACTCTCATATTTATCTATTTCTAATCTTATAGCACTATTAGCTTTTACCCAATATCCAACACCACTCTCAATATACTCTGGCGAGTAATAACCATCACTTTTATAACCATAAAGAGAGCTAACACCATTTTGTTTTAGTAATTCAACATCAACTTTATACCCATTTTTTGGAGATGTTATCATATTCCATCCACTCTCCAAAACCAACTCATTTGCAACTAAAATTTGTGATAGTGCAACTGATAAACCGACAATAGCAAAATTTTTAAACATTTTTTTCCCTTCTTTTTAAGTTACTTTTTCACATTTTTTGCAAGTTCTAATAGTTTGGAACTAATTTTTAAATTAGCATGTTTGGCTTGAGCAAGATTTATATTAAATTTTACTTTTGCACCATCTCTAAATAGCTCGATAACACCTCCTTTTTCCAAAAAATCATCAATTTCACCAATTGTTAAAATTTCATAATTTATAACACTATCTAAAATCTCTTTTTGATTAGATTGATTTGCTCCAATGTAGATAATATTACAGTTAGAGTAAGCTATTTCAAAATTTTTAAAAAGTTCAAAACTACTATTTTGTGAAATTTCACTCAATAAATTATAAATATTATCATCTCCAACGATACAAATTTTTAATTTACCATTTAAATTACTCCACTCAACAAACTTTGTAAAGTTGTATATATAAGCTGTTTTGACTTTTGCTTCTAATAAATCATTTGCCATCAAACTAAAACAAGATATAAAAATTGCTACACAAATTTTAAAAAACAACTCTAACTCCCATATATCCATTTATTTTTTGATTTACAAATCCCCAAGGTAAATCCACTTCTCTATTTGTAATATTATTTAATTCCAAAATCCCACTAATTTTATAATTTGAGTTATTTTTTAACTCTTTTTGAATAACCATATTTAGCACTTCATAAGAGCCAAACTTAACTCTACTACTCTTATCTGTTGCATCATAATAGTCTCCAATCCATTGAAGTAAGCTATCAACTATAAATCCATTTTTACTCCAACTAATACCAAAATTTGAAATCACATCTGCAACAAATGGTGTTTTTGAACTATCATCAGATTTAGAAATATGATTTTTAACACTACTATTTGTAAGAGTTGTGTTAAAAAATGTTTTGATATTTTCATCTATCTTATACTTAAAATCAAATTCTACACCTTTTGCTTCAATATTTCCTGCATTTGTAGCTTTTGTTTGTGATGGTGATTGATTTACTACACTTTCAACTATTCCATCTTTTATTTGATTTAAAAATACTCTCGTAGATATTGATAGTTTTGTAGTTGGATTATACTCAACTCCAATATCACTTCCAATACCATTTTCTGGAGTAAGTGAAGGGTTTGCAATTTGCCCACTATCATTAGGATTTATAATAGTTCCTCCAACTTGTTTTGCTGATGGAGCAATAAAGCTTGTGCCAGAGTTTGCATAAAATGATAACTCATCATTTAAGTTATATCGAATTCCAATACTAAATAGAGCTTTTTCCCACTCTGCATCTCTTTTTAGAGGAGTTATTTTTGCTAATTTATCATATTTGTGTTTCAAAGTATCATATCTTGCTCCAACTCTAAAAACCAATTTATCCAAAATAATTTTCTCTTGTGCATAAAATCCATTTGAATTAGCTTTCGCACTATTTAAATTTATTCCATCTTGATAAGTGTTGTATTTTGCAAATTGTAAATCAGTTCCAACTGTTAATATATTTTTTTGATTATGAGTAAAGTTTAGTAGCAAATCAATTGGTATAATTTGCTGTTTTGTAGTTGAAATAGCTGTTAAATTTAATGAATTTGGATAATCATCATTTTCAAACTCTCTATCATAATCTCTAAATCCACCTTTTAGTTGAAGTGATAAACTCTCATTCAATGGATTATCATACTCTAAATTTGAAAGTGTATAGTTGTGATTAAACTCCCTATTTGGTCTGCCAATATCTCCATCATTTTTACTATGATGAATAAAAAGAGCAATTTTATGCCCATCTTTATCAAAATTATTTACAACTCTTCCATAAATTTTACTATTTAAATAGTTTGGATTTTCCACAGTTTGAAGCCAAGAGTTTGTAGAGCCATATTGATTATAGTTTGAATGTTCAATAGTTCCACCAAAAAAGTATGATAAATTATCTTTTTTTGATTGATGATAAAGTTTTAAATTTTTGGTATTAAAAGTTCCATAACCACTTTGAAGTAGTGTTAAATCTGTATTTACTTCTTTTAAAATAAAGTTTGTAGTTGCAACTAATGGTGTTTCACTTCCTGCAAAATCCATAGTTAAATAGTTTGAATAAAGCACAGAAGCACTTCCACGATAAACTTCAATCTTTTCAAATGCCCAAGAATCCAAATGCAAACTATCTGCAAATGAATCCATAGGCAAACCATTTAACATATAGCTATTATATTTAGGAGTAAGTCCTGCATAACTTCCCCAATTCGCATCATTTCGAGATAATAGATTTACAAACTGTCCTGATGAGTGATTTAAAAGCTCTGATATATTTCTAATATATCCAAACTTATCAAATTCACTATCATAAATTACT
Organism: Helicobacter cetorum; assembly: GCA_022729735.1. GTDB lineage: Bacteria > Campylobacterota > Campylobacteria > Campylobacterales > DZAY01 > DZAY01. Next base: position 9,547 of record DZAY01000034.1, read on the forward strand.
TCAATCTTTTGTGTTACACTATTTTTGGATTGAGCCACTTTTGTATCTGTAATAATTAAATCTGATAACTCATCTAAATCCATAGAATTTATAAATTTATCCATAGGCATTTGATTTAAATGCTTTTGTTGAAGAGATTTTTCTAACTCACCACTATATGAATTTGATAATAAAAAGCAAACTATTATAGATAATTTATGCAGTTTCATAAAAGACCTTTTTACAGATTATATTAAAGTTACACTTAAGCTAAACTTCTATTTGATAACCATTCTAAAATTGAATTTATAATCTCTTCTAAAGCTTCATTATATGCAGTTAATGCTCCATTTGCATCAACTGATTTTGTGATTTTTTGGGTTTTAAAACTCTGATTTGCGATTGAAATTTTTGTTTTTGTATCGATTAAATTTAAAGATAACCAAACATTTACACAATTACAACTTATATCATGTTCAAATTTATCAATCGAAACTTCTAATATATAATCATAGTTTGAAATTGATTGAGTTGAGAGAGCATTTTTAAATAAATTTGATGATTTAATGGATGAAATTAAAAGCTTTTCTATCATACTACTTAATCGCTCATCCCACACAGAATAAGCATATTTATCATAAATTCCATCATCTTTTTTGTATATAAATTTTGTAGAGTTTGCATAAGCGATAGAATCTATAATCTTAATAGATATGATTTTATTTATAGTTTGAAACTTTTTGACATTTACCTCATCTAATCTCAAACTATTTGTAGATTTAACTGGTTCTGGCAAAACTTCACAACCTGTTATTAAAATTGTCAAAAATAGTAAAATTAAAAATCTCATTCAACTTCTCCTGGTCCTAAATTTTGTTTAGTTCGTTTATATAAAATATCTGATGGACTCTCTTCTAAATTTTTTAAAATAGTATTTAATCTAAACATACTATCTTCAAATGTAATTAAACTGTTTGACAACATATTTTTTATTTCAAATCCTGCTAAATCGCTCTTTGCTTCTAATGTTTTCATAAACTCTTTTGTCGAATTTGCACTCTCTTTTATACTATTTAGTGTATTTACAACATCTTCATTAGTAACTTTTGAAATATTTTTTGATAAGTTTGTCAATTCAACAATTAGCTTTGAAATTTTCTTGTTTTCAAGAATTATAAGTTCTGAAATTGTTGCCAAATTTTTTGATGTAATTTGACTATTATCCAAAATATTTTCTATATTTTGAACATTTTTTTCGCTAAAAATCTTATTTGTATTATTTATCATATTAGTTGTTGCATCAAGTAGCTTTTCTAATCTCTCAACAATTGATGAAAGCGATGTATCAACTCGTGAAAGTAGCGAAGATTTATATGGAATAATAGCCATTTTATCTAAGTTTTTATCTGTTTCTAAAATTTTTGAACTATTTTTTCCACCTTCTATTTCTACATAAGATAAACCTGTTATTCCTTGTGCTTTGAGAGTTGCATAGCTATCTATTTTGATTGGAGTATTTGCATCAACTTTGATAATAATTGATACCTCTTCACTATTTTTGGGATTTATAAAAAGCTCTTCAACTTCACCAACTACAACTCCCATAAGCTTTACAGTAGCTCTTTTATTAACTCCCGTTACACTTTCTGTTGTATCTATTCTATAATAGTTATAAGCTCTATCTTGTGAATAATTTTTGTGCCACATTGCAAAAAATATTGCACCAACAACTATTGATAATACAAATAAACCAACTGAAATATACTCTAATTTGCTTTCCATTTAATCCTCTATTTCATAAAACTATTAATTAAATCGCTATTACTTTCACAAAGCTCGTCATAAGTTCCAATTGCCAAAACTTTTTTATTTCCCAAAATTGCTATTTTTGTTAAAACATTTTTTATTGTATCTTTATCATGAGTTATCATGACAACTGTTACTTTTAAATCTCTATTTAATCGTAATATTAACTCTTCAAATGCCCTCGCACTTGATGGGTCAAGCCCACTTGTTGGTTCATCTAAAAATAGTATTTTTGGGTCAAGTGCCAATGCTCTTGCAAGTCCAGCTCTCTTTTTCATACCCCCACTAATTTGAGATGGATACAAATAGCTACTTTTTTTAGCTAAACCAACCATTTGAATTTTTAAGAGAGCTAACTTTTCTATTAAATTTTTTGGTAAATTTGTATGCTCAATTAAGGGTATCATCACATTTTCTAATATAGTTTGAGATGAAAACAAAGCTCCAAATTGAAATAAAACACCAAACTCTTTTTTTAGCTCATCTGCTTTTTTTTCACTCATATCTGTAATATCTTCATTTAATATATATATTTTGCCACTTTGAGGCTTTTGAAGTAAAATTAACTGCTTTAGCAAAGTTGTTTTTCCACTTCCACTTCCACCAATTATTCCAAATATTTCACATTTTTTAACTTCAAAACTTATATTATCATGAATTATATTTGAGCCAAAAGCTGTTGTGAGATTTTCTACTCTTATCATAATCCAAACTCTGTAAGCAGTATTGAAAATATAGCATTAAAAGCGATTACCCAAAATATCGCATTTACAACACTAATTGTTGTGTATTTTCCTACACTTTCTGTATTTGAGCTAATCTGAAAACCTCTAAAACAACCAATTAAAGCAATAATAAGCCCAAAAAATGGAGCTTTTATTAATCCTATTATTATATGTTTCATATTTACAACCGTTTTAAATCTATCCAAAAACTCTTCAAAACTTACACCAAGTTCGCTTTTGGCAATTATCATTCCACCAAAAATTGATACAACATCAGCCACAACTACCAAAAGTGGCAATGCAATAACCAAAGCAATAACACGAGGCAAAATCAAAAAATTCCAAGGATTAAATCCTAAAGTTTTCATAGCATCAATTTCATCGGTAAGTTTCATAACACCAATTTGAGCAGTATAAGCAGATGAACTTCTACCAGCTATTACTATCGCACAAATAAGTGGTGCTAACTCCCTTCCAAGCGAGATTACAACCATTTCAACTATAAATATATTCGCACCAAATTGCTTTAACTGCAAAGATGCTTGATATGCGATAACAACTCCAATTAATAGCGAACTAACAATTATAATTGAAACTGCATTTAATCCATTTTCTTGCAAATGATAAAGTGTTGCTTTAAATCTTATTAGTTTTGGATTAAATATGGATTTTAAAAACCATATAAAAACTCCACCAATGAATGATAAAAAAGCAAATAAAAGAGCGAAATTTTCAACTATTTTACTGTTAAGCTTTAAAATTAATTTATGAATTACCCTTTTTTGTTTAAAACGGATGGGATTTAAGTTAAATTTAGCACAAAGTTCAAAAATATCTTTGATGTTTTGATTTGCATTTATATGATTAGATGAGGTTTCAAGCAGAAAAATTGCAACTGCTGTATCGATAGTTTCTAAATTTTTTAAATCAAAAGTGATAGTTTTAGAGTTTAACTTTTGTATCTCTAAAGCTATCTCTTTTAAATTATTTTTGCTCCAAAAACCTTTTGGAATAACTGTGATATTTTTTCCATCTGTTTTGATTTCAAAAAGTTCTTCATCTTTTATAAACAAAGTAATCCTTATATTTCAGATATAACCTCATTTATAAATATTTCAACCAGTCGTGGGTCAAAATGTGTCCCACTATTTTCTCTTAAAAAATTTATAACCTCTTCTCTACTCCAAGCATTTTTATAAACTCTCTTATAACTTAGTGCATCAAATACATCAGCTATGGCTGTAATTCTTCCATAAATATGTATATCTTCACCACTTAAACCTTGTGGATAACCTTTGCCATCCCATCTTTCGTGATGTTGATGAGCTACAATTGTTGCAGCTTTTAATATCTCTCTTTTTGAATCTTTGAATAAATGATAACCAATGATTGTATGTCGCTTCATCTCTTCAAACTCTTCTGGAGTTAGTTTTGCTGGTTTTAAAAGTATCGAATCTGATATTCCAACTTTTCCAATATCATGCATTGGTGATGCACATTTTAATAGCTCTGATTCATAGTTTGTAAGTCCTGATTTTAAAGCCAATTTATATGACAGTTGTGCAACTCTTTGAACATGTTCTCCTGCTTCTTCACATCTTTGCTCAACTACTTCAGATAATCTATTTATAATTTCTCTTTGAGTATCTCTAATATCACGATTTAAGTAAAAATTTTCAAAAGCGATTGATACATTTGTAGAAAAAATATCAATCAAACTCTTATCCATATCATTTAATGGTCTATTGCTTTTTATAAAAAGTAAATTTTTTATTCCACTTTGAGTAGTAAAATATCCAACATATTTACCATTTAGAAAAACACTTTTTTTATTCGCCAATGCACTATTTAAAAGTTCTAAAATTATCTCATCAAGTTTGCTATCAATCACTTTTCCAACTAAACTTTCAAATTTACCAGTTCCTGCAACAATTAAAAAATCACTCCCTTTCTCCGTTGCACTAAAAGCATCACTTTGAGCATATAAAGAGTTTGAGTCAAGATTTAAGATAGAAATTAATTGAGTTAATATTCCTGATGCAAACTCTTTTAAAGATTGTCGTTCATTAAAAATATTTGATGAAGAGTTTATAATTTTATTTAAGCCATCTCGATTTTTTTCAATTGTATATAAATCTCGCCAAGCTCGAAGTGATGATAGAACTGTTGTAAAAAGTTTAGTATTTGTAAGTTCTGTTTTTTCTTTGTAATCGTTTATATCATAATCTATTATTACTCGCTCTTCTGGTGCTTGTCCTGGTTGTCCTGTTCTTAAAACTATTCTAACTAATTTATTTTCAATCTCTTCTCTAATATATCTTACAACTTCCAATCCTGAATTATCTTCTTCCATCACAACATCTAATAGTATCAAAGCTATATCTTTGTGATTTACAATTAACTCTTTTGCTTCTTTACCACTATAAGCACTAATAAATTCTAACTTTCTATTTTCAAATACAAAATCTCTCAAAACAAGTTTTGTAACATCATGAACTCTCTCATCATCATCTACAATCATAACTTTCCAATTTTCTAAACTGCTATCTAATATAGCCTTTTTTGAAATTTTTGTAGGTGCAAATGTATATTTTTTCTTCTCCATTTATTCCAACCTCTTCTTATTTAATATTCGCTGGAAATATTATATCAAAATTAACTCCCTCTCCCTCTTTACTATCAAATTTTATTTCACCTTTTAACTTTAAAGTAACTAAATTATATACAATATGCAATCCCAATCCAGTGCCTTTTTCTCTATCAGTTGTAAAAAATGGGTCAAAAACTCTATTTATAAACTCTTGCTTAATACCAACTCCATTGTCTTTATATTTCAAAACTATATTTTCATCACTTTTTGAAACAAAAATATCAATAGTTCCAACCATTTCACCTTTAAATGCATGATTTAGAGAGTTAATTATTAAATTTGTAATAATTTGTGCAAAAGCTCCAGAATAGTTATTAATTATAATGTCATCACACTCAATATTTATTACATGTTTTGTCTTTTTAATTCTATTTCTAAGACTAAGCATTATCTCATTTAAATACTCTTTTATATTAAACTCTCTTATCTCTTCATTTGTTTGATCAACTGCTACTTGTTTAAAGCTTTTTATAAGCTCACTTGCTCTTTTTAAATTTATAAATATTGACTCTATTGTCTCTTTTGAAGTTTTTAAATATTCACTTAAATCTTCTTCGCTCAACTCACTATTATTATATAAATCTTCTAAATGTTTTGTAATAGTTTCTAAATATGTAATTGCTGTTACTCCAATTCCAACTGGTGTATTTATTTCGTGAGCTACTCCTGCTACAAGAGTTCCAAGTGATGCCATTTTTTCTGCTTCTATCAACTGTTTTTGAGCTCTTTTTAAACTATTTAGCGACTCTTCTAACTCTTTTGTTCTCGCTTTTACTCTATCCTCAAGCTCTTCATTTAGTTGATTTAGCTCTTTTTCTGCTTCTTTTCGCTCTGTAATATCAGTGGAAGTACATCTAATTTCAATCAAATAGCCTCGCTCATCAAAATCACCAATAATTGAGTTAATCACACTAATAGTTTTTCCCTCAACCATATATTCAATTTCAAAAGAGCTACTCTGTTTTAAAATATTTAAATCTTTTATCTCTTTTTGAAAAACCTTTTTAGACTCATTTGACAAAATATAATCTATATTTTTAATTCCATCAATTTTCAATTTTTGAGTAGCTGTATTGTTTATTTGTAATATTTCACCATTTGGCGAAATTGTATAGTAGAGAATTGGGGCATCGTTATATAATTTTATATAGTTATCTTTTGTTTCTATAAGCTCTTCTTGTGCAAAAAATCTCCCAACAGCAACAGCATATAGAGATGCAAAAGCTTTTGCAACTTCTAAATCATAAGAGTTATAATCATCAATTTTATTAGCCAAAGCTATCATTCCAACAACTTTTTCTCTATAAATACAAGGAACTCCAAGAAATTTTCTAACAGGAACATGTCCTGTTGGTGTGCCAACACTTGCCATATGTTTATATGGTTCATTTGCAATAACAGCTTCTTTTTTGTCCAATACATATCCACCAATTCCACCAGCTTTTTCAAAAATTACGGTTTTACCATCAACTTTGCATTGTGGAAATATTGTATCTGTCATTGTTGGAACTATTAAATATCCAGTTTTTGGGTCTAAATATCCAACAAATCCAAACTCACTTCCACTAAACTCTCTTGAGTAGTTTAGAGTTTTTTCTGATAACTCTTTTATATCACTTGTATTCATACAAATTTTTAAGGCATCTATAAAATCTTGTGAATATCCACTCTCATTTTTTATAATTGGAGTCTCATTATGAGTATGCTCACTTCTATTTAATCGCTCTAATGAGTCACAAAGAAGTTTTGCTACTTGTTCAAAAACTACAATTTCATCACTATTTAAAATAAACAGTTCATCAAAAACTGCTGATAAAATTCCAAATTTTGAAATTGGTGTATAAATTGCAGATTTTATATTTAATCGCAAAACAAGGTCGCTTAAACCATAATTTGAGTTATCTATATTTTCTATATATATAGTTTGTTGAGTTTGAAATGAGATAAACTCTGCGATTTCACCAGTCGTACTTGCTCCTAAAATCTTATTACTTGCTCCATCAATATTAAAAGATGCTCTAACCACAAGTTTGCCACTTAGTGCTTCATCAACAATCGCAATAAAACCTTTAGTTATTCCTATATTTTTAAGTGCCGAAAGTGTAACATAATACAAATCCACCTTTTTATTGCACACATCAAGAGTCTTTGACAAATTAGCCAAAAACTCTTCACTACCATTTTTAAAATTAAGCATTAAACTCTCCAACAAAAGTTACTCTATTTTATAATAAAGCCACTTTTATTCCACTATAAAATTTACTATCTTTTTAAATTTTCAAACCTATATCTCTCTATATTTATATTTATTTTGAAATTAAGTATAATTCACTTAAATTTTAAGGAAATCGGAACTATGCTAAAAGCTATTGATATATCACACTCATTTGATTATCCACTATTTAAAAATTTATCATTCACACTATCTCCAAAAGAGTCGATGGCTGTTGTTGGAGTTAGTGGAAGTGGAAAATCTTCGCTTTTACATATTTTAGCAACATTTCTCAAGCCAAAAGATGGAGTTGTAAAGCTATTTGATAAAGATTTATATTCCCTCTCTTCGCAAGATATTTTGAAAATTAGAAGAGATGATGTAGGGATAATTTTTCAATCTCACTATCTATTGAGAGGTTTTTTGGCAATTGAAAATTTAAAAATATCTTCATTATTGGCAAAAGAAGAGATAGATTTAGAGTTGATGGAAAAATTTAATATTAAAAATATTTTAAATCAACAAGTTGGAAGTTTATCAGGTGGTCAGCAACAACGAGTTTCAATAGCACGAGTTTTGACAAAAAAGCCAAAAATTATATTTGCAGATGAGCCAACTGGAAATTTGGATAGTGAAAATTCTAAGATAGTTATGGATAATATTTTTGATTATATAGAAAAAAATAGTGCTATTTTATTTTTAGTAACTCATGATGAGAAGTTAGCAAAAAGGTGTAATAAAAGTTATAAATTAGAAAATTGTGAGTTAAAAGAGTGTTAGAGTTTGCATCATTTCTAAGCGACCAAAATCGTGTTTTAGCATTTTTATTGCTATTTGTTAGATTTTCTTCACTACTTGTATTTTTACCAATTTTCAACTACTCAACAATTCCCGTCTCTATAAAAGGTGCATTTGCATTCTATTTAACTCTACTTTTTTTTCCATTAATGCCAGCTACATCATATAATTTTACAGTTGATACTTTTATGGCAGTTATATTATTAGAGGTTATGCTTGGATTTTTGGCTGGATTTGTATTGCAAATGTTATTTTATATACTCCATTTTGCAGGTGAGTTAATCTCATTTCAAATGGGTTTTTCTATGGCAAGTACAATTGACCCTCAAACTCAAAGTCAATCTCCAATAGTTGGACAAGTATTTACTCTTATTGCTTTGCTAATTTTATTATTAATAGATGGTCATCATTTAATGATAGAGTTTATGGCAAAATCGATTCAAAGCTCACCAATAGGGACATTTGTATTAGAAGGAGATGTTGTTAAATACTCAATTAAAGCTATGTCTCATCTATTTATTATGGGTTTTACAATCGCTTTTCCAATCATTGCTTTATCACTTTTATCTGATATAATTTTTGGAATGATTATGAAAACAATGCCACAATTCAACCTTTTAGTTGTTGGTTTTCCAATAAAAATATCGATAGCCTTTTTTATTTTAACAATTATTCTTCCAGCTTTTGTAGTAATTTTTAAAAAAGAGTTTGAAATACTATTTAGAGCTTTGCAAACTCTTTTTTTGTAAAGCTTTAAATTATTAAGCATCAATTTTTAGTGAATGTCTTACCGAAATTTCCCAGCATTTTTGAATATTATCTTCAATAGTTTTTACAACATTTTTATCTAACTCACCATTTAAAACTTTATCTTGCAAAATTTTTAAAATTTGAAGAGGTTTTAAACCTTTTCGATATGGTCTATCTTGTGCTAAAGCTTGAAATATATCTGATACGGCGATTATTCTTGATGGAATTGGTAAATCATTTTTCTTTTGATGATATGGATAACCTGTTCCTTTTAAATTTTCATGATGTTGCGATGCCCACTGTGTAATTTCTTCCAAACCTTTTACTTTTGATAATATTTGATGAGTTTCATAAACATGAATTTTTATTGTATTAAATTCATCATGAGTTAATGCACCTTGTTTTTCAATTAACTCATCTGGAACTTTTAATTTTCCTAAATCATGAAGAAGTCCTGCAATTTTTATCATTTCTGATGTTTTAAAATCCAATCCCATTTTTTGAGCAATAAATTTTGAAAGTTCTGCAACATCCATAGAGTGGTCAGCTGTATATGGGCTTTTTGCATCAACAAAAAATGCAAAAAGGTTTGCAACATCTACAATTCCACTCAAATCAAGCTCACTATCTTCTAAATTTTTAATATAATTTTCTAAATATCTGTGTAAGTTTTCTTCTTCTAAACTAAACCAAAAAGACTCTTTTTGTGAAACATCTAAAAATAGCTCTACAAGTTTTGGGTCAAAAAATGTTCCTGAAAGAGCTTTTATCTCATCTCTTACAGTTTCAGCAATTGATACAAGATTTTTTTTATCCTTTACTCTATGTTGTGCTGTTAGAGCATCTACTCTATCAACCAAAAATATTAAATTTGATAAAAGTGCTGTTCTATAATCTATATTCAACTTTTTTAGTGTTTCATAATGTGTATGGTGATATAAAATTATATTACTTAAGTGGCTTAAGTTTTTACTTAAATTTAAGAGTTGATAACCTCTAATGCAGTGGTCTTCTGCACCTTCCCAATCCAAAATAAAAACTAATTTATCATGAATTTTTGAAGATGATACACCACAATCATGTAGTAATGATGCATGAAAAATATCAATATAATCATTTTTTCTAATATCAAGCTCTTTAGCTGTTTCTAATGCCATATAAGCAACTCTTTTGCCATGATATATATCATCAACTCCGACTAAATCCAAGGCATCTGATAAAGCATAAATTATTTGGTGTAAATTTGCCATTTTTATATCTTTATTTAAATTTTTTTAATCAAAACTTTTTTACCACTATTTGAAAAACTGACAGATAAAGATAACATATCTGCACTTTCATAGCCATCAAATTTTGGTGCATTATGAATAGGTTTCCATTTACGATTTTTATCTAACTCATATATAGACTCACATCCATCACTTCGATTTGAAACAAGATATACTCGCTCTATTACTCTAAAAATATACCAATCAATATTATGCTCACCAGCCAAAAACTCTGCAATATCGCTAATATCATCAATTTCCACAATTCTTTCAAAGGCTTGTGAATTATTTATTATGACTGTTTTTAAAGAGTTAGAATACTCTCCGCAAATTTCTTCGATTTGAGATACAATCTCCATTAATCGCTCTGCCACAGTTTCACTCACAGCTGACTCTTCACAACCCAATTCATATTGTGCTTCAATCAAAAACCATCTATTTTCAAAGTCTGGGAAATTATTAAACTCAATATAGTGTCTTAATATTAATTGATTATTTAGCCAACAATCAACAGCTACAAAGTTAAGATTATCTATTTGGGTAGAAGTTTCAATCAGTTCCAAACTGTTTCTTCAATGTATTTGTAGAGCCATCATTATAGCTTTTGTAAATTTTGGCTGTTTTGGAGGTTTTACAAGCCAACCTGTTAGAGCCAACTCTTTTGCTTTTGATATTAAGTTTTCATCTGTTTCAGTAGTTAATATAAACATTGGTTTTTTTGCAAATTGTGGCATAGCTTTTACACTCCTTGCTACATCAAGCCCATTCATTTGAGGCATATTTATATCACTAATCAATAAATCAAAATCTTCAACCCCAGCTCTCAATGCTCCAATTAACTCCGTTGGGTCAAGATATGATTTAAGTGTTACTTTTCCACTATTAATTAACTCTTGTAAAACTGTTTCAACTTGGATATGAATTACATTTGAATCATCAACTATAATTATCTTTTTACTCATAACTTCTCCTTAATTTGCTACTGAATGTAGTATATTTTTTAAAATTTCTAAATCAATTGGCTTAACAATATATAAATTTCCACCAGCTAATAAACTTTTTCTTCTATCACTATCAGATTCTAAAGTTGTTATAAATACAACAGGTATTTTTTTGTAATTTTCATCTTTTCTAAGTTTTTTAACAAACTCAAATCCATCCATAACAGGCATATTGACATCGCACAATATTATGTCATAACTTTTAAGCAAAGTTTTTTCTAAGGCATCCATACCATTTTGTGCAGTTTCTACTTGAAAGTTAAATGTTTGTAGTAGTGATGAGTGATATGCCAAAATTGTTGGCGAATCATCTATCACAAGAGCTAACTTTTTATTTTCCATCAAAATTACTCCTCTTCAGCTTTTTTATAAATTATAGTATCTTCAAATTTTACAGGTTCAAAGAGTGAGCTTGTTTTTGATAATGTTTCTGCATGTCCCAAAAATAGCCAACCATTCTCTTCCAAAATATCATACATATTGTTAATTGCTCGATTTTTTGACTCATCATCAAAATATATAAGCAAATTTTTACAAAAAATGTAGTTAAACTTCCCAAGTGATTTTACAAAATTTCTATCAGTTATACTTCCTCTATGGAATCTAACACTGCTTTTAATAATGTTTTTTATCTCATACATGCCATGTTTTACATCAAAATATTTATTTAAATATTGTTGTGGAAGTTTTGAAACACTTCTATCATCATATCTTCCAGCAATAGCTTTATCTAAAATATTTTTATCAATATCAACTCCAATAATAGAGTAAGATTTTTTTAGCTCCAAAGTCTCATTTGCAACAATTGATATTGAATATGGCTCTTCTCCAGAGCTTGTTGGAATACTTAAAATTCTAATAGGACTCTTAAAATTATCTTTTATTAATAGTTTTGAAAAGAGTTGTAAATGGTAAAATTCTCTATAAAAATAGGTCTCATTAGTTGTAATTTTGGACACAAAATCATCTAAAACATCACCTTTTTTACGAATTAACATAATATATTGCTCAATTGATTTTATGTTAAGCTCTTCCATATGAGTTTGAATTCTATTTTCCACAAAATATTTTTTATTCTCTTTAAATACAATTCCAGATTCATCATATATTGTTTTTGCAACTATTTCAAACTCTGCATGAGTTAGCATTAATCACCCTTTCCTGTATAAAATTTCTCTTCTCTTGCCCAATCATCTATTAAGTTTGCAAGTTTTGCATTTTCTCTTGCTTCATCTATAATTGTGGCATCACCAAGTGTTAAGATTAATTTATATAAGTAATGTTTTATAAAACTATTTCGACTTTCTAAAAGTT
>DZAY01000064.1 GCA_022729735.1 Helicobacter cetorum
GAGATTTAGCCAAATCAAGTTCGATAAAATTTATATTTTTATTTAAAAAATTTTGATATTTTTTATTAGAAATTGCATAAACTTCAAACTTTTGGCTAAGTGCATTTGAAAGTTCAATAAAATGTTTTTCAAGTCCTCCGTCTTCATTTCCTGCGACAATTTGAACTATTTTCACTATTTATTAATTCCTCTTTTGCCACTTTTAAGTTTTAGCCAAAAAGCAAAAAAGTTATCATTTCCACTGATTGTAACTCTTTTTAATAAAAATAGATTTGCTTTTTTTAAATCATCTATCCCTTTTTTTGTTGTAACAGCCGAGTTAAAACCAGCTTTTTGAGCTAATTTCCAATCATTTTCTTTATAAAGTCCAAAAGGATATGCGAAACTTTTACATTTAATATTAAATGTTTTTTCAATCTCATTTTTAGATTTTTCAATTTCAATTAATGTCTTATCCATCGTTAATTTTATGAAGTTTTGATGTGTCATTGAGTGAGCTGCGATTTCGATAAGTCCACTCTCTATCATTTTTTTAATCTCTTCATCTTTAAGTTTTGGCTCATTTTTAAGCTCACCTGAAAGATTACTTCTTTTTCTATGAATTGACCAATCATTATTAAATCTATCTACAACTAAATAAATCGTTGCTTTAAAATTATATTTTTTTAATATTTCAAAAGCGATAGTGTAATTATCTTCATATCCATCATCAAAAGTAATAGCAATCGATTTTTGAGGCAAAGTATCTTTTTGTTCAATCAATTCAGAAATTTTAAAAGAGTGCCAATCATTTTGAGCTAAATATTTTATCTGTTTTTCAAAATTTTCTGGAGTTACTCGCAGTTTATTAAATTTAGCACCTTTTTTGTGAGGTGAAACCATATGATACATAAGAATTCGAGGATAATTTTCATTAACACCAACTCGCCACCACGCATATTTTATAGAAAAATAAATTAAAAAAATAGCAATTAATATTAAAACAATTTCAATCAACTCTAAATCCTTCATAAACTTTGATAGTGGATTCTACCATTTTATTTAAACTAAATTTTTCTTTTATATACTCTCTTGAATTTTTTTCTAAATTATTAATGATAGTTATTTTTTGAGCTAACTCATTTGCATTTGAAATTTCATAAAAATACCCATTCACTCCATCAATTATTATATCTTTTACACCACCGTGATTTGTGGCAATTACGGGAGTATTTAGTGACAAAGCTTCGGCAACAGAGCGACCAAAACTTTCAGGTTTTTTGGAACTTGAAATAACTACATCACTTAAATAATAAATTTCAGCTACTTTTATTTGACTTCCAACAAAAATTACCTCATTTTCAACTCCCAACTCTTTTATTAAATTTTGAAGTTTTAAAAAGTAATTCTCTTTATCAGCCCTAACTCCGCCTACTATTAAACCTTTGATATTTTTATTCTCGTTTTTAACTATTGCAATCGCTTTTATAAATGTTTCAAAATCTTTTAAAGGTGTAATTCTTCCAACTATTGTTACAATAAATTTAGCATTTAAATTAGATTTGGTCTTAAATTCATCTATGAAATTTTTATCCAAAGTATCGAAATTAAACTTTTCTAAATCCACACCTCGCGGAATTAACTCGATTTTTTCATCACCAACTTTATAGTGAGTTTGAATATAACTTTTTATTGCACCACTTACACAAATTACTTTATCGCTTTTAACCATAATTTGAGAGTAAAAATTCACACTATTAAAGCCGTGAACTGTGCTAATAAATGGGATTTTAGCTTTTGCAAAAAATGAGAGCCAAGCTGGAACTCTACTTCTTGCGTGAATTATATTTGGTTTTAATTCATTAAATATTTTTTTTAATTTATACACTCTATAAGGAAAAGTTAAAATATTTTTACTACACACATCAAATTTTATATGCACACCACCGTCATTTTCTATCTCTTTTACTAATTTTCCACCACTGCTTATTATTATGCTTTGATAACCTCTTTTTGTCAATTCACGATTAAATTCAACCACACCTCGCTCAACTCCACCCTCATTTAATTCTGGAATTAATTGAACTATTTTCATCTTTTTAATAACTATCGTATCTCTTTGTGTGCTATCTCTTCAAGTAAAACTGTGGCATAACTCCCTTTTGGAAGATTAAAGTGTAGTTCAAACCAAAACTCTTTTTCGATATATTTACTCTCTATCTCTGTTGGGAAAACCCATGCAAATCGTCTTGTACCATCAATTGGAATAATTTCATCGATAAACTCTTTTTCATAATTAAATGCTAAATCTTCACTCATAAGCACTTTTTTACCACTTAAAAGCCCAGTTGGAACTATATCTTTATTCAAAAATCTATTAGCCTCTGCATAATCTTCAAATTTAAAAATCCTTCCATAAGGATAATGACTTGCCAAATCACCTAAAAGCAACTTAAAAGGATGAGGTTGATTTTTGATTAATTTAATAACATCTTTTGTTAAATTAAGATATGAAATAAGTTCGTTTTCACTGAAGCTATTCACAACTTTGCTAAGTTCAACTCTTTTAGATAACCATAAGTTAAACAGATGACTTTGATAAGCATTAATTAAAAATTCTCTCTCTGTTTTATCTCTAATTTTCTTTTTACCCTCCATCATCTCTTTTGCAATTTCATAATTATTTCCATCTTTTCCAAATCTTTGATAACCAAAATAGTTTGGCATTCCAAATTTTTCTATACTTTTTAGAGCTTCATTTATCTGTTTTGCACTCAAAGGATTAACCTTTTTAAGCCTTATAAAAAATCTATTTCCCTTTAAATGTCCTAACTTTATCTTATTATTATGATAAGTACTCTCTAATATTTTTATACTTTCGTGAGTAAAATTTTTTATTTTATCTTCAAACTTTTTATTTATAGAAATATGCTGAATTGTCATAGCTTCCTTATCTTTAAGCCCAGCATAGCCGATATCTCGGACTTTAATGCCAATATGTTCGCTTATTATTTGAAGCATTTGCCAAGTAGTTAAGCCTTTTTTTCTAACTTTTAATATTAAGTGTTCGCCATTTCCACTAAATTCATAAAGTGGAATTTCATCTACAACAAAATCTCTTGAATTTTGAGAAAAATAAAAATCAATTGCAGAGTGAGTTAAGTAATAAAGTCTGTTCATTTATAAATCCCCTTTTTATATGTCGTTATTTATTGACTATTTTACTCCTAAGTTCAGTAACTAAAAGTTCAAGTGTTTCATCTTCTGCCATTTCAGATTTAAATCTTTTGATAGTGTGGGAAATTGAAGAGTGGTCTTTTAAACTAAATATTTGTGCCAAAAGTGGGGTTGGAGTGATTGTTAATTCCCTTGTTAAATAGATAATTATTCGTCTAGCTTTTGCAACTTGTGGACTTCTATTTTTAGATTTTATATCATTTACTCTAATTCCAAGCTCTCTTGCGACAATTTCCACAACTCTATCCACATTAACATCTTCTTGTTTATCTTTCATATACTCTTCAATTGTTTCTTTAGCCAAATTTATAGTTATTTTTTGATTACCCCATCTAGCTCTAGCATTTAATTGAATTAAAGCCCCTTCGATTTCACGGATATTGCTATCAAGGTGAGTTGCGATATATTTTATTACACTATCATCAATTTCAATTTTATCAATTTCACACTTTTTTCTAATAATTTCAATTCTAGTTTTAATATCTGAAGGTTGAATATCTATTATCATTCCCCATTCAAACCTACTTCTAAGCCTCTCTTCCAAGCCTTCAATCTTTTTTGGATGCATATCAGCCGTTAGGACAATTTGACCTTTTTTACTATGAATTTCATTAAAAGTGTGAAAAAATTCTTCTTGAAGTTTCTCTTTTTTAGAGACAAATTGCACATCATCAATGAGTAAAATATCGCATTCTCGATATTTTGCTTTAAATTGTTCCATTGAGTTTTTTTTTAAATTATAAGTAAAATCATTCATAAATTGCTCAATCGTAGTATAAATTACTATTTTATTTTTATATAAATTATAATTTCCTATCGCTTGAAGTAAATGAGTTTTTCCAAGTCCAGCATCTCCATAAATAAAAAGTGGATTAAATAAAACCCCTGGTTCTTTAGCTGTATTTAAACTCGCAGTATAAGCAAAGTGATTAGACTCACCCACGATAAAACTCTCAAAAACCAAAGATGGATTTAAGAAACTACTTTGCTTTTTATTCTCTCCAGTCTTTTGAAATTTTATTTTTCCTCTTGTTATAAAATCTAAACTCACTTTAGAATTTAATTCAGACTCAATTAAACTTTTAATTAAATCTGAATATTTCGTCTTAACCCACTTTGCAATAAAAGGATTTTTCGCTTCAAATACATACAAATCAATATTAGATAACTTCTCTTTATACTCTAAATTTGCAATATAACGGTTATAATCTACCTCTGTAATTCGTTTTTTTATTTTTAAAAAAATATTTTCTATCAACAAAAATTTACCCTAAAAATTTTTATATAAATTTATAAGTTCAATTAAGCTACTCATCGCTTCAAAACCCTTATTTCCAGCCTTACTTCCAGCTCTTTCAATTGCTTGTTCAATTGTATCAGTTGTTAAAACTCCAAAAGATACGGGTTTTTGATACTTTAAGCCAACAGTTGCAATCCCTTTTGTAGCTTCAGCCGAAACATAATCAAAATGTGGAGTTGAACCTCTAATTACGGCACCTAAACAACATATTGCATCAAATTTATTGCTACTTAGGGCTTTATCAAGTGCAAAAGGTATTTCAAATGCTCCTGGAACTAAGATTAAAGTTAAATTGCTTTCATCTCCACCGTGTCTTAAAAAGGCATCTTTTGCACCTTCAACTAATCTATCCGTAATAATATGGTTAAATCTACTTACTATAATTGCAACTTGTTCATTTGTATTTAAACTCAATTTTCCTTCGATGATTTTCACTTTTTTTCCTTAATAATTTTTAATTCAATTTTATATAAAAGTGGCTAAATTTAGGCTTTATTTCACCTCAAATATGTAAGTACTGCATTTAAAATATCATCTTCATCTTTACTTCTTGATTTTATAACATTTTTTTTATCATTTTCATAAATAAAACTAATATTTTGCTCATAGTTGCTAACTCTTTCTATCCCTTTTTTACTTGCTAAAATTTTAATGATAATTAAATCCAAAAAGTTTTTGGTATAAATATCAAGTTTGCCAAATCTATCTCTTTTTTTATTCTCAATTGTAGCGATTTCATTGTAAATGTAAAATAGTTGCCCACCACGACGAAGTTCCTTTAAAATAGCCTCTTTAACCAATAACTCTAAGTAGCATAAAACCAATACCAAGAAGTGCTAACATTTGTGAAATCCAAAAGCCAAAACTCCATTTAATAAAAGTGGTTTTCGTGCTTTCTATCTCTTTTGTGAGTTTAACGTCAAGCTCCTTTATCTCTTTTGTGAGCTTAACGTCAAGCTCCTTAATCTCCTTTGTGAGTTTGTTATCAAGCTCTTTTATCTCCTTTTGAAGTTGAAGTTTGCTAAGCTCGATATCATCTT
This sequence comes from Helicobacter cetorum, assembly GCA_022729735.1. Classification (GTDB taxonomy): domain Bacteria; phylum Campylobacterota; class Campylobacteria; order Campylobacterales; family DZAY01; genus DZAY01. Next base: position 5,557 of record DZAY01000064.1, read on the forward strand.
TGGTTGCAAGTTTTTCTAAGTTTGGAAATCTTTTTGCCACTTCCTCGACTGCTTCGGCTATAAGTTTTGCTTTTTCTTCTTCGCTTAACTCTTTATTAATCAAAGCTGAATATAAATTTA
>DZAY01000013.1 GCA_022729735.1 Helicobacter cetorum
ATGGCTAGAACATTAATGAGATTTACAGGTGTTGGCGGACAGGGTGTTCTTCTTGCTGGAGAAATTTTTGCAGCAGCAAAAATTAAAACTGGAGGATTTGGATTAAAAACAGCAACTTATACATCTCAAGTTAGAGGTGGTCCAACAGTTGTTGATATTACATTAGATGATGAAGAGATTTTTTATCCTTATGCAAATGATGGTGAAATAAACTTTATGCTTTCAGTGGCACAAAAAAGCTATGACCTATTTAGAAATGGTGTTACAGAGGGTGGAACAATTGTAATTGACCCAAATTTGGTTAAAGCAAGTGATGAAGATAGAAAAAAATGGAATATCGTTGAAATTCCAATTATTACAATTGCAAAAGATGAAGTTGGAAATGTTATCACTCAATCTGTAATTGCTTTGGCAATTGCAAACACATATACAAAAGCAATTGAAAAAGAAGCATTAAGAGAAGTTATGCTTAGTAAAGTCCCAGCAAAAGTTCATGGTGTAAATAATAAAGCTTTTGATTTAGGCGAAAAATATGCTAATGAGGCTATAAGTAAATAACTGCTATCTAGTTCCAAAGCTTTTTTGCTTTGGAATTAAACTTTTAAATTTTAAATCATTTTTTTAGATTGTTATTTTCCCCCAACAAGGAGGAAGGAATATTGGAGATTATTGTAGTTGTGCAGCTACTTCAGCAGCAAAATCACAAGCATTTTTTTCTAAACCTTCACCAAGTTCAAATCTAATATAATCTACTATTTGAATTGATGGATGAGTATCTTTAATTGCTTGTTCTACTGTTTTTTTATCATCCATTACATAACTTTGTGATAAAAGTGCAAATCTTTGGTCAAGTGGAGTATTATCTGTGATAAATCTATCAATTTGACCTGGTAAAATTTTATCCCAAATATTTTCAGGTTTTTTCTCTGCTCTCAATTTTTCTTTTAACTCTTCTTCAACTTTAGCCATAATTTCTGGAGTTATTTGAAGTTTGCTAACAAAATCTGGAACTTTTTTTAGTGGTTTTTTAAGTCTTGCAAGCTCTTCATTCTCTTTTTCTACTTCTGCTCTAATTGCTAAAAGCTCTTTTTCTACAAAAGTAGGGTCAAATTCAGTATAACTAATAACTGTTGGTTTCATAGCACTCGCATGCATTGCTATATTTTTTAGAAGTGCAATAGCTTTATCTTTTGCTTCAGGAGCACAAGTTGCACCAAGAATTACACCAACTCTTCCATTAGTATGAACATAACCATTTACTACACCACCTTCAGTTGATAAAGTAGCCATTTTTCTTGCTACAATATTTTCACCAATTGTTGCGATTTTTGTTTTGATAAACTCTTCAAATACAATACCATTAATTTCAGTTCTCATAAGCTCTTCACTTGAACTTGCTCCAGTTGCTTGAATGTGTCCTGTTATCTCTTTTGTTAAGTTGATAAAATGTTCATTTTTTGCAACGAAATCTGTTTGTGAATTAATTTCAGACATTGTAGCTTTTGTAAAATCTTCATTAACTTTTATAGCAATAAGTCCTTCAGCTGCAACATTTCCAGCTTTTTTTGTAGCTTTACTAAGCCCAGCTTCTCTAAGCTTATCAATCGCAAGTTCCATATTTCCATCAGTTTCACTAAGAGCTTTTTTGCAATCCATCATTCCTGCACCAGTTGTTTCTCTTAGCTCTTTTACCATTTGTGCTGTAATTTCTGCCATCTTATTGTCCTTCTTCTACTACATCAGCAACTTCATCAAGCTCATCACTCTCACTCATAGCTTCAGCAATAAGTGCTTTTTTCTCTTCATCACTTGCTGTTGGAGTTGTCTCTTCTTCTGCACTATCTTGAGTTCTTAAGCTTCTTCCCTCAACAATCGCTTCTGCCATCTCTTTGCAAAATAGTTGAATTGACCTAATTGCATCATCATTTCCAGGGATTGGATAGTCAATTACATCTGGGTCACAGTTTGTATCAAGTGGAGCAACAACAGGAATTCCTAATCTTCTTGCTTCTTGAACTGCAATTCTCTCTTTTACAGCATCAACAACAAATAACATATCAGGAACTTGTTTTAAGTTTCTAAGTCCGCCTAAATATTTTTCTAATTTCTCTTTTTTTCTTGTTAGCATTAATGCTTCTTTTTTTGTCAAAAGATTAATTTGACCATTTGCTTGCATCTCTTCAATAATATCAAGTTTTCTTGATGATTTTTTGATAGTTTCAAAGTTTGTAAGCATTCCACCAAGCCATCTATAATTTACATATGGAGCATTAATTTTATCTGCATACTCTTTAATTGTTTCACTTGCTTGTTTTTTTGTTCCAACAAACATAACAGTTTTACCTTCTGCTGCTGCATCTCTTACGATATTATATGTGTATCTGAAATATCTCAAAGTTTTTTGTAAATCTATGATATAGATATTTTTTCTAACACCAAAAATATATTTTTTCATTTTTGGGTTCCATCTTCTTGTTTGATGTCCGAAATGAACACCACACTCTAAAAGGTCTTTCATTGTAACCATAACAAAGCACTCCTTGAATAAATTTAGGTTTTAGCCTCCATACCCATTACTACCAAAGTAGAAACCTTACAAGAATTGGTATGTGAGAAATCTAAGAGTGGAATTTTAATAAAAAATCACTTAATTTAAGCTTTTTAAAAGCAAAAATAGGCAATCAATAATCAAATTTATATTTTGATTAACTCTAGTTAATTAAAATTTAATTAAAAATATAAAAAACTATGTCTATCTACAAAAACAGAGAACAAGTTAATAAAAAAATCTCTTAAGTGATTTGCTGACATATTGAAAATGCTTATAAAAACTATAAAAAGAGAGAACTTTTATTTAAATTTTAATCAATAACATTTAAATCATTTTTCAAATCATCTTTATCAATATATCCAATCGCACCATCATTGTTTTGAATATAAGATATTACTTCATGAACTGAATTTAACTCTTTTGGTGGAACACCTTTACCGATATATTGTCTTACTGTCCAATATGCAATATATTGTTCTTCATTCAAACCAGTAAATTTTTGTAAAAAACTACTTTTAATTTTACTATCTTTTAAATTTATAGGTGTAACATTTACATTTTCTATTCGTATAACTTTACCTGTAAATATTTTTCCAACTGTTTTACTATCTATTTTTGGAACATTTTTATTTGCTATTACTACAACATCAGCCATCAAAACTTGTGATAATGTGATTAATATAATCAATACTTTTTTCATGATTATACCTTTAAAATGATATGTTATAAGAAATTGAATAGACATTTATCGCTTCATTTCTTATATCTGGATTATCTAATAAAAAGTTAGACACATCACCGATTTTTGTTCTCATATACTCTATTTTGATTTTTTGAGAAGGAGAGATAGAATACGATGTTCCGATAGTATAGCTTTTTTGTTCAGATGCGACTACAAAGTCAGCATATTGACGATTAACAGGAATGAATTGATTTACAGGGTCTGAATTTAATGTGAAAAACAGATTTTTAACATTATCTTTTGTTGTTAGTTTTGCAAAAGTGATATATGGCATCCAATTTTCAACTTTTTTTAATAGTGTTATATAATAACTCTGTGCATTTGGTCCAGTATCTGCATCAACCATATTTCTCATAGCATATTCTGAAACTACACGATAGCCATTGTCAAATCCATAATCAAAACCAACTGTAAATGCTATAACTTCATCTTTATCTAAAGCACCATATGGTTGATAAAATGGAAATTTAATACCAAAACTTTGAAATAGTGCTGATGGCTGTTGTAAAGAAAAATTCCCAGCAAGTCCTTCTGAATTTTTATATTTTATATTTGATTTATAAAATCCTGCTCTAAATTTATCACCAAAATTATTTTCATAAGTGAGTGCCATTCCTGCTGTTTTTATTTCAATGTCTCTAAAATTAACCCCTTTTTTAAATCCACCATACATAAATAAATCATCTCTTATATATACTCTATATGGAGTATCAATAACTCCATAAAAAGCATCAACTAATAACTCTCCATCATCAAAGCTAAATGATTTTGTGACAATAGCACCAATACCATCATCTGCTGGACTTAGTGAATAAACCTCATTTGGCAATCTTAGCATATCATAAGTTACTCCAATATCCATATTTTGGCTATTTAAATAAAGTGGAGCTCTAACTTTACCAGCTCTTATAAGCCAATCATTTGTAGGACGATATGCCAAAAAAGCCCAAGCAACTGTTGCATCTAAATTGTTATCATTTTTAGCTGATTGTGCAATTTTTCCTTGAAGAGTTGCACTTAAATTGTCATTAAATTGTATGTCTGATTGGACTCCAAATACACTATCTGCTCTTAAAGTGCCATTATTATTTATAAATCTTTGGTAGTTATACTCTTTATTAGAAATTGCACCACCGACAGTTGCAAAACTTGAAAGATGTAACTCTGTCGCTTTCATAGTTGATAAAGCGATAAATGTTGCTACTCCTATTTTTAATAAGTTATTCATTTGTATCCTTTTTTTTGAATTCACCATCATTCCATTTATTTGCAACATATTTAAACTCTTCATGATGCTCTTTAAAAGCTAAAACTATATCAGGGTCAAAATGGGTACCACTTGAAGTTAAAATTATATTACAAGCCTCTTCATGAGAAAAAGCTTTTTTGTATGGTCGAGCATTTGTCAAAGCATCATACACATCAGCAATAGCCATCAATCTAGCCGATATTGGTATATCACAATCTTTCAATCCGTATGGATAACCAGTTCCATCAAACTTTTCATGATGACTTTGTGCTATTTCAATAGCAGTAGATAAAAAATTTACATCTGTTTCTATATAGTTTTGTGCTTGTTTTAACATGTTTGCACCTTTTTGTGCATGTGTTTTCATAATTTCCATCTCTTCATCACTCAATTTTGCAGGTTTAAGCAAAATATTATCAGGAATTGCAACTTTTCCAATATCATGAAGAGGTGCTGATTTCATTAAATCATCTATATATTTTTCTGTTAAAATGTTTTCAAATTTCTCTAATTTAGATAATTTTTTTGCCAAAATTCCAACAAACTCTTGAGTTCTTTTTATATGCCATCCAGTGCATTCATCTCTAAACTCTGCTAATGAAACCATAACCATCATGGAAGCATCTTGCAGTTTATTTATTTGTAGCAGTTTTTTATCTACCTCATCTCTTAGCCAATCTGCTTGATTTAATAAAAAATCTTGATACTCTTTATTTTGCAAATGTGTTTTAATTCTTGCCATAACAATTGATGGACTTATCGGTTTTGATATAAAATCAACTGCCCCCAATTCAAAACCATACTCTTCATCTTCAATACTATTTTTTGCTGTTAAAAAAATTATCGGTGTATGTTTTGTTAATTCATTTGCTTTTAACTGTTTACAAGTTTCCCAACCATCAACTATTGGCATCATGACATCTAATAAAATAATATCTGGTGGAGTTTGAAATGCAATATCTAAACATTTTTGACCATTATTTGCAACTTTTATTGAATAATCATGTTTTAATAAATTGGCAAGAAGTGACAAATTTGCTGGTGTATCATCAACTATTAAAACAGTATGTTTAGTTTCTTTCATATTTTAACCTCATTTAAAATTTTTAAAACCTCTTCAAAATCAAAATTTAAAATTGATTTTGATATTTTTGAAAAACTCTCTTCATCTACTATTTTTTGAAGTGAATTTTTATGTTCATTCCATCTATCTATGGCTTCAAAGCTACTAATTTCAAGCTCTTTTTTAAACTCATCAAGCCAAATTATATCATCTTTATTATCATGACAAATATTATCATATTGAATATTTTGCAACTCATTTTTTAAATCTTTAATAAATGGTTGGAAGTTTTTAGAAAACTCTTCTAATGATTTTTCTATATTTTGATTTGTAGAACATGATATTTCCAACTCTTTTGCAATATCATACAATCTTCTTGCACCTATTGTTCCTAAAAGCCCTTTTATTGAGTGAATTTTCATCTTTGCTTGTTTTAAGTTATCTTCTAAAAGTAGGTTTTTTATCTTTTCATGAATGTTTTCATAATTTAAAACAAAACTATTTAATAAATCAATATACACCTTTTCATTCAATCCAGCATACATCAAACCATCTTTTGTATTTAAATCTTTAACACAAATTTTATCTATATAACTAATTTTTGTCGGTGCTGTTTCTATATTTTCTAATCTGTTTTTTGAGTATTTCAACAATATATTATAAAGTAAATCAGGTTTTATCGGTTTGCTAATATACTCTTGTATGCCAATCTCTTTACATTTTGCAATCTCATCATTCATTACATGTGCAGTCATGGCAATAATTGGCAAATCTTTATATAAAGCACTTTTTTTAATCTCTATTGTAGCTTCATAACCATCTAATATAGGCATTTGCAAATCCATCAAAACAACATCAAAATAGTTTGGTTTTGATGTTAATAAATCAATAGCCTCTTTTCCATTATTTGCTAAATAAACTTCAACACCTTTACTTTTTAATAGTTCAATAGCCAATGTTTGATTGAGTGGATTATCTTCAGCAAGTAAGATTTTCAAACCTTTTAATGTTTTTTGATACTCCGTAGTATCACTTATTTGTTCAATATTTTCATGTAATACAATATCTTCATGTGCTATCTCAAAAGGTATCAGAAGTTTAAATGTAGTGCCTTCCTTTTCATGACTTTCAAGACTAAGTGTTCCACCCATAATTTCTGCTAAATTTTTACTAATAGCAAGTCCAAGACCTGTGCCACCATATTTTCTAGTAGTTGAACTATCTGCTTGTGTAAATTCTTGAAACAATCTTGAAACTTGCTCTTCACTCATACCAATACCACTATCTGTAACATTCATTTCAATAAAAACTCTATTTTCATTATTTGTATCTCTCTTTAAATTTAATGAAAGCTTTACAAAACCACTATTTGTAAATTTAATAGCATTTGACAAAAGATTATTTACAATTTGAGTTAATCTCAATTCATCACCTATTAAAACTATTTTTTTATCCTCAAATATGTTGAAGGTATCAAAAATAAGCTCTAAATTTTTCTCTTTTGCTCTAAATTGATGAGTATTAAAAATATTTTCTAATAGCTTTTTCAAATCGAATGGAATATTTTCTAAACTAATTTTTCCAGCCTCTATTTTTGAAAAATCTAAAATATCATTAATTATTCCAAGCAAAGAGTTTCCAGCAAAATTTACATGCTCTATAAACTCTCTTTGTTTTGTATCAAGATTTGTTTGAAGTGCTAAATAAGACATTCCAATTATTGCATTCATGGGAGTTCGTATCTCATGAGACATATTTGCCAAAAACATAGATTTTGCTTTTGTTGCACTCTCTGCCATTTTTTTTGCCTCTTCTAATTCAATACGATTTTTTTCTCTATTTTCAATATCTCGAGATATATCTTGTGCCATTTTATTTAGTGTAATAGCTAAATGTTTAAGCTCATCTAACCATTTTGATGAATTTACTCTAAATGAGTAGTTGCCTAAAGCTATATTTTTTGTAGCAAATGTCAAATTATCTATTGGAATTAATAACAATTTTCTAACGGTAATCAAAGAGACAACCACCATGAAGATTATTAAAATGGCAAATATAAGCGAAAATAGTCCCCATTTAGAGAGTGCTAATTCAGCTTCAACAACCATCTGTTTTGTTCTATTATCTGTTGTAACTATTAATTTATCTATAAGCTCTGTCAATAAAGCATTTAATGATAGATACTCTTTATCATAAATCAATTTTGAAGCAAAATCCATATCTGGATTTTCATCTTCTACAAATACACCTTTTTTTGAATCATATAACCCTTGTGTTGCTGCAAATGCAATTTGTTCTATTTGATTTATCTGTTTTGTAGCTAATAGTATCTCATTCCAAATTTTTAACTCTTCAAAAGAAAACCCTTGTTGTTTCATCTTATCGGCAATAGAGATACCTTTACCAGTTGTAGGCATTTTATGCTCTATCTTTTGAGCAACTACAAAATCCCAATAAAGCGATGATTTATATTCACTTGGTGCTGGTTTTGTCCCTTGCTGAATTGCCAATAAATCATAATAATATATTAAATATTTCGGTTCAGCAGTTGCAATATAGGTTCTTACCAACTTATTTAGTTGAATAATTTGCATTTGCAAATCATTTACTATATTCATAGCATATTTACGATTTTCTTGTGCAATATTTACAACATTATAAATATTATAAACCTTCCACAGTGACATAAAACTAAGAGTTATTGATATAATTATCGCCGTTGAAGATATAATTGATATTTTTTTTATATTCAAAAAGTTACCTTTTTATAAATTTATAATAATCTATTTTAGTTTTAAAGTTAAAATTTAAGTAAAATCAAAACCCACAACAAAGAGGAGAGGAGTTTTATTCAAACTCCAGAAGTTGATAAGCTTTGTAAATATTTTCTTTATTTACAGGCTCATATAGAGGAATATTTTTATAGTCATCTAACTTTACAATAGAGCTAATATTTACAAGTTCAGCACCATTTTCAATAGCAATTTTTACACTATCTCTAAGTTTTGTAATATAATCTTTTGTAAATTTAATACTATTTTTCGATAAATCTTCGCCATGACCACCAATTATAAATTTAGTGTCAAATTTTTCTAACTTTTCTAATGCTTCAATCCAGCCATTTATATCGCCATCTTTTAGCACAGGTAATCTATTTGTAACCACAATATCACCAACAAATATCACATTTTTTGAAGGAATAGAGATAACTATATCAGCTGGTGTATGAGAGTTTTTTGATAGCTTTAAAATTTCTATACCATCAAATTTATAACTATCTTCTACATCAATATCAGCCATCACAACTTTAGAGTTAGCAAAAGCATCTTTTGAGATTAATCGCTCAATCCAGCCAATTGAAGAGCTATCTTTTTGATACATCTCTTTTGTATATTTATGTGCAATAATTGAAGCTCCACTCTCTTTCCAATAACCATTTCCCATTAAATGGTCATCGTGATAGTGTGTATTTATTACAAATTTTACTTTTTTAGAAGTTATTTTTTTGATATTTTTATTTACTTCTTTGGCATAGTTATAGCTTGAACCACTATCAATTAAAACGACATAATCACTCATCACGACAAAACAGCTATTGACCATATTTCCACCATTTTCTTTAGTTGGAAATTCAGATTTGCCAAAAAAGCAGTGAATATCATCACTAACTTTTTTAGGTTTTAGATTGTAATCAAAAGCAAAAAGCGACAGTGAAAATATCGCAATTATTGAAAATTGCTTTATCACTGTAATGCCTCTTTTAATACCTTATCCATATCTTTTTGTGCAATCTCTAACTCTTCAATCGCTTTTTTTTATCTGTAATATTTAGACTATTAATCCAATTTTTAACAGATGGATAAGCTATATGAATTTTATTTTCAGATTTAAGTTTATAAATTACTAATGTGCAAGGTGCAAAAACTCCAGCTTCAGGCTTTAACTTACTTGCTTCATATATAACTTTTAGTTTACAAATAGAGTATGTATCATAAAAATCAAAAATATCAACACCCTCTTTTTGTAACATTGTATTGTAATTTGTAAAGTTTGCTAATACAAAGCCGTTAGGTTTTAAACCCTCTTCTATTGCAAATTCCAAATCATTTTTAAGCCCTTCAATATCTTCACCTTTTGCAACATCAAAACTAAATTTTTTTAAAGTCTCTTCTTTTTTAGTTTTTGTAGCTTTGTAATCAAACTTTACATATTCACCATTTGGCATAGCTTTTGAAAGTGCTTCTTTTGCTCTTTTTTCAATACTCTCTAAAGTTTTTGGAGATAAATTAGCAATCTCTTCTAATTTTTGGTGATTTAATATACCAGCATATATCTTTTTATCACCCTTCTTTTGATAAATTCCCATTGACATAGGAACTAAAAGTCCAGCTAATGGCTCTTTTTTTATGAGTTCTTTTGTGAGTTTTGGGTCAAAGATTGTAAAAAGATTATAAACCTCATAATCACTCTGTTGAAATTGTCGCATATATGGATCAACCATATCTCTATTATCAGCCACTTCAAAGCCAACTTTTACAAACTCCGCTTCAATAGTTTTTGGAGTTATTTTTCCATCATTGATAGAACCTCTAACGACTGCATCACTTGCAATTAAATTAATTGCAAAAAATATAAAAAATAGAAACTTAAGTTTCATAAAATCTCCTACTAAGTAGCTAAAAAAAAGGTAATCCCAAACTCTTTTTTAGCTTACCGTTTTGATATTTTAAAACCCACCCTTGGCATAATTATATATTATATTTTTAAATTTTACAATATATATATAAACATCTTTCTATTTTAAAAAAACTTTTTCCAAAAATGATACAAAGTTTGGATTAAAAAATGTAAGTGCAACTATTACAAGAGCAATTAAAATATTAAATTTAAAATCTAAATTTTTTAATTTTTCATCTACGACTTTGAATTTTTCATCAATACCTTTAAATCGTTCTTCAAAAAGTTCTCTTGTTACTAATTCGTTTTTTAACTCATCTTTTATTTCAATTTTTAGTTGTATTTTTTTATCAACAATGGCTTCCTGTGCTTTTTCATCAATTGCTTGAATTGACTCTTCAATTGCTTTTGCAAAAGTTTCTGTTTTTGTTTTATCATTAAAAACATCATCTAAAAGATTATATACATTTCGTGGAAGTGTGTATGTCATATTTTTGCCTTTTTTATTTATTTTACAATATCTCCATTGCTGAATCAAACTCATAATTTAAAACAAGCTCTTTTATTTTTGAAAATTTTTGAGATAATTCATTATTTAAAACCACTTTATCCAATTTTTCTATTGCGATAGAACACTGTTTAGGTCGTTTTTTTGAGAGTGCATCTTGTAGTTCCATAAATAACTCTTTTATTTTTTCTTCACTGACTTCTATTTTTGAATTTTCTTCTATTCCATTTTTTAAATAACTATCTAACTCTAAAACTAATGATTTTAACTCATTTTTAATATTAAAAATCAGCTTTTCATCTTTTATCTTCTCAAGCTCTTTTGCTATTTCACTAACTTTATAAGCTCCTATTGTAGCACTTATACTTTTTAATGAGTGCATTTCTCTATGAAAATCATCTCTATTTTCATCAATTTCAAAATTTTTATATTTTCTTAAAAAAGATTTAATAATCATTTTAAAACTGTGTAAATCTGAAATAAAGGTTGGAATAACTCTATTTATTTCTAAATGTTTAAATTTTGGAAGAGAATTTTCACTATTTTTATCATCCAATTTATCATCTACTTTTGTATCCAAAGTAGCTTTTTTAGATATATATTTAAGTAAAACTTCAAATAGCTTTTCTGGTTCAATTGGTTTATTTAAATGCTCATTCATACCTAAATTTATACTTTTTTCTATATCACTTTTCATAGCATTTGCAGAAAGTGCAATAATTGGAATATTTTTATCTACTTCTCTAATCAACTTTGTAGCTTCATATCCATCCATCATTGGCATTTGAATATCCATTAATATCAACTCATAAAATTTATTATTAAACTTTTCAAAACCATCTTTTCCATTATTTGCAACATCAATATTAAGTTTTGCAAACTCCAAAATTCCCAAAATTATTTCTTGATTTATAATATTATCTTCAACTAATAAAATTCTACTTCCTGCTAAATTTAAAACTTCAGATTTCAAAGAGCTACACTCTATTTTTTTACTATCTACATTAGCAGACTCTTTTAGCTCAACTTCAAATATAAATTTGCTTCCCATTCCAATTTTACTTTCAATAAAAATTTCTCCATTCATTAAATCTAATAGTTTTTTGCAAATTACAAGCCCTAAACCTGTGCCACCAAACTTTCTTGTAGTTGTATTATCTGCTTGTTGGAATGGCTGAAATAGTTTATCAATCTGTTCTTGTGATATGCCAATTCCCGTATCGCTAATTTCAAATCTAAATTTATCCCCAATTTTTAAAATTGATAACTCTATTTTTCCAACTTCTGTAAATTTTATTGCATTTGTGCATAAATTTAGCAATATTTGTCCAAGTCGCAAAGGGTCACCCACTAAATTTATATCTATATTTTGAGTTTTGATATTGAATGTCAAACCTTTTTCTTGGGCTTTTAACTCAATTATATTTTTCACATCATTTATAACTTTTGATAAATTAAACTGGATATTTTCTAATTCCAATTTTCCAGCTTCAATTTTACTAAAATCTAAAATATCATTAATAATTCCCAAAAGTGAATTGGCAGAAGTTTCAATTTTACTTACATAATTACTTTGAATAGCATCTAAATCTGTAGATTTAATAAGATATGTCATTCCAATAATTGCATTCATTGGTGTTCTAATTTCATGAGACATATTTGCTAAAAATTCACTTTTTGCTTTTGTTGCTAATTCTGCTTTCTCTTTTGCAATTTCTAACTCTTCATTTGCCAATTTTAATTTGCTATTTATAACTCTAAGTCTGCTATTCCAATAAAGACTCAATATAATAATAAATATTGCAACTCCAACTATTTGCCATATAATTTTATAATTAATTGATTGTTCAACTTTTATAGAAATCCATCTATTTTGAATTTGCATTCTCTCATCAGGAGTTATTGTATCGAGTGCTTTTTGAAATATAGAGTGCAAAAGTGGTTCATCATCTCTTATAGCCATAGATAACTCTAAACTCTCATTTAATCTTCCAATTATTTTTATATCGAAAACTCCTTCTTGTTGCAAAGTGTGTGCAATTGGTGCTAAAGAGTCTATAAAAGCATAAACTTTTCTTTCTCGAATAGCCTTTAATCCTTCTTCTAAACTATCAACTTCAATATATTTAAGTGTTGGATATTTTTGTTTTAAAATTTCAGAAATTGCATAATTTTTTACAATAGCAACACTTTTATCAAGTAGTAAATCAGCTCTATCAATAAAAAGCTCTCCATTTAAAGATGCTATTACTAATGGAACAGTTACAAGAGGTGTTGTAAATTTTAAATACTCTTTTCTACTATCTGTTTGCATTGCAAGATTTAGCATATCACATTTTCGCTCTTTGACATATTGGACTGATTGAGTCCAACTTTTAGTTGGCACAAGTTCTATTTTTGTATCAATAATATCTTTAAAAATATCCATAAACTCTGAACCCATTCCCTCATATTCACCTTTTTCATTTATTCTCTCAAGTGGCATCCAATTTGGGTCTGCACAAAATTTTATGACCTTTTTTTCTCTCAAATACTCTTCTTCTGCTAAACTTAATTTAACTGTTTTTGCTTTTGAAATATCCTGCTCAACTATCCCAAACCATTTCTTTGATAACTCATCTATATCTTGTGGAGTTAATGAAGCGATTGCTTTATTTAGCATAGATTGAAGTTCTGGAGCATCTTTTTGAGTTAAAAAATAGAAATGTTTTCCATCACCTTTATCAAATTCACTAAACCAACCTGATAATTTTAAATCACTCATACCTCTTGTTTTTATTGTATAAGTTAGAGTATTTTCCATTTCAGCTGTTGCATAAGCTTCACCTTTTGACACTGCATCAAGCATCTCTTCAATATTATTAACCGATAGAAGTTTTATATTTGGGTGGTGAAATTTTAAATACTCTTCAACTGACCAACCTTTGCCAACTGCTACAACTTTACCATAAAGCTCTTTTATATTTTTTATTTCAGCAACTCCTTTTCTTGTTACAAATGCTGTTTTATTACGATGAAATGATTTTGTGAAAAGTCCTATCTTTTCTCGCTCTGGAGTTTTATTTATTGAGTGAAGTAAATCTATCTCTTTATCTTTAAAAAGCTCAACTAATTTATGCCAACTATAACCATTTACATAATCAATTTTTAATCCTATTTTTTCTGCCAAAAGATTTACCATATCAATGCTATATCCTTCTGCTTTGTTTCCTATTGCAAAATCAAATGGTGGATAATCAAGCTCATTACTAACTTTTATAATGGGATTTTTTGCTAACCACTCTTTCTCTTTTTCACTAAGCTCTATTTTTGGAGTTGGGTTTATATCTACTCCTGTCCATTTTTTACGAATAGCATTAATCTCTTCAAGAGTTACTTCACTCATAGCTTTATTTAAAATATCTCTCAATATTTCAAACTCTAATCTCACACCTAAATGGAGTTTGCCTGAAATAAAACTATCTATATATGTTGCCATTTTGATATTAAAAATATTTAGTTTGTTTTGCAAATATAGCAGATTTGTAGCTAAATCAATGGTTGCATCAGCTTCTCTAAGTGATACAGATTTTATAGCATCTACTAAATTATCCACATTTTTAATTTTAATATTTGGATAATTTTTTCTTAAATACTCATCAAAAAAAAATCCCTTAGGTATGGCTACTACTTTTCCATTTAAATCATCAAGTGATTTGATACCATCAATATCATTTCTTACCATTATTCCTGCTGGGTCTTGAATGTAGGGTTTTGTAAAAAGGGTAAATTTTTCTCGCTCTTGTGAAATTACAACACTATGAATTACATCTATTTTTCCATTTTTAAACATTTCCAAAAGCTCATTCCAACTATAACCATTTATAAATTCAAAACTAATAGCACCATTTAATTTTTTTTCTAAAAGTTTAATGTAATCGATACTATATCCTGCTGGTTTTTCATTTTCAACAAAATCAAATGGAGGCCAATCCATTTCATTACTAACTTTTATAACTGAATGTGATTTTAAAAACTCTTTTTCAACTTCTGTAAGCTCCAAACTATATAAATTTAAGTTTAAAAATATTAAAAATATAAGATATATTAATTTCATGTTATTTCCTTGAGTCTATTAAAACAATATCGTAATTTAGAGATTTTTTACAAAAGATTTAATTTTTTTAAATGAACAATCTCTTTACAATTTAAATGGTAGTAGATAAATCCAGCTTCATTAATTGGATTTATTTTATGAACTTTTTTAGTTAAATTTTTATTTGTATGTTTTGTTGAAATTAATATATATCTTGTTTTAAACTTTTCAATTTCAACTCCATAATATTCGCTCATGAGTGATTTTAAATAGTTTATAAATAGTTCCGAATTTCTTATTTGATATTTAAAACCACTACTTTTTGTAGATTTCAGTTCGCATAAAAATATATAAACCAATCCATCTATCAAAGCAAAAATTGATAAATCACAACCTTTATTTATATGAATATTTCGTTTGCTAAAGTATGGACTAAATATTCCAAAAGTATCCAATTTAAAAGCAAATGCCAAATCAAAACCACTAATTTCTACATCTCTACACAAATTTCCAACTCTATTTTGATTATTTTTTTCTTTTACAATCAAAGGTGATGTATTTAATTTGACTCTATCATCAATAATATCTTCAAGTGCAAATATAACTTTTGAAAAATCCAAAGCTAATCCATAAGTGAATAGTATATCTCATCAGTTGAGCTATTCAAATCATTAATAACTGCATCAAATGAATCTATTTCAATTCCCAATTTTTTATCAATTTTAAGCTCTTTTAATCGATTATCACAACCACTTACATATAGTTTTACACTATCAATATCCAAAACTTCATTTTCGTTATAATCATATTTATACATAATTTTTGCTCTTTTGTCAAAACTATTTGAAAGCATAATTAAATTACTAAACTCTTTTATAATATAATCGCTGTGTGTTGTGATAAAAATATTAATTCCACTATTAACCAAAGTAGCAAAAAGTCTCGCTAATTTTCGTTGATTATCTGGATGGAGATTTAACTCTGGCTCATCAATTATCAATATATCATTCTTTTTTGCAATATGTTTGACATAAAAACTCAAACCAATTAGCGATTTAGCAGATGAAGATGTGAGATGTAGTGGCATTTTTACCTTTTTTCTCCCATCTTTTGCAATAAATATCAACTCTTTATCAACCATCTTAAATGAGCCATCTAAAATATTATCAAGCCCTTTTACTGTTTCACTATCTAAATCACTCTTGTATCTTACAATCTCATTTATATCTCTGATAAAATCTATATTATCTTTGATTGGTTTTGTATATCTTGAAAACAAATCTTTTATCATCAAAAATGGGTCAATATCTGAAATTGTGCCACTTATTTTGGTAAATTCATCAATTATAAAACTTTTATTAATATCAAGCTCTTTATAAAATAGAGCTATTCCACTTCGTTCTGCTGTAAATATAAAAGGTCGCTTAAACTTATCTCCCAAAAATATTGAAGCAATAGCAGAGTTTATTATGTTTTCTAAAGCAAATATTGGTGGAATTTCATCTCTATTTTCACTTAAAATAGAAATTTCCAAAATAGAGCTATTTGCATCTTTTGATAAATGGATAATCTCCTTTTTTTTGGAAAACAGAGATTTTTTATACTCACTATTTAAATTAAAAGTTAAATTATCAATTTTTATTTGAAAAGTTGTATCTTTGAAATAGTCGCTATCTGTATTAAATAGTGTGTGAAGTTGATTTATATAGTTTTGTGAAAGTTTTTCTAATACAGTATCAATTTTTGAGCGATAAATTTCTAAATCAATTTTACAAAATCCTAAATTACTTAAATCTTTGGCATGTTCTTTATTTATTTCAAAATTTGCTAACTGTTCCCAACTTTTTAAAACTCCATAAATTGCATGACTTAAATATGTTTTGCCACTATTATTTTTACCACACAAAATAGTAAGTTTTGCCAAATCTATATTAGCATCTTTAATAATTCCTAAATTTTTAAATACAAATTGCATATTAGCTCTCTATATCTATCTGCTCACTCTTTAGCTCTTTTGTAGCATAAAGCAAATGTAGCCTATTTTCATAAAAGAATTTAAGTAAATTTTCATCTATTTCATAATCTTTTATCATGAATGAGAGAATTTTTTTAACTTCACTTAAAGTTTTTGCTTTTTTGTAAGGTCTATCAGCTGCTGTTAATGCTTCAAATATATCTGCTAAAGCTAAAATTCTACCTTCTAAAGGAATTTTATCAGCTGATAAACCTTGAGGATAACCTTTACCATTTAATTTTTCATGATGAGCTCCTGCAATTTCTGGAACTTTTCTAAGTTTTTTAGGAAATGGTAGAGATTGTAACATTTTTAAACTCATTGTTGCATGGTCATTTATCTTTTGTCGCTCACTATCTGTTAGAGTTCCTCGTCTGATACTTAAATTCATAATCTCATCGCCACTTAATAAATCTTTAAATTCTCCATTTATAGTTATTTGTCGTTTGGCAATAGTTTTTATTCGCTCTATTTTGTCATCACTCATAAACTCTCCACCGATATTGCTTTGCTCAATAAATGCAAACTCTTCATCTAAAGTTTTTATATTAGTTTCTAAATTTGAAGTTAGCTCTTTTAATTTTTCTATTTTTTCATCTTTGCTCATAATTTTATTTTGTAAAAGTTCCATTTTAGATTTTAAAAACTCAATTTCATAATCTCTTTTTAATATCTCAAATCGTTCTCTAACACTCCCAATTCTATCAAATATGGTTTCTAATTTTGTAGCTTTATCTACAATAAATTCTGGAGTTGTAATTTTTCCAACATCATGCATCCAAGCTGCAAAATATAGCTCTTTTAACTGGTCTTGATTATAAAAAATATCTTTATAAACTCCATCTTTATCGCTATTTATAGTTTCTGCAATTAACATTGTAATTTCTGCAACTCTTCTAACATGACCTCCTGTATATGGAGATTTTTCATCAATTGCAACGGCAATAGTTTTGATAAATGACTCTAAAAGCGATTCTAAATCTTTTACAAGTCTTGTATTTGTAATAGCAACCGCTGCTTGAGAAGCCAAAGACATTGTATTACTCTCATCTTCTTTTGAAAAAGCGATAACTTCACCACTCTCATTATCTTGTCTATTTATTAATTGTAATACTCCAATTATCTCATTTTCATAGTTTCGCATTGGAATAACAAGCATAGATTTAGAGCGATAACCAGTAGAAGCATCAAACTTTTTTGTCCCTTCAAAGTTAAATCCATCAGCAAAATATACATCTTCAATATTTATCAAATTTCCATCTAACGCACACATTGCCGCTACCATTTGACGATTTTGCTCTCCATCTGGTTTATATAGTTGAAGTGGTGGCCAAGTAATTTGCCCCATTGTTCCACCCATTTTTATATTCAATGACTCTGTTTCAACTACGGTAAATCTTAACTCTCGTTCATCATAACTTCTAAGATAGAGTGTGCCACCATCTGCATTTGTAAATTTTTTGGCTTGAGTTAAAATCATTTCCAATAACTTATCCAAATTATTTTCAGCAGATAGAGCTGTTCCAATCTCATTTAAATTTTTAATATGTTCATGTTGCTTTTCTGTAAATTCTCTAACTTCTGTTAAAATAGAGTTTAAAAGTTTATTAATTTCATCATTTTCTGCAAATTGAGCCATGATTGCCCCTTTTATTAATATTGATTATATTTTAACATTTTGTATTTAAGATAATAGAATTTATTACATTTGTTGTGCTTTTTCCATCTACAAAGCTAACCAATTTTGTTTCTTTTGCAATGTTTGAACCAACCACAACTTTGCCTTCATAATCTCCACCTTTTACCAAAATATCAGGTTTTATTAGTGATATTAATTCATATGGTGTATCTTCATCAAAAATGACAACAAAATCAACCATTTCTAAAGCAGATAGTATAATAGCTCTATCCATTTGCGAATTTATTGGACGACTTTCACCTTTTATTCTTTTAATAGAGTTATCAGAATTTAGTCCTAAAATTAAAATATCTCCAAAACTTTTAGCAGTTTGCAAATAACTGACATGTCCAACATGCAAAATATCAAAACATCCATTTGTGAAAACTATTTTTTTATTTAGTTTTTTTAAATCTTCTACAACTAAAGCTATCTCTTCCCAATTTTTTATCTTGTTTTCTAACCTATTTTTATGAAGTGATTTCTCATATTCTGCTATCTCTTCTAATGTTACAGTGGCACTTCCAATTTTAGAAACAACCACAGCAGCAGCAGAGTTTGCAAACTCAACACTTCTAAAAATAGATACATCTTGAGCAATTGCAAATCCAAGTGAAGCCAAAACTGTATCTCCAGCACCCGTTACATCAAAAACCTCTTTTGCAACTGCTTTTATTTGGTGAAAACTATCATCAAAAATTGCTATTCCATCTTCTGATAAAGTTATCAAAGAATATTTTAAATTTAGCTCATTTTTTAGTTTAAATCCAGCCTCTTTTAGACTATCTTCATTAGTTATATTTATATTTGTGGCAACTCCAGCTTCTTTTTTATTTGGAGTAATTAAATAACTATTTTTATATTTAGAGTAATCACTCCCTTTTGGGTCGATTAAAACTTTTTTACCACTTTTATTTGATAAATTTATAATATTTTGAGTTAAATCAAAGGTTAAAACACCTTTGCCATAATCTGAAACCAAAACCACATCAATATCATCTATTTTACTTTCAATAAATTCTAAAAGTTTATCTTCTGAAACTTTTAAAATTTGAGTTTTACTCTCTTTATCAAATCTTATAACTTGCTGATGTGAAGCAATAATTCGACTCTTTTTTGAACTCTTCCTTCCACTTTCTCTAATTAAACATAACTCGCTAACTCCATTTAAAAAGGTATAAATCTCATCTCCTACCTCATCATCTCCAATAACTGAAGCAACAACAACACCACTTCCTAAACTTATTAGATTATTAATTACATTTCCAGCCCCACCAAGATTTACACTTTCTTTCTCAATATCTACAACTCCAACAGGTGCTTCAGGAGATATTCGCTCACACTTTCCCCACAAATAGTAATCAAGCATTAAATCTCCAACTACCAAAATATTTGGTTTCTTAACTCTAAAGCAATCCACTCTCTATTCCTTTTGAAATATTAACAATCTCATCTTTATATGATTTTATTCCAAGCTCTAATGTGTAGTTTGGCTCATAATTTAAAAACTCTTTTGTAGCAATAATATCTGCTTCTGTATGGTTTTGATAAAATTTATATGGATTATCAAAATACTCAATTTCACAACCCAATTTTAGTTCATCTTTTAAAATATTTACAATATCATTGAATGTTCTACTTTTACCAGTTCCAACATTATAAACCCCACTATTTTCACTCTCTATACATTTAATATTTGCTTGAATTACATCTTGAATATATATAAAATCTCTTTTTTGCTCTCCATATTTGAAAATTCGTGGATTTTTTCCACTAAGCATATTTAAGCCAAGTTGCAAAATCATAGAAGCTGTTTTACCTTTATAATATTCTCTCTCTCCATACACATTAAAATATCTCAATCCAAAAATTTTAATCTTATCTCTTTTCATATATTCGTAAGCTAAATTATCCATCATAAGTTTTGAAAATCCATATACATTTTCAGGAAATTCACCAACTCCAACACTATTTGGAGCTTTTGAATTTCCATAAGTTCCAGCAGATGAGGCATATATTAGAGTTGCATTTGACTTAATTGCTAAATCTAAAATATCCTTAAAAGCATTTGTATTAGTTCTAATCATCAACTCTTGGTCTAAAACCGTTGTATCAGAAATTGCAGCTTGATGAAAAATATAATCAAACTTATAATCTCTTAATCTATCTAAATCTTCTCTATTATTAATATTACCAGATATTACATCACCTCTAAATCCTATTAAATTTTTGAAATGTCCTAAACTTTTATAATTTCCATTTGGAAATGTGTCTAAACTTCTAAAACTATCAAAAACAACCACTTTAGCTCTTGGATGATATTTTTCTAAATAGTGAGCTAAAGAGCTTCCAATAAATCCAGCTCCACCTGTAATTAAAATAGTCCTATTTTTCAAACTACAATCTATATACATATTTCTATCCTACTTTTTTAAACAGTATTTTAATACATTTTTTTCAATTTATGTTAGTTTATTATAAATTAATTAGCTAAATCTAAATATTTTTTTGATATACTTATTGTGTTAAATATTGGTAGTTTTAAGTTTCTTGGCAGAAAGTTAGAGACTTTTTTAAGTCCAAAAACAGACTATTAATAATAAAAAACTTTAGGAGAGATAATGAAAAAATTTCTAAGTATAGCGGCTTCAAGTGTAATAGTTGCAACTATGTTTATTGGTTGTGGAGATGGTAGTGGAGATAGCACACCAGCACCAGTTAAAACAACAATAACAGCAGTAGATGGATATGTATTAAGTGCAAATTTAGTAGATAGCAATGGTAAAGTTGCTCCATATGTTGCAGATAGTAAAGGTTTATATACATTTGAGGGTGATATAGCATACCCAATCAGTCTAAATGGTGGAAAACTTGATGCTAATAACAATGGTAAAGTTGATAGTGATGAGTTAGATTTTAGTATTACAATGAAAGCTACAAAAGGAACTGTAATATCTCCAATTACAACTCTAATTGCAATGGGTGCTGATGAAGCAAAATTAGCAGAGACTTTAGGTGTAGCTGTTGCTGACCTTTATACTGACCCAATCAAAAATAATGATATTGGTTTGGCTAAAGCATTCCAAATTATTTATGCAGTTACTCAAACAGGTAATGCAACTACATTTGTTTCTGCTGTAAATGGTGATACAACTTCATCTTCATCAGTAGCAAGTTCATCATCTGTTGCTTCTTCAATTACAAGTAGTACAAGTTCAGTCGATTCTTCAACTTCAACAAGTTCAACTGATTCAAGTAGCACAAGTTCAGCATCTTCAGTTAGTTCATCAGTGGTAAGTTCTACATCTTCGACTTCTGATTTACCAAACTTTGGTGGTGGAAGTAGCACATCTTCAGTAGCTTCTTCATCTGTTTCATCTGTGGCTTCATCAGTAGCAAGTTCATCATCTGTTGCTTCTTCTACTTCAGGAGATTTACCAGCATTTAAATCTTTAAGAGCTGTTGCAGAGAGTGATTGTTCAACAATTGCTTATCAAAATGCAAATGGAATTCCATTAAGACCAGACCAAGGTTCAATGATAGCAGAGTGTTATTCAACATACCCAACAGTTATGGCAAGTGGTGGAAGTAGTAGTGCAACGACAACTTCAAGTGTTGCAAGTTCTGTAGTTTCAAGTGTAGTTAGTTCTGTAAGCTCTACAGCAAGTTCTGTTGTAAGTTCTGCAACAAGTTCAGTAGCTGTTAAAAATACAGATATTAGTGCATTTGTAACTCTTGTAAGAGCTACTCTTGGTGCATCAAATGCTTCTTTAGATAGCTATATTCAAACAATAGTAAATTCTCAACCAACTTCAGCTGCTGATTTAGAAGATTTAATTAAAAGTGCAAAAGCACCTTATGCTCAATCATCAAGTAGTTCAAGTTCATCAGTTGCTTCTTCTGTAACTTCATCAGTTACAAGTTCAACAAGCTCAGTAGCTTCTTCAGTTGAAAGTTCAGTAAGTTCATCAGTTGCAAGTAGCACAAGCTCTGTTGCTTCTTCAGTTGAAAGTTCAGTAAGTTCATCAGTTGCAAGTAGCACAAGCTCAGTCGCTTCTTCAACTTCATCAGTTGCAAGTTCTACATCTACTGGTTCTGATTTACCAAATTTTGGTGGTGGAAGTAGTACATCTTCTGTTGTTTCTTCATCTGTTTCATCTGTGGCTTCATCAGTTGCAAGTAGCACAACAAGTTCAGTTGCTTCTTCAACTTCATCAGTTGCAAGTTCTACAGGTTCTGAATTACCAGCATTTAAATAATAATAAAAGCCTCCCTCTTTGGGGGAGATTTTTAATTTATACTATTAGTTAATTTTTCTTAAACTATTAACTAACTTATAAGCAACTTTTATTATCTCTTCATCACTTCCTAAATCTATAAAATTAAACACTTTCCCACTCTGATTTTCACCAAAAACATCTCCACTATCTCTAAATTTCAAATCTAGTTCGGCAATTTCAAATCCATCTTTTGTTTTGATAAACTCTTCTAATCTTTGACTATCTTTATTTGTGTATAAAAAACAGTAACCAATTAAACCATTTCGACTAACTCTACCCCTTAATTGATGAAGTGTTGCAAATCCTAATCGCTCTGCTCCTGCAATTATAATTGTACTAACTTTTGGAAGTGATATTCCAACTTCTACAACAGTTGTTGATATTAAAATTGAGCCTTTTTCTTTAAACTCTTCTAAAACTTTATCTTTATTTTTATCTTTGCCATGTGTTACGTATACATTTTCAAAATGTCTAATCCAATATTCTAAACCCTCATTTATCGATTTATACTCCAATGTATTGGACTCTTCTATTAGTGGATATATTATAATTATCTGATTAGATTTTTCTATTTCGGTTTTTATATGAGTGAGTAAATCTTTAAAATCTTCTCGTTTTATAATTTTTGTTGTTATATCTTTTTTAAATGGCAACTCTTTTATAAAACTATAATCCACAAGTGCCAAATCAATCAAAGCTTTTGTTCGTGGAATTGGAGTTGCAGAGAATTGAATAAAATGAATTTTTTTAGATTTTGTTGTAAGTTTTTCTAACTTTTGTCTTTGAGCCACTCCAAAACGGTGTTGTTCATCTATCATAATCAGATTTACATTTGGCAAATTTTTATAAAGTAAGGCATGAGTGCCAATTATTAAATCATAATTTTCTAAATTTTCATCTTTTGACTCATTTATAACTAAGCCAATTTTTAAAAATTTTGATAAATATTTGTTAGCTTCTTCAAATAACTGTTTTACTAAAATTGTTGTTGGTGCCATAAGAATAGATTTTTTAGCTAAATAAGCGAGGGCAAACATCACCATACTTTTACCACAACCAACATCGCCAATCACAACTCTTTTTGAGGCAAAACCACTTGTAAAATCACTCATAATATCATTGATTGTGTTTTGTTGGTCATTGGTTAATTTAAATGGTAAATTATTTAAAAATGGCTCAATTTGGTTATCAATTTTTATTCCAATGTGTTTGACTCTTGGTTTTAGTTTATAAAAGTAGTTAAAAATTTCTACAAATTTTAGACTCTTAAGAGAGTTTTTACTAAAGCCATTTTTATTAAACTCTCTTACAAATGCCCTATCTGGAAAGTGAATTTTTAATATATCAAAAACTATATTATCGCTTAAGTTAAACTTTTTTAACTCATTAAATGTTAAATATTTTTTTATAAGCTCTTCTGCTTTTTTATTTGAATATTTAAGCTCAAATTTATCAATATCTTTTAAAATCTTTGGCTGAACTATCTGATATTTTCCATAACTATCTTTTATAACACCTTTTAGATAAATAATAGGAGAGTTTGAGAAGTGAGTTAAAATAAAAGGTTTTATATGAAAGTAGATTATTTCTATTTCTAAATTTCCTAAAGTTGTTGCAAATACTACAATTTTTGTAAATTTTGGAAACTTAGAAATTGAGATGAGTTTAGCTTCAAATACCACTTCTCCACTAATTTCTAAAAGATTTGATAAGTGATTATCTTCATAAGATTTGGGAACTAAGAGAGCTAAATATAATATATTTTGTAATTTTAACTCTCTTAATTCATCTATCACTTTTTGGCACTAACTACTGAAAATGTTAAATCTAAAATTTCATTATGCTCTTTGATAAAGCTATTTAAATCTTCTAATGAAAGGCTTTCAATTAGCTTTAACTCTTCATCAAAATATCCAAAAGGTAGATTTTTATAATATTCTATATATGTTCTTGATAGTCTTTGCGAAAGTGTCTCATTTCTTAAAGGCTCACTTCCGAGTAAAAACTTTTTAGCTTGAGTTAGCTCATTTTCATTAACTCCATTTTCTACAAAGTTTTTAATTACCTCTTTTACAATTGTAATTGCTTCATTTTGTTTATCAATTTTAGTTTGCAAATATCCCGTAAAATAGCTATGTGTTCTATTTAGTTCAACTCTTGAGTAAGCAGAATATGCAAGTCCTCGCTTTACTCTCACCTCTTCCATCAATCGACTTCCAAATCCACCAGCACCTAAAATAAAAGATGCAACTTTAGATTTATAAATATCTTTATCATTAGCTTTTAGTTTGTATGGCGAGCCAAAGTATATATAAGCCTGTTTTGTATCTTTTAACTCTTCAAAAAATTTAGATTTAGAACTTGCAACAATCTCATTTTTACTTTTTAACTCTCCAACATTTAAAACATTCAAGAGATTTTTAACAGCATCTATTGCTTCAGACTTATTTATATCACCACCAATAACTACATTAACTCCACTTAAAACTACACTATTTTGGATAAAGTTTTGAATATCACTTAACTTAATTTTGTTTATACTCTCTTTTGTAGCTTGGTTAGCTAACTCTGTATTTTCAAATAAATTTTTCATTAAATTTCTTGAAGCAATATAATCAAAATCACTCTCTTTTGAAGATATTTCACTCAAAGTTATTGTTTTAATTTTACTAAATGCACTTTTAGAGTAGTTTGGCTCACTTAAAAGCTCTTTTACACAGCTAACACCATAACTAAACTCACTCTTAAGTGAGCTAATATTTAAATTGAGAGTTTCAACACCACTTCCAACACTAAAGTGGATTGCTTTATCTTCTAACTTTTTAGCAAATTTTGTGCTTCCAAGTTTTTTTGTGCCTTCATTTAGTAACTTTGCACTAAGTCTTGATAATCCACTCAAATTACCATCACCAAGTGAGCCACCATTTGTAAATACAATTTGTAACTCTACAATTGGTAGAGAATTATCTTCTTCAAAAATCAGTGGAATATCCACACCTTTAATATTAATCTTCTCAACAACTGCCCCCATTACAACCCCTTGAATAATAAATAATAAAAATAGTAATCTTTTCACTCAAAACCTCTCTAAAATAGAGTATGAAGTATCTCGTTTGGCTGGAATTTCTCCAATATCTTTAATTAATCTAATCATCTCATTTTGGTTCATTCGATTTTTAGCTCCTGCTGCATAAACCACATTCTCCTCCATCATAGTACTTCCTAAATCATTTGCTCCAAAAAGCAGTGCCAACTGCCCAATGTAACTACCTTGAGTAACCCAAGAGCTTTGAATATTTTGAAAATTATCCAAAAATAGTCTGCTAATTGCTAAAATTTTTAAATATCGATTTGAAGAGCTTTTTTTGATATTTAACTCATCTTTTAAAACGGTATTATCTGGCTGAAATGACCATAAAATAAAAGCTCTAAATCCATTTGTTTCAAATTGTAAATTTCTAATTAGCTCTAAATGCTCTATGATTTCACTATCACTTTCAACAGTTCCAAACATCATAGTAGCTGTGGTTTTCATTCCAATTTTATGAGCTTCTTTATGAATATTTAGCCAAGTTTCGCTACTAATTTTATTTGGTGAGATTATATTTCTAACTCTATCAACTAAAATTTCTCCACCAGCCCCTGGAATTGAGCTAAGTCCTTTTGCTCTTAATCTCTCCAAAACTTCTTTATAACTTAATTTAGAAATTTTTGCAATATAATCAATTTCAACTGCTGAAAAACCATGAATTGTAAGAGTTGGAAAATTTGTATGTATCCAATCAACTAACTCTTCATAATAGTCTATATTAAGCTTTGGATGGACTCCACCTTGAAATAGAATTTGAGTTCCACCAATATCCAAAAGTTCTTGACATTTAACTCCTATCTCTTCAAAACTCAAAATATAACCATCACTATCTTTTAAATCTCGCTTAAATGCACAAAATTTGCAATTTACAAAACAGATATTTGTGTAGTTTATATTTCTATCAACGATAAAAGTTGTAATTTTATTTGGATGTAACTCTTGCTTTTTTTTGTAAGCTAACTCTCCCAACTCTTTTAAAGGTAGTTTAAATAGTTCTAAAGCTTCATTTTTGCTAAGCATTAAAATTTACTTCCAAGTGTAAATTCAAAATTTGTAGTTCTATCACCTTCTTCAGGATTTAGAGCTTTTGAGAATACAAATTGAATTGGACCAACAGGTGAAATCCACTCTATTGCACTTCCAGCTCCCGACCTTACTATCTCATCAAAATTATCTTCACCAATCATTCCATAATCATAAAAGAATGTAAGTCTCATTTTTGCAGACTCAATTAGTGGAATAGATGCTTCAATTGAGTTTGAAACTGTATTTTTTCCACCAATATATCTATCTAACTCATCTTTTGGAGATAGTGAGCTTGACTCATAACCTCTAACAGTTGATATGCCACCTAAATAGAACTTCTCATTTACAGGCAGATAACCATTATCGATAATTGTTCCACCTCGAATTTTATATCTTAAAATTAAATCATAATCAATAATATTTTCTAATCCATAAAAAATTGCACCAGAAATATAGTTTTTTACAAATTCTAAATCTCCACCAATTCCAGCATACTCCACATAAGCAGAAGCATTTATACCACTTCGAGGCACAAAGTAATCATCTGTATTATTAAATGTAAGTGATGGAGTTATTGAACTTTTTAGAGTAGTTCCTTCTATAAAATAGAGACTATTTTCAATATCACCTTCAAATTCACTAAGTGTGCTTTCAACAATTCCATAACTTAATGAGCCTTTTAAATAACGGTTTAAATTTTTACCAATTGATAAAGAAGCACCTGTTTTTTCTTCTGTATAGTAGTATGACTCATAATCAAGTTTATATAGACTTAATCCACCACTATAAAATGAATCAAATAGTCGAGGATTAAATAGTGAAGTGTTATATTTTAAATATTTAGATGAGTAATCAATCCCAAAACTTAAATCTAAACCACTACCAAATATATTTCTATCACTTACACTTGCATTTAATAGTATTCCACCATAACTACCATATCCTCCACCAGCCATTACAGAGCCAGTTGGAGTCTCTTTTACTTTTATAATTAAATCCATTTTATCTTCTGAAACTCTTTTTTCTTGAATATCTACGGTTTCAAAAAATCCAAGTCTTCCCAAAGCATTTTTAGAATCTTTTAAATCTGTAACACTGTATAAATCTTTAGGTGCTAAAAATACTTCTCTTCTTATAACTCTATCAAGAGTTCTTGAGTTGCTTGAAACTATTACATCATTGATATAAACTTTTTGACCAACGATAACTCTATATTTAACTACAACTTTTCTATTAACTTCATCTTTTTGTAAATCTGGAGCAATTTGCACAAAAGCATAACCTAAATCTCCAATTTTATCTTTCATAGAGTTCATATCTTTTCTCAAATTTTCTACATTAAAAATAGAGTTTTGAGACAATCTAAAATCTTCTTTTAATTTTTCTAACTCAATTACATCTTTATCAAGTTCTATTTGAATTTCACTAACTTTATATTGCTCACCCTCTTTTATATCATATGTTAATTCTGCATTGTAAGTTTTAAAATCAACTTGTAGTGATGGGTCTGAAACTTCTGCATCTAAATAACCTTTTTGCATATAGTAATCTTTAATTCTTGCACTATCATACTCAAGTTCTCTAAGTTTTAAAACTCCATCATTTCTTCCCCACATCCAACCCATAAATTGTGCTTCATTATTGGCACTATTGTGTGTGAAATCTTTTTCTTTTAAAGTAGTTTTTGAGCAATAATTTGCTTTTGTAATAGTGATTTTTTCACCTCGATTTACAATAAATTTAAGCTCAATAGCTCCACCTTCTAAACTTTCACTCTCAACTTCTACAACAGTATCAAAATATCCATCAATCTCATTTGCTTCTATTATTCTCTTCTCTGCTTCTTTGATTTTATCTAAATTATATATATCACCTTTTCTAATATTTAAAATCAAATCTCGCTTCTCTTTATCTTGCTCACCTTCTAAATAACCTTTTATTTCTACTTTAGCAATAGCAGGTTTTTCTTTGAAATAGTATGTCAAAACTCCCTTATCTTCTGTAACATATATATCATCAAAATAGCCTTGTTTAAAAAACTCTTTGATTGTAATATTAATTTTTTTTACATCAACCTCATCACCTACACTAAACTTAAGCATTTCAGATGCAATTTGTGGCGATATTCTAACTAATCCATCAAATTTAATCTCTTTTATTTCTGTGGCATACATATATGAAAACAGCAGTGGCAAAACAATAATTTTTTTCAAGTTCTAATCCTACTTAATTTTTGATGGCTTATATTAACAATATTTTAATTAATATTGATTAAAAGGCTCATAAGATATAATTTTTAAAAATTTATAAAGGGGTGATTTGTGATTGCACTAATTGTTGGATTAGGACTTATTGGAGGCTCTTTTGGAATAGCTTTAAGAGATGTTGAATATTTTGATAAAATTATAGGTTTTGATAATAATTCTACCCATTTAAGTGAAGCATTGGAGTTGAAACTTGTAGATGAAATATCAACAGATTTAGAAGAGAGTTTCAAAATAGCAGATTTAATAATCTTAGCCGTTCCAGTTGATGCAATTATTAAAATACTAAACTCAATTAAAAATATTAAAGAGAGTTGTACAATTATAGATTTAGGTAGCACAAAGAGTAAAATTGTAAATTCTACACCTTTAGAAATTAGAAAAAATTTCATACCAGCTCATCCAATGGCAGGAACTGAAAAGTTTGGGCCTTCTTCTGCATTTAAAGGATTATTCAAAAATAAGATTATGGTTGTTTGTGATTTGGAATATTCAGGCGAACATCAAAAAAGTTTAGCTCTGGATATATTTCATAGAATGGAAATGAGAATTATAAAAATGAATTCTAAAGAGCATGATAAACATGCTGCTTTTATTTCTCATCTTCCACATGCAATTAGTTATGCCTTGGCAAATACAGTTTTGGCTCAAGAAGATAAAAAGAGTATTTTAACTCTTGCTGCTGGTGGATTTCGTGATATGAGTAGAATTGCTAAATCTTCACCTAATATGTGGTGCGATATTTTCAAGCAGAACAAAAACCATATTTTGGACTCAATTGAAATATTTGAAAGTGAGTTACAAAAATCAAAAGAGTATCTTATAAATGAAGATTGGGATAAACTTTATGAGTGGATGGATAGTGCTACAAAACTTCATGATATTTTATAAAAAGGAGAAAAGTGTTAGTTTTTGAAGATAATAATGTTTTAAACTCAATGCATGAGAGCTTTAAAACAAAAAGTAAAAAAAAGAGTTTTGTATATACAAAACCTAAAAAAGAGTTAGCAAAAGGTGAATTTGATGATATAAAACATCAATTTTTAAACTCAAAAGAGTCTGAAGTTGATATTGAGTTTGAAAAATTCAAAAAGCGAGATAAAGAAAAAAGTAGAAAAATCGTAATTTCAGATAAAGAAGATGTAGTTGTTTCAGAAGTGACAAATTCAAACTCAATAAATCACTTAAATAGTGATGATTTTTTTAAATATTTTAAAGAGTAAGGTATGGGAATGGAAATTGTAGAAGAGCAAAATTTAGAAACTCCAAAAAGTGAAAGTAAATTGGCTTGGATAATAGTTGGAATACTTACAATAATTATTCTAATAGGTGCTGTTTTAGCTACTATATATGGAAATTTTAGTGGAGTTGATGGAGCTACACTAAAAAAAGAGTATCTCAAAAAAGATGAGGTAGGTTTTTCATCACTTCCAAAAGATATACAACAAGAGTATATCAAAAAAGCTAATATTGAATTTTTTGATTTACCAAAAAATATTCAAGAACAATACATTAATAAAAAGATGTTTAGCGAACAAGAAGAAGCTCAAAAAAGAGAAGAGATGGAGCGAAGTAGCAAACTCTTAGAAGCACAATCGAAAATTGCATCATTAGAAAGTGATATAAATGCTCTTCAAAAACAGATAGAAGCATTTGAGTTAAGCAAACAAGAGTTGCAAAAACAAGAAGCAAAAAAAGAAGAAGCTCAAAAAAAAGAGGAAGTAAAAGAAGTTACTACAAAAGATAAAAAAGATACAACTCTGTCAGAATTCAATCCAAATTTTAAACTTATTTCACAAATTAGTTGCATAGATATGGGTTTTGGTGATTATAAAGTAACTGATAGTTGTCGCGATAAAGTTGAAAAGTTTTTTAATACTCTAAAAGAGAAAAAGCTATTTTTTGAAGTTATTCCAATCGTTGATGAAGGTGATTTTGAGATAATTCATAAAATAAATGATTTAAATAGCAAAAAAGAGTTTTTAAATGGTGATAAACTAAAATCTTTATCGCTATATGCAAATAGTGGTTTAGGTAAATTTAGAGCAAAAGAAGCTGGTTGGCTTTTGAGAAAAAGATATGGAGAAGATGTAAAAATTCAATATGTATCTTATGAGATAGAGAGCAAAGAGAAAAAAAGAGGTTTTATAATCAGAGCTTATAAATAAATTTATCTTGTCAAGAAGGCATAAACTACATTGCCTTTTAGACCAAACTCTATAAATACTCCATCTTTTGAAGATATTTGAGTAGTTAAATCTTTCACACCTAAGTATGCTTTTGGAAGAGATATTTTTATAAATGTCTCTTTTGTTGCAAGTATAGCTTTTGCTCTACCTGCGATAATGTTTGCAAACTCTCTCAATACATCTTCTAACTCTTCATCACTATTTGGACTCTCACCAAGAATTGTTTCTGAAATCTCTTTTGATAGTTTTCGCTCAAATACTAAAATAAAAGAGCCATCAATATCACCATCAAAATTTATACTACTTGCTATAAAATCTCCAGAGTTAATATTGAATTTTGAAATCTTATGTGATTTTTTAGTTATTTCAGAATTTAATAGTGATAAAAATGTTTCAGCAGTGGCTTCTACAAAGACAGGAAGTGTAGATACAAGCGATTTATTAAGTCCGCTTGAGTGTTTTGTAGATTTTGCAATCGCATTTATATCTTTATCTTTTTTTAACTCTTCTAATGAGCTAAAAAATAGCACTCCACACTTTCTAAGTCTATCAATTGCAATTGAGCCAACTTTTGAATAATCCATATTTACAAAAGCTATTTTGACATTTAAACTAATACTACTTAATGCAAGTGTTTCAAATAGCTCAAGTGCCTTAACATTAATTGATATAACTTCACTTGCATCAAAAGCAAATATTTTAAATCCATCTTTTATTCTTTGTGCATGTTTTTGCAAATTAAAATATGAAGTAAATTTATTATCAATTGTTTTTGATAACTTATAAAGTACAATATTATCAATTAGTTCAACAGATATAAAGTTTTCAATTATATTAAATGTTGTATTGTGAATTGCTATATATCCAGCATTGCTATATTTATCTAACTCATTCTCTTTTGTAACTATTACATCATATCCTCTACTTGTTAGCTCACTTGTTAATAGTTGTAAATTCAACTCATTCTCATCATAAATTGCTATTTTTGTATTTGTAGTTTTTATATTTAACAATAAAAGCGCTATATCTAATGTTTTAAATAGATTTATATTAACTTTTGTAAAGCTTTTGAATGAGTTATATTGCTCATTTGTATAATCACAAAAACCACCAACAATATCAACCTTTTCCTCCAATCGCTTTATAGTTTTTGCAAGCATATCAATTACAACACTCTCAAACTCTTTTACATTTGCAAATGAAAAAAATATTGCTTTTATATTTAATCCTCTTAATGTGCTTAAGCTATTTGCTATTGCATTCAGTGATTCTGTAACATTTGCTCTTGTGAGATGATTATCTAAATAATAGATAGCACAATTGTGTATTAATCTTGGCTTCATGATTTTTTAAAACCTTTTTGAAATTTTAATTTTTATCTTATCATTTTATATGTTAATTTCAAATTTAAACTAACTAAATTTATTAAAAAACCTGAGTTCGATAATTAAAATTCAGTAATAGCAAAATTAGTATAATGTTTCAAAGATGGCTTTTTTTCCTTAAAAGAGTAAGCAGTTAAAGCAGATACAATATTAAAAGAAAATTATTGATACTTCTATGTCTAGTATGTGCAATTTGAGATATATTTTTTAATTGGTCATTGATGGTTTCAATTATAGACCTCTTTCTTAAGAGTATTTTTTCGCTTTCTTCTAAAACCACTTTTTTCATATTTTTTCTTACATTTGTAACCAATTTTAATCCCTGTTTTTTGAGTTTTTCAGAGATTTTTGATGAAATATAACCCTTGTCTCCAAAAAGTTTTCCAGTTAAATGTTGTGTTAAAAAATCTATAACTTGTTCCTGCCTATCATCTATATTTGCTTGAGTTAAATAAAATGATAAAATATCTCCTCTTTCGCTAACAAGCAAATGTAATTTGAATCCAAAATACCATCCCATCGAGCTTTTACCGATTGTAGCTATATCTTTAAACACCTTATTTTTTCTTGCTCTTTTTGTTGAACAGACTTCTATTTTTGTAGAATCTATAAATGAAATTTAGGTTTTTTTATCAATTAAATTGTAAAAATATAGTGGAATAAAAGCCTTTTGCTGTAATTCTACAAATCGATTATAGCTAACAAGTTTAGGAAAATATTTTTTTAAATATTCTTGAACAGCTTTAATATAAAATGTTTTAAAATCCATAAATCTATATACATGAAAAAGTGTAACTATCGTCATCACTTCACTTATACACATTTGTGAAACTCTTCCACTTTTTTATTTTTGACTACCATCTTCTATCATTTTTTTTGAAAACTCAATCTCAAATTTTTCATAAAAATCATCCAATTTACAAAAAATCTCTACTAAACTATATTCAGACATATATACTCTTTTTGCTATTTTAACATAAAAATCTATTGTCGAACTCAGGTTATTTGGTTTTATAATATTGCATAAAGCCCTATTTTTAGAGCTTTGTTTAGTTCCTTATCAAGAACTCAAACTCAAGTTATAGAATCAAAGCACTTTGAGAGTATAAAACTCTCTATAAAGTGCCTTTTAAAGAGTAAAATCTTTCATTTGGTGGAAGTTAAGATATTTATAAACTTTACTTGTATCTGTTAGTTTTTTAGTTACAAGTTCTAAATACTCATCTTTTGTAGGAATTTTACCAAGAATTGCACAAACTGCAGCAAGTTCAGCACTTCCTAAATATACAAGAGTGTTTTTACCCATTCTATTATCAAAGTTTCTTGTGCTTGTGCTAAATATTGTGCTTCCTTCCATAGCTTGAGCTTGATTACCCATACATAAACTACATCCAGGCATCTCTGTTCTTGCTCCAGCTCCACCAAATACTGAATAGTAACCCTCTTCAGTTAACTGTTTTGCATCCATTTTTGTTGGTGGAACTATCCAAACTCTTGTTTTTGTTTGTCCAGCACCTCTTAAAACTTCGCCCAAAGCTCTATAATGTCCAATATTTGTCATACAACTTCCAACAAATACTTCATTAATAATTTTTGGTCTCTTCTCATCTGCCAAAATTTCGCTCAAAGTCGCAACATCATCTGGGTCATTTGGACAAGCTAAAATTGGCTCTTTTATCTCATTTAAATCGATTTCAATAATTTCTGCATATTCAGCATCGCTATCTGGCTCTAAAAGTGTTGGATTTGCTAACCACTCTTTCATTTTATCAGCTCTTCTTTGAAGAGTTTTTGCATCAGCATAGCCATCTGCTATCATAGCTTTAATTAGTTTTATATTTGAATTAATATACTCGATTACTGGCTCTTTATTTAGTCTAACTGTACAAGCTGCTGCACTTCTTTCAGCTGAAGCATCACTTAACTCAAATGCTTGTTCAACTTTTAAATCTGGTAAGCCTTCTATTTCTAAAATTCTTCCATTAAATACATTCTTTTTACCTTTTTTCTCAACTGTCAAAAGTCCTCTTTTGATTGCTTCGTGTGGAATAGCATTTACTAAATCTCGTAAAGTAATTCCTGCTTGTAGTTCGCCTTTAAATCTAACCAAAACTGACTCTGGCATATCAAGAGGCATAGAACCTGTAACTCCTGCAAATGCAACAAGCCCACTACCTGCTGGAAAACTTATTCCAATTGGAAATCTCGTATGCGAGTCTCCACCTGTTCCAACAGTGTCTGGTAAAACCATTCGATTAAGCCAAGAGTGAATTACACCATCACCTGGTCTAAGGCTAACTCCACCTCTATTTGTAATAAATGGAGGAAGTGTGTGATGAAGTTTAATATCTGCTGGTTTTGGATAAGCTGCTGTATGGCAAAAACTTTGTAATACAAAATCTGCACTAAATCCAAGAGCTGCTAATTCAATAATTTCATCTCTTGTCATAGCTCCTGTTGTATCTTGACTTCCAACTGTTAAAGTCATTGGCTCACAATATGTTCCTGCTCTAATTCCTTCAACTCCACAAGCTTTTCCTACCATTTTTTGAGCTAATGTGTAACCTTTGCCTGTATCTGCTGGTTGAATTGGTTTTGCAAAAATAGTTTCTGGTTCCATACCTAAAGCACTTCTTGCTTTAATTGTTAAACCTTTTCCAATAATTAAAGCAATTCTTCCACCAGCTCTAATCTCATCTGCAATTGTGTTTGGTGAAAGTTTAAAGTTAGCGATAACTTCTCCATTTTTTTCTAATTTTCCTTCGTATGGATAAATTGTAATAACATCTCCCATTTCAAGTTTGCTTACATCAACTTCAATTGGTAAAGCTCCACTATCTTCACAAGTATTAAAGAATATTGGTGCGATTTTTGTGCCAATTACAACTCCACCTGTTCGTTTATTTGGAACATTTGGAATATCATCACCCATAAACCAAATAACACTATTTGCAGCTGATTTTCTACTACTTCCAGTTCCTACAACATCACCAACATAAACTAATGGATTTCCTTTTGCTTTTAACTCTTCTATTGTTTGCAATCCATTTGGCATTTTAGCTTTTAACATAGCTTGAGCATGAAGAGGAATATCACTTCTTGTAAAAGCTTCACTTGCTGGAGATAAATCATCTGTATTTGTCTCACCTGCAACTTTAAAAACTGTAAGAGTTAATTTATCTGCAATTGGTGATTTTTTTAGAAACCATTCTGCATTTGCCCAAGATGTTACGACCTCTTTTGCAATTGCATTTGTTTTTGACAACTCTACAACATCATTAAACAAATCATAAACCAAAAGTGTATTTTTTAGAGCTTCTCCAGCCTCTTTTGCAACCTCACTATTTGAGTGAGATAGTGCATCAACTAAAGGTTTTACATTATATCCACCAAGCATAGTTCCAAGAATTCTCACAGCTTCAACTTCTGAAATTGCACTGCATTTAGCATTTCCACAAACTATATCATTTAAAAAACTAGCTTTAACATAAGCAGCTTCATCAACTCCAGGATTTACTCGCTCTGTAAGTAGGTGCATTAAAAACTCTGTATCACTACTTCCAGCCTTTATTAGCTCTACAACTTCTGCACACTGTTTTGCACTTAATGGAAGTGGTGGAACATTTAACTTTTTTCTCTCTTCTACATGATTGTTATAATCTTGAATAAAACTCATTTTAATCTCTCCTCTTAGGATTTTTATTTGGAAAAATTGTAACACATAAAAGAGTTTTTTAGATTGTTAAATATTATGATTTAAATAAAAAATTGAATATTTTTAACTAAATTGTTTCTAATCGAAACAAATGGGGATAAATTAATTTTTAGTAAGTTCAAAAAAGAGTTACACTTTGTAACACTTTTGTAATTCGCTTAATGCAGTTTGCCAAGAATATTTTTCATCTTGACGAAAAATTTGAAAATTTTTTCCAAACCAATGTGAAAAATCACCACTATATCCCCATCTCCATTCTGGAAAAAATGGAACTAAAATTTTTGCTTTTTTATCCAATCCTGCATATAAATGTATATTTGTATTGCTAATTGCAATGTAATCATCTAAAACTGTAAGAAGCGACAACATCTCTTCTAAATCTTCATTTAAGTCTGAAAAATCAATAATATCAAGCTCTTTTTTTAGTAGTTCAATCTCTTCTATTTTTGGATTTCGCTGAAGTAAAATAAATTTAGCATCAATATTTTTTAAACTATCTATTAAAAGTTTTAAATCTATCTCTTTATATAATCTATTAAGTTCAGCAACTCCAGCTCTATAAGTCAATCCAATTAATTTTTTGCTCTCTTTTAAATAACTATACTTTTCACTATTTTTAGCTTTTAACTTCAGTGGTGATGGAGTTTGAGAATTACAAAATAGTGGCAAATCTCCCATATAAATTGGATTAATTAATCTCTCATTTATCTCATCTACGACACAATTTTGCTCAATAATAGATTTTATTTTTGGAGATGGATTGTAAATTAATTTATAACCTTGCTCTTTTAGCAAAGGTGCAAATCTTAAAAAAAATAGCTCATCACCAATTCCTTGCTCTTTTATCAAAGTTATCTCTTTTGCTTTTGGAAAATTTATATCTCGTTTGCCAAATCTTTGATAATAGTAGCCCCAACCATTACTAAAATCACCTATTGCCAAAAGCAGATATGAGAAATTAACCGTAGCTTTTTCGTAACCTAAACTAAGGCTTTTTAAATAAGCTTCTGTTGCATCTAAAAGTCTATTTTCTAATATATAAC
Organism: Helicobacter cetorum; assembly: GCA_022729735.1. GTDB lineage: Bacteria > Campylobacterota > Campylobacteria > Campylobacterales > DZAY01 > DZAY01. Next base: position 37,551 of record DZAY01000013.1, read on the forward strand.
CATTTGCTAAATTATTATAAGCTTCTCCATAATTTGGATTTAAATTTATCGCTTTTTGATAATATAAAATAGCTTTTTGTAAATCAAGTTTAAGATTTAAATTTCCTAAATTATTATAAATTATTGGATTTGTTGGCTCTATATTTTTTGCACTCTCAAGCAAATTTATTGCATATTTTAAATCTAAATCTTTTATTGAAAATGATAAATTTATCATAGCTTTAGCATTTAAATTATCAAGCTCAAGTGCCATTTTATAAGCATCTATCGCACTATTTTTATCTATATCTTGTAAAAATATTCCCAAATTATAAAAAGCATTTGAAGAGTTTGGATTAAGTTTTATCGCCTTTTTGATAGTTGTAATTGCACTATCTCTATCTCCAAATTTATAATATATGAGTGATAAATTTAACAGTGCTACAAACTCTTCACCACACTTCAAATATAACTCTTTTGCTTTATCAAACATTCCAAGTTGATGGAATTTTATCGCTTCTTCTAACATTTCACACCCAAATCTTATTAAAATTAAAATCTATTTTACAACTATCAATTTCAAAATTAAAAATTTCATCTTTAAAAATTGCAACAGTTTGATAGCTACCATTTTCCAAAATATTTACTTTTGCCTCTTTTTTTTCGAAATCAACTAATACATAATATTTAACTAAATTCTCTTCATATAGTTTGAATTTTAAAGTTTCATCATATCTTCTTGTTGAAGGAGATAATATTTCAAATATGATTTCTGGAGTTTTAATTAAATATTTATCTCCAATATCTTCGCCACATACAAGTAAAACATCAGGACTTACTACTGTATCATCATCTATTTTCCAATCAATTTCTTGAATTGCAAGACAGTTTTGACATATTTTATTATTTAATTCTAAATTTATATTAAATGAAACTCTTTGATGAGTTATCATAGGTTTTGGAGCCATTAAAGTTGGCACACCATCTACTATTTCCCACTTATCTTGCCAACACTCTCTATCCATATATGTATAATGAGGTATATCTTTTAATGCTAAATTCATTTTAAATCCTTAATTATTTCTGCTTTCACAAACAACAAATTTTTATAAATAGCTGTCAAATCATCTATTTTAGAACTATCAAAATTAGAAGACACATAATAGATATATTTATGTTTTTCCAATCGCTCTAAAATTACAAAATTCCAAATTGAACCAATTATATAAGCTCCTTTTATACTTTGCCAACTATTTAGCTCAACTCCTGCTATCAGTTCTGCTAATAGTTGTGGTTCTGGGTCAGAATTTTCTTTACCTTTTTTAAACTCTTGAATAAAAAAGTATGGTTTCTCGCTATATTCAAGCCCTTTTGAAATAACAAAATCAACTTCACCAGTGATTGTAAATTTATCACTTTTATACTCTATTGGTTCATCATAAAAGTTTGAAATCTCTTTTTCTAATGACAAAAAATCAACTCTATTTATAATTGGGATAATAAAATTTGCTTTTAAAGTCTCTTCTTTATAAGCTCTTAAAAACTTTCCATATTTAAAAATTAGGTTTTCTAAAAATTCTAAATCTTCACTTTTAATAGATATTTCACTCTCAAACCACTCTTTAAAAGGCTTATCATCAAATCTTTTTTTTAATTCAACTAAATTATGTAAATCACTAAAAGTTATTTTTGAATAGCTATAACTTTTTTGCTTTTCTAACTTTAACCTCTTAAGCTCTTCTATCTCTTCTAATGTAAAGTTTTCTAAAAATTGTTCTAATGACATTTAAAAACTCCTAATTATCTCATCTTTCACAAACAATAAATTTTTATAAATAGCTTTCAAATCATCTATTTTAGAGCTATCAAAATTTTCACTCACATAATATTTATATGAGTTAGTTTCGACTTTTTCTAAAATTACAAAATTCCAAATTGAACCAATTATATAAGCTCCTTTTATACTTTGCCAACTATTTAGCTCAACTCCTGCAATCAATTCTGCTAATAGTTGCGGTCTTGGATTTCCAAATTCTTCACTCTGTTTAAATTCTTGAATAAAAAAATAGGGAGCTATTGAGTTTTCTAATCCTTTTGATATTACAAAATCAACTTCCCCATTTAAAATAAAATTTTCACTTTTATAAGTTATCTTTTCATCATAAAAATCTCTAAAAGTTTCACTTTTAAAATCTATTTTTCTAAGAATTTGACTTAAAAATCTCATTTTTAAATCTTCTTTATCATAAAATTCTATATAATCTGCTTCTTCTGATAGAATTTTTATTAAAAATTTCTCTGTTTCTATATCTAATATAATTTCATTATGAAACCAACTATTAAATTTATCTTTTTTTAATTTTCGTTCTATATTAAATAAAAAGTTTAACTCTCTGTCTCTAATTTTACTAAAAGAGTAGTTAGGCACAGAAAAGATTTCTTCGCCTTTTAACTCTTTTATTTCTCTTTTAAGCTCTTCAATTTCCTTTAATAATTTTAACTCTAAATCTTCGCTCATGTTAAATTCTTAATTTAAATAAACTTTGGAAATTGCATAGTTACACAGTGCAAACTGCCATGTTGTCTAATCAAAACTTCACAATTAATTGGAATAATTTTTCTATCACTAAATAAATTTTTCATAATTTCTATTGCTTTTTTATCGTTTTCATCTCCATAAACAGGGACTAATACGGCTTTATTAATGATTAAAAAATTTGCATAAGTTGCAGGTAATCTTTCACCTTCAAAATATTTTGCTCCAACAAATGGTAATGCTACTAAATTAAATGGATTTCCATCTAAGTTTTTTAGTTTTTCTAACTCTCGCTCCATTCTTGCAAAAGAGTCATAATGTGGGTCTGATTTATCATCACACTTAATATAAGCTATTGTATTTTTATCTACAAATCTTGCGATTGTGTCAATATGTGCATCTGTATCATCATTTTCTAAATGACCATTGTGTAACCACAGAACTTTTTTTGCACCAAAATATTTTTTTAACTTCTCTTCTATCTCTTTTCTATCTAAATGTGGATTTCGATTTGCCTCTAATAAACATTGTGATGTGGTTAATATAACTCCATCTCCATTGCTCTCAATACTTCCACCTTCTAAAATCATTCCCTTAGTTTTAACTTTTATATTTTTAAAAGCCCCTCTTGCTTCCATCTCTTTTGTAACTAAATTATCAAAATTAGATGCAAATTTAAGTCCCCAACCATTAAAACCAAAATCTAAAATTTGTAATTTTTCATCTTTTGATATTGTAATTCCACCAAAATCTCTCGCCCAAGTATCATTTGTTTCAACTTCCAAAAACTCAATATTGCTTAAATCACTAAATTTTGATTTGATATTTTCAACATCAGTTGATAATAAAATAACTTTTTGATATTTTGCTATCGCTTTTGCTATCTCTACAAAATTATCTATCGCTTCATTTAAATATGGTTTCCAATCGCTATTATTATGTGGCATTGCCAAAAGCACAAACTCTTGCTCTTCCCACTCTGCAAATAATCTTTTCATAATTTTTCCTTTTTAAGATTTTATTAATTCAACTTCACTTTTTGCACTACTTTCTAAAATTTCCCCATTCTCATCTTTTAACTCAACTACAAAAATTAGTTTCAAAGCTTCAAGTAGTGAAACAGAACTATTATATACAACTCTATCAGCATTCATTACAGATGATGCCAAAGTATCTCTTATGGAATAAGCTTTGATAGCATTTGAAATTGTATTCAAAGATGATTTGTTATCTGCTTCAATGCTTTTATAAATTTTTACAAGCTTAGGAGTTTCACTCAAATCTCCATCCATAATTTTTGCAAAATTTTTAAATAACTTTACAAACCGTTTTCTAAATCGCTCATAAACATCAGCTTCAAATGCACTCCCACATCCTGAAACTTCATCTATATTTGATTTTATATCTTTAATACCTTTGTTTGCAAATGATATTTCTCGCAAAGACCTAAGCAGTTTATCAAGCTCAGTTACTTCACTTTGAGTAAGTTGAGTTTTTGTAATATCATTTGCAAAAGCTATTATTTTCATCTCATAAGCTTTCAAATCTTCATACATTTTATCAAAACTAAGCTCTAAAACATCTCTATTATTAAATAGAATTGATTTTGTTGGAGCCTTTTCTACAAGCACTTCAACAGGTCTAATATTTAAATTAAATAGAATAAACTCCATACTCTTTTTTAGAAAATGGATAGTCTCGTTTTTTAGAGCTGTAATAGAAGCATCTGATACTTTTGTATCAACTTTATCAATATATTTAATAATGCTGTCTTCTCTTTTTACAAACAATCTGTTTAAATAGTCTGCAAACATTGGAATAAATGGAGCTAATATTAAAACTCCTAAAACATTAAAAATAGTATGAAATAGTGCAAGACCTGTTGTTAAATCGTTTTCAAATCCAAGCTTTTCTGTAATTAACATCGTTAATAGTGGTAGAAGTAAAAAAGCAATAACTCCCGTTATGACATTAAAAAGTAGATGTGCCAAAGCTATTCGCTTTTTATCAGCTGTTCCACCAATTGCACCTAAAATTGCTGTGGAAGTTGTGCCAATATTTGCACCAATTACCATAGATGTTCCAACTCTAAAATCTATAATTCCAGAATTTAATGCACTTAAAATAATAGCATTAACAGCAGCACTTGCTTGAATTACTGCCGTTAATACAAATCCCATTCCAATATATGCCATTTCGTGATAGTTTAAATAGTGACTTAAATCAAAAGTTTTTGCAAAAATTTCTGTGCTTTCTTTCATATATCCAAGTCCCAAAAACATAATACCAAAACCGATAAATATTTTACTAATTGATGAAAGTGTTCGCTTTGATGAAAAAACTATTAATGCGATAGATGCAAATCCTATCATAGGAATTGCTATTGCTTCTATATTAATTTTAAATCCAAATAGAGCTACAATCCAAGCAGTTGCCGTTGTGCCAATATTTGCACCAAATATAATTCCAATTCCACTTCTAAGATTCATAAGTCCAGCACCGACAAATGATAAAGTCATAAGTGATACAATTGAGCTACTTTGAAATAACATCGTGGCTAATATTCCTACAATAATAGCTTTTATAATAGTATCTGTGCTTTTTTTCAAAACATCTTTAAAACTTCTTCCAGCTGCATCTTTTAGAGCATTTTCCATATAAATCATACCAAATAAAAACATTCCAAGTCCAGACATTCCTAAAATAATATTATCACTCATTAAACCACCTCTCAATTCCCAATATTGCGAAATTTTACAATTTTTTGATTAAAAAGTAACTTTCTAAATTTTTAAGTTTTTAAGATTTAAATAGATAATATCACAAAATTAAAATATAAAAAGAGATTAACATGTGTGGAATATTTGGAATTGTTGGAAATAATTATGATAAAAATTTAGCGATTAAATCAATTGAAAGTTTGAAACATAGAGGAGTTGATGCGACATGTTATAAATTTTTAGACAATGGTTTTTTGGGACATACAAGACTTTCAATTATTGACCCATATATAGAAGCAAATCAGCCAATGAACGATGGAGAAGTTAGTATAGTTTTTAATGGTGAAATTTATAATTTCAGCGAGTTAAAAAAAGAGTTAGATTATCCATTTAAGACAACTTCTGACACTGAAGTAATTATTGCTTCATATCTTAAATGGGGAATAGATTTTGTAAATAAATTGGTTGGAATGTTTGCAATTGCAATAGTTGATAGAGACAAACTCTATTTAATTCGTGATAGATTTGGAAAAAAACCACTCTATTACTCTTGTCAAAACTCAAAATTGATATTTGCTTCAGAAATAAAAGCAATCACACCTCATCTAAACTCTAAAACTTTAAATCAAAATTCACTTTTAAACTATTTAAGCTTTTTATCATCAATTGCTCCAGATACATTTTATGATGAGGTTTCAAAAATTCCAGCAGGTTATTATTTGAAATATCAAAATGGAGACATAGAGTTAAAACAGTATTACTATTTGAAACCATCTTATGATTTAATAGAAAGCGAAAGTTTAGCAATTGAATTAATAGAAGAGCAACTATTAAAATCAGTTGATTATAGATTGGTTAGTGATGTTGAAGTTGGAGCATTTTTGAGTGGTGGAATTGATAGCTCATTAGTTAGTGCAATTGCAAAAAAGAAAATGAAGAGTTTAAAAACTTTTTCAATCGGATATGATGAATACAAAAGTTATGATGAGCGAGAGTATGCAAAAGTTGTAGCTAAACATATAAATTCAGACCATTATGAGTTAGAAATTAGTAAAAGTGATTTTTTAAATGCAATTCCAAAAGTGATTTATCATTTAGATGAGCCACTATGTGATAGTGCTTGTGTGCCAACATATCTATTATCACAATTTGTAGCATCACATGGATTAAAAGTTGCACTTGTTGGAGAAGGAAGTGATGAGAGTTTTCTTGGATATAGTAAATATTTTGAACATCTTGATATAGAAAAAGCAGGAGAACTTAAACATAAAAATTGGTTAAAAAACTTCTTAAATGAACATATTAGTCTAAATAAAGAGTGGGAGTGGTATAGAAGAGCATTTAGTGATGAGGTAATTTATAGGACAATTGGTGAAAATTTTACAGATTTACAAAAAGAGATGATGTTAAATATTGCAGTTAGCAAAAATCACTCACTACAAGTAATTTCTAAATATTACAGTGAATTTAAAAATTTAGCAATTCAAAATCATGCTTTGTGGTATAGCTTTATCGATTTCAAAATTTGGATTAGTGAAGTTTTGATGAGCAAAGTTGATAGAATGTCAATGGCTCATTCGTTGGAGTTGAGAGCTCCTTTTATGGAATCAAAACTGATAGAGTTAGCTTTTTCTATTTCTCCTAATTTAAGAATTGGAAGTGAAAGTAAATATCTACTCAAAAAAATTGCAAGAAAATATATTCCAAGTGAAATCGTTGATAGAAAGAAAAAAGGGTTTTCATATCCATTTATTGAGTGGTTACATAGTAGCAAAGAGCTTGATATAATTCTGGATATGAATAGAGTGCATAATATATTCAAAAGTGATAAATTAGAGTATTTAATAAAAGAGTCAAAAAAAGGAAAATTTAAACAACATGTATATGCTTTATATATTTTTAGTTTATGGTATCAGAAAGAGATTATGAAATAATCTCTTTTATAATAGAGTCAATATCAACACTCATGGTTTTTAATATATCGATATTTAATCTACTTCCTATCATCTCTTTAGCTTTTTCAATTACATCATCTCTGCTATTTACCCAAACCATTAAATTATTATCTATCTGATATTTATCATAATGGCATATAAAACTTCTCGTTGAAATTGTTGGAGTTCCAAGAAAACAGCTTTCTGTATTTAATGTTCCACCACCTCCAATAAAAAGGTCTGCAAATTTTAATAAATGTTGAACTTTTATTTTTTCTTCAATTACTATTGCAAATGGGAACTCTTTTTTTAGATAATCACTCTCATATCGTGGAATTAAGATAATATTTACATCTAAAAGTTTATGTAATATTGGCAAAGCTTCATAAAGAAATGGATATTTTCTATCTACATAACTTGATTTATACTCCTCTTCTCTAATTACAATACTCTTTTTTGAGTAATCCATATTATAATCTTTTAATACAAGCTTAACATAATCCATATCGAATTCAAAATCTCTAAGCCAAATGAGAGGGTCTATAAAGTTGTAGTTAAAAATTTGTTCTCTATCAAGTCCAAATCTCATAATTATTTCATCTGGTACAACAAAAGGTTTAAACATTTTAGTAGCTATTGGAATAGTTAATCTCGCTTGTGGAAGAGCTTTTTTGAAATTTTCTTGATAATCAGATAGTGGAATATCATAAAAATTAATAATAGGAATACCAAGTCCAAAACCAGCTCTACATCCATCGACAGAAGATAAACATACAAGCTTTTCAATATCGTGATGTGCCAAATAATCTATCATTTTAAACTGTCTATCAAGCGAAGCTTTGAATTTAGAAACTATACAACTTCCTCCAAAATTTCCAATATTTACATAATCTAAATTATATAACTCCAAAAGCTCTACACACTCTTTATATCCTTCACCACCTCTTGTAGTTATTAATATATTTCTATCTTTTTTTAACTCTTTTATAATTGGTTCAAAAAATAGCACAGATTTTGGAGTTACAAGGTCAAACCATATAGTTTTCATAGATAACATATACCCAACTTTTCTAAATTTTCATATTTTTTAATATCTTTATCTTTTATTATAATTTCCCAAGCCTCTTTCATACCAATTGACCAACTAATATCATCAAATATCAAAATAGAATTTTTGCTCAAATATGGTTTTATAATATTAAAATACTCTATTGTTGCATCTCTATTGTGATGACCATCAATAAATGCAAAATCTACCAACTTAATCTCATTTAATAGAGGCACTAAAACATCTGCAAACTTTCCAATTTTTTGAATTATATTATTGCAATTAGCTTTTGTAATATTCTCTTTTGCAATATTAGCAACTTCACAAGCACCTTCGATTGTATAAATAGTTGTTGTAGGTGATGCTTTTGACATATAAATAGATGAGAAACCACAACAAGTCCCAAGCTCTAAAACTATATTTGGTTTATACTCTTTTACTAAGCTATACATAAGTTTTGCCCATTCTCCCTTTAAACCAATTTGGCATAAATCTTTTGTATTTTTAGTAGTTTTTACACCTTTATTCATAGTCTCAAAATCTCTTTTATCTTCTGGATTTCCTGCTCCAAAATCAAGAAAACTAATTTCTCGCTCTTCTGCTTTTATAGATTCTCTAATACTCTCTATCTCTTCAAAGATTTTTAAATCTTCATTTGTAAAATTCATTTTTTAACTCCATTTTTTATTTCTAAAACTAAATGCTTTGCCATTATTTTTTAATGCTTCAATTTTATTAAATGCAATATATTTATCATAATTTAGACTATTTATTGTATTAAAAATATGAATATACTCATTTCTTAAATTTGTCATAAATATACCTGTATCATCACTTCCAACAACAACAACTATTTTTGGGTCATCATCTTTTATAAGTCCAAGCCATCTAATTATGTGATGTTCTTGATAATTTTTATAAAAGCTAATTCTAACATTACTTGTTGGAAGTGTCTCTATTGCAATATTTTTTTTGATTAACATTTCAAGCATACAGTTTTGAAACTTTCTTAATTTAGTTTCATCAAATAGTTCAAATGGTTCTATCTCTATAAATTTATTATAATTTTCAATATATTGGCTTTCATGATACATTTCAAAAAGTTCAAATATTTTATAATCATCTTTTTGTATTTTTTGAATATTTTCCAACTCTATATTTTCAAAATCTTCAAAAATACTCGGTTCTCTCCAATTAAAAGCTATAAATGGGTCATATTTTCTAATTTTCCAAGAGTTTATTATTTGATAAATTGTATATGATTGAGTTGTATTATATACTTGTTTAAAATATTTTTCTATTTCAAACTGAACTCTTCCAAGCAATTCATACATAATCTCATTTTCGATAAGTAAATTATAGATAAATATCAAATTATCTAACCATTCACCAATTTTTATAGTTAATTTATGATTATAAAGTCTCTGTTTCCATAAAGATGGTTCAATTCCCAAAGCAGTAGCATGTCCTATTCTATTGCCAGAACTCATATCCAAAAATTCAACAGCTTCATAAACCATTCTCATTCCAGATATTAAATGAATAAAATCTTCTCCAGCATGATATGTAAAATTTTTATATCCCAAAAATGCAAGTTTTCTAAAAATTGGTGAAAAAGCTTCAGGAGATGCATGAAGTTCATTTGAAGCTACATCAAATCCTACGATTAAATTTTTATATTTATCATTAACTTTCATACTTTGAAGTAATATTTCTAAAGTTTTTCTATTTTTTAATCTCAATTTTAAATCTCTAAATGTGATTATATTTTTTGGTTTTCGTTTATCTTGCTCTTTTATAAAATGTGGAACAAGTTTTAATTCAAACTCTTTTTCTAATTTTTTATCATAACCTTTTGAAATTGCCCTCAATAACTTTACCGATTTTATGAAGTTGTTTTTTGGTGCAAATCTTCCTTCCAAAACTGATAAAGAGTTTTTATACATTCCTTGAAGTTGATAATATCTACTTTTATATTGCTCTTCTGTAAGTTCTCTCAACTCATTTATTGTTATTTTTTGAAATTGGTCAAATCCAACTTGCTCTTTTTGTTGAACTAAAAGTTTATGAAATAGAGCATAAATAAGCAGATAGTAGTGAAAAATATATGCAAAATAGCTACTATTACTATTTTGAAGATACTCAAAACTTCTGATAAAAAATAGTGCTTCATACTCTATTTTTGATTTAAAATTTACATTTTCTATCAAGCTAATTGGATGATTTGAAGATGAATAATATATCGTTTTTGATATATCAAAACTATTTTCACTAAAATCATCTTCATTTTCATCTTTACAATAAATTATCAATAACATTTTATCTCTTATTTGAGAAGCAATTTTTAGTAATCTATATAAATCCTCTTGTTTAAACTCTCCAATTTGTAGATACTGCTCTTCAACACTATCAGCTTTTTTAGATTTTTGTATATAAGAGTAAAATTTTGAAGGTTTTAATAGTGCATCTTGCCAAACGATATAAGGCTCTGTTGCTCCATTTAAGTGCATATGCATCTCATTTAATCCATCTTTTTCTATCATATAATCAAGTTGTGGCTCAAATGTAGAGGCAAGAGCAGTTTTTGCAAATATATTTTGAATTAAATCTATTTGATTTACTCTAAATGATTGAGTTGATTTTTTAAATATCGAATATGAGAGTATGAGAAGTGGAGAAACTCTCAAAATTATATTTTGCCATTTCTCAAACTCACTATTTTGGATATAAATCTCATCACCTCTAAAAATAGTCATTTTTGAAATCTCTTCAAGAGTATCAAAAATAATCTCATTTAAACTTTTATCATTTATAAAATCAGCAATAGCATTTTTATAAATATAATCAGGTTGAAAAGTATCTCTTTTATGAGTTTCTAAAAATAGCAAACGATTATATTTAATATTATTAAATTCATTTTCAAAATACTCTTCAAGTATATCTTGAGAACTCAAAAATAGTTCAGATAGAAGGGTTTTCATTTAGTTTTATTATCTTTGTCTAAGATTAATGTAATATTTTCGAAATCTTTAAAGTATTTAAATCTACTATTTTCTATTTCAAACAATGGACATTTTTCAATAATATTTTCATTATAATCTTTTTTACTTCGACTGTTTTTATAATTTCTAAGAATATCAAAAATTGAAATTTGAATATCTTCAACTACTCCTTCAAAATTGGTAGATTTTTTAATCTCTATATTAAAAGAATATAAAAATCCAACAATAAACATCTCTATAACTTCATAATAGTTATTAAATTTTGAATTTTGTATATCTAAATATATGAATTTTAATCTCCTCCAAATTGCTGATAATACAAAAGCTGATAATTTTGGAAAAGCTTCGCTTCTCCACTCAAGTAAATCTTTAATTAAATCTTCGTCACTTTCAATTAAATCTTTGTCATTTTTAAGTTTTTCATTATTAAAAGTAATATCATTCATATTAATTATATTGTTCTTTTTATACTCTTGAAATGAATGTATTTCCTTTGGCAATATAGTAAATGAAGAATATAATATATCACTCAAAAATCCTAATAGATTAAAAAATGACAGTATATATTTTTTACCATTTGAAGTAGAAACACTACTTAATAGAATTGATATATTTTGACATTCATAAACTTTAGGCAAATTATCATTTGAAACTACTATTCCACCGAATATAATTGGATTATTATTATTTTTATCTGATACAGTCAGAAGCCGTTGAGCTATTTTTAATGTTTCTCCATCACTATCAAGACCAATATGATTAATGAAATCTTCTAATTCATCAGCTGTTTTATTTTCTATATTATTATATTTTTCAATAACAAAACCAACTTTTATAAAATATGTGAGATAGTATTTTGATTTAATACTCTCATTTAATAAAACACTTAGATAAAATAGTGTGATATTTGTATCACTATTTTTAAAATTTGGAATTAATTTTAAATGATTATCTGTTGTCATATTTTCTCTCAATAAATAGATTGATAGATAGTTAAACAACATATTTTTATCAATAATTTCTAATAGATTTGAATTTTTTAAAGTTTTATTAAGAGTAGTAAAAAATGTATTCCTAATAGATGCAACAAACTCTAACGATACACTATATTTATCATAAGCTTGTAAAATTTGTAAAATTGACCTAAGAGGTTGAGATAGTAAAATATTTTTAAAATTTTTAATGTAATGTATAGATGTTATTATTATATTTGCAAATTTACTAGCAGAAAATCCTATGCTTTTAGCACTATCTGAAATATTATTTATTTTTAAATTTCCCATACTTTCAATACACATTTTATACAAAAACTCATTTAAAGATATTTCTTCACTCTTAGTATTTATTAAAATAATTTCAAATTTATTTGTTTCATGAGAATACAAATTAAACAACTCCAATAATGTTTTAAGATTTATCCTATTTTCAGGCTTTAAAACTTTTGTGAGATATTGCTCTTCAAGATGTTCTACTTGAGATATATATTTCTCTTTGTTATGCTGAAATTCATACTCTTTTAGAGTTTTGTTTGGGTCTATCTTTTCCCATTGAAGCTGTCTTACAATAGTGCTATAAAGCTCTATATCTCCAAGCAATACAACTATAAGTTTTTTTGAAGTTAAATATTTTCTAAGAGTTTCTAAAATTATTCTACCCTCTTTTAGAGATGTATCAATATCATCTAATATTATACAAAATGCTTTTTTTTCTAAAATTTTTAAACTTTCATCTATATATTTATGAAAATTCTCTTCTAATTTGTAGCCATGTTTTGAATTTGATAATCCTTGTTCTAATACAAGCTCTGGTGAATCCCACAACTCTTGATTTAAATGATTTGTCCCAACACCATCTAACATATTAATCCCATTTGCAAGGTTTTTAAGACTCTCTTTCCAACATTTACAAATATCTGATTTACTATTTTTTTGTTCTTTTTGTTTTTTTTCTACTTTATCTTTAATATGTGTAACAATATTTAAAAATATATGCTCTTTTGACTCTATCAATGTTGGGTCGATAATAGGAAGAGTGCAAATTTCAGGTGTAAAAACTTCTTTTACACTTAATATAAATGATGTTTTACCATAACCTCTTTTACCTTGAATTAAAATAGTATTATGAAACCTCTCAAACTCTTGCTCATTTTTACTATCATCAATTTTTTTAATAAAATTTTTAACTTTTTCTATAAACTTATCTCTTGCATCTATTTGAATAAAATTTACATCATTAAAACTTTTCGTATCTGTATCATTTAAATCTATGATAATATTTTTCTCTTCCATTATCTACTCCAAATTTTCAATTTTATGCACACATAACATTCCACAAGGTTGGCACTCTTTTTGTTCTATCTTTTTTATAATATCCAAAGCTTTTTGACTATTTAGTAATTTATCCAAATCGCCATCAAAAGCAGTTATATTTCCCATATTTAATAAATCTATCATCTCTAAGCAAGGAAATATATCTCCATTTGGGTTCATAACTAAACTCTCTTTTCCCATATTGCAAATAAATGGTTGATTTTTACCTTGATAAATAGTTTTTGCTCTTTTCCATTTTATATCTCTATCACTTCGATTTAAAAATCCTACACTATTTAAAACTTTTTCTATATAGTTTAAATCACTATTACTAAATTTCAGACTATCCAAAACTGTGCCATTATTATTCAAAAATGCACTCTCTCTTGCAAATTCAAAATAGTAAGAAACCCCATTGTGATTACAAAAATCTAAAAACCACTCCAAATCATTAATATTTTGTTTATAGATTGTAAAAACAAATCTCAAATTATCTGTAATAGTTTTTAGTAGTTCTAAAGTTTCTAAAACTTTATCAAATCCGTTTTTAACAAGTCTAACTTTCTTATAATTTTCTCTATTTCCATCAAGTGAAATATCAATTCTAAATTTTGATTTATCTACATATTTTAAACATTCACTAACAACTTCAAAATGTTTTTTTGGATACCAACCACTAATATTTGTATGGATAAAAGCATCTTTTTTATATTTTGAAATTAGTTTAACTGCTTCTATATATTTAGATGATAGCTGAACTTCTCCACCAGTTAGTTGAATATAGTTTGCATTTTCAAGAGCTTTTGATTGTAAAACTTTTTCAAACAAAGATATATCTATCTCTTGTTTGAAAAGCTCATTTTTATCAAGCTTCCAAATACCACAATTCACACATTCTCCAGGACAATAAAGAGATACCATATATTGAAAATCTTTTATATTATAAATCACTTTATATCCATTGGAAATTCCATTTTATGAGCGCATAACATTCCACACGGTTGGCATTTCTTATCTTCTATATATTTTATTACATCAAGAGCTTTTTGACTATTTAATAACTTATCCAAATCACCATCAAAATCTTTTATATTTCCCATTAATAACTCTTCTAACAGTTCATTACAAGGATATATATTTCCATAAGGGTCAATTACAAATGTCTCTTTTCCCATTAAACAGTTAAAATAAGGAATTTTATTTTCATAAACACTTTTTGCCCAAAGCCACTCTCTCAATTTTTGTTTATTTGAAAACCAATTAATGCTATTTAATTTTTCATCAATCCACTCTATTTCAGAGCTATTGAAATAGTTAGATTTTGAGCTACTTTTGATATAATTTATACTTTCTCGTGGATAGCCTATATAATATCCTATGCCTATCTCTTTTGCAAGATTTACAATAAAGTCTATATCTTTATATGTATCTTTATACAAAACCATCACAAATCTAATACTAATATCTAACTCTTTAAGTAATTTTGCACTCTCTATTGCTTTATCAAATCCATCTTTTACAAGTCTAACTTTTTTATAATTTTCTCTACTTCCATCAAGCGAAATATCAACTCTAAATTTAGATTTATCTATATATTTTAAACACTCTTTTGTAACTTCAAAATGTTTTTTTGGATACCAACCACTGATATTTGTATGGATAAAAGCATCTTTTTTATATTTTGTAATTAATTTTACTACATCAACATATTTTGGAGAGAGTTGCGATTCTCCAGCAGTTAGATTAAAGTAATTAGTATTTGTTAAAACTTTACTTTGTAATATTTTTTCAAAAATTTCTAAATCTATCTCATTTTTTGTTATCTCTTTTTTGTCATATTTCCAAATAGAACAATTTAGACACTCTCCAGGGCAATAGAGAGAAACCATATAGTGAATATCATCTATTTTATACATCTTTTTTTCTACCTACTACACCAATTCCACCTTCTTGTTCTACATATTTAATAATCTCAATATTTAACTCTTTTAACCAAGATTTAATCTCATTTGATGTAAATCGTTTAGCTATTTTTGGATAAAACCAATCAAATGTAACTGCATGATTATCTTCAAAACTCATAGCTTCATTCCAAAAAGTTTTTAAAAGTTTATAATATACAAATCGTTGAAGATTATATTCCCCTTTTTGTATTTCTAAATATGGAATATCTTCAGGCACTTTTATTTTATGTTTATATAGCTCTTGTGCCAATTTTGTAATTGGTTTAAGTGCCTCATAAGCTTCATTTGGAGGCATATCTGATACTATATTTCTAATATAGTCATCACCAAAATCTCTAATTGGAGAAGCTTTTCTATATAAATCAAAAAATATTAATCCATTTGGTTTGACTACATTTAAAAGTGATTTTAAACCTAAAAAAGCATTTTCTGTATGTTGAAGAATAGCATGACAAATTACAACATCAAAAGAGTTTGATTTAAATGGAGGATTTAATAAATCTGCTCTAAAAAAGTTTATATTTTTTAAATCTTTCCATCTATTTTTTGCAGAATATATAGCAGTTGAAATATCTGTGGCATAAATCTCTTTTGCAAACTTAGCAAAAATATGCTCAACTCTACCACTTCCAATGGCAGGGTCATAAATAACTTTATCTTTTATAAGAGTTTCCAATTCACTCTCATCTAAAAGTCCAAATCTACTAAAAAATAGCTCATCCCCATATCTTTTTGAACCATCAGTATGTCCAAATTCTACACTATTCCATTGATACCCAAAAGCATCAACCGTCTGTTTAACATCACAATCTGTTGGAATATCTAAAAAATTCCAAATAGAGTCTATTTGCTTAAACTCATATTTGCAATTTGGACATACATATATATCTTTTTCTTCTAAATCATTTAAATTCAGTTCATGATTACATTTTACACATTTAAAAATATTCAACACAATAAACCTTTTTATTAATTTCAAGCATAAACTATTCCAGCAAACTCCAAGGTTTAAATATTTTATTAAAACCACTTGATTTAATTTTTTCTGTTAAAATTTGAATAATTTTTCTATTTGCAGAACAAATAACAAACACTAAATCTTTATCATTGTTTATTTCATCAAAAGTTTTAACTTTTAAATCAAAAATAGTTTGATTAACTCTTGAATTAGAGTCATCAATTAACTCTATATTTGTCAATTTATATAAACTATTTATATAACTGTAAGCCCAAATAAAGAGATTACTTGCTCCATAAAAAACAATTTTTTTACCACTATTATTCAATATATAAAGCTCTTTTGAAATACTATTTAAGCTTTCAATATAATCTTTTAATACAATATTTATATTTTCATCACAAATTACTTCATCTGTTGTTTGGCATTTTTCTGCAAATACAAATAGATGTTTATCTAAATTGTTGTCAATATTTTTGATATTAAAGCTTGTTTTTTTCATTAAGTTTGAAATAGATGTTGATGTAAAATAACTCACATGGTCTGGAGTAAAAAGTTCTATTTTTTGAATTAAATCTCTATATGTATTTGGAACTTCAATAAACAGTTTTCCGTTTTCATTCAATATTTCATAAATATCTTTTAAAAATAGTTTTGGATTTTTTATATGTTCTAATACATGTCTTATAATAATAAAATCAAACTTATTTGAAAATAGCTCTTTTTTGAAAAATGAGTTTATTGTTGGAACACCGACAAATTCTAAATTTGATGGTTCAATTCCTAATATATTGATGTTTGGATAAATAGCTTTTAGGTTATATAATAAATCTCCCCTACTTGAACCTATTTCTAAAATATTTATATTTTGATTTAAATCTATATTATTAGATATAAAATCTATTTCTAATTGATAATCTTTTTGTGGGGTTGGAAATGTAGATGCAAAATCACCTTTGATAAAATAGTTTTTATAAACTTTTTCACTCAATTCATCATACTCTTTTGAATAGGCAGATTTTTGAAATAGAAAATTACAATCTTTACACTGTGATACTATCAAATCAATAGTTGATAAATCTTTATCAAAAATAGCAAAAGGTCTATTTTTAAAAGTGATAACATCTTTTAAACTGTTTGAGTTACATATTGGACAATTCATTTTTTGCTCCTTAAATTATAAATTATCTTAATCTCTCTGATTTCAAATTGTGTCAATCTCAATTTATAATCTCAAACTTTAAATCTTCAGTTACTATCAATTGGTCTAAAATAAGTTGCCCATCATGTTCTGGATTTGTGATTAGTTGATTTGAAGCAGGATTTATCAAAAAATCCATCTGTTCTAATGGAATTTGTCCAACAAGTGCTTTGATTTTTGGATGTCTTAACTCCATAATTTCACCTGTTGCTATTCTACCTTTTATCTCGTATTCAGCAGGTCCATAAATTCCAAGTTCAACTACATCTAAAGCCGTATTTACTTTTACTTTTCTAAGTAGTTTTAATCCAAGCTCTTTTATATAATCTATATGAAGTGACATCATAGAAGCTCCACTATCTACAATAACACTTTCTAAATAAACTTCTCTAACTTCTCTTCCAAACTCTTTATCAAAAATATTTGATATTCTAACAGATGTATTAACTTTACCCACAATTTACTCCTATTGTATAATTTCAAACTTTAAATCTTCAGTAATTATTAATTGGTCTAAAATAAGTTGTCCATCATGTTCTGGATTTGTAATCAATCTATTTGATGAAGGATTTATCAAAAAATCAAGTTGTTCTAAAGGGATTTGTCCAACAAGTGCTTTGATTTTTGGATGTCTCAACTCCATAACATCACCTCTTGCCATTCTACCATCTATCTCATATATTACAGGTCCATAAATTCCTCGTTCTTCTATTCCACTTGCTGTATTTACTTTGGTAGTTTTTACAAAATCCAATTCCAACTCATCTATTATCTCTTTTGATAAACACATCATTGTAGCACTACTATCAACTATTATATCTTTTAACTCAATTTGTCGAATATCACTATTTTTTTTATATCCCTCTTTAAATAAAATAACATCTCTTAAAGAGGTTATTTTTACATCTATTGTTACTTTTCCCATAAATTACTCCTTAAATATTTTAATAATATAAAATAATCTA
Organism: Helicobacter cetorum; assembly: GCA_022729735.1. Taxonomy (GTDB): domain Bacteria; phylum Campylobacterota; class Campylobacteria; order Campylobacterales; family DZAY01; genus DZAY01. The sequence goes on from DZAY01000013.1 coordinate 56,167, forward strand.
TTTTACCCAAGTAATAAATATATATTTAAATCCCAAATTCATTATATTGTTATAAATTTTATTTGCCACTTCTAAATTTCCAATAGAAATAAATACAATATAATCTTCTAAATTATTTTTATATCTATTTATAAACTCTTGACTATTTTCTATTTTAATATTAAAAGCTTTTGTAATAGCAATACCTTTAATATTATCATCAATTGCAGACTCCACAAAATCTTTTAAATCTAAATTATAAATATTTTTAAGCATATAATTTAGTGTATAGTAGTTCCAAATAAACATATTACCAGCACCATAAAAAACAATTCTTTTACCATCTGTAATAAGTTTGGCAATATTTTTTATTACATTATATCTCTGTTGGAAATAGTTATTTAATGAATTTTTCAAAGCAAAATTTTTTAATAATTGAGTTAATTCTATATCACTTTTTTTAGCTAATAGATGTATTGTATCAGTGTTTGTTTTGGAATTGACTATTTTAAATTTTGAGATAGATAATAAATTTTCCAAAGATTGGTAAGAAAAGTAATTTATATGCTCTGGACAAAACTCATTCAAATAATTTTTTAGATAAAACTCAATATTTGGAACCTCAATATATAAATAACCACTAATATTTAATATATTTGAAATCTCATTTATAAAACTAACTGGATTTTTAATATGTTCCAATACAAATCTACCAATAACTAAATCAAATTTTGATGAAAATAGAGAAGAAAAAAATAGAGACTTAATTGTTGGAATAAAAGAGTCAATATTAGATGGCTCACAACCTATAATATTTAAATGATTAAAATACTGTTTTAGTTGAAATGAGAAATCTCCCCTTGCAGAACCAATTTCTATTGAGTTAAATATTGTATCAAAATTTAAATTTTCTTTTAAAAATTCAATACCATTTTGTGCAGGAATATTGAGAGATGGAAAATTAGCATTTGTCATATCATAATCATTATATGCCTTTGATGATACAATATCAAAAGTTGTATTACTATATGCACTTGATTGAAAAATAAAACCACAGTCATTACAATAAACAATTTCAAAATCCACTTTTTCTCTATCTAAATCCCAAAATACACTAAATGGAATATTATTTATTGAAAATATTTTTTCTATATTTGAAGAGCCACATACATTGCATTTTAACACTTTTTATATCTCTCTTTAACAATATTTAATATTGAAGATAGAGCATTAGAAGTTCCATTATAATCGATATAATCCAAAGTTGTATTATATGTATTATTAGAGTATATTTGATATAAATTTACATTATCTATTAACTCTAAAGTTAATTTTTTATAATCATCTATTGTAAATAATACACAATCTTTTGATAAGAAATTCATAGCTTCTCCCCATTCTTCTATAAATAGTGATATTATTGGTTTTGATTTGAGACCTATTTCTATCATAGATAAACCTTGAGAAATTGGAAATGTATTTAAAAACAAATCTATTATATGTCCATAAATATTTGGATTTATAAGTCCTGTAAAAATAAATCGTTCATCTAAATTGGATATTTTTATATCTTTATTTAACTCTTCTAATAGCTCTTTTACTCTCTCTTCTCCACCAGCTCCACAAGCTAAATATACAGTGTTTTCTCTCTCTTTTAAAACTTCTAATACAATTTTTAAATAATCTCTATTTGCCAATTTTATTAATCTTCCAATAGTTCCTAAGATAAACTTATCATCATATTTTAGTTTTAGATGTTTTATATATTCTTCATCTTGTTTGCTTAATTTTGGATTTAAAAATTCTGTATCAATAATATTTTGGTACTCATAAAAATGAAAACCTTCTATCATTGATTCTCTAAAGCCCTTGATACTTGCCATTGTTAGTCTATCATCAATTCCTTCAATATCAAAAAACATCTCTCCATGTCCAAAATATATTTGAATTGGAGCAATTCTACTAATTAATAAAAATATATTAATACCATGTCCATTCATATTTGTAAATAGTATGTCTATTTCATCATTTATAATTTTATCTCTAATTTTAATAGCTCTAAGTAGATGATTGTTATACATTCCATGTTTAAGAAACTCATCGTATCCTGCATTTATTACAACTATTCCAAGCGAATTTATCATCTCTACACAATCTTTATCATCATCACCTTTTTCTATATATCCAGCACTATATACAGTTATCTCATATTTGGATTTAAACTCATCATTTTGCATTAGTGATTTAAAAATTGAGTATTCTACTTTAAATTGAGAGTTTCTTGTAACTCTATCCATTAAAAAGCCTATTTTTATTTTGCCATTTTCGCTTAATTTAGTTTTTGCTTTTTTTAAATTTGCTCTATCTATCCACTTTTTATAATATTTAGATGATGGTATATTTATCTCATCATTCATAACTTTCCACTCTAAATTTTCTGTATAACTATTTCCCATAAAGTGGTACATAAAAAATTGAAAATAGAGAGCCATATCAATATTATTTGCTATCAAATAACCAAATAGTATAGCTTTCCACTCTGGAAATAGTTTAGCAAAATGTTGTGGAGAGTAAAACTGTTTTATATTATAAATTGAGTGAATTGTCCATAAGCAGATTGACCTTTGTTCAAAACCATTAAGAGAAAAGAAAAACTCTTTAGAAAAAATATATTTTAAAATATGGTAAATTTCATCAAATTTTATATTTATATCTTCTAAAAAGGTTTCAATATTCATATCCATTTTAGAGTAAATATTTATTTTCATCACTTCACTTAAATATTTTTTTAATCCATCTTTTGTATTGCCATTAACTATATCAAATACAAATATCAAATTATGTATCAAAGACCACTCACTACTTTTGTTATCTAAGCTTTTTAGATGTTCTGACAAAAGTTTTGATTGACCTTCAAATAAATCATCTTTCGCTATTTTCACATCATCAAATATGATATACAAATATATAGCATCTTTTGTATCTGGCAAATCACCTTTTAATATAAACTCTTTTAATTTATCTCTAAGTAATATAGCCAACTCTAAATAATTATTTTTATTAATATTTAGAAAAAACTTATACTCCAACTCAACCCTTTTTATCTCTTTAATAAATATATTTAATTTAGTAATAGTTTCTATTTTTTCTAAAATTATCATTGAGTTTTTTAAATATGTGTTAAAATCCAATTTACTTCCTTTATATTAGTTTGATTTTAAATTTTTATATCACAAAACCTTTTTTGCAAACTAAAATCAAATTCACTCACTATATCGACAATCTTTTTTGCAACTCCACCATCACCGAATATAGACTTCATATCCACTAAACTATCTTGAAACTCTTTTGAGTATAGTTTTTCTATACTATTTTTTATATCTCTCCTCTCTAATTTACAATCAATAATACTTGTATTCCTTGCTCTGCCACTTTGTCGCTCACCAATATTTATTGTCCCTTTTTTAAAAGATGGTACTTCTATAATTCCGCTTGAGCTATTACCAATAACTCCATCTACATATAAGATTGCAGATAAATATCTAAGAGTTCCAAGAGAGCTAATTAATATTCCATTTGGGTTTTCTTTTACAAATTGCTCGATTTTATCATTTATTTCTCTTCCTCCATTATCACTATTTGCTTTTGTAAATATTAAATTTGTATCTTTTAAATTTTTTAGTACAAAGAGTAACTCTTCAAAGTTTTCACCTTCACTTAATGTTGTCGGATGATATGTTATTAACAAATTTTTAATATTTAATTTGAAATTTATGGATTGCTCAAACTCTTCTTTTGATAAAAGTTTTATATTTTTGATATTATCAATTCCAATAGCACCAACATTAAAAACTCTAAATGGCTCTTCGCCAAGCTGTATTACACGATTTTTATACTCTTGTGTGGCAACAAAATGGAGATATGACATTTTTGTAATAGAATGTCTAAAAGCATCATCATAAGCCAATTCGCTAAGTTCTCCACCGTGTAAATGGATTACTTTGATATTATAAATCATAGCAACACTAACAGCACAAAAAATTTCAAATCTATCACCTAATACAACAATTAAATCTGGTTTTAAACTCTCATAAGCTTCACTAAATCCAATATTTGCAAGTCCCATAGCTTTACATACAGCACTTTTACTATCACTACTTAAAAGTATTTCAACCTTTTTTGCTATTTCAAACTCAATTTCTTTATATGTCAATCCAAACTCATATGATAAATGAGACCCACTAACAATAATATCAATATCAAAATTTCTACTTTTAAACTCTCTAATTAAAGGAGCTAAAAGCCCATATTCAGCTCTATTAGATGTTATAACTGCTATTTTCATCTTAAACTCTTTTTAAAGTAAGCAAAATTCGTTCTTCTTTTTGAATAATTGCTCTTAAGTTTGAAATGTATGTCTCATAATCTCCAAATCGCTCTTTCATTTCTTTATTCATCTTAATTTTTAACTCTTGAACTTGCTTTAACTCTTTTTCTACTGATGAATAACTCTGCTTTTGTAATAAGTTTTTTAGTCTTACTTCTTCACTATTTATCTTTTCAAGATAATCAATCCACTCATCTAACTCATCTAAATAGTTTTGTAATTTTTCTTTTAATGAGTTAATTTTTTCTTCTTGTTTTTTTATTTGTTCCAAATTTTTCATACTTTTTGGCTGTTTTGGTTGCTCTATATTAAGAGTATGGGTAGTTTTTTGTGGAACAGCTATTCCAACTTTTTTTGTGTGAATTAAATAACCTATATGTTTTAAATTATGTTTATCAATAACCAATATCTCACCACTTTTTTCAAACTCTAATTTTTCTAAAAGTGAATAAATAGAGTTATCTTTCATGGCAAGTTTTTCAAAAAATTCCCAAGCATCAGTTGAAATAATTGTATATCCATAATCATAAAACTGACTTTTTTCATCTTCATACCCCAAATATCTTGCACATTTATTTAGTCCATCTCCAACAAAATTTGTAGTCTCTTTTATATCTTTAAAAGGTATTAAATATCCTGTATGCACAGCAATTCTAATACCTTTAAAAAAAGGAATATCTTGCACAAGTTTTTTTGAATAATTTTTAAAAGATAGTGCAAACAATGCACCATAGCCTTTTACAGTTGGTTTTAATATTGTATAAAACCCATCACCTGTTGATATAAAATCCAAAATTGGGTCATCTTCTAAAAATGAGCGACTTATCATTGCTGTTGCAACTTTTCTATAAAGTGATGCAAACTCTGTAATGAGTTTATATTGTTGGACATTACTAAGTTTTGAAAAACCTATAATATCAATTAAAATTATATCTGTATGAATAAATTGGTCTGCCATGTTTTCACTTTTTAAATTATTTTTTAACCCAAACAGCTTCGCCTCGATAAATGAGCGATGGATTTTTTATCCAACTATTAGAGTTATATTTATAAACGGTTTCATAACCATTTTTATATCTAAAGTTATAAATATCACTTCCAAATCCTACCA
>DZAY01000035.1 GCA_022729735.1 Helicobacter cetorum
AATAAGCTAAAAAGCTTTTCTTTTTTAATTAAAATATCTGTTGAACTTGTACATCCATTGATTATATTTCTCATTGCTGAAGCATTTATATTTACAGAAGAACCTTTTTTAATTATATTTTCTGCAGAGTAAAAAAAGGATTCTATCTCTTCTTTGGTTTCCGCCAAATATTTTAAATGGATATATTTTTGTTTCGCATTTATTTCTTTAATTAATAAATATAAATCATCAATTAATGTTTTATATAAAGTTCCATTGTAACCTGCAAAATGAAAAATAATTTCCATATTTACATAAATTGTTAAATTTGTATTCCATATTTTTGTCTGTAAATTTGGATTATATTTAAGTCCTGTATATAATACGACTCCCTCCCTGATTGTATCCCATATATTAATAAATTCAGAATCATTTTTATTTTCAAGTATAAATGCACTTATAAAATCTGAATATCCGTTATCAACTTTATTATCTAATATAAAATTAGATAATGCATGTTCAATATCATTTTTATCTTTATCAGAAAGTTTTTTACTATTTTTCATTTCTATATATTCATATAGTTGAGAAATAAGTCGCATATGTTTTTCAGTATTCAGATGTTTTTGTTTTTCAATATTAAAAAAATCTAATTTTGATGAGTCGCTAATAGTAAATAAACCATTTTTATGAGTTAGAGCATCAATTTTCTTTAAACTTAATGCAACAACAGCATCAGGAATTTGGAAATCATAAGTTTCATTTAATAAATCATTTATTTTTTTTGAACCAAAAGAATAAAGACCATTTGTTTTTATTATATCAACAATAAATTCATTAAGGATGTCATTGATACTTTTGCCAGATTCTTGCAATTGCCTAAAAACAGCAAGAGATGCTAATAAATTACTATCTGAAATTTTATTATTCATTATTTTATACCTGTTTACTTCTTATCTCTCGGTAGACAAGGATCATTTTCATAGCTATTGCTAACTTTTATTCTTCTAATTGACTTTACGATAATATTTAACCTCAATTCGAGATAAGGAACAAAACAAAGCTCTAAAAATAGGGCTTTATGCAATATTATAAAATCAATAACAATTTGAATATACTATATCACAGATTACATTCAAATGTTATACTTTAAGTAACTATTGATATTTGTAATAGATATAAAGTCCATATTTATGGGTATTAGACTTTTTCTTATCCATAACTCAGGTTATTTATTATATGAAGTTGTTTGAATTACAGTTTTTTTTGATATACAATAAAATGCACTAAAAAATTTAGATTGTATAGAGGTATGCAAATATTTCTTTTAGACTTTCATTTCTTAAATATTCAACTACTTGCCGTTATTTTGCTTACCAAAAAATCAAAACTACTATTTTTGATTATTTGATTATCTCAATAGTAGCTTGATGATTATTAGCAAAACTTTATCTTTAGAATATAAAACTTTTTTATTTCATTTCAAAAAATTCTAATACATTCCACCCATTCCGCCCATTCCACTCATATCAGGCATAGCTGGAGCTGATGGTTTATCCTCTTTTATTTCACTAACTGTTGCTTCTGTTGTAAGTAATAGACTTGCTACTGAAACTGCATTAAGTAGTGCAACTCGCTCAACTTTTACAGGGTCAATAATACCAGCTTCAAACATATCTACATATTCGCCAGTTGCTGCATTAAATCCAAAGTTTGTATTTGGATTTGATTCTACATTATGCACAATAATTCCTGCATCAAATCCAGCATTTTCTACGATTTGTTTTAATGGTGCTTTGATAGCTCGAATAATAATATCTGCTCCAATTTTTTCATCATCAATTAAATCTAATTTAACTTTAGCTCCAGCTCTAATTAAAGCTGCTCCACCACCAATTACAATTCCTTCTTCAACTGCTGCTTTTGTAGCTGAAAGTGCATCATCTACTCTATCTTTTTTCTCTTTCATTTCTGTTTCAGTTGCTGCACCAACTTTGATTACTGCAACACCACCACTTAGTTTTGCAAGTCTTTCTTGAAGTTTTTCTTTATCATAATCTGAAGTTGTTTCAAGAATTTGAGCTTTAATCTGTTTTACTCTTCCTTCAACATTGTCACGACTTCCATTTCCATCAACGATAGTTGTATTATCTTTATCAATTACAACTCTTCCAGCTTGTCCTAAATCTGCTAAAGTTGTGCTATCAAGAGTTCTTCCAACCTCTTCAGAAATTACAACACCACCAGTTAAAATTGCAATATCTTCAAGCATCGCTTTTCTTCTATCACCAAATCCTGGAGCTTTAACTGCTGCAATATTTAGTGAGCCTCTAATTCTATTTACAACTAAAGTAGCAAGTGCTTCACCTTCAATATCTTCAGCAATAATTAATAAAGGTTTGCCTGTTTTTACAACTTGCTCTAAAATTGGTAAAAGCTCTTTTAAGTTTGTAATTTTTTTCTCATAAAGTAGAATGAATGGGTTTTCCATTACAACTTCCATTTTTTCTGGATTTGTAACAAAATATGGACTTAAATATCCTCTATCAAACTGCATTCCTTCAACTACTGCTAACTCATCTACAATTCCTTTAGCTTCTTCAACAGTAATAACACCATCTTTACCCACTTTATCCATAGCTTCAGCAATTAAGTTTCCAATTACAGTATCAGAGTTTGCTGAAATTGTTGCAACTTGAGCTATCTCTTTTTTATCATTTACAGTTTTACTCATACCTTTTAGTTCAGCAATTATCGCTTCACAAGCTTTGTCCATTCCTCTTTTTACTTGAATTGGATTTGCTCCAGCTGTAATATTTCTTAAACCTTCTTTAAAGATTGAATAAGCTAAAACTGTTGCTGTTGTAGTTCCATCTCCAGCAGCATCTGCTGTTTTACTTGCAACCTCTTTTACAAGTTGAGCTCCCATATTTTCAATTGCATCTTTTAATTCAATTTCTTTTGCAACTGATACACCATCTTTTGTAATCGATGGACTACCGAAACTTTTTTGAATTAAAACATTTCTACCTCTTGGTCCCATTGTAACTTTTACAGCATCTGAAAGTTTTCTAACACCTTCAAATAGTTTATTTCTTGCACTGTCAGAAAAAATTATCTCTTTAGCAGCCATTTAATCTCCTTTTATATTATTTAAATTATTTTAAAATTCCCAAAATATCTTCAACTTTTAAAACTAAGTAATCTTTACCATCAATTTTCAACTCTGTTCCAGAGTATTTTGCAAACACAACCTTATCGTTTAAAACGATTTTACCATCAGTTAAAACATCATCACTTACAGATTTTACAACACCATTTAGTGGTTTCTCTTTAGCATTATCTGGAATAATAATTCCCGTCGCAGTTGTTGTAGCCTCTTCTAATCTTTCTACTAAAACTCTTTGACCTAATGGTTTGAAGTTCATTTTTACCTCCGTTTATATTTTAGCACTCATTTGTTTTGAGTGCTGAAATTTTAATACAAATTTGAAAAGTTGTCAAGAGTTTTAGCTAATTTTATAAGCAAAGTTTAGTGAGTTATACTAAAGTTTGTTAATTTTAGTCTGATTTTCTAAAATTTGTTATAATACAGTTAAAAATTTCCAAAAGAGATAGATGAAAGTTTTAGTGATATTTATATTCTTACAACTAATTTTTATTATAATAAATTTAGATGATATTAAATTTGATAATAAATCTTTATTGCCAAATCATGTCTTATTAACACCATCATATTTAAAAAATGGCTCATTTTATGAGTTTTTATTTTTTGATAGTGCTATTAATAGTGATAAATTAATACTAAATTCGCTTCATGATTAGTTTTGCAATCAAACTTATTTTAAAAGATTTCAAAAAAAATTTGTTACTTGTTTCTATTTTTATATTTATAGTTTTTTTGAGTTCATCAATTCTTTTAATATCAAATTCATTAAATAAAATCACACAAATTGAAATATTAAATCAGCCTGATATTATAATTTTTAATCAAAAGGCTGGGCGAAATATTCCAATAGAGATAGATAAAAAATATCCTATTGCAAAAATTTATGGAGTTAGCAATATTTATGAAAGAGTTTATGGTTTTTATAGATATGAGCCTATTTTGAGTGAATTTATGATTATTGGAATTGAAATATTTGAGCCAAAATTTTCAAAAGAGATTGAAAAATATTTTCATGATATAAATTTAGAAAAGTTTTTAGAAAAACCATCTATGATTGTTGGAGCTGGTATTAGAGATTTACTATTTTTTACAGATAGTTATAATTTTTATTTAGAAAATGGTGAAAATTTAAAACTTTATATTCACTCTACAATTGATAATATTTTGAGTGATAGAGCAGTTATTACATCTACTGATTATGCAAAATCTATACTTGGTTACTCTCAAACAGAAGCAAGTGATATTGCAATTGATGTTGCAAATTATGATGAAATAGATACAATAGTTACAAAAATTAGAGAGTTGTATCCAAACTATTTAGTTATCAAAAAAGATGATTTACAAAATAGTTTTAAAGATTTATATAGCTTTAAGAGTGGAATTATGTTTGGAGTTTTGCTAATTTTAATTTCAACATTTATACTTTTGACAATCTTTAAATCTGGTTCGGTTGATTTGAATGACAAAAAAGAGATAGCAATTCTAAAAGCGATAGGTTGGAGTATTAATGATATTTTAAAGTTAAAATTTTTAGAAGCATTTATAATTTCACTTGTTTCATATTTGAGTGGATTTTCACTTTCAATAATATATTTGAAATATTTAAAAGCTAAATATTTAGTAGATATTTTTACAAATACAATCAATTCAAAAGTAAAATATGAGTTATTTATTGATAGTTCGATATTTATTTCATTACTATTTATATTTATGTTCTCATTTATTGTAGCAAATGTTTTGAGTGCTTATAAAATTTCAACAACCAATATAAAAGAGTTAATTTAAGGAGTTAAATTTGGAACTATTGTATCCTGAAGTGCTATTTATTATGTTAATTCCAGCAGTTTTGCTATTTTATCTTGTTTATAGCAATAAAAGTCAATTAAATAGAGTTTTTGAAGCAAATTCATTAAATAAATTGCTTGGTGCAAATAGTGCTTTAAGCAGAAATTCACGAATAATTTTGCTATTTTTTGCACTTAGTTTTATGATAATTGCATATTCAAGACCATATATAAAACTTCAAGATATTGAAGTAGAAGCTAAAGGAGTTGATATTGTAATTGCTATTGATATATCTCACTCTATGAAGGCAACTGATATATTTCCAAATCGATTTGAAGCAAGTAAAAAGAAAGCTAAAGAGTTTTTAAATCTTTTATCACCAAGTGATAAAGTTGCAATTATGCTATTTTCAGCTAAAACTTATCTACTTTCACCTTTGTCAATAGATAAAAAAAGTGTAGGATTTATGCTTGATAATTTTAGAACTGATGGAATAGATTTAAAAAGCACATCAATTATTAGTGCATTAGAAGCGATTTCTAATTTGCTCATAAATTCCACAACTAAAAAAGTGTTAATTATAACTGATGGTGGTGATAGTGTTATCTTTTCCAAAGAGATAACTTTTGCAAAAGATAACAGTTTAGAAATTTCAATACTAAATATAGGAACTATGGAAGGAAGTCCAATTAATAGAGGTGGAGAGTATATCAAAGATGAGAGTGGTAAAATTGTGATTTCAAAATTAAATCCAAATATAAAAGAGTTGGCAGTTGCAACTAAAGGAGTTTATGTTGAATTTATGAATTTAAACGAAGATATAGAAGTGATAAAAAATTATTTAGCAAAAGGAAGAGCTATAATTGATACAAAAACTATAAAAGATACAAAAGAGCTATTTATTTATCCATTAGCGGTTGGAATATTTTTTCTATTTTTATCACTTATTTCTATTCCAAAAAAGAGAAATATATTGAGCATGTTAATCTTATTTAGCTTTTTTAATTTAGATTTAAAAGCTAATATTTTTGATTTTTTAGAAATTGAAAATGCAGAAAAGAGCTATCATGATGGCAATTATTCAAAATCAAAAGAAATTTATCAAAATCTATTACATGACAATCCAAAAGATGAAATTAGAATGAATTTAGCAAATAGTTTTTATAAAATGGGTGAGTATGAAAAAGCTATAAAAGAGTATGAAGCAATAAAAAAAGAGGAATTAGAATTTTCTAAACTCCATAATTTAGGAAACTCTTATGCAAAACTAAACAAAATAGATGAAGCTATAAAGAGTTATGAAAAAGCTTTGAAATTAAAAGATGATAGCGATACAAAATCAAATTTAGAGCTTTTAAAACAGTTAAAAGAACAACAGCAACAGCAAGAAAAACAACAACAAGATGAACAAAAAAACGAAAATCAAGAAGATAAAAAAGAACAAGAGCAACAAGATAGCAAAGAAGATAAAAAAGGTGATGAAGAAAAAAATAGTCAAAAAGAAGATAAAAAAGATGAAAATAACAAAGAAGAGAGTAGTCAAACAGAGCAAAAAAGTGAAGAGATAGATTTAAACAAAGAGGAGAATAAAGAGAAGTTGTATCAAATGTTAGATGGAGATAATCCTCCAATTTTACTATATCAAATGCCAACAAAGGAGAGTTATGAAAAAAATCCTTGGTAGTTTTATACTACTTACTCAACTGCTATTTGCTTCTATATCTATAAATTTAAATAAGAGTGAAATAGAAGCTGGAGATAGTGTGATTTTCACTATTAGTTATAGTGGTAGTGAAAATATTGAGTTTCCAATAATTGATAATATAGAAGGTTTTAGAGTTCAAAGTGGTGCAAAATCGGAGCGAATGCAAGTTATAAATGGACAAGTTAGCAGAGCCGTTTCGCAAAGTTATATATTTTCACCAAGTAGAAGTTTGAAAATTCCAAAATTTAAAATTATTGTAAATGGAGTTACTTATGAGACAGAAGAGTTAGATTTAATTGTAAAAAAAGTTGCAAATAGCGAGTTTGAATATACCATTACCTCATCAAAAAGTAGTGGTTATATAGGTGAGCCAATTGAAATTAGTTTAGAGCTAAAACGAAAAAAAGGGATTGATATTAGCGATTATCGATTTAGTAATTTTGATTTTAGGGATTTCTATTTTAGAGAAATTGAACAAGATGTAAGTTATGAAAGTGGTGATTATATTGTATTAAAAAAGCGACTTTTACTATTTCCAAAAAGAGCTGGAGAGCTTAAAATAGAGCCTTTAAGTGCTAATTTAGCAGTTATTAGAGAAAGTGTGGATTATTTTGGATTTAGAATTAGGCAACCTCAATGGAAAAGTATCTACTCAAATGAGCTAACTTTCACTATTTCTGAAGCACCTACAAAGTTAGTTGGTAAATTTAAAATAGAAGCAAAAGTGGATAAAGATAAAATTTACTCTAATGAGCCTGTAAATTTAGAAGTTATAATTAGTGGAGCTGGAAATTTAGATGATATTCCTGAAATTAATTTAAATATTGGAGGATTAAATATTTATGGTGATAAGGCTGTTAAAGATTATAAATTTCTAAATGGTGAGTATGTTGGTAAATATTCCAAAAAATTTGCAATAATATCAAATGGAGATAGCTTTACTATTCCAAAAATAAAGTTAGAATATTTTGATATAATAGAGAAAAAAAGCAAGAGTATAATAACTGATGAGATTTTTATCGAAGTTGTTAAAAAAGTAGATAAAAAAGAGTTAGTTGTTGTTGAAGGTGAAGAAAAGAGTAGTAATTTAATAAACAATCAAATATTAATACTACTATTTTTAGCTGGTTTTATCGTTGGGTTTCTGATTGCTACTCTTATTTTTAAAGTTAAATTTAAGAGAAAAAAAGAAAAACCACAAAACGAGAAAGAGTTACTATTTGAGCTATTAAAATACTCTAAAGATGATAGAGCATTTGAGTATATAAAAGAGCTTGAAAACTCAATATATCGAAATGGTGCAAGTAAATATAGTTTAAAAGATATAAAAAAATTTATAAAAGAGTTAGAACATGAAAAAAATAGCAACAATTCTAATATTTAGTTCTATATTAATAGCTGATGTTTTCTACTCACAAGTGGAGCCAATTTATCAATATAGCATTAAATCAAGTGTAAATGGTGAAGTCAAATTTAGTGCAAAAGAGTTAGAAGGTGAGTTAATTACTAATAAAACAATTTTGCGAGTTGATGATTTCAGCGAAAAAGAGGAGTTAAATAGTATAAAAACTAAATTGGAACTCTTAAAAAAGACAAAAGAGATGCAATTTAAACAATTAACTATTTTAAAAGATATTTTAAAAGTTAGAGAAGAAAATTTTAATAGACTCTCATCGCTAAAAACAAAATCTCAAATTGAAAAAGATAGCGACTTTTATCAACTAAAAAATGCAGAGTTACAAGCAAGTTTGACTGAAACTCAAATTATTAGTTTAGATAGTCAAATTAACGATTTAAAGCTTAGAGAGACTATTTTAAAAGATATTATAGATAAAAAAAATATCTCTATAAAAGATGGTTATCTCTATAAACTTTATGTAAAAGAGGGAGATTATCTAAACTATGGTGCAAATATTGCTGATATTTATGATGTTACAAAGGCAAAATTGACATTTTTTATACCAATTGAAAAAGCAGATGAGCTTAAAAATAGAGTTATATATTTAAATGATAAAGAGAGTAGTTATAAGTTAAATAAACTTTATAAAGTTGCAGATAAAGAGTTTATTTCAAGTTATAAAGCTGAAATATATATAAATTCTAATGAGTTTTCAAAACTTATGAAGATAGAGTTTAAATGAATTTTTCAAAAATAACACCTCAAGATATAGAAAAATATTTTTCTATTAAAGAGATTGATGATAAAAATATGTTTTATGAGTGGTTTAATTTTGAATACAATTTTTGCGAACATGAGTTAAAACTTTTTGATAAATTGATAAATAGGTATAGAATTTCAATTTCTGATTTTAATGAAGAAGATATAAAGCTCAAAATTTTAGCACCAATTTTTAATATGATAGATTTTTATATAAAAGATAAAGAAATCCAAGAGTGGTATGATGTCCCACTTAGTTATGGAGAGTTTTCTGGAAGGGCTGATTTTGTGATTGCAAAAGGTGTTAAATATCCTGAAGTTCCATACTTTTTTATTCAAGAGTTCAAAAAGCAGTTAGATAGCACAAATCCAGAGTATCAACTTTTAGCAGAAATGGTTATAGCTATGAAATTAAATGGGCATAACCAATTAAAAGGTGCTTTTGTGATTGGACAATATTGGAAATTTATGATTGTAAATAGAAATAAATATTATGTTTCAGATAGTTTTGATTGCATGAAAATAGAAGATTTAAAAAAAATTTATAAAAATTTAGTTGCTATTAAAGATGAACTTCAAAAAGTTGATAATTTAATTTTAAAAAAGGAAGACCATGAGTTTAGAAGAGCTTGACAAGAGTTATGTATTGCATACATATGCAAGGAATTATGTAAATTTCAAATATGGAGTTAATGCAACTCTCTATGATGAAATGGGAAAAGATTATATAGATTTTGCTTCAGGAATAGCTGTTGTAAGTGTTGGGCATGGTAATAAAAGGTTAGCTAATGCTATATGTGAGCAAGCAAATTCTATTATGCACATATCAAATCTCTATTTAATTGAGCCTCAAGCAAAATTGGCAAAGAAGATTGTGGATTTATGTGGAATAGATGGTAGAGTATTTTTTAGTAATAGTGGAGCAGAAGCAAATGAGGGTGCAATAAAAATTGCGAGAAAATATGGAGAGTTAGAACATAGTAAAAAATATAAGATTATAACTCTTGATAACTCATTTCATGGTAGAACAATTACAACTCTAAAAGCAACTGCTCAAAATAAATTTCATGATTATTTTGGACCATATCCAGAAGGCTTTGTATATGCTGATGATATTTCGGATGTTTATAATTTAGTTGATGAAGAGGTTGTAGCTGTTATGTTAGAGCTTGTTCAAGGTGAAGGTGGAATTGAGCCATTTAACAAACAAGAGGTGCAAGAGTTAGCACAGTTTTTGAAAGAAAAAGATATTTTACTAATTGTTGATGAGGTGCAAACAGGAGTATTTAGAAGTGGAGAGTTTTTAGCTTCAACTCTATATGAGATTGAGCCAGATATTATAACTCTTGCTAAAGGTTTGGCAGGTGGTGTTCCAATTGGTGCAATTATTACAAAACATAAAGATATATTCAAAGCAGGAGACCATGGTAGCACATTTGGTGGAAATTATCTCTCAACAAGAGCATCTTTAGAAGTTTTGGACATTTTAAGCGAATTAAAAGATAGTGGTGAGTTAGCAAAAACTTATATTCACTTTGAAGAAGAGTTAAAAAAAGTAACTTTAGAGTTTCCAAATCTATTTTTAAAAGAGGTTGGAATTGGACTTATGAGAGGAATTAGAGCAAAAAGTGCAGAAATTCAAACCCAAATTATCAAAGAAGCTTTTAGTTCTGGACTACTGATTTTGAAATCAGGTAGAAATACAGTTAGGTTTTTACCAGCTCTAACAATTAGCAAAGATGAAATAGATGAAGGTTTTAGGAGATTAAGAGATGCACTTAATAAAATTTAGTCTCATCTCATCTCTACTTTTTAGTATATCTTTAGCAGAAGATAATCTTTTATCTTCGCTAAAGCAAAAAGAGTTGGAGTTGGATAGAGTTCAAAATGAAATCTCATCAGAAAAACTTTCACAAGATTGGTTGGAGCAGATAAAAGTTAGCTACAATAGAACTTATAATACTCAAAGCGACCCAACTCAAGAGAATGGCACATTTGGAATTGTTGTAAATCAGCCAATTTTTAAAAGTGGTGGAATTTATTATGCGATAAAGTATTCAAATATTACAAAAGAGATTGGCGATGTTGCTATTACAAAAAAGGAGCAAGAGTTAATCAAGGCTGTGATTAAATCGCTTTATGGAATTAAAAAAATAGATTTTTTGATTGCAAAACAGGAGTTACTTATAAAAAATGCAGAAATTGATATTGAGCGAAAAAGAGAACAGTTTATAAATGGTTTTTTGGATAGTAGCTTTTTAGATAGTGCAATGTTAAATAAAAATACACTTGCAAATGGATTGATTGAGTTAAGAAATCAAAAAAATGATTTAATTAAAAATTTTAAAGATTTAAGTGATGCAGAGTATCAAAATTTAGAGTTACCAAATTTTCGATTGATAAAAAAAGATAACTTTTTAAATGAAAATATCTTATTGAAAGAAGCAACAAAACTTACTAAACAGAAAAAAATAGAAAAAAATTTAATAGAAAGCACATTTCTTCCATCAATTTCACTTCAAGCAGGATACTATTATCAAGATAGCAAAAACTCGCCAATGTCAAAACTTTATGGAGGTGAAAGTGATAGCTATTACACTTATGGATTTTCTATTTCAATGCCTCTATTTGATATAAATCGCAAAAATAAAATAGAAATAGCAAATTTAAACTATCTAAAATCAGAATTAAGTATTGAAAATTTGAAGCGAGAACAAGATAATTTATTTGAAACTAGTATCAAAAAATTAAACTTAATAGATAGTAAAATAGCAATTGCAAATAGCGATTTAGAGCTATATAATTCACTTTTAAAAGATACAATGGAGCGATTTGAAGTTGGAGATAAGACAATTTATGATGTAGATACTCTAAAAAATTCAAGAGATACAAAAGAGTTTGATATAAAAATAAATAGCATCGATAAAGAGTTGGAACTATTAGAGCTGTATTCACGGATAGAAAATGGTATTTAGCACTTTTATGAAGGAATGGCTTTATGGGGATGATGGCTATTATGATAAATATAGAGAAATTGGCAAAGGTGGAGATTTTTATACTGCTGTAAGTAGCAGTCCATTTTTTGGATACTCTATTGCCAAGCGATTTTTAAAACTTATAGATGAAAAGTTTTTTTCACAAAATACAACCATTTTAGAAATAGGAGCTCATAAAGGTTATTTATTAGCTGATATGATACAATTAATTTATACATTTAAATCAGAATTACTGAATTCATTAACTTTTGCAATTTTAGAAAAAAAAGAGCATGTTAGATTAAATCAAGAACAATATTTAAGAGACTCTTTTGGAGACAGTGTTAAACTTAAATTTTATAAAAGTTTTGATGAGATAAGTTTAGATAGTGCATTTATTGTTGCAAATGAAATTTTTGACTCATTTCCGTGTGAGTTGATTTATCAAGAAAAATTAGCAATTATAAATGATTTTAAAATAGATTTTGATTATGAAAATGTAGAGTTAATTAGCAAAGCCAAAGAGTTTGGAATAGTTAGAGGTGAATTTGCAATGGGTTATGAAGAGTTTGCAAAAGAGCTATCAAATGCAATTAAAAAGTTTGAATTTATAACTTTTGATTATGGAGAGACTTATCCAAGAAATGAGTTTTCTATTAGAGTTTATAAATCTCATCAAGTGTTTCCTCTATTTGATGAAGCTTTAAACTTAAGAGATGTTTTTAAAAATTGTGATATAACTTACGATGTTAATTTTACTCATTTAATCAAAGCTTTTGAGTTGGCAGATATAAAAAAAGTTGATTACAAAACTCAAATTAGTGCATTAATAGAGTTTGGTATATTGGATTTATTAGAAATATTGCGAATTAAAGCTGGAGAAGTTGCTTATCAGAAAGAGTTAAATAGAGTTAAAACTTTAATTCATCCAAGCTTTATGGGTGAGCGATTTAAGATGGTTGCTTTTAGAAAAGAGTAGGATATTTAAAATTGTGAGAGGTAAATTATGGATATAAAAATTAGTAAAGATTTAATTAATAACATCTTTGAAAGTAAAGATTTAATTTTGTATTATTGGATTGAAAATAGCTTAACACTTCAATCACTTTCAAAAAATAGAGTTAATCCACAATTTTTTATAAAATATTTTGGAGTTAAAATTTTTAATTATTATGTTGATATTTGTAAAGGTGAAAGAGAAATTGGAAATTGTCCAGAAATGATGGCTATGATTGAGTTTTTTAAAACGAAAAAGTTGCCACTTGAAGATGTATTTTTAATATGTGGTGGTTTTAAAACAGCTTTAGTTAAATTTTTACTTACAGAAAAGAGGGCAGATTTTGAAACAGTATCAAACTTAATATCAATATTTGAGTTGAACTTTTATGGAATAATTCAAAGATATTTAGTCATGATGTGTAAAGATTCAAGCTATTGTGAATATTATAAAAATCCAATAGTTTTAAATATTGTTAAAAATGAGAATACAAATTGTCCTAAAGAGATAGTAGATAATGTAGAAATAGATGAGTATGATTTAATTGATTTAAGTGAGATAGAAGATGATATTAACTCAATTGCATCAAAAATTACATTTGAAAATTTTAAAACATCTATAATAAAAGAGCTTGGAGTTAAGTTTGAAAGTTATGGTGTAGTAATTTCTAAATATGAACAATATAGAGAGTTGGGAGAAGCTATAAAAGAGCTTGGATACTTTATGATAAATAATTATCAAAACAGCACAATTTTAGAACATTTAAAGAATTTATCATTTTTATTAGAGTGTTTTATAAGTGATTTAACCTTATGGAAACAAGAGATTAAATCAAGAGAAAAAGTCGTGGAAGAGCATTTAAGCAAATCATTGATTAGCAACACAAAACAGATAATTTGCACAATAGCAAATAGAGATGATAACTCTTTGATTGAGTTTTTTTAATTTACAAAATTTTTTATGGATAACAAAAATGAAAATAAACT
Organism: Helicobacter cetorum; assembly: GCA_022729735.1. Taxonomy (GTDB): domain Bacteria; phylum Campylobacterota; class Campylobacteria; order Campylobacterales; family DZAY01; genus DZAY01. The sequence continues at coordinate 13,755 of DZAY01000035.1, forward strand.
CAAAAAGAATTTTTACACATTTTGATTTTTTGATACTTATATTTATAACTCCTCTTATTATCTCTTCTACATATCTTGTTTATGAGATTAATGATGGTCTTTTATATAAGCAAATTTTATATACAACTTTAGGATTTATTAGTGCAGGAATTATGTTTTTTATTCCATTTAGACGACTTTCTTGGATAATTCCATTTTTTTATTGGATTGGAATAGCTTTGCTTTTATCAGTTGATTTATTTGGAATTACAATTTTAGGTGCGAAAAGATGGCTTGAAATCCCACTAATTGGGCTTACAATTCAGCCTTCTGAAATATTCAAACCTTTATATATATTAATGCTTGCATATTTGATTACAGAAAATCCTCCACCACCAACAGGTTATAATTTAAAAGATTTTTTGCGACTTAGTTTTTATATAGTATTACCATTTGTATTGATTTTGCAAGAACCAGATTTAGGAACTGCTGGAATACTTTTGATGGTTGGGTTTGCAATTTTATTTATAATTGGAGTTAATTGGAAAATATGGACAACCATAGCGATAGTTCTTGCACTTGCTTCACCTTATGCTTATAACAGTCTTCATGATTATCAAAAAAAACGAATTGAAGATTTTTTAGGAGAAAAACCAAGCTATCATGTTCAACAATCAATTATTGCAATTGGTTCTGGTGGAATGAGTGGAAAAGAAAAAGATGATGCAACTCAAGCACAACTAAAATTTTTGCCAATTGCTACATCTGATTTTATATTCGCTTATGTAGTTGAGAGATTAGGGTTTTGGGGTGCTTTACTTTTAATCTTAAATTATGCTTTTTTGATACTCCATCTACTTAGTTTTAACTACTTAAATGAAAAAGATTACTTTTTGAGAGTTTTTTCAAATGGTCTTGCAATTATGATATTTTTGTATATGAGTATTAATATTGCTATGACAATTGGGTTTATGCCTGTTGTTGGTGTTCCTCTTCCAATGTTTAGTCACGGAGGGAGTTCTTTTGTGAATTTTATGGTTCTTTTTGGAATTTTGCAAAATTTACTTGCTTTTAGATTTAAATTTTTGTATAATTCCACTCATCACAAATTGGGCTCTTAGCTCAGGTGGTTAGAGCAACCGGCTCATAACCGGTTGGTCGTAGGTTCGAGTCCTACAGAGCCCACCACTTTTCCCTTACCTATTCATTTTAAAATTCATCAAAAATTCATACATTCTGTTACTACTTAATGGTTTGCTAAATATATATCCTTGAACTTCATCACAGCCTTCTTTTTTTAGAAATTCTAACTGTTCAAAATCTTCAACACCTTCAGCTATAATATTTAAATTTAGAGTTTTGCCAAGTGAAATTATTGCTTTTACAATAGCTCTATCATCTTGGTCAGTTGCTATATCTCTTACAAATGATTTATCAATTTTTAGTGTATCAATTGGAAATTTTTTGAGATATTGCAGTGAAGAGTATCCTGTGCCAAAATCATCAATTGCTATTTTAATACCTAATCTTTGAAACTCTTTTAATAGTTTTAATGTATCATCAATATTTTTCATAAACATACTTTCTGTAATTTCTAACTCCAAATATGTTGGGTCAAACTTATGTTGATTTAAACTATTATTTAAAATATCTATTAAATTTTGTTCTACAAATTGCCTTGCTGATAAATTTATTGAAATTTTTATATCAGTAAATCCCATTTTATGCCACTCTTTTATCTGTCTAATTCCTTCTTTCAAAACCCATTCACCGATTTGAACAATCAATCCACTCTCTTCTGCTATTGAGATAAATTTAATTGGAGGAATTAATCCAAGTTCAGAGTGTTGCCATCTAAGCAGAGCTTCAACTCCTACAATTTTATTTTTTTGAATATCTATTTGAGGTTGATAAAATAGAATAAACTCATCTTTTTTAATCGCATGTCTTAGAGCATTTTCAAGCATTAATCTTTCAAAAGCTTTTGTATTCATCTCTTGAGTATAAAATTGATACTGATTTTTCCCATCACCTTTTGCTCTATACATTGCACTATCAGCACATTTCATAAGCTCTTCTAAATTTTTTCCATCTTGAGGATAGATACTAATTCCTAAACTTCCAGATACAAATATTTCGTGAGTTTCAATCAAAAAAGGGATTGCCAAAGAGTGCATAAGCCGTTCAGCAAATGATATAGCATCATCTTCATGATGTCCTATGTTTTCTAAAATCATAACAAACTCATCTCCACCAAGTCTCGCAACAAAACCTTTATCTTCGATACATTCAATAAGTCTTGAGCTAAGTGCTTTTAGCAGTAAATCACCAACGGTATGTCCCAAAGTATCATTTATAATTTTGAAATTATCTAAATCAAAAAACAAAATTGCCAACATTTCAGCATCATTTTTAGATTTATTAATTACTTGAGTGGCAATTTCATTAAATAAATTTCTATTTGGAAGTGAAGTCAAACTATCATAATTTGCTAAATGTTTAAGCCTTTTTTCATTATTTTTTAACTCCGTAATATCAGTAGCTGTTACTACAACTCCATTTAATTCACCACTCTCATCTATGATTGGTTCAGAATTTATTAATAACCATTTAAGTGCATTATCTTGAGTATATATTCCATGAATATCATTTCTAATAGATTTTTTTGTTTTTAGAGTTAGCCAAGCAGGAAGAGTATGTCCTAAATATGGTGTTCCATCTTCGTGAATTATTCTCCATCTTGAATCAAGAGGTGTTCTACCTTCAATATCTTCAACTCTCAATCCAACCATTTCAGCAAAACTACTATTAGATGAGATAATCAAACCATTTTTATCAAGTAAAATTATCCCTTCTTTCATACTTTTAATCATTGCACCAAATATATTTTGACTCTCTTTGAGTGAATTTTCTGCTTTTCTTCGTCTTGATATATCTCTTGCTACGGCAAATAAAAATCCACTATCTTTATATTCAATAAATTTTATTTTTACTTCAACAGGAAAAGAGTTTCCATCTTTTTTGAAACAGTTAGTTTCAAAAAGTAGAAATCCATCTTTTTTGATTTTTTCTATATTTTTACACCATTCGCTTTTACTTATTTCCCTATTTTGTAAATCCATTACCGTTAAATTTAATATCTCTTCTTGACTATATCCTAAACTTTCCCAGCCAATAGTGTTTGCTGAAATAATTTTTAAATTACTTGGCTCTATTAAATATAGTGCATCATTTGAATTTTCATATAGTGTTTTAAATAGATTTAGCTCTAACACAATTCCACTCATAATACTCCTTAACTTCTTTATTGCAAAATTTTGTTAAAATTTCAAAAATATAAAAAAGGATTTTAATGTTAAAACCACTTTTAATTGAGATAGGGATTGAAGAGTTACCAGCAATTCCATTCTTAAAAGAATTACCGAATATTAACAAAAAATGGCTTACTATCTTAGAAAAGTTCCAGCTAATATCAGAATTTGAGATATATTATACTCCACGACGATTAGTAATATACCATAGAGAGTTTAGAGAAAAACAGCCAAACAGAGTTGAAGAGTTTATAGGAGCTCCAATAGAGATAGCTTATAAAGATGGAAATCCAACAAATGCAACTATCGCATTTGCAAAAAAGTGTGGAGTAGAGATAGAAAAACTTAGTAAAATTAACAAAAATGAAAAAGAGGTTTTATATTTTTCAAAAGAGATTGAAGGGTTAAACTCAAAAGAGCTATTTGCAACTATGCTTGATGAGTTTTTGAAATCTTTATCTTTTGGTAAATCTATGAGATGGGGATTGGGTGAAGAAAGTTTTATTCGACCAATTAGATGGATTTTAGGTTTTTTAGATAGAGAAATTTTGGATATTAATATTTTTAATGTTCAATCAAGCAATTTCACTTTTGCAAATCGCTCACTTCTCAAAGATAAAATTTTTATAAACTCAATTGAAGAATATTTTAGAGTATTAGAAGTTGAGGGAGTAATTATATATCCAGAGTTAAGAAGAGAAAAGATTTTAAAAGAGATTTCAAATTTAGAACAAATTTATGAAATAAAAGTTGAAATTGATAGTGAGTTATTAGATGAAATAGTTGCAATTACAGAGTATCCAACAGCTTTAATTGGAAAATTTGATAAAGAGTTTTTAGAATTACCAAAAGAGGTGATAATTACATCTATGAAAGAGCATCAACGATATTTTGCAGTATTTAAAAATAGTGAAATCACAAATAATTTTATAGTTGTAAGTAACTCATGTGCTACAACTTTTAATAAAATTATAAGTGGAAATGAGAAAGTTTTAAGAGCAAGATTGAAAGATGGACTATTTTTCTATCATAATGATTTAAAAAATGGACTTCCAATTGATGGACTTAAAAATCTTCTATTTGTTGATGGTGGTGGAACTATATTTAATAAAATTGAGCGAGAAATAGCAGTAGCAAATGTTCTGTTTGATAAATATTGTGAAGATAAGAGCTTAAGAGATGAATTAAATAGAGCTATTTTATTAAACAAAGCCGATTTAATGACTCAAGTTGTATATGAATTTCCAGAACTTCAAGGAGTTATGGGTTACTATTATGCTTTGGCTTTGGGCGAGAGTGAATTGGTTGCAAAAGCAATAAAAGAACACTATTTGCCAAATCGAGAAGATGGCGAACTTCCATCAAATATTTTTAGCTCAATTTGTGCAATTGCTTATAGACTTGATTCACTATTTACTCTATTTAGTCTAAATTTAATTCCAACAGGTTCAAAAGACCCATTTGCACTTAGAAGAGCTTCTATTGGAATTATTAAAATAGTATTAGACAAAAATCTAAATTTCAGTATTAAAGAGATTTTAGAAAGCCTTAAATCTAACTATAAAAGTTTTGATTTAGAAATTTTAGAGCAGTTTTTTATAGATAGGTTATATCAAATTTTTGATGTAAATCCATCAATTATAAAGAGTGTAATAAATACAGGTGAGCGAGATATTTTAGAAATTAGTAAAAAGGTGCAATCTCTAAAAATCATAACTTCATCTGATAGTTTTAGAGATATTTTTTCAAGTTTCAAAAGAGTTGCAAATATTACAAAAGATTTAGATATTAGTAAAAATTTAGAAATTGATGAAAATCTATTTGAAAAAACAATAGAAAAAGAGCTATTTACGAAATTTAAAACTATTTCAACTAAAAATATTAGCTCTTATGAAGAAAAACTTGATGAACTGTTTGGCTTAAAAGATGAACTTGATAACTTTTTTGATTCTGTGCTTGTAAATGCTGAAGATTTAAAAGTTAGAGAAAACAGAAAAAATTTAATAGGCTTGGTTTATAAAGAGTTTTTAACTATCGCAGATATAAAAGAAATAGCAATTGTTTGATTATTTAATAATTGGTGGTGGAGTTGCTGGAAGTTCCATTGCTTACTATTTGAGAGAGAAAAATGTAGCTATATTAGAGTTAGATTTTTCTGGCTCTAAATCTGCTGGAGCATTTCTATCTCCAAATATTCAAAAATCAAACTCTTATAGAGATGTTATAAATTTAGCCTTTGAGTTTGCTTTGGAATTTTATAAAAATTTTGATAGCTTTTATCCATCAAAACTACTATTAAATGGCACTCCAATAGAAAAAGCTGGTATAGTTTTACCTAATGTTTGTAAAGATTTAAAATCAAATGCAAAAATATTTTATGAAAAATTTGAAACATTAGAACATGTAGATGATTTTATTTTAATAAATGGAAAATTAAAAACTAAAAAAGTTATATTTGCCATGGGTGCTTATGAAAGTTTTTCAAAATATATAAAAATCAGACCTATTTGGGGGCAAAGAGTTGATATTAAAAGTGATACAAAGTTAAACTACTCAATCATAAATAATGAAATTTCAATTTCTAAAACAGTGAATAATAGAATAATTTTAGGAGCTACTAGTGAGCGATTTATATTAAATAAACCAATTGAGCGAATATTATCACTCAATCTTATTGAATTAACAAAATCTGTTATAAATTTAGAAAATATTGAAATAGTAGAAGAGTTTGGAGGAGTTAGAGCAGGAAGTATTGACTATTTTCCAATTGTTGGCAGATTGATTGATGTGGATTTAATGCTTTTAAAATATCCAAATTTAAAGAATGGTTTTAAACCAAAAGAGTTAATATATCACTCAAATATTTATATTTTAAATGGGCTTAGTGCGAGAGGATTTTTATTAGCACCACTTCTTGCAAAATATCTATTTGATTTAATGGAGCAAAATATAGAAGTTCCAAAAATGCTAAATTCTGATAGATTTTTTTATAATTGGATTAGAAAAAAAGATTAAACTTTAACATCTAAAACATGTAAAAGTAGCAACTCTTCTTCATCATTTTCTTCTTTTTTACTATGTTTTTTTACCATTTTTTGTTGCTGATGTTCTCTTTTTTGCTCTTCTTGTTTATCATTTATAGCTTCTCCTTCAGTTGCTGGACGAACTTCTTGAACTTCTCTATTTTGAACTTTCAAAGCTTCTAAATTTGCACTTGCTTGAAGTTCAACTCTATTTTGCAAATTTGCTTGTTGTGCTGAATTTACATGCATGTTTTGATTTACATAAATCATATTTCCAAGTGGTGAAACTGGCATTTTAAACTCCTTTTATAATATCAACACTAGTAGTTTTATAGTTGTTATAAGTTACATTTGCTTCTGATTCTACTCTTACAAATTTTCGTTTCGTATAATCAACTAAATAGTTTCCAGAAAATTTAACACTAAATTCTGCACATAATTTCGCAGATAACTCTACAATATTTATTGGTAACTCTTTTTTATTTGAAATTACAATTAGATGAGTTGATGGATAATCTTTTAAATGAAACCAAAAGTCATCACTTTTTGCAACTTTTAATAATTTTGCATTTTCTAATCTATTTCTACCTATTAGGATTTTAAATCCATCAATAAAAAGTGTTTCAAACTCATCTTTTTTAACTTTTTTATGCGACTGTTTTGGAAAAAACAGCTCTATTTCATCTTTACTTTTAGCCATTTTTATAATATTCACAAATGCTAAGAGATAATCTCTCTTTTGTGTTAAGTTACTAACCTCTATATCGATACTATTTGCTCTATTTTTCAATCTTCTATGTTCATTAAAAAGAGAGTTTATATATTCTGACAAACTCCGTTTATTTGTTTCAATTTTGATTTCAACCTCTTCACCATCAAAATTATAACCTTTAAAGTTTTTATCATACGGTTTTATATCGTTCATGTTTGATAAAAGTATATTAGCTTTTTCAAATAAACTTTTAGCTTCTTCTATTAATTCACTCTTTTTCGGTAAATTTTTTAGTATCTCATCAATTTTTTCTATCTTTTTATTTAAGAAATTTATCTTTATATCTTTTAAATTTGATAAATCTTTTAACTCTTTATCTTCATATATAGAATATAAATATTCATCGATATTTTCTAAAACTACATCATCTATTTTAAACTCTACACTTTTTTTTAGAGCAAGAAGAGGTTTATTTGGTTTGACTTCTCTATATGATGTATTTATATCAATGTGTCGCAAAGCTTCAATAACTATATTTTTATCCAAAATAATCGCATTTGTATATCTACCTGTAAATTCTAATTGTAAAATTGTTTCTACTTTTTTATAACTCAAATCAGTGCTAACAATAATTTGAATAATTTTGTCACCATTTAACAACTTAATTTCTAAAATTTTTGAATTTGTAAATCTTTTTTGAAGTGTGACATCAAATGGAGCTAAATAGTTTCGTTTAATAACTCTATCTTTTCGCTTATAAATGAGTGAATTACCTTTTGATAAATCAAAATAAAAAAATTCTCTCTTATCAAATTCTATTCTTAAAGTGTTATCAGAAACTCTTTCAATTCTGCTAATTTGCGAGAATTGAGACAATCTTTTTACAATTTGAACTAATACAGAAAATCGCATATTTTTATATTCCTAACAAATTTTTTAAAATTATAGGCAAAAACCCTTGACAAACAACTAAAAAGCTATTATAATTCCGTCCTCAAAAGCACG
>DZAY01000036.1 GCA_022729735.1 Helicobacter cetorum
TCTCTTCTTCACCAAAAATTCTTTTAAAACCAAAATCTGTAAATGGATTTATAAAAACCTCATTTGATAAGCACATGGTTACTCCTTTTTAACTGTTTTTGATATTGATTGTTTAAATAGTGGCATGTTAATCCTAATTAAGGAAGAGTTAAAAAATTATCTTTTTCTAAAGTTTAAAGCTTCTAAAATATCACCTTTTTGAATATCAATATTTCCATTTATATCTGCTACCGTTCTTGAAACTTTTAAAATTTTGTTCATTGCTCTAAATGATAATGAAAATCTATCAATCGCTTTATCTAAAATATTTTTGGTTTCAATATTTAATTTACAAAACTCTCTAATCTCTTCATCACTCATTTTTCCATTTAAATTTGTTTGTCCTCTAATTTTTTGAGCTTTAAAACTTTTTAAAACCAACTCAAATGCTTCTTTTGAACTAATAGAACTTTTATCATTTGAACTAATCTCATCCATTTGGACAAATATATCAATCCTATCTAAAAGGGGGTCTGATAATCTATTTTTATATCGTTTTATCTCAATATCACTACATCTACACTCTCTATTTTTACTAAGCATATTTCCACAAGGACAAGGATTTAGAGCAGATACAAATAGAAATGAGGTATCATAAGTAACTTTACTATTAACTCTTGATATATTTAGTCTATTATCTTCTAAAGGTTCTCGCAGTGCTTCTAAAATATCTTTTGGAAAGTGTGGTATCTCATCAAAAAATAGAATTCCATTATGACTAAGTGCCACTTCTCCAATTTTTGCTTCTTTTGAACCACCACCAAAAATACTTGATTTTGTCGAGCTATGATGAGGGGAGCGAAAATTTCTAATTGGTTTAAAATCTATCTCTTTACCATCAAGTGCTAAAAGTTTTGCATTTTCTAATATTTCATCTTTTGATAATGGTGGCAAAATATATTGCAATCTTTTAGCTATCATACTTTTTCCACAACCCGGACTTCCTTCTAACATTAAATTGTGCATTCCAGATGCAGATATGATTGCTCCTCTTTTTGCACTTTCTTGTCCTTTAATATCTTTAAAATCTGTCAAAAATTCATCTAAATAGTAATATTTTTCACCATTTATATCAATACTTTTATACTCTAATTCATGAGATGGATTTGCCATAAAACTATCTTGATTGAGTATTAAATCTATTGCTTCATTAAGAGTTTCAACTCCATAAAGTTTGATATTTGGAATTTGTGAAAGTTTAAAAACAGACTCTTTTGGAACAATAAAATTTTCACAAATGTTATCTTTTGAAAGAGATAATATTAGAGGAAATATTGAGTTAGTCTCTTTTACTCTACCATCAAGTCCTAACTCTCCAAAAATAAAAAAGTTATTTAAATCTACATTTGCTTGTTGAAGTGCGATAGATAAAGCAATTGCTAAATCAAAATGGCTACCATTTTTTTTAATATCTGATGGAGATAAATTGATTGTTATTTTTAATGGTGGAAATGTGTAGGAGTTAGATAAAAGAGCAGATTTTACTCTATCTTTGGATTCTAAAATTGCACTATTTGCAAGTCCAACTATACTAAAAGCTGGAAGACCTCTATTAAAACTGCTTTCAACTTCAACAATTTTAGCAATATTTACATCTAATGTTGCTGATAAAAGTCTTTTCACTTTTTATTCTTTTTTTTATACTCTTTCTCAAATTTTTTTCGTTTTATAATTGATAACTTTTCTACAAATAGATAACCCAAAAGATGGTCCATTTCATGTTGAATTGCGACTGCTAAAAAACCATTTGCAACTAAATTTTTTTTAGTTCCAAATCTATCAAAATACTCTATTTCAATATTTTCAAATCGCTCAACCTCTTCAAAGAAATCTGGAACACTAAGACAACCTTCCATAAATTTAATTAATCCATCTTTTTTAATAAAGTTTGGATTAATCATTTCTATTAAGTTCTCTTTTTTTTGTTCTCCACCATCTTCTGGAATATTTATAATTAAAACTCGTAAAGGCACTCCAATTTGAATACCAGCTAAACCAACTCCAGAGTGATTAACCATAGTTTCATACATATCATCCAAAAGATTATGAAGTTTATCATCAAACTCTAATACATCTTTTGAGCGAGTTTTCAAAATTTTATTTGGATATGAAAGTATTGTCCTTAGCAATTTTTTTACTGCTCCTCATCTTTTGAGCATACAACATAAGGAAGTGATGAATCAGCATCTGCTTTTTCTAAACTATTCAATGCACACGATAAACTCTCTTCAGCAGTTCTACTAATATCGACTTTTGCAATTCCTATACTAATATCAAGTTGTATTTCTCTATCTCCCAAAAAGAAGTTTGTAGAAGCAACCATATCTTGAAGTCTCTCACTCGCTTTTTTTGCACTAAACATATTTGTGTGTTTTAATAACATACAAAATATTCCATCACCATAATGTGCTATAATATCACTTCTTCTTGAAGTTTTAAGCAAAAGTTTAGCAACAGTTCTTGTCACAAGTAGATTATTTTTTTCATTATCTATCTTCTGTCCTAACTCTTTTGAAAGTTTTGCCATAACAATTGCACTTGTGTGATTAAACTTATTAATAGCTTTTATCTCTTTATCTAATTCTAACAACAAATATCGTTTATTATTTACACCAAATACAGGGTCAAAAATAGTCTCTTGCTCCACCTCTTTTACAATAGTAGCACTTTGATGATATAACTCTTTTAGTGTTACACTCTGTTTTGAAAGAATATCTGTAAGTTTTGACAAATCACCTTGAAAAGAGCTAACGATATTTTGGGCTGTCAAACTATTATTTGTAGCTGATAAATCTGAACTTTTTTTCTTAATAATATCTACCATTAAATTTAAATTTTTATAAAGAGTTCCAACATTTTGAAGTATCTGTTTTGTTAGCATAAAGCTATCTTTTACTCTTTTTTCAATCTCTACTCTTTTATCATCATTATCAGATTCTAACTCTAAATATTGCATTATCTGCTTTTTAATATCAGCACTTTTTTCATCGACTATTCTATCAAAATAGAGTTGATAATTTTTTGGAAGTGGAGGCACACTATCTTCACTCATAGCATTCAAAACCTCTCGTGCAATCGCATCAAGACTTGATGTAGCACTATCAAAAGAGCCAGCAGAAGGTGATAGTCCATCTTTTTTACCAATCCCAAACCCTTTGGTCTCTTTTTTCAAGCCTGATAAACCTTTTAACATATCACCTCCTAATTGTGCTTTTTCCTTATCTAACCTAACTAATGGGTCATCTTGTTTTTTCATAATAAGCTACTTTAAACTCTTTTCTAAAACTTTATCAATTAAACCATAATCTTTTGCTTCTTCTGAACTCATAAAGAAATCTCTATCAGTATCTTTTGCAATTTTTTTAATATCTTGTCCCGTGTTATCGGCTAAAATTTTGTTTAGAAAGTGTTTTAATCTAACAATCTCTTTTGCTTGTATCTCAATATCAGTTGCTTGTCCTCTTGCTCCACCTAATGGTTGATGAATCATAATTCTTGCACTTGGAAGAGCATATCTTTTGCCCTTAGCTCCACAACTAAGCAAAAATGCTCCCATTGATGCAGCTTGTCCAATACAAATCGTGCATACATCTGGTTTGATATAATTCATAGTATCAAAAATACTAAGCCCACTTGTAATAACTCCACCAGGTGAGTTAATATATAGATAGATATCTTTTTCTGGGTCTTCAGCTTCTAAAAACAGTAATTGTGCTACAAGTGAAGAAGCAACTTCATCATTAACTTCTCCACTAAGCATTACAATTCTATCTTTTAGAAGTCGTGAATATATATCATAACTTCTCTCTCCTCTACCTGTCTTTTCTATAACATAAGGAACATAATAACTCACATTATGCTCCAAATTTTTTATCTAAAAGAGTTGATAAAAGTTTATCTTCAATAATTGCCATTTTTAGTGCTGGTAAAAGTCCATTATCTTTATAATATCCAAACACTTTTTGAGGGTCTTGACCATAACTCATTGCTTCATAATAGATTGTTTGTAAAAGCTCATTTTCGCTTACATCTATTTTTTCTATTTTAGCCAACTCATCTACGATAAATGTCATTTTTACACTTTTACTCGCATCATCTCTAAAACTTTCTTTTAACTCTCTGATTTTTTCTTGAGAATCTCTGATTACATTAATCTCTTCAGCACTCATTGACCTTACTTTGTTATTAAAATGGATGTCCATCTCTTGCTCTACAATAAAGTCTGGTAAATCAAAATTTAAACTCTCAATTAAAATATCAATCAGTTTTGGTTTTAATTCATTATCATAAAGAGATTTTTTCTTTTCTGCAACTAATTGCTCTTTAACTTTTTCTCTTAAAGTTGCAACTGTGATATTTTCATCAGATGGATATAATTTTTTTGCTAACTCATCATCTATTGTAACACTATCTTTAACTTCAATTTTGTTTAATTTTACAATAAATTTTGCATCTTTTCCAGCAATGTTTTTATTGTTGTAATCATTTGGAAATGTTACATTTATCTCTTTTTCTTCACCAATAGCCATACCAATTAACTGCTCTTCAAAACCTGGAATAAATTGCCCACTACCAATTTTTAGTTTAAAGTTATCAGCTTTTCCACCTTCTAACTCTGCTCCATCAACATATCCCATAAAATTGATATTTGAGTAATCTCCATTAGCCAAAACTCTATCACTAATCTCTTTAAATGGTGCATAAGCTTCTGCTAAAGAGTTTAATCTCTCATCAATTTCACTATCACTCACACTAATCTCTGAAACAGCTGGAACAAGCTCTATATAGTTTTCAACTACAATCGTTGGTCTTGTGCAATATTTGATTTCAACATCTATATTATCACCATTTTGCTCATATTTTAAAACTTTTGGCTCACCAATTATATTGCTTGTAACAATTTCTAACTCTTTTAAAGAGTTTTCATAAACTTCTCTTAAAAGCTCACCTTCTGCATCTTTTGTAATTTTATCTTGGTATCTATTTTTCACAACAGTTAAAGGAACTTTTCCTTTTCTAAAACCATCAATTTTTACACTTTTACTCAAATCTTTAGCTATTGCATCTATTTTGCTATCTATATCACTTTTAATTAGTGTTGCTTCAACTTTTGCATTTGCACTATTTATTCTCTCGCATTTAATTTGCATTAATTTCCCTTTTTACAAAATTTTTTATAAATGATAACAAAAATTTTCTTTATATTCTATAATTTAATTGATAAATTAGCAAAAAGTAGTTATGCTTGTCGCCTATTTCACTATGGGAATTCAGATGGATAAAAAAGAGCGATTTGAAAATGCGATTAAAGAGATATTAGAAATTATTGGCGAAGATATTAATAGAGAAGGGTTGGTAAAAACTCCAAATAGAGTTTATGAGGCTTTTAAATTTATGTGTGGTGGATATAGCGAAAATCCAGTTTCAATTCTTAATAATGCACTATTTGAGAGTAGTAATTCAGAAATGGTTGTAGTAAAAGATATAGAGTTTTATTCACTATGTGAGCATCATTTGCTCCCAATTATTGGTAGAGTTCATGTTGCATATATTCCAAATGGACAAGTTGTTGGACTTTCTAAAATTCCACGAATGGTGGATTTATTTGCAAGAAGATTACAAATTCAAGAAAATTTGACAGTTCAAATTGCTGATGCAATTTCACAGGCAATAAAACCAAAAGGAGTTGGAGTTGTAGTTACTGCAAGACATATGTGTATGGAGATGAGAGGAGTTCAAAAAATTTGCTCTTCAACAACTTCTTCAGCACTTAGAGGTATGTTTTTGGAAGCTAAAACGAGAGAAGAATTTTTTAATATTATCAATTCTACAAATCCAAATAGATATTAATCATGTTTAAATCAATAAAACATAAACTCTCACAAAAAGATTTATCACCATCTTTTGGAATAATTCAAAAAATAACAGCTGGAACAGTCATTGGTGATGGATTAAAAGTTTCAATTGGAGATATAGTCAAACTCATTTCTCTTGATAATTCCAAAAGTGGGCTTGGAATGGTTACTGCCATTGATAAAAGCTCATTTTCTATTACACCTTTTTCTTTTATTGAAGGTTTTAAAATTGGGGATAAAATAGTTTTAAATCAACAAGGTATGGAAATTCCCGTAGGTAATGAGCTTCTTGGAAGAGTTGTAAATCCGTTTATGACACCTATTGATGGAGGAGTTGCTATTAATCCAGACAAATATGAGCCAATTAATAAAACACCTATGAAAGCCTTAGATAGAGCTTTGATAAACACTGTTTTTCAGACGGGTATTAAAACAATTGATGGGCTTTTGACTTGTGGTGTTGGACAAAAACTTGGTATTTTTGCAGGAAGTGGAGTTGGAAAATCTACACTTATGGGAATGATTGTAAGAGGATGTTCGGCAACGATAAAAGTTATAGCTTTAATTGGTGAGCGAGGTAGAGAAGTTCCAGAGTTTATTGAAAAAAACTTAGGTGGAGATTTGACAAATACAGTAATAATTGTAGCTACGAGTGATGATTCTCCATTGATGCGAAAATATGGAGCATTTTCTGCTATGAGTGTTGCTGAATATTTTAAATCACAAGGTAATGATGTCTTATTTATTATGGATAGTGTTACAAGATTTGCAATGGCTCAAAGAGAAATAGGCTTGGCTTTGGGCGAACCCCCAACAAGTAAAGGTTATCCACCATCAACTTTAGCACTTCTTCCACAATTAATGGAAAGAGCTGGAAAAGATAAAAATGGTGGTTCAATTACAGCATTTTTTACAGTTTTAGTTGAAGGTGATGATTTAAGCGACCCAATTGCAGACCAAAGCAGGTCAATATTAGATGGACATATAGTTTTATCAAGAGAACTCACTGATTATGGAATATATCCACCAATTAATATTTTAAATAGTGCTTCAAGAGTTATAGGAGATATTACACCAAAAGAGCATAGATTAGCTATTATGAAATTTAGAAGACTCTATGCACTTTTGAAAGAAAATGAAGTATTAATTAGAATAGGAGCTTATCAAAAAGGGACAGATAAAGAGTTAGATGAAGCATTAAATAAAAAAGAGTTAATGGAAAAATTTTTAAAACAAGATGAAAGCGAAATCTTTAAATATGAAGATGTTGTAAATTTGCTCTTTAATATAGCAAAATAGTGTATAAAAAATAATCAAAACAATAAATTTTATTGTATATTTTTAGAATATAATTTTACAAATGAGATATATCACTAATAAGACAAAATTTATCTTATTTTTGATAATATTTACAAAATCTGTTTTGGAGTAAATAATGAGAGTATATTTGGATAATAATGCAACTACGATGATAGACCCAAAAGCAAGAGAAGCTATGGAGCCATTTTTGGCTGAAAAATATGGAAATCCAAACTCGCTTCACACTTTTGGCACAGAAACACACAAAGCACTAAAAGAAGCTGTTGATTATCTATATGATGGAATTGGAGCAAGTGATGCTGATGATATAATTGTTACAAGTTGTGCGACAGAGAGCATAAACTGGGTAATAAAAGGTGTATATTTTGATTATATTTTAAATGGAGAAAAAGATACAATCATTACTACATCAGTTGAGCATCCAGCTGTTATTTCAAGCTGTAAATTTTTGGAGGGCTTAGGTGTTAAAGTAATTTATCTGCCTGTAAATTCAAAAGGTTCTATTAATATAGAAGATTTAAAAGCTCATATGAGTGATAAAGTGGCTTTAGTTTCTGTAATGTGGGCAAATAATGAAACTGGTGTAATTTTTCCAATCAAAGATGTTGTAAAGGTTGCAAAAGAGTATGGAGCATTAGTTCATACTGATGGTGTTCAAGCAATTGGCAAAATTCCTGTAAATATGAGAGAAGTTGGTGTTGATTTTATGTCATTTTCTGCTCACAAATTTCATGGTCCAAAAGGTGTTGGAGGTTTATATATTCGAAATAGTCAAAAGCTAACATCACTACTACACGGTGGAGAACATATGGGAGGGCGAAGGTCTGGAACCTTGAATGTTGCTGGAATTGTTGGAATGGGAATTGCGATGAGGGAAGCAAAAAATGCACTCTATTATGAAGGCACAGAAGTTAGAAGACTTAGAAATATTTTAGAAGACTCACTCACAGAAATAGAAGATACATTTGTAGTTGGAAATAGAGAAGATAGAGTTCCAAATACAATATTAATAAGTGTGCGAGGTGTTGAAGGTGAAGCTATGCTTTGGGATTTAAATCAAGCTGGTATTGCAGCAAGCACAGGAAGTGCTTGTGCTTCAGAAGATTTAGAAGCAAATCCAATATTAGAAGCAATTGGAGCTGATAAAGAGTTAGCCCATACTGCAATTAGATTTAGTCTTAGTAGATACACAACCGAAGAAGATATTATTCATACAATAGATGTGTTTAAAAAGGCAACAGAAAGACTTAGAAGCATTTCAAGTAGTTATTAAGGAGTAAAAAATGGCAAAAAATGATTTAATTGGTGGGGCATTGTGGGATGAGTATTCAGAAAAAGTTGCTCAAAGAATGAATAATCCACTTCATAGAGGTGAAATTAGCGAAGAAGAAGCAAAAGCAAAAGGTGGCAAACTTATAGTTGCTGATTATGGTGCAGAGAGTTGTGGTGATGCTGTTAGACTTTATTGGTTAGTTGATGAAAGTGGCAAAATTATAGAGTCTAAATTTAGAAGCTTTGGATGTGGAACTGCTATTGCAAGTAGTGATATGATGGTTGAGTTGTGTATTGGTAAAACAGTAGATGAGGCTGTAAAAATTACAAATTTAGATGTTGAGTTTGCCTTAAGAGATAGTCCAGAAATTCCAGCTGTTCCACCACAAAAGATGCATTGTAGTCCATACTTTATGCCTGTTTTAACTCCAAGTGGAAAAGTTGAAATAGGTAAAATAAAAGTGGGTGATGAGGTTGCAGTATATACAAAAGATGGGCTTGTAAATAGTAAAGTTAAAAGAGTAATTTCACATAAAGTACCACTATCACACTTAAGACGACTATATACAAAGACATCTTCAGGTTATAGAACAGGTTTTAATATTTTTACATTTGACCATAAACTTTTGGATAATCATGGTAATTGGATAGCAGTTGATGATTTAAAAGATGGTGATGTTTTATCTCATATTCATGAAAGTGAAATAAGAAGTTATTCTCAAAAATATAATAACAGAATGTATAATCCAGAAACTGCTAAAAAAACTGCCCAAAAATTAAAAGAGACTACATACTTTAAAACAAAAGAGTTTGCACAAAAGTATGCAGAGTTAAATAAACCACGAGGTAGTTCTAAGGGAGAACAAAATAGTATTGAAAAAAAATATGCAGACTATTTTAATCAACTAAATTTACCTATTAAGTTTGTAGGAGATGGTAGTTTTTGGAGATTTAAAAAAGATAAATCAAACTCTATGAACCCAGATTTTGTATTTGAAAATGATAAAAAAGTGGTAGAAGTTACAACTTCAAAACTACCATTTCGAGATTTTGAAAGTTATAAGTTTGAGAGAATGAATGATTTTAGAGAAATTGGATTTGATTGTTATATTATTGATGATTTGAATTTTAATAGAGATGAGTTTGTAAATTGGGCTCACAATGGATATATTGTATCTCCATATAGAAATTTAAGTGGAGTTCATGAACTGTCAAATAGAGATTTAGCGACTCTTAAACGACATGGCTATAAAATTGAAATTGATGAAAACAATATGGTAAAAGTTTATACTCTTGAAGTTGAACACGAAGAGCATAACTATATTCAAAACTCACTTATTTCAAAAAATTGTAGTGTAATGGCTTATGATGTTATTAAAAAAGCAGCATCTCTTTACAAAGGTGTTGATATGGAAAGTTTTGAAGAAGAGATTATTGTTTGTGAATGTGCAAGGGTGTCTCTATCAACAATTAGAGATGTGATAAAACTTAACAATTTGACAACAGTTGAGCAAATTACTCAATACACAAAAGCTGGAGCATTTTGTAAATCTTGTATCAAACCTGGTGGGCATGAAAATAGAGAGTATTATTTAGTTGATATATTAAGAGATACATTAGAAGAGATGGAAAAAGAGAGAATAAAAATCGCTGCTGATAACTCTCAAAGTGGAGTTGAAAATTTTGAAACTATGACTGTTATCCAAAAATCAAAAGCAGTTGATAAGATAATAGATGAGTTTATTAGACCAATGCTTGTTATGGATGGTGGTAATATGGAAATTTTGGATATAAAAGAGAATAAACCATATTATGATGTCTATATTAGATATATGGGTAATTGCAGTGGATGTGCAAGTAGCTCTACGGGAACTCTATTTGCAATTGAAAGTGTATTAAAAAATAAATTGAGTGAAAATATTAGAGTATTGCCAATCTGATAAGAGAGATTTAACCTCTCTTATCTTCTACTTTTTTAAATCTTAAATGGTTTAACCACTTCTTTTTGATAAAATAAAACTACAAAACATTTAATTAAATAAGGAAAAATATGAGTATGCTAAGAAGTACTGATGCTTTTTTGGAAGCAGAGCTGTTTATCCCAGGTGGAGTAAATTCGCCAGTTAGAGCATTCAAAGGTGTTATAGGTGTTCCACCATTTATAGCAAAAGGTGAAGGTGCATATATTTATGATATAGATGGCAACAGATATATAGATTATGTTCAAAGTTGGGGACCTTTGATTTTTGGACATTGTGATAAAGATATAGAAAATAGTGTAATTGAAGCTCTGAAAAATGGGCTTAGCTTTGGAGCTCCAACAGAATTAGAAACAAAATTGGCAAGAGAAATTGTTAAATTAATTCCTCAAATTGATAAGATTAGATTTGTAAGTAGTGGCACAGAAGCTGTTATGAGTGCTATTAGATTAGCAAGAGCTTATAGTGGCAAAGATGATATTATAAAATTTGAAGGCTGTTATCACGGACATAGCGACTCTTTGCTTGTTCAAGCTGGAAGTGGAGCAGCTACATTTGGGAATCCAAGCTCCCCAGGAGTGCCAAAAGATTTAGTTAAACATACACTATTAGCAAAATATAATGATTTAGAAAGTGTTGAAAACTGTTTTAGAGATAGTGGAAATGTTGGAGTTGTAATAATTGAGCCAATTGCTGGAAATATGGGATTAGTTCCAGCTGATATAGAATTTTTACAAGCTTTAAGAAGTTTATGCGATAAATTCGGAGCTGTTTTAATATTTGATGAAGTTATGAGTGGATTTAGAGCTTCACTAAAAGGCTCTTATCCATATCACAAAGTAGAAGCAGATTTGCTCACATTTGGTAAAGTTATTGGTGGTGGAATGCCTGTTGGAGCATTTGGAGGAAGAGATGAGGTAATGAATTTACTTTCACCAAAAGGTTCTGTTTATCAGGCTGGAACTTTAAGTGGAAATCCAGTCGCTATGAGTGCTGGAATTGCATCTATTAAAAAATTAATAGCTAATCCAAAAATTTATGATGAGTTGGAAATCAGAGCTAAAAAATTGGTAGAAGGTCTAAAATCAAGTGCAAATAGCGAAGGTTACTCTATGGTTATTGATGTAAGAGGTTCTATGTTTGGATTTTTCTTAAATGATAATGTGGTAAAAAACTTTGATGATGCAAAAAAATCAAATCTAAAACTATTTGCAAAGTTTCATAAAGCAATGCTTGATAAAGGCGTATATTTAGCTTGTTCGCAGTTTGAAGCTGGATTTATTAGCACTGCTATAACTGATGAGATGATAAGCTATACAGTTGCTATGGCAAAAGAGGCTTTTAGAGAAATTAGAATTGAAGAGTTAGAAAATGGAGGAGAGTAAAGAGCCAAAATATAAAAAACATTTAGAAGGGATTGACTCCCTCTCTTTGGGAATTTCAATTGTTGTTGCTGTGCTTATGGGAGTTGGTCTTGGGTTGTTGCTTAAAAACCTTTTTGACTCTGTTTGGCTTTTGTGGCTTGGAGTTTTTTGGGGAGTTGCTGGAGCGATTTTGAATATTTATAGAGTTTATAAGCGAGAGTTAAAAGGTTTTGATGAAATAGCAAAAAAATATGATTATAAGAGAGAAGAATGAAAACTCTTAGCATGATAGTTTTAGTTTTGAATATATTTTTAATCATGTTTTTAATATTTAGTGGAGATATTATTAAATCACTTTTTAGCTCTCAAATTGCACTAATTAGCTCAATATTTGTAATAGGTGGAACATATTTGGGTTATGCAAATAGTGTCAAAAAAAGAGCTGAAGTTTTGAGAGAAGCCACATTAGATAATAGTGATGAGTTAGATAAAATTGATGACAAACATGGACTTTATGAAGATGATATTGTAATAGAAAATCCAAAAGAGCTTTTAAAAGATGAAAAAAAGCGAAATAAGTTAGGATTTTTTGAAGCTTTAAAATATATTCCTGCTGGATATTTATCACTTTATAGAGTTTTTGGTTATCTATTTTTAATTTTTGGATTTTTCTTTTTACTTGATGAAGGTTTTTTAGATATATCTTCGTATCTATTAGGATTTGCTATTTTGCCACTATCTGCACTTATATACTTAGCTATTTTAAAAAAATAGAGAGCTTTAAAGCTCTCTAAAATTAAAACTCTTTTAAATCACTCTCATCTAATGGAAATACATCATCATCTTTTCTACCTCTTTGAGGAGTTGATGGTCTTGATGCTATCTTTTTAGCTGGAGTTTGAGTTTTATGTGTTAAATGTATTGGTTCTATCTTTTTTGGTTTGCTTATTTGGTGTGGATTTCTACTTGTATGAGAAATATTAATCTCAACTCCAACTAAATTTGCAACCTCTTCAACACTTTTTAACATTGCTAAAGCTTGTGCATTTAACTCTTCTGCAGCAGCTGCTGCTTCTTCACTTGTTGCTGCATTTTGTTGAGTTACTTGGTCGATTGTTCCCATAGCTTGAGCTATTTGGTTCATTCCTTCTGCTTGTTCTTTTGTAGAAATTGCAATTTCACCAATTAAATTTGATGTTTTTTTAGCTCTATCTAAAATATTATTAAATGCACTATTTGTCTCTTCTGCAATATTACTTCCCTGTTTGATTAAATCTATCGCTTGTTCAATAATTGTAGTTGTCTCTTTCGCTGCTGATGCTGACCTTTGAGCAAGATTTTTAACCTCATCTGCAACAACGGCAAAACCAAGTCCATACTCTCCAGCTCTTGCTGCTTCAACTGCTGCATTTAATGCTAATAGATTTGTTTGGAATGCAATTTCATCAATTGTTTTTACAATTTTTGCTATTTGCTGACTTGCTTCTGTGATTTTTCTCATAGAATCCATCAACTCTTTTATTTTATGATTTCCAACAGTTGCTGCTTCATTTGATTCTTTTGCCAAAATATCTGCTTCTCTTGCATTGTCTGCATTTTGGCTATTTACAGCTGTTGTCTCTTCAACTGATGCACTAACTTCCTCTACTGAACTTGCTTGTTGAGTTGCTCCATCTGCCAATGTTTGAGAAGCTGAACTAATTTGCTCACTTGCACTAACTACTTGTGCATTTGCATCAGAAATACTCTCAACTGCTCTTGTAATAGGTTTTGTGATACTTCTAATAATTAAGAATGCTGAAATAACACCAATCAAAAATGCTATTGCCAAACCAATCATCATAATAGTCGCTGCTAAAGATAAGCTACTTGATGCTTCATTTGATAATTTATTAATAGTTTTAACACCACCTCTTGAAACCTCTTCTGCAAATTTTAGTGCATCATCTCCAGCTTTTACTCTACCTAAATTAAGTCTTGACAACTCTTCTTCTAAAGCCATCATTTGTTCTAATACTACTTTATAATTTTTAGCAGATTCTCGAACTTTTGAAACTCTATCCATATTGATTTGTTGAGATGTAACTTTTAATATAGAATTTAACTTTTCTTCAATCAAATCAAAGTTTTTCATAACATCTCTTATGAGTTGCATATTTCTCGTTGATTGAGCCTTAAAATTTTCAATTCTAATTGTATTTCCTAAATCTATAACATCATTAATTAAAACAGTTTTTTGGTATCTGTTTTTTAACTTATCTCCTGTTACTTGATTTGCAACATCTTCATAAAACTCCTCAGTTTGAAACTTTAAATACTCATTTGAACTATTCATAAAAGCTCTTGCATTTGTATTCATATGCTCAATTGTTTTTGCAATAGCTTCTCTTGCTTTTATAGTTTGACTTATTAATCTATCATATTCACTAACAGATGCTTCTGTATTTCTTGCACCACTATCCAACTCTTTTAACTCTGGATGTTTTTTTGCTAACTCTTCAGCTTCCTTTAATCTATCATAACTTCTTTTTAAATACTCTTGAGCCATTGACATAGATTTTTCATCACCAGTGTAGTTATAATTTCTCATCTCATACATAAGCTTAAATATATTTCGCTCAATTCTTGTAGCCACATCTACTTGAGGTGCATACATCTCATCCAATTGGCTACCAATATTTTTACCAGAATTCATATTGACAACACCTATAATTCCAAGTATTAGCATAATGGCTAATATTATCCCAAATCCTATTGCAATCTTGACCCCGAGGGTTACCTGTTTCATACATACTCCTAACTTAGAAATTTTTATTATATTAGCAAATATTATCTTAGATTAATGATAAAAGAGTTCCATTTTGGTTTAAAAAGATAATATAACCTTCTGTTTCTATATTTAATATAGAATTTATTGCTTTTTTGTAACTCTCTATCTGTTTAATATATTTTGAATTACTATCTTTTGAGCTTTTGAAATCAAATATAATAGCTTGATTTGGAAATATCGCAAGTAAATCTATTCTATAAATTTTACCTTCATAACTCAAAGATAGCTCTTTATAAATTTTAGCACCATCAATTAAAGATAAAAATTTATTATCTTGAAGTAAGTTTTTAACTCTAATTTCAATATCTTCAATCTTTTCACCAAGTATAGTTCTGTATCTATTATTTACATAACTTTTAGCAATTGGTAAGCTATTAATATCCAGTTTATCTAAACTCTCTATCATAGAGTGCATACATAAACCATAATTGATAGCTTCAATATTTAATACAGTGCTATTTTCATCTTTTATAAAATCACTTTGTCTTCCATAATTTCTTAAAATCAAACTTTCACTTTTTAATTTTTTGACATGTTTTACTACTAAATTATCATGTTTTTTTAATTCACCAATTTTAAACTCATTTAAATTTAAAATCGAAAATTTACTACTTTTTGTTTTATGAATTATAAATAACGACTCTTTAGCTCTTGTAAAAGCGACATATAAGAGATTTTTCAAATCAAACTGCTTATCATTTGCTTCATAATCTAACACTTTTTTGTAATCATCATCAAAAAACTCTCGCCCACTAAATCTATAATTAATGCTATTTAGTTTTATTCCATTTTGTTGATAATTAAAAATCAGACTACTTTTGTGTGAATTTTCTCGCTCTGCTAAAGAGTCTAAAACTATCAAATGTTCAAACTCCAACCCTTTTGATTTGTGAATAGTCAAAATTGTAACACCATTATCTATATCTTTTATGCTTTCAGCTTCTAAATTTTCAATCTCATAAATAAATTCACTCAAACTCTCATATTTAAATGAGTGTTCTAAAAAGCTTAAAATATCTTCATCGGAAAGTTTAAATGATGTCATAATATCTTTTATAATATACGGTGGAGTTCTATTTAAATTCAGTTTAAAATCAATTTCACTAAATGGTTCTAAACCAATCAATGATAAAAATGTAACTTTGTAAATATCAATATTTATATCTTTATAAATTTCTCTATATTCTAAAAAGTAAAGATATTTTATAAGTGATATAACTGCTCGAACTGTATTTCTATTTATGAGTTTTGATTTACTCTCTGTTTTTATTTCAAGCGATTTAAAATGTTCCTTCAAATATATTTCAATCTTATCTATATCACTATTTGTAAATGTCAAAATTGCTATTTTAGAAGGTTCTATATTTAGTGATAAAAGATACTCTAATTTGATTTTTAACTCTTCAAAAATTTGCTCAACTTTAATAATTTCAACATATCCACCACTCTTTTTGGGAAGTTGATTTTCATAACCATCTATCGCTTTGGAAAATGTATCATTTACAAAATTTACAATATTTTCACAACTTCTAAAATTCTCTTTTAAAGTATCAACTTTTATACTATATTTTTTGAGCAAATAATCAAATAGTTCAACTTTTCCACCTCTAAATCTATAAATTGCTTGTTTTGTATCACCAACATAAAATAGAGTTTTGAAATTATCCGATGCGATATACTCTTCAATCAAAGGTTCAATAACTTCAAATTGCAATATACTTGTATCTTGAAACTCATCTATTAAAATATGTGAAACTTTGCTATCAAGTCTAAAATACAAAAAGTTACTGTCAATTTTTTTATCACCTCTTAAAAGTTCATAAACTAAATTTAAAACATCATCAAATGTAAGTTCATTTTCACTCTTTTTAATTTTTAATCTAAAATTCTTAAATCTATTGTATAGTTTAAAAAAGCTTTTTAAAATTTTCAGCTCTTTTATCAAAAAATATGGTTTTATTAAAGCCCTTAACTCTGTAAATATCGCTTCACTTGGATTTAATCTCTCTTTTGCTTTTTTGAAGTATTGATATTCAGATAAAGACTCTTTTTCTTTAAGCCAAGTTTTAGATATTAACTCATCTATATTTTTAAATTGTAGTGCTTTTGTAGCAGACTCAGAGAGTCCTAAATCTAATAAATTTGATTTAATTTGATTAGCTAATAGCAAAATTTGTTCTTCTAAAATTGCTAAATCTATTGGCTCTTTTTCAAAATTTATCTCTTTTAACTCTCTATCTTTTGAATATAAATAGTAAAAAAGCGAAATAATATCATCTAATTTTTCAGCAGAAATATATGCAAATTTTATTAATTCACTAAATTCTAAATCATTTAAATCATCTAAAAAACTTTCAACTATAAAATCTCTATTTTCACTTGCTATTGAAAAATCATAACTTAAATTTTGATACCAACAAAACTTCCTCAAAATTGAACCAAAAAAGCTATCAATAGTTAATATTTTTGGTTTAAAAACTCTAAACTCTTTTAATTTTTCACTTTGTAAAACTAAAATATCTTCTTTGCTTAAATTTGTTGTTTGTGAAATTTTGATTAAATAATCATCTAATGTAGGTAGATTTAATAAAACTTTATAAATTCGCTCTTGCATTTCAAATACGGCTTTGTTTGTAAATGTAAGAGCTAATATCTCTTGAGGTTTTGCTCCACTAAATAGAAGCGATAAGTATCTTACAACAAGTGAGAAGGTTTTTCCACTTCCTGCACTTGCTTTTAAAGCTAAAAACTTTTCCACATTTTTACCTTAATTTAGAAATTAATAATATGCTCCATCTCATTTTTTACTAAATCTTCAAAAGTTTCTCGCTCTCGAATTACATAATCAACACCATCTAAAATAGCAATCTCTTTTGCTCTACCTCTTGTATTGTAGTTACTACTCATTGAAAAACCATAAGCACCAGAGCTTTTAATTATAACTAAATCACCATGATTTGTTTGAGGAAGATGAACATGTTTTGCTAAAAAATCTCCACTTTCACAAACAGGTCCAACAACATCAGCATAAGTTAAATGTTCATTTTCACTCAAAATTGATACTTCATGATAAGCAGAATATAGAGTTGGACGAATTAAATCATTCATAGCTCCATCAACTATTACAAATCTCTTTTTTTCTGATTTTTTTTCATACAAAACTTTTGTTAAAAAATATCCACTATTGCCAACAATAAATCGCCCAGGCTCACAAACAATAGTTACATCAATCCCTTTAATAGCACTACTAATTGCTTCTGAATAGTCTGCTAAATTTATAGTTTCTTCATCTTTGTATTTAATCCCAATTCCACCACCAATATCAAAAAATCTAATATCAAGTTTTATTGCAAGTAGTGATTTTAGGAGTTCTGCAACTTTTTGGGCAGATTCTCTAATAGGATTTAAATCAGTTAATTGACTACCAATATGAAAGTGAATTCCAATTGCTTCTAAATTTTCAGACTTTTGAATATAAATATATAGTGCTTTTGCTTCTTCTATTTCAACCCCAAACTTATTTTCACTTAATCCAGTTGAAATATATGGATGAGTTTTTGGGTCTATATTTGGATTTACTCTTACACTAACTCTTGCTTTTTTATTTAACTCTTGTGCAATTGTTTCAACTCTTAAAAGTTCTGCCTTACTCTCAATATTTATCATTAATATATCAAGCTCTAAAGCTTCTTTTATCTCTTCATCTCTTTTACCAACTCCACTAAATATTATTTTATATTTTGGAATACCCGCCAACAATGCTCTTTTGACCTCGCCAATAGATACACAATCAGCTCCAGCTCCTTCATTTGCTAAAAGTTTTAAAATTGATAAATTAGAGTTTGCTTTTATTGCATAACAAATTAGCGATTTTTTACCATTAAAAGCATTTTTTAAACTGCTATATTGCTCTTTTATGTGGTTAAAATCATACACATATAGAGGTGTATTATGTTTTTGTGCCAAATATTTAAAATCCATGAATTGACCTTTATTTAAAAATTTCATAATAATACAATTTTTTTGATTAGAATTTGTAGATAAAAAAGTTAAAAGTGAGAGAAAACTCTCTCACTTAGTAGAAAATATTAGTGTAAATCTCTCCAGATTTTAACTTTCCATAAGTATGCAAGTATTGCAAAAATTAAAGAGTAGATTAATACATAAATTCCAAGTGAGCCTCTCTCTTCTTTTTTAGGGTCGCCAACTTCTTCAATATATGCAATAACTTGCTCTTGAGCCTCTTGTGTTAAACCAACTCGTGGCATAGATGTGCCGAGTAAATGTTTTTGAGGGTCATTTATAAATGTCTCTAAATAATGCTCACCTTTTGCTCTAATCATTGTAGATAAGTCTGGTGGTGTGCTTCCCATATATTTTGTAATTGTAGCTTTATCAGTAAATGATTCTACTTTATCATATCTAATAGCATGACATCTTTGACAAGCATTTTCAAAAACTTCTTTATTAGATAGTTTTTCTGTTGCAATAGATTTTAGATATGCAACTATATCTGCTACATCTTTATCACTCATCCAATCAAATGATGGCATAGGATAAGATGCAAATTTGTTTGTAAAAGCATTAATATCAGATTTCATCTTCTCTTCGTTTATTAAACCTTTTGATTTCTCTTCGCCTTTATGAATTGCATAAGTAGAAACCAATACAGTTTGAGCTGGATGTTTAATAAAGTTTGCTAAGAATGTTTCATCATAAATTTTTCCTGCATTACTCAAATCTGGTGGAACTACACCATAACTTGCACTTGCAGTTGCATTGTCCATAACTGCTGGAAAACCTGCTTTTTCTGCACTATGACAAGATATACAGTTTGCTTCAAATTGAGCTTTTCCATTTGCCACATCACTACTTGATGAAATTGGCTTGAGGTCTGAAAATTTAAAATCAGCTGGTTCAACATGTGGATGAAAAACAGAGTGAGCTAATGGCTCAACTCCCCAATATGTAATGAGTGTAACAACTGCTACAATAAAAAATATTTTTAACTCTCTCATTATTTTCCTCCCATCATTTTATATTCGGCTTTTGTCAGAATAGGAAGAATTGCAAAAAGGGCTAAGAATGTAATTGAACCCACAAAGCCTATCCAAGCATTAAGTCCTGTTGGAGGTAGTTTTCCATAAACCGTTAAAACAATTAAATCTGCTATCAAAAACCAAAACCAATATTTAAATAGAGGTCTTTTGTGAGTTGGAACAACGATAGGATTTCTATCAATAAATGGCATTAATATGAAAATAATATTAGCAATACCAAAAGCGATTAATCCAAGTGCTGAACTAAAGAAGAAACCTCTTAAAACCTCATAACTCCATAAGAAATACCACTCTGGATAAATATGAGCTGGTGTTTTCATTGAATTTGCTGGCTCAAAGTTGATTGGGTCCATTGCAAAATTGTAATGGAAGAATACTAAATAGAAGAAGAAAATAAAGAAGAAACCGACAACCATTAAATCTTTTGCCATAAATGCTGGCCAGAAAGGTATAACTTTTGACTCTTTAACTTTTCCTGCTTTATATTTTTCTGCTTCTTTGTCAAAATCAAAATGCTCACCTTCTTGATTATTAACATGAGGAATTCTCAAAGAGTAGAAATGTAAAGCAATAAGTCCCATAATAGCAAGTGGTAAAATAAGCACATGTAGAGCAAAAAATCTTGTTAAAGTTGCATCTTCAACCAAATAGTTACCTCTAATCCATACAACAAGCTCTGGTCCAATCAGTGGAATTTCACCAAAAAGATTTGTAATAACTTGAGCAGCCCAATAACTCATTTGTCCCCAAGGAAGCATATATCCACTAAATCCTTCAGCTGAAAATGTCATAAATAGTAACATTCCAGAAATCCAAATCATTTCTCTACCTTTTTTGTAAGAGTTATAATAAATTCCTACAAACATATGGATATAAATGATTAAAAACACAACCGAAGCACCAACTGCATGAACATGTCTAAACAACCAACCAAAAGCAACTTCATTCATAATAGTATAATTCACACTATCAAAAGCAAGTTTTACATCTGGTTTATAATACATTAATAGAAACATACCAGATACTACTAAAATAGTAAATAGTGTAACTAAAACCATTCCCATAGCCCAAAGGAAATTGATATTTTTAGGTATCCAATATTCAGTCATAAGCACTTTTGTAAGTGCCTTTACTGCCATCCTTTGGTCAAGCCAATCAACAAGCCCAGTGGCTTTTTTTATTTCTGCCATAACCCTTCCTTTTTATTATGCTTTAGTAGCCATCATTTTTTTATACTCTTCACCCTCTTCACCAAGCACAAGTTTAGTTCCATCAATTTTGAATGGTGGAATATCAAGAGGTCGAGGAGGAGGACCAAATACATTAACACCACTTGCATCAAACTCACCACCATGACAAGCACATTTAGATCTCTTATCACCTTCAACCCAACTTGGAATACAACCTAAATGTGTGCAAATTC
>DZAY01000014.1 GCA_022729735.1 Helicobacter cetorum
GAGCAGCTGATTTGTAATCAGCAGGTCGGGGGTTCAAGTCCCTTTACCAGCTCCATAATTATATCAGTGTTTAACCGGTCTAGTGATAATTTATATGGTGAGATACTCAAGTGGCCAACGAGGGCAGACTGTAAATCTGCTGGCTTTCGCCTTCGAAGGTTCGAATCCTTCTCTCACCACCATATCACATTTGCGGGAGTAGCTCAGTTGGCTAGAGCATTTGCCTTCCAAGCAGAGGGTCGCGGGTTCGAGTCCCGTCTCCCGCTCCATTATTACTGGGAGCTGATTCTACTTATCTATATTAATTAATTAATAGTTAATTTATAGGTCGAACACAAAAACTCCAAATAATAATGCAAAAATTAATTTTTAGTTTATTAAGATATGATATAATAGCATTGTTGCAACAGTGTTTTTCTGCCCATATAGCTCAGTGGTAGAGCACTTCCTTGGTAAGGAAGAGGTCGGCGGTTCAATCCCGCTTATGGGCTCCATTAAAGTTCGGAGTCCATAAAAAGAGCATCGTATAATTTTGAAAATTAAATCGGAGGATAATATGGCAAAAGAAAAGTTTGTCAAAAGTAAGCCACATGTTAATATAGGAACAATTGGACATGTTGATCATGGTAAAACAACTTTAACAGCTGCTATCTCAGCAGTTCTATCAACAAAGGGTTTGGCAGAAGCTAGAGATTATGATCAAATCGACAATGCACCTGAAGAGAGAGAAAGAGGTATTACAATTGCTACATCTCATATTGAATATGAGACAACGAAGCGACATTATGCACATGTTGATTGTCCAGGTCATGCTGACTATGTTAAAAATATGATTACAGGTGCTGCTCAAATGGACGGTGGTATATTAGTTGTTTCTGCAGCTGATGGTCCAATGCCACAAACAAGAGAGCATATTCTACTTGCAAGACAAGTTGGAGTTCCATATATTGTTGTATTTATGAATAAAGAAGATATGGTAGATGATGCAGAACTTTTAGAGCTTGTAGAAATGGAAATTAGAGAACTTTTAAGTTCATACGATTTTCCAGGTGATGATACACCAATTGTAAAAGGTTCAGCATTAAAAGCTTTAGAAGAAGTTAAATCAGGAAATTTAGGACCTTGGTCTGATAAAATTTTAGCTCTTATGGATGCAGTTGATAGTTATATTCCAACTCCAGAGAGAGATGTTGATAAACCATTCTTGATGCCTATTGAAGATGTATTTTCAATTTCTGGTAGAGGTACAGTTGTAACTGGAAGAATTGAAAGAGGTGCTATTCAAGTTGGTGAGACAATCGAAATAGTTGGTATTAGAGACACAACTACAACAACTGTAACAGGTGTTGAAATGTTTAGAAAAGAGCTTGACAGAGGTGAAGCTGGAGATAATGTTGGTATCTTAGTAAGAGGTACTAAAAAAGAAGATGTTCAAAGAGGTATGGTTCTTTGTAAGCCTAAATCAATTACACCACATACTAATTTTGAAGCAGAAGTGTATGTATTAAGCAAAGAAGAGGGTGGAAGACATACGCCATTTTTCAGTGGATATAGACCACAATTTTATGTTAGAACGACAGATGTAACTGGAAATATTATTCTTCCTGAGGGTGTTGAGATGGTTATGCCTGGAGACAATATAAAAGTAGTAGTTGAATTAATAGCACCTATAGCACTTGAATTGGGAACTAAGTTTGCAATTAGAGAAGGTGGAAGAACAGTTGGTGCTGGAGTTGTAACTAAAATTATCAAGTAAGGGATAGGGATTTTTACCTATCTCATTATTATAAAAATGAGGAAGAAATGAGAGAAATAGTTCATTTGGCTTGTGAGAAATGCACAAGAAGAAATTATCATACAACTAAAAATAAAAAAACTCAAACTGAAAAGTTAGTTCTTAAAAAATACTGTAAATTTTGTAGAGAACATACTAATCATAAAGAGGCTAAGCTTTAAAAACAATTCCCAAATTAATTTTGGGAATACATAGGTCAGTAGCTCCAACGGTAGAGCAGCGGTCTCCAAAACCGCGTGTTGTGGGTTCGAATCCCTCCTGGCCTGCCACTTATTAAGGAAAAAAATCAGAAATGGAAAAATTAATAGGTTATATAAAAAATTCAAAAGATGAACTTTCTAAAGTTATTTTTCCAACTAAGGAACAAGTAAGAAATGGATTTATATCTGTTTTTATAGTGGTAAGTGTTGTAACTCTATTTTTGGCACTGATTGATTTTATATATTCATCAGCATTGTCATCAATTATAAAATAGGATAAGAAATGTCTTTTAATTGGTATGCAATCCAAACATACTCTGGAAGTGAGCTTTATGTTCAAAAAGCTATAAAAAGTTTAATTAATGAACTTGGTATAGATGATAAATTAAAGCAAGTTATTGTTCCAACAGAGGATGTAATAGAAATAAAAAATGGTAAGAAAAAAATTACGGCAAAAAGTCTTTATCCTGGTTATGTATTTGCTGAAATAGATTTGGATACTTCACTTTGGCATAAAATTCAGTCTCTTCCAAAGGTTGGGAGATTTATTGGAGAATCAAAAAAACCAACTCCATTATCTCAAAAAGATATTGAGCTAATTTTAGACAAAGTAAATAATAGGTCTGCTCCTAAACCAAAAGTTTCGTTTGAAAATGGTGAGTCAGTAAGAATTATAGATGGTCCATTTGCAAACTTTAATGCTATTGTAGAAGAGTATGATATGGCTCATGGAAAACTAAAATTAAATGTCTCAATCTTTGGTAGAAGTACTCCTATAGAGATACTTTCTACACAAGTAGAAAAAACAATTTAATCATAAAAAGGAATTGATATGGCAAAAAAAATTATAGGCGAAGTCAAACTTCAAGTTCCAGCTGGTAAAGCAAATCCAGCTCCTCCAATTGGTCCTGCATTAGGTCAAAGAGGTGTTAATATTATGGAGTTTTGTAAAGCTTTTAACGAAAGAACAAAGGATATGATGGGTTACAATATACCTGTTGTAATTACTGTTTATGCTGATAAAAGTTTTACATTTGTAACAAAACAACCTCCAGTGACAGATTTAATAAAAAAAGCTACAGGTGTTACAAGAGGTAGTGATAATCCATTGAAAAATAAAGTTGGTAAAATTACTAAATCTCAAATTAGAGAAATAGTTGAGAGAAAAATCGTAGATTTAAATACAACTGACAAAGAAGCTGCTATGAGAATAGTTGCAGGAAGTGCAAGAAGTATAGGAATTGATGTTATAGATTAAACTTTCCACCACCGTTTTGGAATTAAAATATTGTAATGGTAGCAAAATAAAATGCGGAGATATTAGAAATGGCTAAAAAAGTAGCAAAAAGAGTTCAAAATCTTTTGACTAAAATTGACAAAGACAAAAAATATATAGTAGATGAAGCATCATCTTTTATAAAAAATTTAGCTTCTGCTAAATTTGACGAGACAGTAGAAATATCTATGAAACTCGGTGTTGATCCAAGACATGCTGACCAAATGGTAAGGGGTGCTGTTGTATTACCAAATGGAACTGGTAAAAAAGTTAGAGTTGCAGTTTTTGCAAAAGGTGTAAAGGCTGATGAAGCTAAAAATGCTGGTGCTGATATTGTTGGGTTTGAAGATTTAGTTGAAAAAGTTCAAGCTGGTGAAATTAACTTTGATATAGTAATTGCTACTCCAGATGCTATGGGAATGGTTGGAAAAGTTGGTAGAATTTTAGGACCAAAAGGACTTATGCCAAATCCAAAAACAGGTACTGTAACAATGGATGTTACAAAAGCTGTTTCAAATGCAAAAAGTGGTCAAGTGAATTTCAAGGTTGATAAAAAAGGTAATATTCATGCTGGTCTTGGTAAAGTCAGTTTTGATGCTACTAAATTGGCAGAGAATATTAAAGAGTTTGTTAGAGCAATCAATAAAGCTAAACCTGCAACATCAAAAGGTAAGTATATTAGAAGTGTATCATTGTCATTAACAATGAGTCCATCTATATCTTTAGATACAGTGGAGTTAGCAGAAATAAAATAGGTTTTATCTTAAAAGTGTGACTGAAGAAAGTGGGTTGTTCTTGTAAATCCTGCTTGAAGTCAAAGTCGAAAGGAGAATAATTGACAAGAGAAAAAAAAGCTGAGCTGATAGATTTTTTAACTTCAGAATTTAAAACAGCTCAAGGTATTGTAGTTTGCGACTATAAGGGATTAACTGTAAAACAGTTAGAAGCTCTTAGAAAAGAAGCAAGAGTTAAAAGTGTAAAAGTAAAAGTTATAAAAAATAGCTTGGCTGATATAGCTTTAAAAAGTGCTGGTATTAATGGTCTTGAACTGAAAGAGACAAATATTATTGTTTGGGGTAGTGAGCAGTTAGATGTTGCTAAAGTTGTTGCAAAATATGCTGATAGTGCTTCTGATAAGTTTGCTATTAAAACTGGATATATGGATGGTTCTATTGTTGATGCTAAATCAGTTGATGCTCTATCTAAATTGCCTTCAAAAGAAGAGCTTATTGGTATGCTTTTATCTGTTTGGATGGCTCCAGTTCGAAACTTTACAATTGGGCTTGATGCACTTAGACAAAAAAAAGAAGAAGCTAATTAATTTAGTTTAAAAAAATTTCAAAAATACAAAAAATAAATAGGAGATATTATGGCAATCACAAAAGAAGATGTATTAGAGTTTATTTCAAATTTATCAGTTATTGAGTTATCACAATTAGTGAAAGAGTTTGAAGAGAAGTTTGGTGTAAGTGCAACTCCAGTTATGGTTGCTGGTGCTGGTGCTGTTGCAGCTGCTGTTGTAGAAGAAAAAACAGAGTTTGATGTTGTTTTAGCAAGTGCTGGAGCTGAGAAAATTAAAGTTATCAAAGTTGTTAGAGAGCTTACTGGTCTTGGATTAAAAGAAGCTAAAGATGCAGTAGAAGGAGCTCCAACAACTCTTAAAGAAGCTGTAAGTAAAGCTGATGCTGAAGCTATGAAAGCTAAACTTGTTGAAGTCGGAGCTACAGTAGAAATCAAATAAGGGGGCATTCTTTTGCTCTCTTTTCTCCTAATAATTTTTAAAAATTCTTCTTCTTTAAAAATTCCTAAATTTATACTACAGAGGTTATGCCAATGCAAAACTATTTAAAATCAGGAAATAGACTTAGAGTTGATTTTGGAAAAATTCCTCAAACAACAAAAGTTCCAGATCTTTTACAACTTCAAAGAAAAAGTTATGAGAGTTTTTTAACTTCAGTTGATGGTCAAATGAGCGGTATTGAAAAAGTTTTTAAATCTATTTTTCCAATTCATGATGCACAAAATAGATTAACTTTAGAATATATTAGCTGTGAATATGGAAAACCAAAATATACAGTTCGAGAAGCTATGGAGCGAGGATTAACATATTCAATTCCTTTAAAAATTCAAGTCAGACTTATTTTGTGGGAAAAAGACGAAAAAACTGGTGAGCGAATAGGCACAAAAGATATTAAAGAGCAATCAATATTTATTAGAGAGATACCTCTAATGACAGACAGAACATCATTTATAATAAATGGTGTGGAGAGAGTTGTTGTAAATCAGTTACACAGAAGTCCTGGAGTAATTTTTAAAGAGGAAGAATCTTCAACTACATCAAGCAAACCAATTTACTCTGGGCAAATTATTCCAGATAGAGGCTCATGGTTATATTTTGAGTATGATGCAAAAGATATATTATATGTAAGAATTAATAAAAGACGAAAAATTCCTGTAACAATTCTTTTTAGAGCATTAGGATACTCAAGAGATGATATTTTAAAACTTTTCTATCCTTTAGTTGGAATTAGAGTTGTTGATAATAAATTTTTAATTAAATTTAATCCTGATGATTTTGTTGGAAGGGTTGATTTTGATATAAAAGATGATAAAGGTAATATAATTCTTCAAGCTGGTAAAAGATTAACAGCTAAAAAAGCTAAAAAGTTAGAAGAAGAAAATATTGAATGGATAGAGTATCCAATTGAACTTTTAATGGACAGATTCATATCTCAAAAGATTATTGACCCAATGAGTGGTGAAGTAGTTTATGATGTTTTAACTCAATTAGATGAAAATAAACTCAAAAAAATCATTGATTTAGGGCTTGATAATTTTGAAATAGCAAATGATTTAGCACAAGGAATTGATAATTCTATATTAAACTCATTTGTAGCAGACCAAGAATCATTAAAACTTCTTAAGCAGACAGAAAGTATTGAAGATGAAAATGATTTAGCTGTTATTAGAATTTATAAAGTTATGAGACCAGGTGAGCCAGTTACAAAAGAGGCTGCTAAAACATTTTTAAATCAACTATTCTTTGACCCAGAAAGATATGACTTAACAAAAGTTGGTAGAATGAAAACTAACCATAAGTTAGGTATCAATGTGCCAGAATATATTACAGTTTTAACATCAGAAGATATTATAAGAAGTGTTAAATATTTAATTAAAGTAAAAAATGGACAAGGTCACATAGATGATAGAGACCATTTAGGAAATAGAAGAATTAGAGCTATTGGTGAGCTTTTGGCAAATGAGTTACATTCAGGTTTAGTCAAAATGCAAAAAGGAATTAAAGATAAACTAACAACTGTTAGTGGAAGCATTGAAGAGTTAATGCCTCATGATTTAATTATTCCAAAAATGATTACAAGCACAATTTTAGAGTTTTTCTCTGGTGGTCAATTATCACAATTTATGGATCAAACAAATCCATTAAGTGAAATTACTCATAAAAGAAGACTTTCAGCTCTCGGTGAAGGTGGATTGGTAAAAGATAGAGCTGGATTTGAAGCAAGAGATGTTCATCCAACTCATTATGGAAGAATTTGTCCAATTGAAACACCTGAGGGACAAAATATTGGTCTTATTAATACTCTTTCAACATATTCTCAAGTTAATGAGTTAGGCTTTATTCAAGCACCTTATAAAAAAGTAATAGATAGTAAAGTTACAAATGAGTTGATATATCTTACAGCAACTCAAGAAGAAGGAATTGTAATTGCACCAGCATCTACAAAGTTGAATGAAAATTCTGAAATTTTGGAAGATTTAATTGAAGCAAGAATAAATGGTGAGATAGTATTAATTGAAAAAAGTAAAGTTCAATTAATAGATTTAAGTCCAAGAATGGTTGTAGGTATTGCTGCATCTTTAATTCCTTTCTTAGAACATAACGATGCAAATAGAGCATTAATGGGTTCAAATATGCAACGACAAGCTGTGCCACTACTTAGAGCAACTGCTCCAATGGTTGGAACAGGAATTGAAAAAGTTGTAGCAAGAGATGCTTGGGAGTCAATCAAAGCAAAAAGAGCTGGAGTAATCGAAAAAGTTGATAGTAAAAATATATATATTTTAGGTGAAGATGAAGATGGAGCATTTATTGACCATTATCCTTTGCAAAAAAATCTAAGAACAAACCAAAATACAACTTTTACTCAAAGAGCAATTGTTCAAAAAGGTGATTTAATAGAGAGTGAGCAAATTATTGCAGATGGTCCATCAATGGATAATGGAGAGCTTGCAATTGGTAAAAATATTTTAGTTGCATTCATGCCTTGGAATGGATATAACTTTGAAGATGCTATTGTTGTAAGTGAAAAAATTATTCGAGAAGATGTATTTACTTCTGTGCATATATACGAAAAAGAGATAGATGCAAGAGAATTAAAACATGGTGTTGAAGAGATTACAAAAGATATTCCAAATGTAAAAGAAGAAGATTTAGCTCATTTAGATGATAGTGGTATTGTAAAAATTGGAACTCATGTAAAACCAGGAATGATTTTAGTTGGAAAAGTATCTCCAAAAGGAGAAGTAAAACCAACTCCAGAAGAGAGACTTTTAAGAGCTATTTTTGGTGAAAAAGCTGGACATGTAATAAATAAATCGCTATATTGCCCACCTTCAACAGAAGGAATTGTTGTTGATGTTAAAATTTTCACAAAAAAGGGTTATAGTAAAGACCCAAGGTCAAATAAAGCATATGATGATGAAAAAGAAAAACTTGATAGAGAACATCATGATAAGCTTCTAATGCTTGATAGAGAAGAGATGTTGAGACTGATTTCTCTTTTATCAAAAGAAAAGTTAAAAGAGGCTATCACTGTTGGAAGTAAGTCATATAGTAGTGGTGAAAAAATTACTAAAACAGAGTTAAATGAAATTAATAGATTTGCTCTAAATAATATAGCAAAAGCTTATAGTAATGAGTTACAAGCAAAATATGAAAGAGTAAAAAAACATTTCTTAGAAGAAAAAGCAAAACTTAGAGAAGAGCATGAAGAGAAATTATCAATTTTAGAAAAAGATGATATTTTACCAAGTGGAGTTGTTAAACTTGTAAAAGTTTATGTAGCAACTAAGCGAAAACTAAAAGTTGGTGATAAAATGGCTGGACGACACGGAAACAAAGGTATTGTTTCTGTAATTGTTCCAGAAGTTGATATGCCATATCTAAAAGATGGCACACCTGTTGAAATAGTTTTAAATCCTTTGGGTGTTCCATCAAGGATGAATATTGGACAGATTTTAGAAACACATTTGGGTTATATTGGTAAGAGATTGGGAAATCAAATTGCAGAAATTTTTGAAGAAAAAAGAGAAAGTTTCCTTCAAGATTTAAGAGCTAAAATGTTGGAAATTGCAGGGATTATCAAAAAAAGTGAAGCTGTTGATTTCATTAATAGTATGAGTGATGAAACACTGCTAAATTATGCAAGAGATTGGAGTCAAGGAGTTAAATTTGCGACACCTGTATTTGAAGGTGTTACAACTGATGATTTAGCTAAAATGTTTGAACTTGCAAAAATAGATAGCGATGGAAAAACTGAAGTTTATGATGGAAAAACAGGTGATAAGATAAAAGAGCGGGTAAATGTTGGTTATATGTATATGCTTAAACTTCACCATTTAGTTGATGAAAAAGTTCATGCAAGAAGCACAGGACCATATTCACTTGTAACTCAACAACCAGTAGGAGGAAAAGCTCTATTTGGTGGTCAGAGATTTGGAGAAATGGAGGTTTGGGCATTAGAAGCATATGGTGCTGCAAATACTCTAAATGAGATGCTAACTATTAAATCTGATGATGTAGAAGGAAGAAAAGAGGCATATAGAGCTATTACTAAAGGTGAAAATGTAAGTGGTAGTGCAATTCCAGAAACATTTTATGTTTTAACAAAAGAGCTTCAATCTTTAGCACTTGATGTTGATATTTATACAAGAGATAGCGAAGGCGAATTAGAAGCTATTGATTTAAAAGAGCATGAGAAAAAAGAGAAAGATTTAGGTGATATTTCAGCATTTCAACT
This sequence comes from Helicobacter cetorum, assembly GCA_022729735.1. Lineage (GTDB taxonomy): Bacteria > Campylobacterota > Campylobacteria > Campylobacterales > DZAY01 > DZAY01. The sequence continues at coordinate 9,313 of DZAY01000014.1, forward strand.
AAGATTAGCATCTCCTGAAAAAGTTATGGGTTGGAGTAATGGAGAGGTTAAAAAACCTGAAACTATCAATTATAGAACTTTAAAACCAGAACGAGATGGACTATTTTGTGCAAAAATATTTGGACCAACAAGAGATTATGAGTGTCTATGTGGCAAATATAAAAAGATGAGATATAAGGGAATTGTGTGTGAGAAGTGTGGAGTAGAAGTAACAGCTTCAAAAGTGAGAAGAAGTCGAATGGGACATATCGAGCTTGTAACTCCAGTAGCACATATTTGGTATGTAAGCTCTCTTCCAAGTCGAATAGGAACACTTTTGGGTGTCAAAATGAAAGATTTAGAACGAGTGTTATACTATGAAGCTTACATTGTAAAAGAGCAAGGTGAAGCTTTTTATGATAATGAAAATACAAAACCAGTTATTAAATTTGATGTGTTAAATGAAGAGCAGTATCAAAGTTTAAAACAGCGATTTGAACATACAGGTTTTTGTGCAGAAATGGGTGGAGAAGTAGTTAGAGATTTGCTTAGAGATTTAGATTTGCCACAACTATTTGAACAGTTAAAAACAGATGTAGAAGAAACAAACTCTGATGCTAAGAAAAAAGCTATTATTAAGAGATTAAAAGTTGTAGAATCATTCCTTACTTCAGGTAATAGACCAGAGTGGATGATGCTAACAGTTTTACCAGTTTTACCACCAGATTTAAGACCACTTGTAGCACTTGATGGCGGAAAATTTGCAGTTTCAGATGTTAATGATTTATATAGAAGAGTTATAAATAGAAACCAAAGATTAAAACGATTAATAGAGCTTGATGCACCAGAAATTATTATTAGAAATGAAAAAAGAATGCTTCAAGAAGCAGTTGATGCTCTATTTGATAATAGTAGAACAAGTAATGCAGTTAAGGGAGCAAACAAGCGACCACTGAAATCTTTAAGTGAAATTATCAAAGGAAAACAGGGACGATTTAGACAAAATCTACTTGGAAAAAGGGTAGATTTTTCTGGAAGGTCTGTAATTGTTGTTGGACCAAGTCTAAAAATGGATCAATGTGGATTGCCAAAACATATGGCTTTAGAGCTTTTCAAACCACATCTTTTAGCAAAATTAGAAGAAAAAGGTTATGCAACAACAATTAAGGGTGCAAAAAAATTAATTGAAAATCAGACAAATGAAGTTTGGGAGTGTTTAGCAGAAATAGTTTCAGACTATCCAATTATGTTAAATAGAGCTCCAACTCTACATAAACAGTCAATTCAAGCATTCCATCCAAAATTAATTGATGGAAAAGCTATTCAGTTACACCCATTAGTTTGTGCTGCATTTAATGCAGACTTTGATGGTGACCAAATGGCAGTTCATATTCCATTATCTCAAGAAGCAATTGCAGAGTGTAAAATTTTAATGTTAAGCACTATGAATATTCTACTTCCAGCATCAGGAAAGGCAGTAACAGTTCCTTCTCAAGATATGGTTTTAGGACTTTACTATTTATCATTAGAACGAGAAGATGCAAAAGGAAGCCACAGATTATTTACAGATGTAAATGAAGCAGTTATTGCTCTTGAAGATGGACATGTAGAGTTACATGCAAAAATTAGAGCTTTAGTTGATGGTAGAGTTATGCAAACAACAGTCGGTAGATTGATTATAAAAGAGATATTACCATCATTTATTTCTCAAGATTTGTGGAATAAAATCTTAAAGAAAAAAGATATTTCAACCTTAGTTGATAATGTGTATAAATATGGTGGATTTAAAATCACAGCAGAATTTTTAGATAATCTTAAAAATTTAGGATTTAGATATGCAACAAAAGCAGGTATTTCTATATCAGTTGATGATATTAAAGTTCCAGCTGCTAAAAAAAGCCATATTGATGAGACTAAAAAGAGAGTTAAAGAGATTCAACAACAATTTAGTGCAGGTCTTTTAACAGAACAAGAGCGATACAATAAAATTGTGGATGTTTGGACAGATACAACAAATAGCATTACAGAAGTTATGATGAAGCTTATCAAAAATGATAAAGATGGTTTTAACTCTATTTATATGATGGCAGATTCTGGTGCAAGAGGTAGTTCAACACAGATTAAACAGCTATCTGCAATGCGGGGACTTATGACTAAACCAACGGGTGAAATTATTGAAACTCCAATTATTTCTAACTTTAAAGAAGGTTTAAATGTTTTAGAGTATTTCATTTCAACTCACGGTGCAAGAAAAGGTCTTGCAGATACAGCTCTAAAAACGGCAAATGCTGGTTATTTGACAAGAAAATTGATAGATGTTTCACAAAATGTAAAAATTATTATGCAAGATTGTGGAACTCATGATGGAATAGAGATAACAGATATTACAGCAAATGGCGAATTGATTGAAACCCTTGATGAGCGAATTATTGGTAGAGTTTTAGCTGAAGATATAATCGACCCTATTACTAATGAAGTTTTATTTAGTGAAGGAACTCTAATTGATGAAGATGATTCTAAAGTTGTAAAAGAAGCAAATGTAAAATCAGCTGTAATTAGAACAGCTATTACTTGTAAAGCTCAAAGAGGACTCTGTGCTAAATGTTATGGTTATAATTTAGGTGAAGGTAAAGTTGTAAAAATGGGTGAAGCAGTTGGTGTTGTTGCAGCTCAAAGTATTGGAGAACCAGGAACACAGCTTACACTTAGAACATTCCACGGTGGAGGAACTGCAAGTAGAACTCAAGAAGAGCGACAAGTTATTGTTACAAAAGAAGGTTTCATAAGATTTTATAATATAAAAACTTATATATCAAAAGATAATAAAGCTATTGTTGCAAATCGAAGAAATGCAGCTGTTTTACTTGTTGAGCCAAAAATAAAAGCTCCATTTAGAGGAGTTTTATCTATTAAGAATGTTCATGATGAGACTGTTTTAGAATTAAAAGGTGAAAAAGAGACACACAGATATGCTTTAAGAAAATCTGATATTGCAAAACCAAATGAGTTAGCAGGTGTAACTGGTAAAATTGATGGAAAACTATTTATTCCAGAATTTGCAAACGGAGTAGTTGAGGCAAATGATAGTATTGTTGAAGTAATAAAAGATGGTTGGAATATTCCAAATAGGATACCTTATGCATCTGAATTAAAAATCAAAGATGGTGAGCCTATAACTCAAAAAATAGTTGCAAAATCAAGAGGTTTTGTAAAATATTACACATTAAAAGGTGACTATTTAGAAAGAAATCACACTATAAAAGATGGTGATATTATTACAGAAAAAGGTGTATTTGCTGTAATTGCTGATGAAAATGATAGAGAAGCTATTAGACATTATATAGCAAGAGGTTCTGTGATTAAAATTAGTGATAATGAGAGTGTTGAAAGTGCAACTGTATTAGCACTTCCTAATAGTAGTGAGCAAACAATCATTGCAGAGTGGGACCCTTATTCAAATCCTATTATAGCAGAAGCAAAAGGTGTTGTTAGATTTGAAGATATAATTCCAGGAATTAGTGCACAAGAGCAGTTTGATGAGCTTACAGGTCAAAGTAGATTAGTGATTAATGAGTATATTCAAACTGGTATAAAACCAGCTATTTTAATAGCAACAGAAAATAATGAGCTTTTAAAATATACACTTGAGCCAAAAACAGCTATATTTGTTCAAGATGGAGCAACTGTTGAAATCGCAGATATTTTAGCAAAAACACCAAAAGCGATTGCAAAAACAAGAGATATTACGGGAGGTCTTCCAAGAGTATCAGAACTATTTGAAGCAAGAAAACCAAAATCTCCAGCACTCTTAACAGAGATAGATGGATATATTAGTTTTGGAAGAGCTTTAAGAGGAAAAGAGAGAATTTTAATTACATCAATTGATGGTGTTCAAGTAGTTGAATATCTTGTGGATAAAGGCAAACAAATTTTAGTTCATCACGGTGAGTTTGTGCATTCAGGTGAAAGATTAACTGATGGAACTGTTGCAAGTCAAGATATTCTTAGAATTTCAGGAGATAAGGCTCTATATCATCATATAGTAAGTGAAGTTCAACAAGTTTATCGAAGACAAGGTGTTAATATTTCTGATAAACACATAGAGGTAATTTTAAGTCAGATGTTAAGACAAGTTAAAATTATTGATAGTGGAGATACTAAATTTATAACGGGTGATATGATTAGCAAAAGAGTATTTATTGAAGAAAATGAAAAAACATTAAGACTTGGTGGAGAACCAGCATTAGCAGAACCAATACTTCTTGGAATTACAAGAGCAGCAGTTGGCTCTGATAGTATTATTTCAGCAGCATCTTTCCAAGAAACAACAAAAGTTTTAACCGAAGCATCAATAGCTGCTAAAATTGACTATTTGGAAGATTTAAAAGAGAATGTTGTAATAGGTAGAATGATACCAGTTGGAACAGGTTTATACAAAGATAGAAAAATAAAGTTCGTATAATTAAAATAAAACTTAAATTAAAACAAATTTAAGTTTTATAAAAGTATTGTTTTTATATAATTCGCAAATTAATTTTTTAAAAAAATATGTTTAAAAGGAAAAATAGTGCCTACCATTAATCAGTTAGTAAGAAATGAGAGAAAGAAAGTTATCAAAAAATCAAAATCTCCAGCATTAGTTAAGTGTCCTCAAAGAAGAGGTGTTTGCACAAGAGTTTATACTACAACTCCTAAAAAACCTAACTCGGCTTTGAGAAAAGTTGCAAAAGTTAAACTTACAAGTGGATTTGAAGTAATTAGTTATATTCCAGGTGAAGGTCATAATCTTCAAGAACACTCAATTGTATTAATTAGAGGTGGAAGGGTAAAAGATTTACCAGGTGTTAAATATCATATTGTTAGAGGTGCTTTAGATACTGCAGGTGTTAATAAACGAACAGTTTCAAGAAGTAAATATGGAACCAAAAAAGCTAAAGCTAAAAAATAATAAGTAGTTAAAGGAAAATAATGAGAAGAAGAAAAGCCCCTATTAGAGAGGTTATGGGAGACCCAATTTACAATAGTAAAATATTGACAAAGTTTGTTAATAAACTTATGTATGATGGCAAAAAAAGTGTTGCTGAAAAAGTTATATATGGAGCAATTGCTAAAATTGAGCAAAAAGGTGCTGGAAAAGGAATTGAAGCATTTCAAGGAGCAATTGATAATGTTAAACCACTTGTAGAAGTTAGAAGTAGAAGAGTTGGTGGAGCTACATATCAAGTTCCTGTAGAAGTAAGAACTACAAGACAGTTATCATTAGCAATTAAATGGATAATTGATTCTGCAAGAAAAAGAAATGAAAAAACAATGGTTGATAGATTGGCTAATGAGTTAATGGATGCAACAAATAATAGAGGTTCAGCTTTCAAGAAAAAAGAGGATACTCATAAAATGGCAGAAGCTAATAAGGCATTTGCTCACTATAGATGGTAAAACTCTATATAGGGAGTTTAAAAACTCCCTTCTACAATTTTTTCGATAAATTTCACACACTACACTTATTTTAAGGATAACTAATGGCAAGAAAAATTCCATTAAATATGGTTAGAAATATAGGAATTGCTGCACACATAGATGCTGGAAAAACTACAACAACAGAGAGAATTTTATTTTATACAGGTGTTTCTCACAAAATAGGAGAAGTTCACGATGGTGCTGCAACAATGGATTGGATGGAGCAAGAAAAAGAGAGAGGTATTACAATTACTTCAGCTGCTACTGTTTGTAGTTGGAAAAATCATCAAGTAAATATTATCGATACTCCAGGTCACGTTGATTTTACAATCGAAGTTGAGCGAAGTATGAGGGTTTTAGATGGAGCAGTTGCTGTTTATTGTTCTGTTGGTGGTGTTCAACCACAATCTGAAACTGTTTGGAGACAAGCAAACAAATATAAAGTTCCAAGAATTATTTTTGTCAATAAAATGGATAGAATTGGAGCAAACTTTTATGAAGTTGAGCGACAAATAAGAGATAGATTAAAAGCTAAACCAGTGCCTCTTCAAATTCCAATCGGTTCAGAAGATAACTTTAAAGGTGTTATAGATTTAGTTGAGATGAAAGCTTTGGTTTGGCATGATGAAGCAATGGGTGCTAAATATGATATAGAAGAAATACCAGCAAATCTATTAGATAAAGCAAAAGAGTATAGAGAACAAATGATTGAAGCTGCTGCTGAAATGGATGAAGCTTTAATGGAAAAATATCTTGGTGGTGAAGAGCTAAGTAATGAAGAGATTAAACGAGGAATTAAATTAGGCTGTGTAAAAAGAGAGTTATTCCCAATGATTTGTGGAACAGCTTTTAAAAATAAAGGTGTTCAAACTTTACTTGATGCAGTTATCGATTATCTTCCAAATCCAACAGAAGTTGAAGCTATTAGAGGTTTAAAAGCTGATAATATTGAAGAAGAAATAATTGTTGATTCAACAGACGATGGAGAGTTTTCAGCTTTAGCATTCAAAATTATGACAGACCCATTTGTTGGACAATTAACATTTATTCGAGTTTATAGAGGTATGCTTGAGAGTGGAAGTTATGTTGTAAATACAACAAAAGGTAAAAAAGAGAGAATTGGTCGAATTCTAAAAATGCATGCTAATAAAAGAGAAGAGATAAAAGAGCTTTTTGCAGGTGAAATCGGTGCTGTTGTTGGTTTAAAAGATACTCTAACAGGTGATACATTATGTTCTGAAAAAGCAAATGTAATTTTGGAAAGAATGGAGTTCCCAGAGCCAGTTATCTCAATTGCAATTGAGCCAAAAACAAAAGCTGACCAAGAAAAAATGGCATTAGCACTTGCAAAATTAGCAGAAGAAGACCCGAGCTTTAGAGTAAAAACTGATGAAGAAACAGGTCAAACAATTATTGCAGGAATGGGTGAATTACACTTAGAAATTATTGTTGATAGATTAAAAAGAGAGTTTAAAGTTGAAGCAGAAGTTGGACAACCACAAGTTGCTTATAGAGAAACTATCAAAAAATCTGTTAAACAAGAAAGTAAATATGTTAAACAATCTGGTGGTAAAGGTCAATATGGACACTGCTGGCTTGATATTGAACCACAAGAAGCTGGTAAAGGTTATACATTTGAAAATAAAATCACTGGTGGTGTTATTCCAAAAGAGTATATTCCAGCAATTGATAAAGGTATCCAAGAAGCACTTAATAATGGTGTATTAGCAGGGTATCCAGTTGTAGATATTAAAGTTACTGTATTTGATGGAAGTTACCACGAAGTCGATTCATCTGAAATGGCATTTAAAATTGCAGGTTCAATGGGCTTTAAAGAGGGTTGTAGAAAAGCATCACCAGTTATTTTGGAGCCTATTATGAAAGTTGAAGTTGAAGTTCCAGAAAGCTATATGGGTGATGTAATTGGTGATTTAAATCGAAGAAGAGGACAAGTTAATTCTATGGATGATAGAGCAGGTGTTAAAGTTATTAATGCTATGGTACCACTATCAGAGATGTTTGGATATTCAACAGATTTAAGGTCAGCTACTCAAGGTAGAGGAACATATGCTATGGAATTTGACCATTATGAAGAAGTTCCAAGAAATATTGCTGATGAAATTATGAAAAAGAGAAATGCTTAAGAGTAACCACTCTTAGGTTCTCTCTGTCCTAATAGCTCAGAAGGATAGAGCACTTGATTCCTAATCAAGAGGTCACAGGTTCGACTCCTGTTTAGGACACCAAAAAAACTGCTACAATAATATACTTCCAAAAGATAATTTAATTAAATTTCATCTAAAGTCATTCTATTCATAAGCCAAACTTGTATAAAATAAGTCAATCTAATATTTAAAAAATTAATAAAAAGAAAAAATATGGAAAATAAAAAAATTTGTGGTTGGGTTAAAAGTAGCGATTTGGAATATGTCAAATATCATAATGAAGAGTGGGGAAAACCAATTCATGATGATAATGCTCTATTTGAACTCTTTAGTCTTGAAACTCAATCAGCTGGACTTAGTTGGCTGACAGTTTTAAAAAAAAGAGATGGATATAGAAAAGTTTTTGATGGTTTTGAACTTGAAAAAGTGGCAAATATCTCTCAAAATGATGTTGAAAATATATTATCAAGTGGGCTTGTAATAAAGAGTAAGCCAAAAATAGAGGCGATTATTCACAATGCAAAGCTATTTTTAGAACTTCAAAAGGAGTATGGCTCAATTGATAACTATTTTTGGAGTAAAGTTGGTTATAAAACTATCATAAATGATATAGAAGATTATAAGATGGCACCTACAAAGAGTGAAATATCTGATGTTATTACAAAAGAGTTAAAAAAGAGAGGTTTTAAATTTATCGGTAGTGTAACGATTTATGCTTTTATACAAGCTTGTGGAATGGTAGATGACCACGAGAATGGGTGTTGGTGTAAAGCGATGGTTAAAAAGCAAGGCAAATTTTTTAAATATTAATATTATGAGAAAGGATTACATTAATGGAGAGAGTTGTTTTTATTGATACGAATGTATTTGAAAGTGCAAGTTTTTCTTATACTACACCAAACTTTGAGAAACTTTTAAGTTTATGTAGAGAAAATGAAATATCTATCTGTATAACAGATGTTGTAAAAAATGAGGTTATTAAAAGAATAAAAACAAATTTAGAAGATATATTAAAAATAGAAAAACAATTATTTAATATTATTAAATATGAATTTAAATTAAAAGACAAAAATGAATTTAAAAATGAACTATTTAAAAAATAAATTTGAAAATTTTTTAAAAAATAATAGTATAGAGATTATTCCATCTGAATTTAACCAACATGAATTAATAGATATGTATTTTAATACTAAAGCTCCGTTTTCAGAACAAAAAAAACATGAATTTCCAGATGCTATAATATTGCTTAGCTTACTTCAATATTCAAAAGATAAAAATAAAGAGTTAATAATTGTTTCGAATGATAATGGATTTGAATTATTTTGTGAAAATAAAGGAATAAAACATTATAAATATATAAGTGATGTTATAAACCAATTAAATATAGAAAATATAGAAAAAGAAATAATTTATATTTATAATAATTCTTTTGAAAAAATAAAACAAAAAATAATAGATGAAATAAAATCAAACACCGATGAGTTTATTTTATATAGCTATGATTCTATTGATGAAGTTTATGTTGATAATATAGAAATTATAGATATTAACATTGAAAATGTAAATATTATAAATATAGATATAGATAGTTATCTAATAGAAGTAGAAATAAATACAAATATTGCATTTAATTTAAATGCTTCATATGCTGATGAAAATAACATGCATTATGATAAAGAAGATAATGTATATTATTGTTTAGGGAAAATTAATGCTGATATTCAATTGATAGAACAGGTATTTTGCTCGGCTAAAATTTATTTTGATAAAGATGTTAAAGATTTTGATTATTTAGGTGATTTTGAAATCATTAATAAAGAATTTGAGTTTTCATTAAATGAACATACAATTAAATATACAGAATGGGAAGAAGTATTTCATGCTATTTAATATTAGTAAATTCTATAATTTACATAGAAAAAATTAAATATGTTTGATAAATATAAATCCTTCTTTGAAAAATATATTCAACTAAACTCATTTGAGTGGAGTTTAATCAAATCAAAAATAAAAATCAAAAAGTTTAAAAAAGGTGATTTGATATTAAAGTTTGGAGATATTTGCACAGATTTATATTTTATAAATTACGGTCTTGCAAGAGCTTATTTGATAGATGAAAATGGAAAAGATTACACTTGGTCGATATTTTTTAACGATGAAAACTCAAAATTTTATAATATTTTTGTTACAAATTATGATAGTTTTTTACATCAAACACCATCATCAATAGAGATAGAGACGATTGATGAGTGCGAACTTTTGGCATTAAGCTATCATGATATTCAATTTTTCTACAACAATTCAAAAAAAGGTGAGCGATTTGGCAGACTCATGGCTGAAGAAGCTTATTCATATACTCACACTTGTATAATTGATAAACAGATAAAATCAGCTCATCAACGATTTGTTGAGTTTGCAAAAACAACTCCATATCTACTTGACAAAGTTCCACAATATCACATCGCAACATTTTTGGGAATAACTCCACAACACTTAAGCCGACTTAAAAAAGAGTATAAAATTAACATAGGTGAATGACAACTTTTTTTAAATTTTGTATCATTTATGCAAAAATTTAAGGAGAGGTTTTGAAAAAATTGCTATCTTTTTTCATATTTATTCAAGCACTTTTTGGCTCTGATATAAATCTTGAAATAAAAAATTTAAAAAACATAAATAAAAAACTCTACATTGGACTCTACACATCAAAAGATGATTTTGCAGTCATCGATAAAGCTTATAAAGGGTATATCGTAGATGTAAATAGCCAAACAGTGGCTTATAAAATAGCAAATATTTCTGATGGAAAATATGCAATAGCTATATTTTGTGATGAAAATAGTAATGGTAAATTTGATAAAAATCTATTTGGAGTTCCTATTGAGAGTTATGGATTTTCAAATAATCCAAAAGTTTTGTTTAACTCTCCAACATATAGTGAAGCTGAATTTGTATTAAAAGATGAGATAAATTTAATAATCGAGGTGAAATAGTTATGAAAAATGTGGCAATTATCGGAGCTGGTTTGGGAGGACTTTGTGCAGGTGCATTACTTGCAAAAAGAGGTTTTAAGGTAACAATTTTAGAACAACATACTATCGTTGGTGGTTGTGCGACTGTTTTTAAACGAGGTAAATTTAATTGTGAAGTTGGACTTCATGAGCTTGATGGCTTATATACAGATAAAATTAAGAGGGAGGTTTTTGAGTTTTTAGATGTGTATAAAAATATTGAGTTTGTAGAGAGTGATGAATTTTTTAGAGTGAAGGCTGATAAGATAGATTTTATTATGCCAACAAAAAAAGATGATGCTATAAAAGAGTTATCGCAAAAATATCCAAATGAAAAAGAGGCAATTTTAAAATATTTTGAACTTATAGATGATATTTCAAAAGAGTTTGATAAGTTGGAAAATCTAAAATGGTGGCAAATGTTACTATTTCCATTTATTTTCAAAAATATTACAAAATATAAAAATAGCTCTGTAAAAGATGTCATGAACACTCTTTTTAAAAATGAAGAGCTTAAAATGGTTTTAAATACAAATGTTGCTTACTATCATGACAAAATTTACGAACTTAGTTTTTTATTTCACTCAATCGCACAAAATTCATATTATAGTGGTGGAAGTTGGTATATCAAAGGTGGAAGTCAAAATTTATCTAACTATTTAGCATCAATAATCACTCAAAACGGTGGAGAAGTGATAACAAAAGCTGATGTTATAGAGATAAATTTCGATAAAAATTTTCTAAAATATAGATATAAAAATAGTGACATTTTACTTAAAAGTGATATTTTTATCTCAAATCTCTCGCCAATTTCAACATATAATTTGTCAAAAATTGATTATAAAGAGAGCAAAATTATCTCATCATCATATTTAGTTGTCTATTTTGGATTTAATAAAAACTTAAAAAAACTTTATGGCAAAAAAGCATATTCACAATTTTTCTTAAAAGATGTATCAAGCATTGATGAATATGATAAAAATCAATCAAAACAGTGTGAAAATCGAGGTTTTGTATTTGTGGATTATTCACAAATTGACTCAAAATTGTGTGATGAAGAGCTATCATTTGGAGCAATTTGTGCAAGTGATTATATAGAAAATTGGGAAAATTTATCAGAAGATGAGTATAAAATCAAAAAGAATAGAGTTTTAAATAGTTATCTTGATGAACTTGAAAAAGAGTATCCAAACTTGAGAGCAAATATCGTATTTAGCGAAGTCGGAACTCCAAAAACGATAAAAAGATATATAAAAACACCAAATGGCACATCAAACGGTTTCGCACCAACAGCTAAACAATTTTTTAGAATACCAGAAGTTAAATCTAAAAAAATAGATAATTTATATTTTGTAGGTGCTTGGATTTTGGGAGGTGGATTTTCAAGTGCTATAATCTCAAGCAAAATGTGTGTGGATAGGATTTTGAAGGAGAAGTAATATTATATAAAAAGCATATATAGTATAATGCAATTTTTAAATTAATTTGTACATTTAAATTAAGGTATAGCACATGAAGTTATTAAATGTTAAATTGATTAAATTATTTGATATATTTAATCACAATATAGAGCTTAATCAGGAAGATAGGATTACCATAATAACAGCTCCAAATGGATATGGTAAAACAATAGCATTAAAAGCTATATACAGTTTATTTAATAAAAAATTCTCTTTTTATAACAAGCTCTCTTTTGAAAAAATCATTTTTAATTTTGATAATGAAAAATCAATTGAAATACATAAAAAAAGTGGTGATGAAATTCAACAAATAAAGTTTGTTTTAAAACAAAATAATAAAGATATTGGAAAATTTGAATATCCATCTAAAAATATGATGTCAAAAATAAGAAGAGATTTACCATCTCATATAATTGAAGATTTTATGCCAAATTTCAGAAGAGTTGGACAAAATGAGTGGTTGCATGAATTAAATGGAGAAGTTTTAACTACTGAAGATGTTTTATATCAATATATACCTGAAGAAACAGCTGAAAAATTAAAAGTAGAAATACCAAATTCATTTTCTGAGATTTTAGAAAATATAGATGTATATTTTATTCAAGAACAAAGATTGGTTTTAAGACAACCTATATCTGAACATAGATTTAGAAGAGAAATAGTTATTACAGATACAATTGAAAAATATTCTCAAGAATTAAGTAAATTAATAAAACAAAAAATAGGAGAGTATGCACAAATTACACAAACATTAGATAGTAGTTTTCCTAAAAGACTATTTCAACAAAATAGTTCTTCAATTGAAACAGATAATTTAAAAGATAGATTAAATAAACTACAAGAAAAAAGACAAAAAATTTCAGAATATGGATTATTAAAATTAGATGATGATACATCTATGATTTCTGATGAGAATATTCAAGATAATGAAACAAAAGTTTTATCACTTTATATAGCTGATAATGAACAAAAATTATCTGTTTTTGATACTTTAATAAGCAAAATAGAGCTTTTTACTCAAATTTTAAATGAAAGAAGATTTAACTTTAAATCTATTCAAATAGATAAAGAAAAAGGTTTTATCTTTAAAACTACCAAAAACACACTTTTAAAACTTACTGAACTATCTTCTGGTGAGCAACACGAAGTTGTATTATTATTTGAACTAATCTTCAAAGCAAAAGAGAATTCACTTGTTTTGATTGATGAACCTGAAATTTCACTTCATGTTGTTTGGCAAAAAGCTTTTTTAGATGATATAAAAGAGATTATTCATCTACAAAAAATAGATGTTGTCATTGCTACACACTCACCTCAAATAATAAATGATAGTTGGGAGCTTACTGTTAATTTAGAGGCTTCTAATGAGCAATAGCTTAAGAGAAGAAGCAAATAATCTCGAATTAAAACTAAATGAGATTAGATTATCAATAAGACATTTAAGTAATAGAAATAAAGTATTTATTTTGCTTGAAGGTAAAACAGATATTAAACTTTTTAAAAAACTATTTAATAACACATATACAGATATAACTTCACTTGATGGCAAAGATAAGGTAATTTCAGCTATTAAAAAATTAAATGAAGAGAGTTATAAATCTATTATAGGAATTAGAGATGCAGATTTTGAACATTTAAAACAAAATAACTCAAATATAAATAATTTATTTTTGACAGATTTTCATGATATGGAAATTCACATGATAGAGTCAAAAGCTTTGGACTCACTTTTTATAGAACACTCTACTAATAATTGCGATAATATTATAGAACAGCTGAAAAATAATATTTATGAAATTGCTGTATATATAGGGTATTCGAGATTGTTTAATGAAAATCAAAAAGAGAGTATTGGAAATCATATTTTACTATTTGATGGATTAGCTTTTAAAAATTTTATAGAAAAAGAAGAATGTAAGTTAAAGTTTGATTCTAATGCTTTTATTAGAGAGTTATTAGAACATTCAAAAAAGAAGAATCAAAATTTATCATTATCAAAAGAAGAGTTATATTTAGAAATAGAAAACTTAAAAAATATACATAGTGATAAATTACAAATTTGCTCAGGTCATGATTTAGCAAAATTAATAGGAATAATTCTATTTAATTCTCCTGATGGAAATAAAATTGAAGAAGGACTTAGATTATCTTATAGATTTGAAGATTTTAAAACAACTATACTATACTCATCTTTAATTGAATGGACTACAAATAATGGCTTTAGATTATTTTGATAGTTTAATAAATTTATTTTACAAGTCAAAAATTCAAAAAAAGAGTCCAAAAACTCTTTTTTACTCAATACTTTGTTTTGGTTCTCCTAAATAGTAGCCTTGAGAGTAGTCTATATTATAAGATAAAACTTTTTTAAAAACATCTTCAGAATGGACAAACTCTGCAATAATTTTTGCATTTATACTTCTTGCAAACTTTACAATTGAGTTTGTTATTTTTTGACTATTTAAATCATGGTGAAGATTTTTTATGAAACTTCCATCAATTTTTATATAATCCACATCTAAATCTAAAAGTCGGCTAAAGTTTGAACTTTCTGTGCCAAAATCATCAATTGCCAATTTAAAGCCACGATTTTTTAAAGTTTTTAGTTGTGATATTGATGTTTTAGCATCATAAACACTAATGCTTTCTAATATTTCTATTACAACTCTATTTGGATTTATTGAGTAGTGATTGCTCATTTTATCTAAAAACTCTGGTAGATAACCCTCATTTAAATCATAATCAGCGATATTAATAGCAAATTCAAAATCTTTATCTTGAAAATAGTCAAAACTTTTTTCAATCATAACTCTTGTAATATTAGGAAGTAGTCCTGCAACTTTTGCTGGTGCAAGAAAAAATATAGGTGAAACTATATCATTGCCTAATTTCATTCTCGCTAAACACTCATATTTTTCAATTTGCATAGTTTTATTATTAATAATTGGTTGAAAAAATGGTGTAAAACACTCTTCTTTTAAGGCATGTTTTACTCTATTTATCCATATAAGTTGCTCTTTTTGATGTTTTTCAAACTCTGAATTTGGAGTATAAAATTTAACTCTATTTTTGCCAACTAATCTCATTTCATCGATTGCAATATCAGCAAATTTCAGTAAATCTATACCTTTTCCAATCGCTATTCCAATACTAAAAGTGATTTCAAATTCGATATTTAAAACTATGATACTTTTTGTAAATCTATTTTGAATATCTCTTGCAATTTCTAAAGCACTATTTTCTGATATATCTTTGCTTAAAATCATAAATTCATCACCATGAATTCTAAATAGTTTTCCAAATTTAATAACTGATTTTAAAACAGAAGCAATTGCTTTTAAAACCTCATCACCAACTATCATTCCATAAGTATCATTTATATTTTTGAAGTTATCAATATTTAGAAGTATCAAAGCATAATCTATATTTTTATCTAAATATTTTTTTAGTTTAAAATAGTTATATAAATTTGTAGTTGTATCAATTGTATATTGTCGCTCTAACTCTGCTG
Source organism: Helicobacter cetorum (assembly GCA_022729735.1). GTDB lineage: Bacteria > Campylobacterota > Campylobacteria > Campylobacterales > DZAY01 > DZAY01. The sequence goes on from DZAY01000014.1 coordinate 24,896, forward strand.
TTTTTATTTTTACAATCTCTTCTAAATGTTCTCTATACATCTCATTTTGTTTGCTATTTACAATATTTCTTGCTTCATTATATAGAGTTGTTAGCATTTGTGGATAGTTTGGAGGTTTGATGACAAATCCATTAACACCGATTTCCAAAGCTTCTTTTAAATTTTCAAGCGAATTATAAGCTGTTATTACAATAATTTCTTGATTTTGATTTATCTCTCTTATCTTTTTTGACATTGTAAATCCATCCATAATAGGCATTTTAATATCAGTAATTACAATATCATATCGATTTTTTATATAGAGTCGCAAACCATCTTCACCATTTTGGGCATTATCTACACTCTTAAAAAATTTCATCAAAAAATCAACCATCTGTTTAAGTAGAGTTACATCATCTTCTACATATAAGACACTAACCTCTTTTGCTACATCTCTAAATTTATTTAGCATTGTATTCATTTAAACTCTTTTAGCTATTTTTTTTATTATATCAAAACTTGCTTTTTAATAACTCTTCTAATGCTTTTTTGTGTGTAATATCTTCTCTAATCGAAGAGTATCCAGTGATTATACCTTTTGAATTAAAAATTGGAGTAATTATTGTATATAACCAATATGATGAACCATCTTTTTTGATATTTTCGATTTCACCTTCCCAACTATTACCATTTTTGATAGTTCTCCATAAATCTTTATACAGCTCTTTTGTCATATTTGGATGTCTTAATATATTATGAGTTCTACCTATCAATTCACTTTTACTGTGTCCTGTAACTTTGCAAAATGCTTCACTCACATCAGTTATTATACCTTTTTCATTAGTTGATGAGCTAATTACATATTTATTTAATATTAAACTTCTATTTTGAGATATTTGATTTAGTTCTAATAATTTTTCTTTTAAAGTTTGAACTTCTTTATCTCTATTTTTTAACTTATCTTCTAACTTTACATGTTCTGTTTTTAATAAATCTATTTCTAAACTTAATTTATTAAAAATTTCATCAAAAGCTTTATCAACTTTTCCAATTTCATTTGACACATCAAGCTTTATAGATAGTTTTTTTCCCATCAAAAGTCCATCTATTTTGGATTGTAATTGATGAATAGGTGTTACTATATGTTTAATGGCAAGCATAAATACAACTAATATTGCAATAATTAAGAAAAAGATTATCAAAAATGTGTAGTAAGCACTATTATACAGTGGTTCTAATGCCTCTTTTTTATCAATCTTTGCAACTATTCCCCATTTAAGTGATGGAAGATAACGGTAACTTTGATAAGTTCTAACACCTCTATAATCATTAACTTCTTCAAAACCTTTTTCACCATTCAAAGCTTTTAATATAGGTGGATTATATCCATCATTGTATCTATAATAATATGTTTGATTATTATTAAATTTTGGTGGTGTTATTGTAATTGCATCTATGCCATTTTCTAATCTACCAGCAATCACTTCTCCACTATCTCCAAGTTTATCGCATTCCAATAAAATATCAAAAATATCATCACTTGAGAGTTGAATTGCTACTACTCCTATCAAACTTCCATTATAGAGAATAGGAGAAGCAATAAATGATGCTAACTTTTTTGATGGAAGATAAAATTCAAATTGGCTCATTTCTGTATCCAAAAGTTTTATTGAAGTATTAAATACATTTGCCAATTCTGTTTGAGAGTATGAGCCTCTTATTAAATTTGTTCCTAAATCTGCTTCTTGTTTCAGTGCATAAATAATATCTCCACTTAAATTTATCAAAAAAATATCATAAAACTTTTTTTGAATTTTTAAATTAGCAAAAAATTTACTATATTGATTTATAGATTTATCACCATCTTTAGATTTACTAAAATAGTCATTATAATATGCAAATGCTTCTACTAAAGTTGGCATTTTAGATACTGTTTTTATCTCATCTTTGCGATTTTTGATATAGCTATCAAACTCTTTTATCTTATAATCAACAACAAAATCTAATCTATCTTTTGTTGTAGTAATATATTGATTATATTGATATATAAAATGGATTATTGATAAAACTATAATTGGAACTATTGAAAGCAGTATAAACCAAATAAGCAACTCACTTTTTATATTAGTTATAAACCATTTCACTCTTTAACTCCTTCTGCTTGCCATTTACCATCCCACATATTTTTAAAACTATCTTGAAGTTCTAATCCTTCGCTAATATTTATAAAATCTGGATAAGGTGTTGGTTCTATTGGATATTTTGTTTCAAAAATAGTTTCAAACTCTAATAAGCTATTAACTCTTCCAACTCTTAATGCTCTATAAGTGTGTTGAGTTTTTGGTTCAATATACAAAATACCTTCAGGCGAATTTATAGATTGATTTTTTATCATATTCAAAACTGTTTTATAATTCGCACTTCCACCATCTCTTACACTCTTTTCCCAAAGTTTAACACCATAATATGCAACTTCAACAGGGTCTGTAACTATAAAATCATCTCCATACTCTTTTTTAAATTTTTCTTTTAAATCCATATTACTCTTTGATTTAATAGAGTTAAAATAGCTCCAAACTACAAAACTTCCATCAATTGCTTCTGTATCAATTGATTTTATCATATCTTCTGCAATACTAAAAGAGAATATTGGTATCTCTTTTGAGCTTATGCCATTATCTTTTAATGTTCTAAAAAATGGTATATTACTATCTCCATTTATTGTATTTATTATCGCTTTTGGTTTTAATAGCTTTATATCTCTCACTATTTCATCAAAATCTTTAGCACCAAGAGGTTTATAACTCTCTTTTAAAATTGTAACTCCAATTAATTTTGAAAACTCTTTTATGTAGCTATTTGCCATTCGTGGATATATGTAGTCTGAACCAATTAAATATATACTATTTCCAATCTCATTTTTTATATAATTAATTGCTGGTGCAATTTGCTGATTTGGCACAGCTCCAAGATATACTATGTTTGGCGAACTCTCAAAACCTTCATATTGAACTGGATAAAATAAAACTCCGCCAAGCTCTTCTAAAACTGCTTTAACCTCTTTTCTTGAAGCTGAAGTCCAACAACCAAAAATTGTATCAATTCCACTCTCTCGAATATCTCTTGACATTCTGCCAAACTCTAAACTATCTGATTTTCCATCTTTTATAATCACTTCAATATTTTTGCCAAGCAAACCACCATTTTGATTTATTTCTTTTATCGCAAGTTCAAAAGCTTTTGCAACTGCAATTTCACTTGATGCCATCGTACCTGTAAATGAGTGAAGTATTGCTACTTTAATAGTCTCATCTTTTGATTTTGCAAACATAAACATTGAGATTGATATAAAACTAACTATAAAAATAGCAATTCCCCAAAATCTCATAATAAACCTCTGTTTTTGCTAATTTTAACATAATTATAGATTTTTAATAATTTGTAATAATATAAATTATAGTTTAATTATGAGAAAATCAAAAAAATAGAAGGTTTTAATATGCAAATTAGAGTTTATTACGAAGATACAGATTTAGGTGGTATTGTATATCATTCAAACTATTTAAAGTTTTGTGAGCGAGCAAGAAGTGAGTTGTTTTTTCAAAATTCACTACTTCCATATTCAGATAGTGGGCATTTTATAGTGAAATCATTGAATGCAGAGTTTAAGAAACCTGCTCTTTTTGGAGATATTTTAGAAGTCAAAACAGAAGTTTTAGAAAAAAAAATTGTTTCTTTGAAACTTTTGCAAACAGTTTTAAAAGATGGAGAAATATATTTTAGAATGGAAATAGTATTAGTATTTATACACAATAATAAAATGAGTAAAATACCTTTGGAATTTATGAGGATTTTTAATGACATTACTATTTGAAACTATTAGATTTGAAAATTTTAAGCCATTTTTTATAGAGTATCACAATGATAGAGTTAATCGTTCTATTTATGAGCTTTTTGGATTGAATAAAAACTATGATTTGATTAAATTTTTAACTCCACCAAATGGAAAGTTGCTTAAATGCAGAGTTTTATATAATACAAATATTATTTTGAGCGAATTTGTGGAGTATTTTCCAAGAAATATTAAAAGTTTTAAAATAGTTGAGAGTGATATAAGTTATAAATATAAATATTTAAATAGAGATGAAATAGATAAACTTTTTAATTTGAGAGAAAATTTTGATGAGATTATAATAGCTTCTGACTCTTTAATTAGTGATACATCAATAGCAAATATTGCTATATTTGATGGAGAAAATTGGCTAACTCCCAAAAAGCCTTTACTTTATGGCACAACAAGAGCGAGACTTTTGGAAGTTGGATTTTTAAAAGAGGCAAATATAACTATTTGTGATTTAAAAAATGCAAAATCTATCGCACTATTAAATAGCATGATAGGATTTAAAATTATAGATGACTTTAATATTAATTAGTAATAACTACTCTATTTCTGCCACTCTGTTTTGCTTGATAAAGCATACCATCAGCAATACTTACAAACTCATCAAAACTTGATGTAAGATTTATATTTACACCAATTGAAACTGTGATTTGTATATGAAAATATTTCTCTTTTGTGCTTATATAGAGATGACTTAACTCTATTTTTTGTCTCAATTTTTCAAACACATCATAAACAGAATCTCTATCACAATCAACTAATAATACACAAAACTCTTCTCCTCCAACTCTTGCAACAATATCACCATCTCTAAATGAAGAACCAATTAAGTTCGCAACATGCACAATAGCTTTATCACCAACATTATGTCCATAAGTATCATTTATTTTTTTGAAAAAATCTATATCAATCATGGCACAATAGAGTTTGATATTTCCTCTTTTTGCATTTCCAAATAGTTTAAATCCAACATCATATAAATATCTTCGATTGTATAGTTTGGATAAAAAATCTTTTATCGCATTATCTCTTGCACTTTTTAATAGATTTAACATCTCTAAATTATTTACAACTCTTAAAGTAAATTCTTCTTCTGAAAATGATTGAGGTAAAAAATCATTTGCACCTCGTTTTAAAAATTCGATACAAACTTGTGGGTCTTTATTTGCAGAGTATCCAATTATACATAGCTCATCATTTCCATAAGTTTTTCTAATTTCATCTGTTAGTTCAGTTCCACTTAACTCTTTCATATTAAAATCAATCAATACTAATTGAATATCTTTATGTTTATCCAAAATTGCCAAAGCTTCATACCCATTTTGAGCTTCTAAACTTTCAATTTCTAATCTACTTAAACTATATCTTGATTTCATTCGCATAAATTCAGAATCATCTACAATTAATGCTTTCATGTTACGATTATCATAAATTCTTTTTATCAATCTTAAAGCATATTGAAAATTATTTAAGTTATTTTTTAGTATATAATCCACAACTCGCTTTTTCAAAATAAACTCTCGCAAATCACTACTATATTCACCTGTAAAAACAATAGTTGGAATTAAGTTTTCTAATACTAAATCTATAATTTCACCATATTGAGCATCTGGCAAAACTAAATCAACCAAAGCCACAAAAATTTCATCTTTATAATTTGCAATAACTCTTTCTGCTTCCTTATAAGTTCTTGCACTGACAACTTCAAAATGTAACTTCTCTTGTATCATTTCAACTTCAAAATTTAGTAGAGTTTCACTATCTTCAACAATTAAAACTTTTTCCATTACTCTAACTCCTCTTTTCCTAATAATACATCTGAATCTATAAGTGCTACACTTTTACCATTTATTATAAATAAACCTTTTAAATATTTGTAATAGTTTGAATAATCTTGACTAACATCAATCATAGAGCTACTTTTTACTTCAACTAAAGTATCAATGCCATCAACAACAACTCCTATCATTCGATTATCAGTAGTTTTGATTGCAATAATTGGAATATTTTCATTATAAATTGGATTTGTTGTGGTTTTAAATCTAACTCTTAAATCTACAATTGGAGTAACTTCCCCTCTAATATTTATAACTCCATTTATCCAATCTTTTGTATTTGGAAGTTTTGTTGCTGGAATGTATGTCAAAATTTCTCTCACCTTTGTAGCATCTACACTATACAAAAGCTCTCCAAGTGTAAAAATTATCAGTTCCAATTTAAATCCTCACTATTTAATATAGTCTCATTATTTAATAGTATTATCATACCATGTTCTAATTTTACATATCCATTTAAAAATTTGGCAGGAATAATTGAAGATATATTTTTGGCTTCAAGTATTTCGCTACTATTAATATTTTCTATATCTTTTATATCATCAACTATAAATCCAAGCAGATTATCATTTGAAATTTTTGTGGCAATAATTACAGTTTTTTCTGAATATGTTGGATTTATATTTGTCTTAAAGCGAATTCTTAAATCAACTAAAGGCATAGCTTTATCTCTTGAATTAATAACTCCAACTACCCAATCTTTAGTATCTGGAATTGGTGTGATTGTGGAATATGTCAAAATTTCTCTAATACGAGATAACTCTATTCCATAAATTTGATTTGATAAACCAAATGTAATATAACTTTCAATTCCCATATAGTTGCCTCTGTTCTTTATGTATATTATAAATTCCAGCCAAATCCAAAATAAGTCCAATAGAGCCATCACCTCTTACAGTTGCTCCACTTAAACCTTTTACTTGTCTAAAATTTTTCTCAATAGGTTTTATTACAACTTGCTGTTGAGTAAGAAACATATCTATAAATAGTGCCATTTTACTAACTCCAACTTTCACAATTATAATCATACCTTCACATAAATCTTCAAATTTTGGTTTTATAGAAAATATTTTATGAAGTCTAACTATTGGCAAAATTTCTTCTCGTAAAATTAAAATCTCTTCACTATTTAAGCTATTTTGTCTAATCATAGTTTTTGTTGGTTGCAGTGATTCTACAATACTTGAGAGTGGTAATATAAAGCTTTGCTCACCAACTGTAATATTCAAACCTTCCAAAATAGCTAATGTCAAAGGAAGAGAAATTATAAATTTAGTGCCAACTCCTCTTTTACTTTCAATCTTTACCATTCCACCAAGTTTTGTAATATTACTTCTAACAACATCCATTCCAACACCACGACCAGAAATATCAGTTACACTTTTTGCTGTACTAAGTCCTGCTTCAAAAATCATATCAATCATATCTTGCTCTGATAGTTGATTTAGTCGCTCTTTTGTAATAATTCCACTTTCTAATGCTTTTTTTGAAACTTTATTTATATCAATTCCAGCTCCATCATCACTCACACTAATAATGATTTGACCATTTGATTGTTCTGCTCCAAGAGTTATAGTTCCAACTTTTGATTTACCAACTCTAACTCTCTCTTCACTTAGCTCTAATCCGTGGTCACAAGCATTTCTAATAATGTGCATTAAAGGGTCATTTAATCCTTCAATCATAGCTTTATCAATTTCTACACTATCTCCAAATGTTTTAAGCTCAATCTCTTTATTTAACTTTTTGCCAATATCTCGAATTTGTTTTGGAAATTTGGAGTAAATACTTTCCATTGGCACCATTCTTGTGCTAATTACAGACTCTCGCAAATCTCTAATATGTCGCTCAATAAGTCCTATTTTTTCTAAAAAACCATTTTTTATTTTTAAATCTTTAATATTTTGAGTATATTGAGATAGCATTGACATAGCAATTACAACTTCGCCAATATTATTCATCAAAGCATCGATTTTGGATAAATTTACTCTAATTGTAGATTGGCTATCTTTGCTTTTAATTAACTCTTGTTTAGCTTCAACAACTTCAATTTCACTATTTAAATTTTCACTAACCTCTTCAATAATTATAAAAGGAGGATGAGTTTCTATTTTTGTCTCTTGTTCTTTGGTTTCGATTTTAATTTCAATATTCTCATGTTCATTTTTTTCTATATTTTTATCATGTTTTATAGAATAAACTTCATCAAAAAATCCGAAATTTTTACTCTCTACTGTTTTATGTTCTTTATGTTTAAATAGAGCTTTTAAATCTTTATATTTTTCATCAAAAAATCCAAAGCTTCCATTTGTTGGTTCAATATGTTTTAGCTCAACTTTTGCTTTTCTAATCAAAACTTGAATTTTTTCAATAGATTTTGATGTTAATTGAATATAACTATTTCTATCGATTTTGGACTCAATTTCCAAATCAAATAGCTCTTTTGCTATATCATAAAATTCAATAAAAAGCTCTGCCATTTTGGCTTCAAATATAATATCTCCACTTCTCATTTTATCCAAAAGAGTTTCAAACTCATGAACAAATTTTGAAAAATATGTATATCCAACAGAAGAGCCACCACCTTTTAGAGTATGCACCAAGCGAAATAGCTCTTTTATTTCAATATTTGTAATATCACCCTTTTTTTCTATATTTAAGAGTAACTCTTCGATATTATCAAATAGCTCACAAGCTTCTATTTTAAAAGACTCTCTAAACTTTGACATATCAAATTTAATCACAACTTACCTACTCAAAACTAAATCAACAACATACAAAAGCTCTTCAGGAACAAATGGTTTTACAATCCATCCCGTAGCACCACACTCTTTACCTTTTAATTTCAAATCATCTCCAGATTCAGTTGTCAAAACCAATATTGGTCTATTTTTATAGTTCATATCAGCTCTTAATGCTGTTGTAAGTTCAAATCCATCCATATTTGGCATATTAATATCTGTCAAAACCAAATCAAAACTACTAAGTTTTGCCTTATTTAATCCATCAACACCATCTTCAGCTTCTACTACATCATCACTATATCCACCCTCATTTAGTGCATATACAACCATATCTCTTAGCATTTTAGAATCATCAACCACTAAAATTTTTGCCATAAATTTACCTTTAAAATAGTGTTATTTTTTTTTCAAAATCTTTATTATAAACTCCATTAGCAAACTCTCTTTGTTCTCTAATTGTATAAAATTTTGAGAGACTTTTTTTATGTTATGCTATTTTTACATCATCTCTATTTGTAGAGTTATCCAAACTATTTTTTACAATTTTACAACTACCATTTAACATCTGCTCCAATCTATCTAATGATTGTAATACCAAAACAAACTTTTGCAAATTAACTATAACTTTATCACTATCATCTAAAATTTGTTCAACTCGAATTATAGAGTTTTCTATTAATTCATCTTCCAACTCACTTTTTAATTTTGCAATAGAACTTCTAATATCTCTCATATTAACTATTTCTGATTGAAAAATAGAGTTGGTTTCATTGAAACTCTCTTTTATAATTTTAGAAATCAGCTCCAAATCGCTCTTTAAAAGTTCTAAAGAAGCGATGTTTAAAAGCTCTCCCATACCTCTTCTTTATTTGATTTTATTTTTGGAATATTCAAACTTTTACTTGCTCTTTTTGGATGAGAGTATGTTTTTGGCTGATAATGAGTTATTGTTTTTAACTCTTCTAACTCTTTTTGTTCTTCTAATTTAAAATTTTGAATGATTGTATCTTTTTGTAAAAAGTTTTTACTAATTGCTTCATGTGTTAAATTTTCAGACATAAGCGAAACTTTTGAAGATATTGCATCTGTATTATTTGCAACTTTCGCATTCTCTTGAGTCATTTGGTCTAATTGTGCTACGGCATCATTTATCTGCTCAATTCCAGCCATCTGTTCTCTATTTGCATTTGCTACATCATTTACTAAATCCACAGTTTCAATAATTTTTTGAGTAATTAGCTTAAATCCATTTATCATTTGTGATGATATTTCTGTTCCATCTTTTGCTTTGATTTTAGCTGAATTTGTCAATGATTGAATAGTTTTCGCAGCTTCTGCACTTTTATTTGCCAAATTTCTAACCTCTTGTGCAACAACTGCAAAACCTTTTCCAGCTTCTCCAGCTGTTGCTGCTTCAACTGCTGCATTTAGTGAAAGAATATTTGTTTGAAATGCAATATTTTCGATAATTGAAACTGCTTCATTTATCGCATTTGTAGCTTTCTCAATCTCTTGCATAGAATCCACTGTTTTAGTTGCTAACTCTTCTCCAACTCTTGTTGCACTTTTAGCTTCATTTGCTTTTTGAGCCATAATTGTAGCTTTTTCTGTATTGCTTGAAATATTACTTGTAATTTGCTCTAATGCTGCACTTGTTTCTTCCAAACTCGCTGCTTGTTCATTTGAAGCACTTGCCAAAGATACAACATAACTATTTAACATTGTTGCACTATGTTTTAGTAGCAATCCATTTTCAAGATTTTTTGCAAGCATTTTGCTAATCTCATCTCCTAAATGATTTACTCCATCCATTAAATTTCCAATTTCACCTTTAATATTTGATTTTTCAATTCTTGATGTGAAATCATTTTTTGTAAAAATATCAAGCATGTTTAATATTTTTGCAATATTAAAGTTCAACTGTTCAAGCATTTGATTTAATAAATTTTTCAGCTCTTGCAGTTCTGGATTATTAGGAGCTGATACTATTCTACAACTCAAATCACCACTTTTAATACTATCTACAATTTTCAAAACCTCATTTACAGTTAATGTATCTTTTTTAAGCCCTTCTTGAATAATAGTGATATTTTCATTTATTGCTTTTGCCATAGCTCCAAGCTCATCATTTGTATGTATATCAATCTTTTTAGGACTATCTATTTTTTTATTTAAATAGTTAAAGAAATCCATCAAACCATCTTTTATATTTTGGACAGATTTTAAGATTTGACTATTTAATCCATAAAGAATTCCAATTATCACAAAAATCAAAAGAGTTTGCCCAATAATCATTTGCAAAATAGCACTTTTTATCATATTTTGTAAATCATTTCTTAAAGTTTCGCTATTTTTCTTTGATTGTGAGCTTAAATCAAGTAGCTTTGATTTGTATTGTCGCCAAATTGTTGTATTTTCAATAATTTGACTATTAGTTAAAGCTTTTCCATATTTTACTTGCTCATATAAAGATAGTGTATTTTCAACAAAATTTGAAAAATCGCTCTTTAATATAGCAAAATTTTGTCTATTTAATCGCTCTGTTTCATTTGATAATAGATTTAGTTGAGATAAAGCTACTCCTAAATTTTCAATAGCTTTTTTATCATTTATATCTATAAATATGTTTCGCAAAGCTTGTCCTATTTGTAGAGCTTCGGCAACTGTATTTACTAATACATCTTTTTCATTAGAATTTTTTTCATACTCTTCAAATTTACTAAATACTCCATCTGCTTTGAAATATGCAATTGTTGCTCCAATAAAAATTGAAATACAGATAAATGCAGAAATCATAACAAACTTACTTTTAAGTGATAAACTACCCATATTACCTCGCTTTTCATATAAAAATTAGCTCATTTTAACTAAAATTAGCTAAAATCTAATAATAAATTATATATATTTTTAAGGATTGAAGATAAAAATTACAACAAAAGATGTCAGTTTTATTAAAAAACTTGTTTATGAACTAAGTGGAAATATACTTGGTGATACAAAAGATGTAATGATTAGAAATAGAATAGAAAAACTTGCAAGAGAGTATAACTATACAGATGTTTCAGAACTAATAAAAAGTGTGCTTATTGGAGATTTAAAACAGCCATTTATAAATACATTTACAACAAATAAGACAGAATTTTTTAGAGAAGTATTTCAATTTGAAGATTTAATTGAGAGAGCTTTTCCAAAAATTTTTACTAATTCAGATAGTTGTAAAATATTCTGTTGTGCTTCAGCAAGTGGGCAAGAGCCATACTCAATTGCAATAGCATTTCTATACTACAGAGAGCTAACTAAGCGATTACATTTAAAGCTAAATATAATCGCTTCTGATATAGATAGCAAAATGATAGAACATAGTCGAGAAGGAATTTATAGACACCCTTATGATAAATCGCTATTTCCAGATTGGATTTCACCAAGTAAATATTTTCAAAAACGGGAAATGCATGATACAAACTACTTTTTAATTAGAGCAAAAGAGAGTGTTAAAAAGTTGATAGATTTTAGATTATTAAATTTAACTTCAAGTAGATACCCATTTGAATTTGAAAGTTTTGATGTAATTTTTTGTAGAAATGTATTGATATATTTTAGTATAAATGACCAAAATATTATACTAAAAAGACTTTTATCTTATCTAAAAATTGGTGGAACTCTCTATTTAGGACACTCTGAAAGTCCATTAGATAGTATTAATATATTACAAAGAGAAGGAAATAATATCTTTACAAAAGTGAGAACACAATGATTTTAAAAGGTTCTTTAGATAATAAAATAGTAAGATACCCAACTACAAGTGCTTCTAAAATAGTCAATGGATATAAAACTTTTAGTATTGTTGGTGGTGAATTTGCAATATGTAATGATGAGAGCGAAATTGCAATTCAAACACTGCTTGGCTCATGTGTTGCTGTTATGTTTTATGATAAATTTACAAAATTTAAAGCAATTAATCACTTTTTATTGCCACAAAGTCTATCTAAAAATGATAGTTATAGATTTGGTTTATTCTCTTTAGAAGAGATGTTAAATACAATGTTTAAACTTGGTGTAAAAAAAGAAAATTTAGTTGCAAAAATTGCAGGTGGTTCAAAAGTTTTAAATAGCGATATATCAAATATTGGTCTCAAAAATGTAGAGTTTGCAAGAGAGTTTTGTAGTAGTGAAAATATAAAAATAGTTAGCGAACATGTTTTGGGAAATAGTGGAAGAGTTTTACTACTTGGAAATGATTTTGAAACATTTATTAGATTTGTAGAAAATAGAAGTTTAAATGAATCAATTTTAAAACATGATAGAGATTTACAATTAGAAATGCAAAAATCTAAAAAATCTCAAATTACACTCTTTTAGTTATGAAATATAGAGTTATTATAGTAGATGATTCTACATATTATAGAGATTTTTTAAAAACCATAATTAATTCATTTGAAGATTTTGAAGTTTGTGATGTGGCAAAAGATGCTTATGAAGCAAGAGATAAGATAAAACTTCAAGACCCAGATTTAGTAACAATTGATATAAATATGCCAAAAATGGATGGAATTGTATTTTTAAAAAATCTTATGCGACTTCACCCAATGCCATCATTTGTGATTAGTGATTTCATTGATAGAAATAAAGAAGTATATGAAGATGGAGCTTTGGGATTTATCCAAAAAAAGCAAGATAGTGAAACTGTTGAAGAGTTTGCAAAACGATTAAAAAATATGCTTTTTTCATTTACATATTTATATGATAGATATAAAAATTCAAAAAATAGTAAAATTATAGAGCAAAAAGTAGAACCAAAATATCATCCAGATATTTTACTTCCTAAGAAACCAGCTTTAAAAAGTCTTAAAAAAGTTATAGCAATTGGTTCAAGCACAGGAGGAGTTGAAGCACTATTAGAAATTTTTTCACAACTCCCAAACACTCTTCCACCAATTGTAATAGTCCAACATATTCCATTTGGATTTTCAAAAAATTTAGCAAATAGGCTTGATAGATGTTCTAAACTATCTGTATTTGAAGTTGATAAAGAGATGGAACTGTTAAATGGTTGTGCATATCTTGCAATTGGAAACCAACATATTATTGTAGATAGAGATAATTTAAGAAGGTATGTTGTAAAAACTTTAGATGGTGAAAAAATTTGTTATCAAAAACCAAGTGTAAATATTTTATTTAGAAGTGTTAATAACACATTTGGAGCATCTACTACGGCAATTATTCTAACAGGAATGGGAGATGATGGAGCAATTTGTATGAAAGAGCTATATGATAACGGTGCTTATACAATTGCTCAAGATGAAAAAAGTTCCACTGTATTTGGTATGCCAAAAAAAGCAATTGAAACAGGAGGAGTTAAAGAAATATTGCCATTAAATTCTATTGCAAAGCGAATAGTTGAATTGAATTAATGGATTTTAAGGTTATTATTGACACTTTGATTTTATTTTGTTAGAATTGTGCTATAAATTGCCTATTTATAGGAAGCCCCCTTTTGGGGGAGTTATAAGTCTAACAATTCTTTTAGTTTTTGTCTAACTACATTAAATTCGTCACTCTTAATTTTGCCTAATCTATCGTGAATTCGTTTTTTATCAAATAGTCTCATTTGTGATAAAATAGCATAATTTTCTTTATCACAGATTTCAAATTTATGGTAGAACTTATTATCTTTTCCTTTTGTTGTAAGTGGTATTCCATAAAATAGGTGTTTGTTGAATATTTTTAATATTAAAACTGGTTTTAAAAATAGTTCATCTTTTCCATCTTGCTCATAACCAATGTTTTTTCCTAAATATAACCAATAAATTTCTCTCTCTTTTATAGTCCAAATATTTTCTTTAACACTAATATCTTTTTTTATCTCATTCCACTCATCAAAGTTTTTCATATATTTATCCTTTTTATTTTTATTTTATCTAAATTTTAAAATGTTTTATTATTTGGGTTAAATAAATTTTAAAAACATATTATTATAATTTCAAATAATTCATAAATGGAGTTTTGAATGCAAAATGAGAACTTTGCCAAAGAGTTGAATGAGATTAAGGGCAAAAAAAGAGAAAAGTTTGTTACAAATAGAAGTTTGTTTATTAAAGTTGTATTAGCTTTTGTAACAGTTGGCATAATATCTACTTACTTTATGAGTGATTATTTAAAAAAAATAGCACTAAGTAATTTAGCTGAAGATAATGCAAAAAAGACGAGTGAGCTTGTATTTGAAGTTTTGTATGCAAAAATGCAAAGTGGTTGGAATAGAGATGATATAAAAAACATCATTAAGAGATTAAACTCTCTAAATTCTGGAATGGATGTCAAAATTTATAGAACTCCTGTTGTTGAAGAGCTATTTGGAGTGATTGATGGTGATAGAGAAGCGATAAAAAATGATGCTTTACTTGCAAAAGCTATAAAAGGTGAAATACAGTTTATTCCTAATGAAAAAGATAGTAGTGTAAGATATATATATCCTATGAGAGTTGAGAAAGAATGTTTAAGTTGCCATACTAATGCAAATGTTGGAGATATAAATGGTGTGATTGATATATATCTTCCTGGAAAAGATATTCAAATTCCACTTGATAATATTATTAAATATTTTCTAATTTTTACAGTAATTGCAATTATTTTTACATTTACAATTTTTCAATTTTTAATGAATAGAATTTTTATAGAACCAATTAGTAAATTTACAAACTCAATTGATAAGATTATGATAAATAGTCTATTTAATGACTATGTAAGATGTAATCCAAAGACTCATGAAGTGTATGTGTTGGAATTAACATTTAATAATCTTTTATCAAAAGTAAATAATATGTTGGCTGAAATTAGAAATAAAAATAAACTTTTAGAAGAGTATAAAAAAGCAATTGATAGCTCAACTATTGTTACAAAAACTGATAAAAAAGGGTTAATTACTTATGTAAATGAAGAGTTTTGTCGAATTTCTGGATACAAGGAAGAAGAACTTCTTGGCAAACCACATAATATAGTGAGGTCTCCAAATATGCCAAAAGAAGCATTTAAAGAGCTTTGGGAGACTTTGAAACAGAAAAAAGCTTGGAGTGGAGTTGTTGAAAATAGAAAGAAAAATGGAGATAGCTATTTTGTTCAAGCTACAATTATGCCAATTTTAGATGAGAATAATGAAACAGTTGAGTATATTGCAATTAGACAAGATATTACAGAGCTTAAACGATTTCAAGTTGAAGAAATTGTAAATAGTGTAAATAGAGCTTTGGAAGTAAATTTAAATAATACAGTAAATTTAATACCTTTTCCAGCAGTTATAATTGATGGAGAACATAATATTAGATTTACAAACTCTAAATTCAAATCTACATTTGCATACACAACTTGGAAAAGTGATAAACTTGATAATCTATTTATAAAAAGAGAAGGTTATGTATATTTTGATGAGGTTATCGATTGGAAAGATGTTTTGCTTGATTTTCAAAATAGTAGTGTAGAAAAAGTTTTAATTGAAATTGATGGAGTAGAACAAGAGTTTATGATTATGCTTAATCAAATTAATGAAAGGTTTTATATAGTGTATCTTATGCCCCTTTGACAATTTGTAAAAATCAGGTCATTTAATGCTCTATTTACAAACAAAACTAAAAGCATCTGGTTCAATCATAGCAATAAATTCAAATCATAAAGAGATAGTTGTTGTAGATAATAGATACACCATCTTTATCTACTCTTTGGAAAATTTAGAGTTAATTCGCCAACTTCAAATTTCGGCAAATTATGAAACAAGACATATTTATGAAAAATCATTTTCTATATCTTCCAATTTTGATATATTCATATCTTTGCCAAATACACCAAAAGGTTATTTATTAAAATATAGCAGTAAAATTCAAAAAGTTGCAGATATAACTTATAATGAAAAACCTCATACAACTACCAAATTTCATCCAAATGGAAGATTGTTAGCATTGGGTGATGAAGGTGGGAGATTGCTTTTGTATGATTTAGAGTATAAACGATTAATTGGTTCTCTAAAAGCAAAACCAGATTATATTTCAAGTATTGCTTTTAGTAATAATGAAAAGTTTATGGCTGTTAGCGCTTTTAATAAAACTACTGCTATTTATGATTTAGAAAGATGTGAATATTTATGTGAGTTTTTTCAAAGTGATGTAGCTGAAGCTTTAACATTTAGTAGAGATGATAACTCTATTATTGGAGTTTGCAGAAATTTAAAAGCTTTTAAATATGATATTTTGAAAAAAGAGTTAATTATTAGTGATTTTAAATTTTCACATTGGCCAACATCAATTATTTTAATTGGTGAAGATTTTTCAATAGTTGGAATAAAGGGAAGTTCGCTTTATCTTATTAGAAATAGTGATTTATATTTAGAATATGAGATAAAACTTGATAGAGATGGGGTAACTTCACTATTAGTAGTTGAGAAATATTTAATTGTTACATTTATTGATGGTGAAATAGAAATTTTTAATCGAGATAGAAATTTAGTTGATATGATGTTGGCTTTGCGACTTGATAAATTCAAAGAAGCAACAGAGTTAATAAAACAAAATATTTTACTAATCACAACAGAATATATGAAAAAGTATGATGATACTTGGAGTGATACTATCCAAAAAGCGAAAGATTTATTAGCAAATGGATTGGAAAAGGAAGCAAAAGAGATAGTTGAACCGTTTTTTATTGATAGAAGAAAAGAAGATGAGTTTCTTTTTTGTCTTGGAAATATAAATGATTTTATGCAATTTAGAGAATATGTGAATAAAAAAGATTTTGTAAAAGCTTTTGTCATGGTTGATGAAAAAGAGTTTTTGAAAAAAACTGATGAGTATAAGCTATTAGAAAAAGAGTGGAATAAGCTATATCAAAATGCAAAAAGCATACTATATCTTGGAAATAGTCAAGATATAAATAGAGCAAAAGAGATATTAAGACCATTTGTTGTAGTAAAATCTAAAAGTGAAAATATAAAAAATTTGCTTACAAAACATACAGTTTTTATAAAAGCTGATAAATTTATCAAAGAGCGAAACTTCAAAGATTACTTTTTATTAGTAAAAGATAATGGCTTTTTGGAAAAAGAGGATATTTATAGTCGAGTTTTATTAATTGGAAATCAAACATTTTCAAAAATGAAGCTATTAGAACATCAAGATAATTTAGATGAAGCTATCAAAGTTGCTGAATATTTGAAAGTTTTTTTACCACTTAAAGAGCGAGTTGAAGAGAGTTTAAAAGTATTAAAATCTAAAAAAGATGTTTTAGAGCGAATATCTCAAAATGAAATTAGAGCCGTGTATGCAATAGTTTATGAAGTAAAAGAGATAGCATATTTTAAACCTTTTATAGAATTTAATAGAATATTTTTAGGTATCAAAAATAGTGCTATGAAGTTAGCTCAAAATGGTGAAGCAAAAGAAGCAAAAGCTTTGATTAAACCATATCTTAGCATTCCATATCTATCTAAGTCAATATCTCAAGTTATGAAAATTGCATATCTAAAAGAGATTGAGAATATATTTTTAGGGCATAAAAGCGATACAATATCAATTGATACAACATTTGTAAAATATGTAAAATTATATGGTGTTGATGAAGATATTTTAATAGTTGCAAGACTGATTTTGTGTGAAGATTATTTCAAAGAAAACAGTGAAAAATTGAAAGCCATAGTTCCAAAAAGTGATATATTTGATTATCCAGATACAATTATTGAGAGATAAATATTGTCGATATGATAAAATTGCATAAAAATTATAAAGGGTATTTATGAGGGCATTAATTAGTGTAAGTGATAAGAGTGGAGTTATTGCATTTGCAAAAGAGTTAAAAAATTTAGGATATGAAATTATTTCAACAGGTGGAACTCTAAAAGCTCTTGCTTTAGAAAATATAGATGCTATTGATGTTTCTGAAGTTACAAAATTTCCAGAAATGTTTGATGGAAGAGTTAAAACTTTAAATCCATATATTCATGGTGGAATTTTGTATCGAAGAGATAATGAAGAAGATGTAAAATTAGCAAATGAATATAAAATAAAACCGATTGATATTGTGGTAGTTAATCTTTATCCATTTGTTGAGACTACAAAAAAGAGTGATAATTTTGATGATATTATAGAAAATATTGATATTGGAGGTCCAACATTAGTTAGAGCTACTGCAAAAAACTTTAAACATACTCTAATAGTAACTTCACCAAATGATTATAAAAGAGTCATTCAAGCTATTAAAGATGGAGAAAATAGCGAAGAGTTTAGAAGAGAATTTATGATAAAAGCATTTGAACATACTGCTATGTATGATAGTTATATTGCAAACTACATGAATGAGCGATTTAATTATGGATTTGGAGAAAAACATTTTATTGTTGGTTCAAAAGCATTTGATACAAGATATGGCGAAAATCCTCATCAAAGAGGTGCTTTATATCAGTTTGAAGAGTTCTTTACGAAACGGTTTAAAACTTTAAAAGGCGAAGTTAGCTTTAATAATTTAACAGATATAAATGGAGCTGTAAAACTTGCTACGGCTTTTGGAGAAGCAAAAGCAGTTTGTATTGTAAAACATGGTAATCCATGTGGATTTGCAGTTAAAGATAAATTAATCGATAGTTACAAAGAAGCATTGAAATGTGACCCAGTTTCAGCTTATGGTGGAGTTGTTGCAATTAATGGTGTTTTGGATAAAGAGTTGGCAGAAGAGATTAATAAGACATATATTGAAGTTATAATTGCTGGAAGAGTTACAAAAAGTGCGATGAATATTTTGGAAACCAAAAGACGAATTAAAATTTTTGAACAAGACGAAAACTATTTAACATTTCCACGAGATAAGTATAATTTCAAACATATTGAAGGTGGTTTTGTATTTCAAGAGAGTGATAGAGTATTAGATAGTGAAGTTGC
Organism: Helicobacter cetorum; assembly: GCA_022729735.1. Lineage (GTDB taxonomy): Bacteria > Campylobacterota > Campylobacteria > Campylobacterales > DZAY01 > DZAY01. Next base: position 44,265 of record DZAY01000014.1, read on the forward strand.
TTGTTCTACACTTGTGAGCAAAAAAGAAGCAACTTTAGAACAGTTAAAAGATTTAGAAATTGCTTATAAAGTTGCGAGTTTGACAAAATCTAACTGTGTAGTTTATGTAAAAGATGGAGCAGTTGTTGCAATTGGAATGGGAATGACAAGCAGAGTTGATGCTTCTATTTGTGCAATTAGAAAAGCAAAAGAGATGGGATTATCAGTTGAAGGAGCTGTTTTAGCATCAGAAGCATTTTTCCCATTTAGAGATAGTATCGATATGGCACATAGTGCTGGAGTTGTTGCAATAATTGAACCAGGTGGAAGTATTAGAGATGAAGATGTAATAAATGCTTCAAATGAGCATAATATAGCACTTTATTTTAGTGGAATTAGACACTTTTTGCATTAAAAATTTAGGAGTTTTGCTTTGGAAAATATAAAGATTATGTTGATAGATGATAGCAAAACACTTAGAAAAGTTTTGATAAAATCTTTAAATGCTATTGGTAAATTTGATATTTATGAAGCTGAAAATGGACGACAAGCTTTGGAAATTTTGGCAGAAGAACCAGAAATGAATATCGCATTTTTAGATATGAATATGCCTATTATGGATGGTTGGTCGTTTATTGAACAAGTTGAAAAGACAGGTTTTTTAGAGTTTTTAAAAGTTATTGTTTTATCTTCAGAACTTGCAAAAATGGCAAAAGAAGAGATAATGCAATATGGTGTAGTAGATGCTATTGCAAAACCTTTTACAACTGAAAAATTAAAAGAGATTTTAGTTCCAATCATTCAAACTATTGATAAAGATTTTAAATTTTGTGATGAGTTAGAAGAGCAGTTAAAGTTTGAAAAACTACCAAAAGCTCTCCTTTTCTCACAAACTAAGTCATTACCAAAGAGTTCAAATATAAAAGATTTCTTTAATGAAATAGAAGCAGTTTCAAATATTGATAAGCTAAAAAGTTCAAATTCAAATATTGTTTTTATAAATTTTCATGAGTTAAATGATTTTTCTGAAATTGATGCAATTAAAAAAGATAAAGAGCTATTTGTTTCAGTTTATAATGCTCCAGATGATAAAAATTTAATTCTTGATTTGATAAATAGCTCAAATATTGATGGTGTTTTATTAGAAAATGCGGATTTCAAAACCACTCAAAAGTTAATATCAAAAATTGATAGAGAGCTAAAAAAAGAAGAGATAGCTCCTAAAAAGATAGAAGAAGCTATTGATATAAATGCAATTCCTGATGTGGATTTGAATGAAGATGAAGAAAAAGCGATAGTAGATGAAATTTTACAAGTTGAAGAAGAGTTTGATAGAAAAGAGGTTATAAATGCGATTGACTCTGCTATAAATAGCTATTTTGCGAATTTTTCAAAACTAATTCACGAATATGTGGATTATAAAAATAAAAATCAACAGTTTGAATATACAAAATTTAAGCGATTTTTATTTAGTGCATACAATACAATGTCTGAAATTGATGAGGGAATAAAAGATGAAGCTTTAGTTAGGCTTAGAAAAGATGTTGAAAAAGTTGGTATAGAGTTTGTAAAATTGGTAGATATTTCTAAAAAAATGGATGTGGCTTATCAATATGAGACAATTTTTGTAGATAAATATCCAATGTTTTCACGATTAAAAAAGAGTATAGAAAGCAATAAAGCTGAATTTGATTTATTAAATGGTATTTCTAAAAGTATGGATAATATGATAGAGAGTTTGACTCCAGAATCTGAAAAACTTAATAAAAACTCAAAAGAGTTTAAAGAGATGGAGACTAAAATCAAAGGTGCCAGAAAAAAAATGGTAGATGCACTTCATAAATCTTCAAAACTAAAAGAGTTGAATATTAAATTAACAGAGCGATTTAACTATCTAAAAGAGCAGTTTATTGAAGATTTTAAAAAGTCTTATACAATAAGTGTAAAAACAAAAACAGAAGATTTAAATAAAATTGTAAATGGTATGACTTATGTTATGGATAAACAGTTATGGCAAAAAGCGAGAGTATCAAAACAGATAAATGCTTTTGCTTCAAGGTCAAATATAAAAGGTATATTATCTGCAAAAACATATTTGGAGTATTTCTTAAAAACTGTGGATAAATCAAAAGCAGGTGCAGAAACTCAAGAGCTATTTCAACTACACGACTTTTTATCCAAGAAAAATTTAAAAAACATTTTGATATACAGTCCAAATAAAGATGTGGTATTGCAAAGAAAGAGTGCTTTAGAAAATGCTGATAGTAGTTACAAAATTTATGGAGCATTAACAAAAGCAAGAGCTTTACAAATGGCAACAACGATGAGTGTTAATTTTATAATTTTTGATTATGAAATTGATAAGAATGATAATGGTTTGAATTTTGTAAAAGAGTTTCAAGCTCAAAAAAAAGAGATAGAACCAGAATACTGTATGATTGTAAAAACTCAATCAAAACAGGTAAATAGTTCTGCAAATAAATTGGGTATTTATAATATTATAAATGAGCCAAAAACTATTAGCGAATTTACTCAAAATATATTGCAAATATTATAAATTTATCTTCCGATTGATAAAAGATACAGAATGTTATTTTCTGTATCCAAAAAGTTTTTAACCTCATCATCATAATATGCACCAATTCCACTAACACCAATATTTTTAACTTCTGCTTTTAAATATATAATATGTGCCAAAAATCCACTCAATATATTAACTTTTTGATATTTGCAACTATCATTTGATGTAAAATATAGTGTCAATGCACTATCTCCACCAATATGTTGTTCTAATGATAAATATTTAGACTTTTCTCTAAAATCGCAAACTTCAATTAAATCTCTATTTTTATATAATCCATTTTCTAATCCAACCACATTATGCACACTATAAAATAGCTCTAATCCATTTGTGGTTGCAAATTCAAATATATCTTTGAATATAAATTCAAACTCTTCTAAAGTAATAGCTTCTCTTTTAAAAGCTCTAATTGAGCGACGATTAAAAATTGCTCTATTTAAATCATCTTCGCTAACATCGCTTAAAAAAGGTAAATTTGTCAAATTTGTATCTTTATAATTAAGACTACTTTTATAACTATCTATTATAAATTTATTCTCTTCTAAATAGTCACTTCCTGCAACAAATGGTAAATTTTCACTTAATTTTTTAATTTTATTATCAACTGTTATTGATGAGGTTATTGCAACTAAAAACATTTCAAAATCAAAAAATCCAAAACTCTCATTTAAAAGCTCTTTTTCAAAATCAAAAACTAATTCACTATCTCTTCCCATAAGTTTTAAAGTAGCATAAATTGAACCTAATTGATGTCCGCTATCTAATAATATATATCGAATTGCTCGATTTTTGTATTTCCATGATGAACGAAAATAGATAGATGAAATTAAAAATATAAATCCATTTTGTTTGTTAATATTTAAATACTCTTCAACTCCATCACTACTTATCTCTTTTAATAGAGTAAATTTCGCATTCAGTGGTTCATAATGGTAAATTCCATCAAAAAATCCTTCAACTCCTCTAATTTGAATATAAACTTCAGATGGATACAATGCTCCAGCACTTGGAACAGTTCTAAGGTAGTATTGACTATTGCCATAAACTTTTTTACAACTTATTCCACCAATTAAATTTAACTCTTTAAAATTAGTTTTGTTTAAATCCACTCTATAATAAAAATATGGATATAGTTTATAATCTCTTGGTTTTGAATTCCAATCTAAATATGTAGAATTTTTTCTCACAGAGTTATATGTATGATTAGTTTGATTGTGGTACTCTAACATTTTTTCTTCCTTTAATTTTCAAAAAATATACATAGCCATATTGTATAATTATCTTTTTTTGTGAATTTAACTTTATGTTTTTTAAGAGCTGGAATAAAAATATAATCCCCTATATTTAAGACAACTTCACTATCTTCAAATTCTAAAATAGCTTCACCATCTAATAATAGCACAAACTCATCTTCACTCTGCTCATACCAAAAACTACTTATTTGACCAGTTGATACAACTCTTTCAATTCGTATCGATTTATGCTTAAATAGTTCCAAAAACTCTTCATCTTTAGAATTTATATTTGGTAGATTTGCAAATATATTTTTTATCATTTAGTAGCTAAACTCCTTTGTTGGAAACTCTTTTGCTTTTACCTCTTTTGAGTAGTTGCTAATTGCATTTTTTACTAACTCTAATCCATTTAAATACTCTTTTACAAATTTAGGTTTAAACTCTCCAAATAGTCCAAGCATATCAGACCAAACAAGCACTTGTCCATCTACATCTTTACCAGCACCAATTCCAATAATAGGCACATTTACAGCTTCTTGAATAACTTTTGCAACTTCACTTTTAACACCTTCTAATACAATTGCAAATGCTCCAGCACTCTCTATTGCTTTTGCATCATCAAGCAGTTTTGCAATCTCTTCATCACTTTTGCCTTTGATTTTATATCCACCATCAGCTCTTACAAATTGTGGCATAAGTCCAATATGTCCCATAATTGCAATTGAATTTTCACATAAATGTTTAACTATTTCTGCTTTTTCAACTCCACCTTCAATTTTTATGGCATCAGCTTTTGTCTCTTGATATACTCTAATTGCACTTTGTAATGCAATATCTTTATTGATATAACTTCCAAAAGGCATATCAGTAACAACCAAAGCTCTTTTTCTTTTGCTACAAACTGCTTTTGTGTGATAAATCATCATATCAAGTGTTGCACTTATAGTATCTTCACTACCATTAAAACTCATATTTAGACTATCACCAACCAATAAAATATCTACAAATTCATCAAAAATAGCACTAAAAAGTGCATCATAAGCTGTTAGCATAACTATTGGTTCTCTATTTTTTAGTTTTCTAATACTACTTACAGTTATCTTTTCCACTATCCAATCCCTTTTTTTAAAAAGATTTTATCACAAATAAAAGTATAATTGTGATAAAAATTAGGAGTTAATGTGAAAAAACTTGTAGCTTATATCACATCGGGATACCCATCAATTGATTTTAGCTCTGATTTAATTTATGCACTAAAAGATAGTGGAGTTGATACTATTGAGCTTGGTATTCCATTTTCTGACCCTGTGGCAGATGGAGAGATTATTCAATTAGCAAATTTAAAATCACTTCAAAATGGCTTTAGAATGGATGAGTTATTTGAGTTATCAAATAGAGTTTGTAAAGATATAGATTCATATTGGATGGGATATTTCAACTCATTTTATCACAAAGGATTTGATTTTTTTGTTTCAAAAGCAAAAGAAGCAAAATTAAAAGGGTTTATTATTCCAGATTTACCATATGAAGAGACAATTGAATATTTAGATAAATTAAATGGAATTGAGCTTATCAGTTTTGTAGCTCCAACAGATAGCCAAGAGCGAATAGCAAAAATTACAAAAAATTCAAAAGGATTTATCTATTTAGTTGCTTATAGTGGAATTACGGGAGCTTCAAAAGAGAGTCTGAATTTAAACGAAATTATAAGCTATATTCGCGATAGTAGCAAAACTCCAATATACTTAGGATTTGGAATAACAAGAGAAAATGCAAAAGAAAAAGCAAAAAATGTAGATGGTGTTATTGTTGGTTCTGCATTTATAAAAATTTTATTAAATGATAGATTGACAAATAGCGAAAAATTGAGTAGAATATCCACTCTTTCAAAAGAGATAAAAGAAGAGATTAACTCTTAATTTCTTGCTCGTCTATTTGGGGGTGACCAGGATTTCGACGGGAGAAGAGAGGTTTAGACTGCATGTATGCCTAAGTAAGCATTCAAACTGCTTGTTAAATTTAAACGCAAACAATACAAATTATAGCCCAGCACTCGCAAGAGTAGCTTAAGGGCAGTTGCAAATAGAAGTTGCTATCGCTCCTTGTTTGTAGCTTAACAATTAGATAGCTTAGAGTTAGAGGGTGGTTGTCTCTAATTCAAAACTAATGGGCCTCGACTAAGAGAAGTTTGGGGAGTTGTGCTTCTTATTAGTTTAAATAGAACAACTCTGCTAAACATGTAGAGGTTTAGATTAGCTCTTCTTGCGGACTGGGGTTCGATTCCCCACACCTCCACCAATTATTCAACACCTCTCCAGCCAAATCAAACTCATAATTTTCTACAAACTTTTTCACCTTTTCAAATAATTCTTTATGTTTATCATCAAGATTTAAATTTTCAATTTCTAAAATCAATGGATTTACTCTTTTTGGTCTTTTGCTATTTAATGCTTTTTTTAACTCGCTAAATAGCCTATTTATCTCATCTTGCGAAATTTCTAATCTATTTTTTTCTATATTTTCTTTTTTATAAAAGCTGTTTTCAATCTCTTTGCAAACTAAATTTAATTCGTTCATAAACTTATCAATTAACTTTTGATTTGGTTTTGTTTCAAGTTTTTTAGCCAAATCATATAGTTTATCAGCTCCAATTGTTCCACTTAAACCTTTTAGTGTGTGGATTGTATCTTGAAAATCCAAAGAGTTGAGATTTAATTTTAAATTTTGATACTGTTCTAAAAACCTCAAAACCAGATTTGTATAGTTTTCTAAATTGCTAAGCCTAAAAGGGATAACTGTTTTTATATTTAAATGTTTTAATTGTGGTAAATTTTCAAGCTCCAAAATCTCATCAAAATTCTTTATATCAACCTTTTTTGAGATATATTTCAAAAGAATTTCAAAAAGTTTTTCAGTATCAATTGGTTTATTTAAATGCTCATTCATGCCAGAAAGTTTTGATTTTTTCTCATCATCTTTCAAAGCATTTGCACTAAGAGCGATAATTGGAATACTTTTATCAAACTCTCGTATCTTTTTTGTAGCTTCATATCCATCCATTAAAGGCATTTGAATATCCATCAAAATGAGTTCATAAAAATCTTTTTTTGTTTTAAATTTTTCGATAGCTTCAACACCATTTTGAGCAATATCAACGATTATGCCACTTGGTCTTAGCATTCCTGTTAATACCTCTTGATTTAAAATATTATCTTCAACAATTAAAACAGCACTTCCTTTTAATGATTTTAGTTCCGTTTTTAGCGATGGTTTTTCTAATGTGCAATCAATTTTTGCAATCTTTTCTCCAAACATTCCAACAATAATATTATATAAAAGCGATGGATTTATAGGTTTTTTCAAAAATATATCAATTCCCACACCTTTTGCTTTTTGCAAAATATCCACAGCACTATAAGCACTAATCATAATAATTGTTGGAGTTGAATTTTTTTGACATCTCTCTTTTATGACTCTTGTTGTCTCTATTCCATCAAGTTTTGGCATTTTCCAATCCATCAAAACCATATCAAACTTTTTTGATTTTTCACAAATTAGATTTATCGCTTCTTCTCCACTATTTGCAACAGTTATATTTATATTAAAATTTTTCAATAGTTTTGAGATAATTATCTGCCATGAAGGTGTATCATCAACTATTAAAATATTTTTATTTTCAAAGTTTTGGTAGTGTCGCTCTTTTGGTCTATTTTCTATCAAATCAACTTCAAATATAAACTCACTTCCAACACCAATTTCACTCTCAACCCAAATAGTTCCACCCATCATTTCAATAAACTTTTTACTTATTGCAAGTCCAAGTCCTGTACCTCCAAACTTTCTTGTGGTTGTATTATCTGCTTGTGTGAATGATTGAAATAGTTTGTTAATTTGCTCTTTTGAAATCCCAATTCCACTATCTTTTACTCTAAATCTAAATCTATCTTGTTTAACTTTTTCTATATAAATTCCAATTTCGCCCTCATTTGTAAATTTAATCGCATTTGTTGCAAGATTTATCAAAATTTGTCCAAGTCTCAACGGGTCGCCAAATAGATTCATATTCATGTTGTGGTCATAACCTACAATAAATTCAAGCTCTTTTTCTTGAATTTTCAACTCTATAATATTTACAACATTTTCTATCACACTGTGCAAATCAAATTCTATATTTTCAATTTCTAATTTTCCAGCTTCAATCTTGCTAAAATCCAAAATATCATTAATTATTCCCAAAAGCGAACTCGCAGCACTTTCGATTTTTCGCAAATAATCTAATTGAATATTGTCTAAATTTGTATCTTTCATAAGATATGTCATGCCAATTATTGCATTCATTGGAGTTCTTATTTCATGAGACATATTTGCCAAAAATTCAGATTTCGCTTTTGTTGCAATTTCAGCTTTTATCTTTGCTTCTTGCAACTCTTTTTCAAAAACTTTTCTATGTGTAATATCTCTTGCAGAACAAAACAGAGTCGGCTTATTTCCTATCTCAACACCTATTGCACTAATCTCTACATTTATAATTTCACCATCTTTTCGTTTATGCAAAGTTTCAAAAGTAGAAGATGAACCTATTAATTTTGGAATATGACTAATTGACTCTTGTGGTGAATATTTTACATCCCAATCAGTAACTTTCAATTTTTTTGCATCTTCGTAGCTATATCCAAGCATTTTACAAAATGCTTCATTTGCTTCTATCAAATTTCCTTCCACATCAAGCACATGAATGCCATCTGCTGAAGCCTGCATAAGAGTTTCATACTTTTTCAGCTCTTCTTGAGCCTTTTTTCGATGTGTAATATCTCTTGAAGCACACAAAAGCATAGGTTTGCCATCAATATCAACTTTTACAGCATTTATCTCAACATAAATTATAGTGCCATCTTTACATCTATTTAATGACTCAAATGTTGGACAAGCTTCTAAATTTTTTGGCAAATCATCTACAAAATTCATAGGTTGCCATTTCAAATCCCAATCTTTTACACTTAAATTTTCCATCTCTTCTTTAGAATATCCAAGCATTTTGCAAAAAGAGTCATTAAATTCAACCAAATTTCCCAAATTATCTATAATATGAATTCCATCGCCAGATGCTTTTAAGAGTAATTCATACTTTTTATTATCTCTATTCATCTAAAAATCACTCTATTTCTACCACTATTTTTTGCTTCATAAAGTGCTAAATCTGACTCTTTTATCATATCATCAATCGTTTTTGAGCTACTATTTTTTTGTGTAACTCCACAACTTATAGTAAAACCAACATTATGTCCGTTATAATCAACTTTTAAATCTTCTATTTTCGCTCTTATCTCTTCAATATTAGAAATTGAACTCTCTTTTTTGTTACTATTAAATATTGCAACAAACTCTTCTCCACCAAATCTCGCAAAAATTGCATCTTTTGGCAACATATCAGATATAGTTTTTGCCACAATTTTTATAACCAAATCACCACAATCATGACCAAATGTATCATTTACTTTTTTAAAATAGTCAATATCAAACATAACAACAAAAAGCTCATGACTTGACTCTTTAAACATAGGTATTGCAAATTCAAAAAACTTTCGTCTATTATAAGCCCCAGTCATCGTATCTCTTGAAGCCAAAAATTCTAAATCTTCAATAGTTTTTTTAAGTTTTAATTGAGTTTTTACCCTCTCTATCACTTCCAATCTTTTCAAAGGTTTGCTTACATAATCAATCCCACCAGCTCTATATGCTTTTGCAATACTCTCTTCATCAGTTTTTGCAGTTATAAAAATTATTGGAATATGTTTTGTATCTTTTTGTGATTTTAAAATTTTACAAACTTCAAAACCATCCATATTTGGCATCACAATATCAAGCAGTATCAAATCGATATTTTCACTATTTACAATCTCAATCGCTTTTTCACCACTCACAACAGGTATCACATCAAAATCTTCCAAAATGTCAAGTATCACATCAAGGTTCTCTTTTTTGTCATCAACAGCCAAAATTGTTTGATTGTTCATAATACACCCCTTAATTTATATTGGTATAAGGTTGGATTATAACTATATCAATTTGAATTCTTTGTTAATTTTAGACAGACATCCAATTTTCGTGATGATGTCCCTTTTTTTTCTCCGATTTTATTCTATCAACTTCGCTCCAAAAGCTTTCCAATTCAAAATTATCTAAATTTGCAATTTGAATATATTTAAAAACCCCTTCTGTATCAATTATAAATAGTCCATTTGCAATTTTAAATTTACTATCTTCAATCAAAACACCATAATTTTTTGCAAAATCTAAATTGACATCAAACACTATTTCACAATTTTTAAGATTTAAATTTTCTACATCTTTGTTACTATCTGTAACAATTATGAATATAAATTTTTTATAAATATCTGCTTTATCAATCAATTCTATCTGTTTTATCATCTTATTTATATTTGAAGAGCTTATAATTATTTGATTTTTTGGAGCCATCATACCAACTACATTCATAACTCCATCACTTTTTGCAATTCTTACAGCAGGAGCTTCTCCTCCAACTTTTCTAACTTTTCCACTAAGTTTCATAATAACCCCTTTTTAAAAACATATTGCAAATTTTTATCCATTTTAATGACACTCTCAAAACTTTTTAAATATAATTAATTTTAGCTTAATAGGAGAGTTTGAATGATAAAAAACATAGATATTGATATGATATTAGATAAAGCTTTTGAGGTTATAAATCCCAAAACAGCAGTAGAAACTGTTTCAATTTTTGATGCTTTAGATAGAGTAATAGCCCAAGATGTGTATTCGCAAAAAGCTCTTCCACCATTTGATAACTCAAAAATGGATGGATATGCAATAAATTCAGATGATTTAGGAAAAGTTGTAACTGTTATTGGGACTATATTTGCAGGAAGTGAATTAGAAAACGAGTTAAAAAGTGGTGAAAGTTTCAAAATTATGACGGGAGCAGTTTTGCCAAAAGGTGCTGATGTAGTTGTTCCATTTGAAGATATTTTGGAGAGTAGTTCAAACTTTATAACTTTACCAAAAGCGATAAAAAATAGATATATTAGATACAAAAATAGTGAGCTTGAAGTAAATAAACTTATAATTAACTCTGGTGTGAGATTAGCTTCTTCACATTTAGCACTTTTAGCTTCTCAAGGAGTTTTTGTAATTAAAGTTTTTAAAAAAGTTAAAATTGGAATTTTCTCAAGTGGAAACGAAATTAAAGAGCCGTGGGAGATAACAAATAGTTATCAAATTTATAACTCAAACTCTATGGTAATTTATCAAATATTAAAAGAGAGATGTTATGATGTAAGTTATATTGGCTCTCTAAAAGATGATAAAGAGTTAATTAAAGCAGAATTAGAGAGTGCATTTCGTGAGTATGATTGCATAATTACAACTGGAGGAGTTAGCAAAGGAGAAGCAGACTTTATAAAAACTATTTTACCACAAATTGGAGTTATAGAAATTTTTGATAAAATTGATGTAAGACCTGGGAAACCTACAACATTTGGAATAAAAGATGACAAACTATTTTTTGCACTCCCTGGAAATCCTTTAAGCTCTCTTATGAATTTATCACTTTTTGGATTAGCAATTTTAGAAAAATTTCAAGGAGCAATTAACTATTACCCAACTTTTGTAAATGCAAAAAGTTCTAAAAGCTTTAAAATTATTGGTGATAGAGCAAATATTATACTTGGAAATCTCATAAATGGCGAGTTTATTGTATGTAGAGATAATATGTATGAGAGTGGAATGATATTGCCATTTGTTGAAAGTGATAGTTTTTTGGTGATAAAAAAAGGTGTGGATTTTATAAATTGTGGAGATATAGTTAAAGTTATACCTTATAAATTAAAATTTATTGATAAATATGTGGATTTTATAAACTCCCATTAAGGGAGAGTTCCACAAACTACTAAAATTCTACTTTTTTACATTTAAAAAAACTTACTTAAAATTTCTAATGACTCATATATGTCTGCATAAATTGATACAATAAATTGTTAAAAAAATTTTGGAGATAAATATGAGGAAAACAAAAGAAGATTATGACAAATTACTAAAACGGCTTTCACTTATTTTGACAAAGCTATATCAAGGTGAAAGTTTAACATTAAGAGAGTTAGCAGAAGAGTTTAATGTTTCAGAGCGAACAATTAGCAGAGATTTAAATGAGAGATTGAGTGATTTTCCAATTTATGCAGAAAAAGGTAAATATAAATTAAGAGAATATTTATTTAAAAATCAAAATTTAAATTTTGAAGACAAATTGATACTAAAAATATTAAATGAAATATCCAATAGTTTTTCTTATGAATTTGCCCAAAAAAGTCAAAAACTTTTATCAAGATTAGAAAGTCCTGAATTCAATCCATTCTATTCTAAACTTTGGTTAGAAAATTTAGAAGATAAATTAACAGAAATTACATTGATTGAAAAAGCGATACAAAATCATATTATTATCAATTTTTCATATTATAAAAATAGTGAAATAAATTTAGTTGAAGCAAATCCTTTGAAAATCGCAAATTATGATGGTTTGTGGTATTTGATAGCAATTAATAAAAATATTTTAAAAAGTTATTATTTAAGAGATATAAGTGATGTAAAAATATCAAATCAAAATTTTGTAGTTACAAATAAAGTAGAAAAACTATTACAAAATTCTATCAATATTTGGTTTGGAGATTATCAACCTTTTGAAGTTATTATCTATATAAAACCACAATTCACTAAACATTTTAATCGAAAAAAGATAAATCCAACACAAAGAGTTATAAAAAAATATGAAGATGGTGCTATGGAAATTAGCTTTTATGCAACTACACAAATGGAAGTAATTCCACTAATTAAAAGTTGGATACCATATATAAAATTGATAGAACCAAAAGAGTTAGTTGAAATTATAAAAAATGATTTAAGGAGTTATTTAAATGATTAGTGAGATTTTATATGCTTTTGCACTTAAAATAATAAATATGTTGAAAGTGATAAATTTATAATTTTAAAATTTAATAGGTTAGAATATTTTAAAACTAAAAGGATAAACAATGTCAAGAAAATTAGTAAGTTTTGATTGGGCAATGAAGAAGATATTAAGAGAAAAATCTAATTTTGAAATATTAGAAGGTTTTTTAAGTGAGCTTTTATGTTTTGATGTTTCTATAATTGAAATCTTGGAAAGTGAAGCAAATCAAGATGATGAGTTTGATAAATTTAATCGAGTTGATATGCTTGTAAAAAATGATAAAGGTGAATTGATTTTAATCGAACTTCAACACAATAGCGAAACAGACTATTTTCATAGAATGATTTATGGCACTTCAAAACTAATTTGCCAATATATCGATGGTGGCAGAGGATATAAACAAGTAAAAAAAGTTTATTCAGTAAATATTGTATATTTTGATTTAGGGCAAGGCGAAGATTATTTGTATCACGGAAAGATGGATTTTAAAGGTTTAAACAAAAAAGAGAGCGATTTGAAACTCTCAAATTATCAAAAAAGAGAGTTTAATAAAAGTGAAGTTTATGAAATCTTCCCAGAATACTACATTATCAAAGTTAATAGCTTTAATGATATTGCAAAAAACACAATTGATGAGTGGATATATTTCCTTAAAACTGAAGAAATACAAGATAATTTCAAAGCCAAAGGATTAGAAAAAGCAAAAGAAAAACTTGATGTTTTAAAACTTACTTATGAAGAAAAACTAAAATATCAAAGAAAAGTAGAAAATAAAATGCTTGAAATATCACTACTTGACACTGCTAAGATTGAAGGAAAAATGAAAGGTGAGCAAGAAGGAATTGAAAAAGGTGAAAAGTTGGCAAAAATAGAAATTGCGAAAAAATCACTTTTAAAAGGTTTAGATGTAGATGTAATTGCTGATTTAACTGGTTTAAGTATTCATGAGATTGAAAAATTAAAATAAAAAGGAGAAAATAGATGAGTAAATATGAAGTTTTAACAATAGAAGATGAAGAGAAATTAGCAGAAAAACATGGTATTGAAGTTTTTGGAAGTGAAGAAAATGCGAAAAGCACAGTTGAGTTAATAAAGGAAACTTTAAATTCATATTTCAATAAACCAAAAGATTTACCTCTAAATGAGTGGGTGAAGTTGGAGTTAGCAAAACATCCAAATGAGTTTCCAAATAAAGAAGTGATAGAAAAAAGTTCTAAAGAGATTATTGAGAGTGTTGAAGTTATCGAAGCTGATTATGAAGAGATAAAAAAAGATGTGAAAGATGGCAAAAGTGTAGAGAGTTGGATAGCAAAAAAGATAGAAACAGGTGCAACTTCTGCAAATATTGTAAATGTGGGAACTTATGCGAAAGGGATTGAAAATGCCCTAAAAGAAGCGAATGAACAATCTATAAGAATTTATACAAATCGTAATGGTGAGATGAATTTAAATCCAAATCTTCATGGATTTGTGGCAGAAAATCATCATGTTAATAGTTTTAATATAGAAGCAACGACAAAAAATAGTCCTTATCGTGCAGAGATATTAGAAAGCACCAATAAAAATTCGGTTGATATTCAGATAAAAGATATTAGAACTGGCGAAGTTGTCAAACGGTATCAAGCAAAATATGGACAAAATGCAAAATCAACTGATAAACTATTTTTAGATGAAGATAGTAATTATAAGTATAAAGGACAAGGCAAACTTGTGCCAAAAGGGCAAGAGAGTGAAATCAAAAATGCCAAAGATTGTATTGAAATAGATGGAGTAAAATCAAAATCGTTAAGCTATGAAGAAGCTAAAAAAATACAAGCAGAGATACAACAAGAGAAAAATATAAGAGAGCATAATTGGGATAAGGTTGATAAAACCATAATAGCTAAATCTATCGCTATGGAAACTTCTAAAATGGTAATGTTTCATTCGCTTATTCAAGGTGGTAGGGTTTTAGCAAGAAGAGTTTGGAATAAAATCAGAGGTGAAAAAAATCAAAAGGTTAAAACAGATTTAAAAGAGTGGTTTGATAGTAGTGTAGATGGTGCAAAATCAATAGGAATTAAAACGGCAATTGTAACAGGAGTTACGATAGCAGTTAGAAAAGGGTTTATGAAAATTGCAAAAAGCACACCAATTGCAACAATTACAAATATAGTTCATGTTGGAATAGAAAATGCCAAAATTATGTATAAAATGGCAATGGGTCATATTACACTTAAAGAAGGTTTAAAAGAGATGAGTGTTGTAAATGCTTCTACTCTTGGTGGAATTGCTGGAGCTATTAAAGGTGGAGCTATTGGCACTTCTTTAGGAGCAATATTTTCTCCAGTTGGAGCTATGATTTGTGGATTTATTGGTAGTGCTGTTGGTGGTATTGCTGGAAGTGGAGTTGGTGAGCTGATTGTAAAAGGTACTGAAAAAGTAGTTAATTATGCAGTTGATACTTATAAAAGTGTTGCAAAAGCTGTATGTGATGTTGGTTCTAAAGTTGGAAATAGTATCTCTGCTGGTTTTAATAAAGTTAAAAGTTTTTTTAGTTAATTAAAAGGATAAAAAATGTCAAGAAAATTAGTAAGCTTTGATTGGGCAATGAA